>DATJGD010000103.1:0-7346 GCA_035495255.1 Bacteroidota bacterium | reverse complement strand
GGCGCGTGCGCGATCGGTACGCAAAATGGTGGCGGGAGCGCGATGACGAACGCTCGAAGCTGTTCCGCAGGAGCGGAGTCGACGCTATCGACATCAGGATCGATCAATCGTACGTCAATCCGCTCGTGGCATTCTTCAGGGTGAGAGAGAAGAGATGGTGACATTCCCTCGAATAACTTCGAGAGATTTTTCGAGACTGACAATGCTATGAAGAAACGATACTTCGGACATTATCAGAACGACTTTATTCGATTGGTCTGCCCGACCACCTTCGCTTATGAGAATAGTCAACCATCAACAATCAATAACAAGCCCTTTCATCTCCTCGATGAATCGAGGAGCTTTCCGGGCGGGAATCTGTCAGCGATGACATTTACCAGAAAATTCGGTTGTCGATTTCTGATCGTTGCTGCGGCATTGTTGATTCTGTGCGTACTTCAATCGCCAGCGCAAGATGTCCAGGTGACCGCACGCGTCGATTCCAACAACATTCTCATCGGCGACTGGATCAGGCTGCACATCGAGGCACGCCACCAGGAAGGCGCTCAGGTGCAGTTCCCGGCTCTTGCCGATTCGCTTCAAGGCATGGAAGTGGTACGGCGTGATTCGATCACGACCCAAAAAGTAAATCAGCAGGTGCTCGAATCGATCACGTACACGCTTACGGCATTCGACACCGGGACATTTGTCATCCCCCCTCTTCCCGTCACATACTTTACTCCCGGCGATAAAACGCCTCACTCTGCTGAGACGCCGCCGATTCCGATTTTTGTTCACAGCGTCGGTATCGTCGACACATCCAAAGATATTAAGGACATCAAACCGCCTGTTTCCCTCTCGATCACATTCGCGGAGATGCTTCCGTACATTCTCGGAGTTATCGGCATTGGCGCGGTTTCATGGCTTGTCTATTATTTGCTCAAGAAGCGGAAGCGCGGAGAAACGTTCATTCCGCAAGCTCCCCCGCGGCCTGCGCACGAGATCGCACTGGAAGCCTTGCGCGCGCTCGAATCCGAGAACATGTGGCAGCGCGGATTGATGAAGGAATATCATTCTCAGCTCACGGATATTATCCGGGCGTATATCGAAGGTCGGTACCATGTCATGGCGCTGGAAATGATCACCGATGAGATCCTTATTGCCCCCGCAATAAAAACTCTCGATCCACAGGCCAGAGAGCAGCTTCGTGATATGCTGGTCCTGGCGGACCTTGTGAAGTTTGCAAAATTCCAGCCGACGCCCGAAGAGAATACCCGCAGCATGCGATCTGCTCATTCGTTTGTGGAAGTCACGATGCAACACACTCCTGTTCCCGTTCGGCAGGAAGTCGTATCCGAGGGGGTGGCCTCATGACGTTCGCAAACCCGGAGTTTTTATTCCTGCTTGCGCTGGTTCCAGTGATGGCCTTCTGGTATTGGAAACGCCAGCGCCAGCAGCTTGTCGAAATGCAGGTCCCGACGCTCGAAGTCGTGCGCAACGTGCCGCGCTCGTGGCGGCAGAGGCTCCGGCATCTCCTGTTTGTATTCCGAACGATTGCGTTCATACTTCTGATTATCGCTCTTGCCCGTCCTCAGTCGACGTCGGCAGGAGAGAATGTTACAACCGAAGGTATCGATATCGTGCTCGCTTCGGACATTTCCGGCAGTATGCTGGCAGAGGACTTTCACCCGAACCGGGTGGAAGCTGCGAAAAGGGTGGCCGCGGACTTTATCGATGGCCGTCCCAATGATCGAATCGGGCTTGTGATCTTCGCTGGTGAAAGTTTCACCCAATGCCCTCTCACGTTGGATCACGGAGTTCTCAAGAATCTTCTCTCCCAGGTAAAAACCGGCATGATCGAAGACGGCACCGCGATTGGTTCCGGACTCGCGACGGCTGTCGCGAGACTAAAAGAGAGCAAGGCAAAAAGCCGCGTCGTTGTCCTCCTCACCGACGGAGTGAACAACCGCGGCTCGATCGATCCGTTGACCGCGGCAAATATTGCGCAGACCTTTGGCATCCGGGTGTACACGATCGGCGTAGGCACCAGGGGGACGGCACCGTACCCTGTGCAGACTCCGTTTGGCACGCAGTATCAGAATGTGCCGGTGGAGATTGACGGCATACTTCTTCAGAAGATTGCCGACCAGACCGGGGGAAAATATTTCAGGGCGACCGATAACCAGACATTGAAAGTGATTTACGAGGAAATCGACCGCCTGGAGAAAACGAAGATTGAAGTAACGCAATTCCGTCGGCATAAAGAGGAATTCTACAGCGCAGCGATGTTTGCAGGATTTTTCTTATTATTGGAAGTGTTTTTATCACAGACGCTGTTCCGGAAACTGCCATGATCCGATTTGCACATGCCGAATATCTCTACGGGCTGATCCTCATCCCGGTCCTTCTCGTCCTGTTCTTTTGGGCGGTGCGGATGCGGAGACAGCTGCTCCGGCGTTACGGAAATCCTGACTTGCTGAAGCAGCTCATGCCGGCTCTGGGAAAATACAAGCTGTCCATTAAGTTCTTTCTTGCGGTACTGACAATTGGATTTGTTGTCCTCAGCGTCGCCAATCCGCAGATCGGGACGAAGTTTGAGGAAGTGAAGCGTGAGGGGGTCGATATCATGATCGCGCTCGACGTATCAAATAGCATGAAGGCAGAAGACCTGAAGCCGAACAGGCTTGAAAACGCGAGGCAGGAAATCGCCCACATGATCGAGAAGCTGCAGAACGACAGGATCGGGCTTATTGTGTTCGGAGGCGAGAGTTATCTGCAGCTTCCGCTCACGACCGACTATTCAGCGGCGAAACTGATCCTGAGTACCATCGATGTCGACGCAGTCCCCGTCCCGGGAACGGCAATCGGGTCCGCGATCAAACTTTCGATGAAGTCGTTTGCCGAAGGGGAAAAGAAGCACAAGGTGATTATCATTATTACCGACGGAGAAAATCACGAAGATGACGCCATTGCCGCCGCGAAAGATGCGGCAAGCGAAGGAGTTGTCATTCATACCATCGGCATGGGCTCTCCGGAAGGGGCTCCGATCCCGGTGTACGAGAACAACGTCGAAGTGGGATTCAAGAAAGATGCCGACGGATCGACAGTGATAACAAAGCTCGACGAGCAGGGACTGCAGCAGATCGCAGAAGCAGGAAAAGGCAAATTCATACGGGCAACGAATCAACAGAGCGAGCTTGACGCAGTGCTGAGCGATATCCAGTCCATGGAAAAGAAGGAGTTTGGGGCAAAAGTGTTCACCGAGTACGAAGACAGGTTTCAGTACTTCCTCGGCGCGGCATGCCTGCTCTTGCTGGCGGAGTTCTTCATATCGGAGCGGAAAAGCCGGTGGCTCCAGCGCTGGACAATTTTCAAGGAGCGTGCATGAAAGCTCTCAACCTCATACTTTTGATGCTCTGTTTTGCTTCAGTCGCATCGTCACAATCAGACCGGTCACTCATCCGCGACGGCAACCGGGCGTACAAGGAGAACAAGTTTACCGATGCAGAAATAAGCTACCGGAAGGCCCTGGAGAAAAATAAGGAGTTTCACGAAGGTCCGTTCAATCTTGGCGATGCGCTCTATAAAGAGGGAAGGTACGGAGAGGCAGCGGAACAATATACGATCGCTGCATCCAAAACGAAAGACGCGGTTGATCGTTCGCAGGCGCTGCACAATCTGGGGAATTCGCTGCTGAAGACCCAAAAATATCCCGAGAGCATTAATGCATACAAGGAAGCGCTGAAGCTGAATCCGAAAGACGGCGACACGAAGTATAACCTCGAGTACGCGAAGCAGATGCTGCGCCAGCAGCAGCAACAACAACAACAGCAGAAGAAAGACGATAAAAAGAAGGACGACAAGAAGAAGGACGATAAGCAGGACAAGAAAGACCAAAAGGATCAGAAAGACGATAAGCAGCAGGATCAACAGCAAAAAGATCAGCAGCAGGATCAAAAAGATCAGCAGGGGAATCCCCAAAAGAAGCAGCAGATCTCCAAAGCCGATGCTGAGCGTATTCTCGAAGCGCTAAAGAACGAGGAGAAAGACGTTCAGAAGAAACTCCACAAGAAAGTGCCGGCAAGAATCAGGGTCGAAAAAGACTGGTAAGTTGTGAACACCCTCATCCAAAAATATAAGCTCGTTGCGCTGTGGCTATTGTTATTCTTTGCCTGGAGCGTGCCTCTCTTCGGCCAGTCATTCAGTGCGTCCGTTGACAGAAATCAGGCGACGGTCGGTGAACAGATCGAGGTAACGTTCACGGTGAACGGTTCGAGCGGGGTGAAGAGCTTTCAGGCTCCCGGGTTCAATCAGTTCGATGTCGCATCGGGACCCAATCAATCCACGAATATGCAGTTCATTAATGGTGCGATGTCCTCTTCGGTCTCCTACAGCTACATTCTCGTCCCACGGACCGAAGGAAAGTTGACCATCGGGCCGGCGACGATTGACCTTGGTGGAAAAAAGCTTCAGACCCAACCGCTCGTCATTGTCGTATCGAAAGGCGCGCCTCAGCAGGCACGCAAGCAAAATGCGCCTGAAGAGACAGGCGACATCAGCAAACAAATAGGGGACAATTTATTCATCAAAGTCACAGTCGATAAGACAAAGCCGGTTCAGGGGGAACAGATCACCGCGACCTACAAGCTCTACAATCGCGTACGGTTGTCGAACCTGAACATCAGCAAACTGCCGGCCTTCACAGGATTTTGGAACGAGGATGTCGAAGAAATCAAGCAGGTCCAGTTTACCAACGAAGTCTACAACGGAAAGCAGTACCAGGTCGCCGTGTTGCGGAAGGTCGCACTGTTCCCTCAGCGGAGCGGAGCGCTTGAGATCGATCCCATGGAGGTCAATTGCGTTGTTCAGGTACAGTCACGCCGCCGCTCGAACGATATTTTTGATCAGTTCTTCAACGACCCCTTCTTTGGAAATTTCTCCAACGTCAATTACAAAGTCCAGAGCGAACCGGTGAAGGTCGCCGTGAGTCCGCTTCCTTCGGCGAATATTCCCGAAGGATTTAACGGAGCGGTGGGCAAGTTTGTCATGGAAGCATGGCTCGACAAGCAGCAGACCAAAACAAACGAGCCTGTCACGCTCAAAGTTAAAATCTCAGGCCGCGGCAATCTCAAGCTTATCGGTGCACCGAATGTTGTCGTGTCTCCCGACATTGAACGGTACGATCCAAAGATCTCCGACAATATCACGCGGGAATCGAACCAGGTTGCCGGCAACAGGACGTTTGAGTACTTATTAATTCCGCGCCATGCCGGCGATCAGCGGATTGCGTCGTTTCCATTCTCATATTATGACATCGAGAAAAAATCCTACGTCAAGCTCGTGAGTCCGTACTTTGTCCTGAACGTCGACAAAGGTTCTGATGCAGCCGGCGGGCCTGCTGTCGGAATCAGCAAGGAAGACGTCAAGCTTCTCGGCGAAGATATTCGTTTTATCAAGAGTGAATCAACGCTTCGTCGTAAAGGAGAATCATTCGTCGGATCGGCTGGATTCTATGTTCTTTCGATTGCCCCCATTTTCTCCTTTATCGGGATGCTCTTTGTCGTGCGGAAACGGGAGCGGGTCCTCGGAGATGTCGCGGGGACAAGAAAACGAAAGGCCCGGAAAATGGCGCAGGGCCGTCTTGCCGAGGCAAAGAAGTTTCTCGATCAGAAAAAGAAAGAAGAATTCTACACGGAAATTTCCCGCGCCCTGTGGGGATATGTCGGCGATAAGCTTTCGCTCCCACCGTCGGAGCTGTCGGTGGACGCAGTGCGCTCCACACTTGAGCAGCGCGGGGTCGACCAGGAATCGATCAGCAAGCTGGCCTCGACAATCGAGCGCTGCGAGTTTGCCCGTTTCGCCCCCTCGGCAGATTCCACTACGATGGATGCCTTTTACAACGAAACTGTTGAACTCGTCTCCACTATTGAGAGCGAGGTTCGATGATCAAAGGCTTGGTATTGCTTTTTCTGGTCAATCAGGCGTTTGCTCAGGAGGCTTCGCTCCAGCTTAATCAGGCGAATCAGTTGTACAGGGAGAGCCAGTACGAAAAAGCCATTGCTCTCTACGAGCAGATCGCTTCAAACGGCTACGAAGACGGCGCGCTTTACTATAATCTGGGGAACGCTTACTATAAATTGAAAAATATTCCCGCTGCGATTCTCAATTTTGAGCGCGCAAAGCGCCTCGCACCTCATGATGACGATATTCTGTATAATCTTCGGCTGGCAAATATCCGGGTGACCGATAAGATCGAACCGGTGCCCCGCCTTTTCATCATCGAATGGTGGAATTCATTCATAGGGACATTTTCCACAGGGATCTGGGCCGTTGTCGCTATCGTAGCGCTCTGGTGCGCGGCTCTGGGCGCGATTCTTTTCCGGATCAGCAAATCGACGCTAGGGCAGAGGGTGGGATTTCTCGTATGTGCTCTTTGTATCATCGTCAGCATAATCGGATACATCGGCGTGGGACAGCAGTACCGCAAAGAGTATATCGACCAGGCCGGCATTATCTTCTCGCCGACCGTGGCTGTCAAGAGCTCTCCGGATGCTCAGAGCACCGATCTTTTCGTTTTGCATGAGGGGGTAAGGGTGGATGTCCTTGATACTGTCGGCGATTGGAAAAAAATCCGTCTGGCAGACGGAAAAGTAGGCTGGATGACCTCCGCCGACCTCCGGGTTATCTGACCCTGGGCTGTGTTCGAGCCCAACTGCTCCATTGATTTTCTCTCTTATATTTTGTAGATTTTTAAGTCACTATAATAAAGGACATTCTCCTACCAACTTCGTTACCGCTTGTTTTAGCCTTTTCTGTTCGTTTTCACGCTTTCGTTGCTTTTACACGCTCATTTTCGTAGATTTGTTCACTCGTTTGCATAATTATGGGTCAAAATGCGCTTTTTTGTCCCCGAATTTGAATAACAGATAACAAATGACCATTCTCGTAACCGGCGGCTGCGGGTTTATTGGAAGCAACTTCATACGGCATATGCTGGTGCAGCATCCCGCATATACTATAGTGAACCTCGACAAGCTCACCTACGCCGGCAATCCTGAAAACCTGGAAGGCGTGGAATCTCACCCCAGATACAAATTTGTCAAAGGGGACATCTGCGACCGCACGGTTGTCATCGATACGTTGAAGGATTTTTCGGTCGATACGGTCGTGAACTTCGCCGCTGAATCGCACGTTGACCGGAGCATTCTCGGCCCGGCAGTCTTTGTTGAAACGAACGTCGGCGGCACCAACGTGCTCCTCGACGCCGCCCGCGAACGCCAGATTCGGAGATTTGTTCAGGTCTCGACCGACGAGGTGTACGGCTCCCTCGGATCGACAGGTAAGTTCACGGAATCGACGCCTCTTCA
>DATJGD010000102.1:0-14081 GCA_035495255.1 Bacteroidota bacterium | reverse complement strand
CCACTCCTCGTTGCGTTGTTCCGTTGAAGATTGCACTCAATTCAGGTTCTTGTTTTGGGTCCTTCGTAATAAAATTGACGACACCTGATATCGCATCAGCGCCATAGAGAGCAGAGGTTGCTCCTTTGATAACTTCAACTTGACGGAGGTTGAGCGGGGGAATTTGAGTGAGCCCAAAACCGGCTGATAGTCCGCCGCAATTCGGGATCCCATCGGTAAGAATTTGAGTGTAGCGCCCATTCAATCCCTGAATGCGAAGATTGGCGGTGTTACTGGTAGCTGACGTCGTTTGCACACGCATTCCGGTTGATTCATTCAATAGCATTACGACGTTGGAGGGTGTCATCAGCAATTTCTCCTCGACTTCTTCCTGCGGAATTGCTTCGATCCGAACAGGAACGTCTGCAATATGGCGAACAGTTCTCGTGGCTGTAACAACAACTTCCTCTTCCTCGACGTGTTCGGGTTGAAGATATAATTCAATGAAAAGAGAATCGTTCACGGCAAGGTTGACAGGAAACTCGCGCGCGGCATAGCCGATGAGTGAAATCCGAAGTACATATGAACCAGGTGGAATCTTTCTGATGACAAACGTTCCTTCAGTGGATGTAGCTGCTCCTTGCAAAGTTCCAGCCAGGGAAATATTCGCCGAGATGAGTGCTTCAAGTGTAACGGAATCTTTTACTACTCCGGTCAGAATTGCTGTTTGCGCGCGTAAGCCTGGAACAATTGTACCAAGTACGAGAATGAGAACACTCAATAGTTTAAGCATACTTTTCCTTCTACGGGGTAATGAATAAATAAAACGCAACGGTGCACACCGCAACTTGAGTGATGTGCGCTCAGGTAGTCGAAAAAACGCTTAGATGATGGGAGGGCGAAAAATTGAGCGGTTAGGTGAAGAAAGGAGGCCTGCCTCAAAAGAAATTGTCACACCTTTAGAAACCATAATCAGGTTTATGGAAGCCGGCGATGATACCAACAACGGGGATTGGGCGGCACAAGAACAACTTTTCGAGCCCGGTTCTGAAGTATGATGGGATTGATTATTTTTACCATGATGCAAAGTGCATAGCAATGAAGTACATCCGTCGCCTTCTTCATCCGATGAGCAGCCCACTTCCGAACACCATATAAGTGAAAGATTCAAAATGAATATTACGATGAGACAGATTGGTTTAGCATGGTATATAATCGATGATATCATAAGCCTTGTCAATATATGAATATTTATCGACTGATGGAAACGAGTTCCCTGGTCCCCTGTGTTTGGGACGAACCGTTGCCGGGGCTTGAGCGAGAATTGCGGGTCATCATTTAATCCCCTATATTCTCCCTGCCCATGGATCAAAACATCTTCGTCGCGGTCGCCGGTAATATCGGCTCAGGAAAATCTTCCCTCACCCGGATGCTCAGCGAGCATTACGGCTGGAAATCGTTCTACGAATCGGTCGAAGACAACCCCTACCTTGCCGATTTTTATAAAGACATGGACCGCTGGTCGTTCAATCTCCAGGTCTATTTTCTCTCGAAGAGGTTTAACGACCATAAGCGCATTGTGGAAGGTTCGGAGAGCGTCATACAGGACAGGTCGATCTACGAAGACGCCGAGATTTTTGCGAGAAACCTCCATCTCATCGGCAAGATGGACAAGCGGGATTACACGAACTACGTGGAATTATACAAGGTGATGATGCAGTATCTCAAGCCTCCCGACCTTCTCATCTATCTCGACGCCCGGATTGAAACACTGCTGAAACAAATCTCCAGGCGCGGCCGGGACTACGAACAGAGCATCCCGAAATCCTACCTCGAACAGCTCAGCGACCACTACAGAGAGTGGATCGGAAATTACAAGCTCGGGCCTCTTCTTGTTATCCCCTCCGACGAAGTGGATTTTGTCCACGAACGCGGGGATTTTAACCGCATGCTGATGCTCATCCACGGCAAGCTCATGGACCTCGGCTACCGTGTAGAGCAGCCGACGTAGCCGGACCTCAACGCGACGCCAGCCGGCGTTCGTATTCCTTTTTGTTCGACAACAATGCTTTCGCACTCTGAAGCTGGACATCGCCGGCGAGAGACGCTTCGATGCGTCCGCGTTCGCCTTTGTACCGGCTCATAATTTCCATCGTCAGAGCGCGAAGTACTTCGTCCTTGTTCCGGTCGATCCCCTTCGTTTTCTCGTTTTCCAGTTGCGCTTTCAGATGGTCGATGATCTCCTTGACTGCCGGCGAATATTTTGACTTATCTGCGACGTCGGAAAGTTCTTTGAGTTTTGACTCTCCGTCGTCCTGATAGGTGAACTTTTGTTCGTCAAGATACGACTGAAAATCCTTGGCGAGCTGGGCTGCGTCGATCGCCGAAGGCTGTTCCTTATGCGCGCTTGCGTATCGTGATGCGAACTTGAAGTACATCGATTTCCTCAGAAGCTCCTTCTGAAGCGCGCTCGCATCCGGCTCGTTCACCACCGTATCCGGGGCGATCCCGCCGCGCTCGTATTCAACTCTTCCCTTGAGCGTCTTAAACTGTGCCCGTAAACTGTCCGGGGTGATCGCGAAGACGCCTTCATTGTTCTTGTGCATGTAATCGATTTCCTGGATGCACCTTCCGCTCGGCGTGTAATACTTCGCGGTCGTGATCTTCAGCTGTGTATTGTATGATAACGGCGCGATCGTCTGCACGAGTCCCTTGCCGAACGAGCGCGTTCCCAGAATGACGCCACGGTCGAGGTCCTGTATCGCGCCGGCGACGATCTCGCTCGCGCTCGCGCTGTTGCGGTTCACCAGAACGATCAGCGGGACATCCGGCAGCATGGGCTCTTCTGTCGCAAAATACTTTTTCTCGGAATCCGGTTTGCGGCCGCGTGTACTGACAACGAGGCTTCCCTTCGCGGCGAATTTTTCGACAACGTCCACAGCTTCATCAAGCAGCCCGCCCGGGTTGTCCCGGAGGTCGAGAATGACGCTCTTGATGTCGCCTTTTAGTTTAAGGTCTTTGATCGCCAGGCGGAGTTCGTCCCCTGCACTGCGAGAAAAGCGTTCGATGTGCACATAGGCGACGCCGTCCCCGATGAAATCCGCATAGCTGATGTTCTTCAGTTGAATTTGTTCCCGGACAAGAACGAACTCCAGCGGCGCCTTTTCCCCTTCACGTTCGATCTTCAGGCGCACTTCGGTGCCGGGTTCGCCGCGCGTGAGAGAGCGGACTCCGTCCGGTCTCAGGCCGGACATCACGGTGCCGTCGATCTCCAGGATGCGGTCGCCCGGCTGAAGTCCCTGGCGCTGCGCAGAATAGCCGTCCATGAGTGTGAGGATCGTGATGTAGCCGTCGCGCTGGCCGATCGTCACGCCGATGCCGCCGTACTTTCCGGTGGTGATGAGCTCCACCTCATCGCCTTCGTGCTCGTTGATGAAATTCGTGTAGGGATCAAGGGTGCCGAGAAGACCGTCGATGCCGGACTCCATGAATTTCTCCGGATCGACCTCGTCGACATAATTCAGCGTGATTTCTTTGTACACCCTGCCGAAAATGTCGATGCTCTTGTTGACCTTGAAGAAGTATTCGCTGTCGGCAAGCTTAAATCCGACGACGGCGATGACCGCGCAGAGCAACAACACACCGGTAAGAACTTTTTTCCTGGAAGAGAACAGATGCTTCATGAGTGACTCCGTTTATGACAATCGTTTGCTGACAATATTCCAAATATCCTGGTGAATTTCTTCCGCCGAACGCATGCCGTCGACGACGACAACGCGTTTCTCCGTCGAGGCAAGCGCGTCGTATCCCTGTTGAACCCGCGAGTAAAATTCTTTCCCGGAAGATTCCATGCGGTCGTCGGCGACCCCTGCGGATTGCCGGCGCCGCTGGATTTCCTGAATTGCTACCTGAATCAACAACGTAAGGTCGGGCACCGTTCCGGAAGTCGCGATCCTGTTGATCGATCGCACGTCCTCAAGATTGAGCCCGCGGCCGTAACCCTGGTAGGCAGTCGTGGAGTCGTAAAAACGGTCGCATACGACAATGTTGCCGGACCTGATCGCGGGACAGATGACGTCGTCGACAAGCTGGGCGCGTGCCGCCGAAAACAATAAGAGCTCTGTTCGTTGCCCTAAATCGAGGTGCTGCTTATCAAGAAGGATGGCGCGTATCTTTTCCGAGACCGTCGTTCCTCCGGGCTCGCGTAAAAAGACGACAGTCTTACCGGAACTCTTTAACCGTTCAACAAGAAGCAGGGCCTGCGTGGTTTTACCTGAACCATCGATACCTTCAAATGTAATAAACATCCGGCATGCCGTGCGTCTTCATGCTTCAAGGTAACCAAAATCCCCAATTTATTCAAATGATTCTTGCCTCTGGCGCAATTTTTGCGTATGTTTACGGGAGTTTTACGAGACGCCCGGTGAATGCCCCGACAGAAAAAAGTAAATCAAAAACCGATCTACACCAAGCAGCAGCTCCCCACGCGTGACCTCCCGCAACCACCGGTGTCAGATCAGCGTCTCGACTCCCGGAAGGAAGATACGAAGCTCATTCATGCGGCTCTCAAGGGCAACCAGGATGCCTACAAGCGGCTCCTGAAAAAATATCACGATCAGATATTCCACCTCATTTCCCGCATCGTCCACAACAAGGAACAGGTCGAGGACCTCACGCAGGAAGCCTTTGTAAAAGCGTTCGGATCACTGAAGAAATTCAACGAAGAATATGCCTTTTCTACGTGGCTCTACAAGATCGCGACGAACAGCAGTATCGATTACATCCGCAAGCGAAAGCTCGATACGTTCTCCATCGACAAACCCATCGCCATGGAGGAGAGCGAATACAGCTTCGAGCTTCCCGACACGACCTACCAGCCCGACAAGCATATTATCCAAAACCAGCGTTCTTCCCTCATCGAGGAGGCTATCAGCACGCTCCCCGAAAAATACCGTCGCGTGATTATCCTGCGTCACACCGAAGAGAGGGACTACGCTGAAATCGCAAAAATGCTGAAATTGCCCATAGGAACGGTCAAAGCCCATATTTTCCGCGCCCGGGAGCTTTTAAACAAGTTCCTCCGCGACAAGATATCCCACTATTAGATGGTGAAACATCGGGCCTGCGTTTCCCGTAAAATCTAATGAGTATGCAACGTGTACCCCTCTATATCGTCATTGCGCTGGCCCTGTCGGCAACTACGGTGGGATTTATCATGTTTACCTCCCACAGCTACCACAAGGAGATCACCGTTTCCAACGAACGGGAGCTCAAGGCCACGCTGGAGGCGGGTTTCGCCAAGCTTACGGTCGGCAGGAGCAAACCCGAGACTCTCTTTGAATGCAGTATCGCGACGGATGATGAGCGTGACGCGACCAACTACATCGATTACTCCGTGCGCGACAAAGTGGGCTACCTGAACCTGAGCACCTCGGACGACGACTCCCACAAGAAGAAGAAATCATTCCATCTTTCGGGGCTCGACGCCGGGACCTGGAATACGACCTTTACCGATAAAGTACCGATTTCATTCGATGTCGAGCTGGGAGTTGGGAAAGGCGATTTTGATTTCAGCGGGCTCAAAGTAAAAGATCTCAGCCTGTCGGCCGGCGCAAGCACCGTTTCGGTTCGCTTTAATGAGCCGAATAAGAGCGAGATCGATGTCCTTACCATCGAGGCGGGCCTGAGCAAATTTGAGGCGAAGAATCTGGCGAATGCGAATTTCAACCGCATGAAGTTTGAAGGGGGCGTCGGGACCTACAAGCTCGATTTCGGCGGTACGGTCGAAAAAGAAATGGATGTGGACATCGAAGTCGGCCTTGGCTCCCTGACCATCGCGTTGCCGCAAACTCTGGGGGCAAAGGTGACGTACGAGAAGAATATCATTTCCAATTTTGATATCGATCGGGACTTCACTGAACAATCCGAAGACAATTACATCAGTTCGAATTACTACTCTGCGACAGGTAAAATTAATTTTCACATTGAAGCAGGACTCGGGAGCGTGAAGATCAAGAGATATTGATACTTGCTTCCCCCTCCTGCCTCTTATTCCCCCAATTTATGACAACCCGATTCCGCTCTCTGGCCCTGGGCGTGGTGTTTTTTTGTTCATGCGCTATAGCCGTCAGCGCCGCCGCTCTTCCAAACGACATTGATACGACGATCCAACGCGCGACGATCGCCGCCCTCCGTTCTACTGAACACATCTCCGTCGATGGCATCCTCAACGAGCCGGTCTGGCGGCGCCCCGGCAGCGATCATTTCACGCAGCACGATCCGACCGAGGGAGCAGCGCCTTCGCAGCGAACCGAGGTGTGGATTGCCTATGACGACGTAGCGTTGTATGTAGCGGCACGGCTGTACGACAGCGCACCCGAGTCCATCATGGTCAATGTCGGCAGACGGGATGCCGACCTCAGCGCCGATTGGTTGTATGTGGGAATCGATTCATATCACGACCGTCGCACGGGGTTTTTCTTCGGCGTCTATGCCAGCGGCGCAATCATGGATGGCACCCTTTTTAATGACGACTGGGACGACAATACGTGGGACGGAGTATGGGATGCGGCAACGGTCATCGACGGCAAAGGCTGGACTGCCGAAATGCGAATCCCATATTCTCAGCTTCGTTTTCCAAAACAGGATCAATACACATGGGGAATAACCTTTGCCCGAACGATCGAACGATCGAAGGAGCGAGACGATTTTGTGCTTGTGCCCAAGAAAGAAAGCGGATGGGTATCGCGCTTCGCCGATCTCACGGGCCTGCACGATATCAATCCCCCCAGGAAGCTTGAGGTACTCCCCTATGTCGTTTCGAGCGGTGAGTTTCTTCAGCATGATCCGCATGATCCGTTCAACGACGGATCCCGGTTCAAACAAAGCATCGGCGCGGATCTCAAACTCGGCCTGGGAAGCAATCTCACGATGAACGCCACGCTTAACCCCGACTTCGGGCAGGTTGAGGTTGATCCGGCGGTCGTCAATCTTTCACAGTATGAAACCTTCTTCGACGAGAAGCGTCCTTTCTTCGTCGAGGGCTCGAACTTTTTCGATTTCGGAAGAGGCGGGGTGAACAGCAACTGGGGATTCAATTTCGGAAACCCAAACTTTTTCTATAGCCGCCGCATCGGCAGGCCGCCGCAGGGATCGCCGCAGCACAGCGATGACGACAATCAGGGAGATGTCTTCTACGACGTTCCCGACCGGACACATATTCTCGGCGCCGCCAAACTTACGGGAAAACTTTCCGACAGCTGGTCGCTGGCATCGATGCAGGCGGTAACCGCACGCGAGTATGAAGAGACGGACAGCGCGGGCGTCCGGTTCGAAGATGTTGTCCAGCCGTTGACGTATTACAGCGTTGTCAAAGCCCAGAAGGAGTTCAACGAAGGACGCCAGGCGATCGGCATTCTTGGGACGGCGGTTGCCCGCGACCTCAATCAGAATTACCTCGTCGACAACTTCAATCATCAGTCATTCGCGCTTGGCGTGGACGGATGGGCAAACATCGATTCCCTCCAGACGTGGGTGGTCTCGGGCTGGGTCGCATCGACACTCATCCGGGGAACCTCCGACAGGATTGCAGCCATCGAACAAAATCCGCTGCATAATTTTCAGCGCCCCGACGCCGAACATCTCAGCGTCGACAGGGATGCCACATCGCTTTCGGGATATGCAGGGAGAATCGCCCTCAACAAACAGAAGGGGAACACCTATCTGAATGCCGCCGTCGGCACGATCTCTCCCAAATTCGATACCAATGACCTCGGGTTCCTCTTCGGCACCGATGTCATTAATATGCATCTCGTGCTGGGATACCGCTGGTATGAACCCGACGGGATATTCCGCAGCAAGAATTTCAACATAGCGACATTTAGAAATTTCGACTACGCCGGAGAGAAGACCGGCGAGGGATACCTCCTGTTTTATAACGCACAGCTGATGAACTACTGGAGCTTTGGGGGAAATGTTTCATACAACCCGGCGATTCTCAATCCGTACAACACCCGCGGCGGCCCGATCATGAAAAATACCAACGGGTATTTCGGAAGCCTCTACGGTTCGACCGATTCACGCAATTCCGTTATTTTCGATTGCGATCTTTCAGGAGGGCGAACGGAGTCCGGCGGATGGCGCATTACGTGGAGTCCCGGCATGACCTGGAAGCCGACCTCCGGCATCAACTTCCGGTTCTCCCCGGACTTTAACCGCGACATCACGATCGCGCAATGGGTGACACACCAGGATGACCCGACGGCAACTCAGACCTTCGGCGCACGCTACATCTTCGGCCGGCTGGACCAGAACGAAATCGGCGCGACGATCCGGCTCGACTGGACATTCACTCCCAAGCTTACATTGCAGCTCTATCTGCAGCCTCTCATTTCGGTCGGCACCTATACGGATTTCAAGGAGCTCAAGCAGCCGGGGACGTACACGTTTAACAGATACGGCATCGACAACGGATCAACAGTGCGTTTTGTTGACACCACGAATTCCTATCTTGTCGATCCCGACGGCGGAGGGCCCGCCCCCATGTTGTCCTTTAATAATCCTGACTTTAATTTTAAATCGATCCGCGGAAACGCGGTGTTGCGGTGGGAATATCTCCCGGGGTCGACGCTGTATTTCGTGTGGACACAGCAGCGAACGAATTTCGACGATGCGGGAGACTACAGCTTCGGGCGTGATTTCCGGAACCTCCTTTCAAGTCCCGGAGATAATGTGTTTCTCATTAAGGCAACCTATTGGTGGAATCCGTAGGATTCGCCGGCGATCTGACTTCAAACTTCCTGACGCTTCTATCTCTCGTAGAACCCTGTTATCGCCGCTGACGCGATAATATTTCCCGATAACGCCTGTTCAAACGCAGTGCGCGTTGCGTTGAGAGAGAGATCGAGATGATCGACGCTGAGCGCGTAGACCGTTGTGACGTAGGGATGCCTTCCGGATCCTTTCGGAGGCTCCGGGCCCCCATATCCCTGTTCTCCATATGAATTAAAAAGTTCTTTAGATCCCGGCGGCATCACCGTCCCCGAAGCTCCTTCAGAAAGCGAATGAGTATCGCGGGGGATATTGATGACGAACCAGTGGACCCAATTCCTGGCAACGGGATGGGGATCTATGATCGATACTGCAAACGAGCGTGTTTCGGCTGGAACGTCAGCCCAGGAAAGAGGAAGCGATAAATTTTTGCCGCCGGTCACTCCCGGATGTGCGTACTTCGTCGGAAGAGCCGTGTTATTCTGAAATGACGGCGAGGAGAGACGCACAATGAACCCCCCGGCGAGAGGTTACGCTTTGGCGGTATAGCTCAGCTGGGCCCGTTCAACCGTTTCGTAGGTGTCGAACACTTTCACGAGCTGAGTGATGATGAAGAGGTTCTGTACTTTCTCGCCGACGCGGGCAAGGCGAAGATCTCCGCCGGAATTGCGCATCGTCGTCAGGGCTGAAATCAACGTGCCGAGGCCGGAGCTGTTGACATAGTTGACGCCACCCATGTCGACAATGATGTTCTTCACATTGTCGCTCACGAGGCTGTGAATCTTATTGCGAACCTCAGACGTCTCGGGCTCTCCCAGGAAATCACCTTTCAAACTCAGGACCGCAATATTGTTTTCAATTTTCTCTTTTATCTGCATACCGAACACTCCATGATTGATAATACGAAATGTGTAGCCCCTCTCGAGAATGTTAAATCATACAAAAGTCTTGGGTAAAAGTCAAACTTGCCGGAGGTACAATTCGGTGTATTTATAACCCGTCCCGGTGTTAAATACCACAACCGTATCGGTACCGGAAATGAAATTCTCTTCCTTCAACGTCCTCATTGCCGCGACCGCAGCAGCCCCTTCGGGGCACAGAAAGATCCCTTCCGACTTCGCCGTCCGGAGCATTTCCTCCATGATGTGCTCATCGCTCACCGCGATTGCGGTACCACCACTTTCGTAAAGAGCACGAAGAATCATCTTATCGGCGAACGCCTTTGGGACACGCAATCCTGAGGCGCGCGTTGTGGCATTGTTCCAGAATTCCGCGCTCTTCTTTCCTTCTTTGAACGCTTTGACGACCGGCGCGCAGCCTTCCGTCTGGACCGACACCATCTTGGGCCGCTTTCCCGAGATCCATCCGAGACGCTCCATTTCATCGAACGCCTTCCACATTCCGATTAATCCTGTCCCTCCACCTGTCGGATAGAGGATGACATCGGGCAGCTTCCATTGAAACTGTTCGGCGAGTTCGTATCCCATCGTTTTTTTACCTTCAAGGCGATAGGGCTCTTTCATGGTCGACATATCGAACCAGCGTTTATCAGAGTTCATTTCATTCATCCTCTTTCCGGCGTCGCTGATCACCCCATCGACGAGATTGATTTCACCTCCGAACAATGTCACCTCTCTGATATTCACTTCCGGCGTATCTTTCGGAACAAAGACGTGCGCCTTCATTCCTGCCTTCGCCGCGTAGGCGGCAAGCGCGCCGCCGGCATTTCCTGCGGATGGCATTGCAACCTCGGTGATGCCGAGTTCCTTCGCTTTCGAGACTGCCATACACAGCCCCCGTGCCTTAAACGATCCGGTGGGGTTGTACCCCTCCTCCTTTACGTAAAGGTTCCTGATGCCGACTTCGTTCCCCAGCACCGACACCCTGATCAACGGCGTCCATCCTTCTCCTAATGAGACAACCGCGTCCTCGCGAACTACCGGGAGAAGCTCGCGATAGCGCCAGAGCGTCCCCTCCCGTGACAAGAACGTCTCCGGGGAGATTTCCCGCCTGGCCCGCTCAAGATCGTACTCCACGACCAGCGGTGCGTTACAGGACGGGCAAAAAGTCTGAACTTTTTCAGAAGAAAATTTCTCATCGCACTCGCTGCAGCGAAGATGTGTGAGGTACGTAGTCACGTCTGTTTCCGGATAATGTGGCTCAAATATACAGAATCGTTGCTTATGAGCCAATTTTATCGTATATTTTCAGACTTATTTCTACTCTTAAGATTTATTTTCAAAGGATTACCGTAAAACCATGCCATTAATGACACAAATACGCGAAAACCTGACCACGTTTTTCTCGGTTTTCGCTGGGCTCTTCGTCGTCTATATCGTTCTTGACTGGGGGATGGACATCACAGGCCGCAGGCATTCCCGCGACCAGGCAAAGTCTCAGCAGGTAGGAGAGATCAACGGGGAAGTAATTTCGTTTAAAGATTACTCAGACCTTGTCCGTCAGGCCGCCGATAATCAAAAAGCTTCAACAGGGACTGAACCCGATGAGAACCAGATGCGAAACCTTCGCGACCAGGTATGGGGCCAGATCGTCGACAATCGCCTGTATGACGAGCAGGTCAAGAAGATGGGTATCTCCGTTCCCGACAAAGAGATCTACGATTGGCTCATGGGTGACAATCCGCCTGATTTCCTCACACGGCAGTTTACGGATTCCACGGGCAACTTCAACCGCATGGTGTACGAGCAAACGATAAAGAATCCGCAGAACAAGGCGAAAATGGTGTCGCTCGAAGCGGCCCTCAAGCGCCAGCGTGAGCGCGAGAAATTGCAGAGCATTCTCCTTGCGAGCGTACAGGTTCCCGAGGCCGACGTCCTTCAGCGATTCACCGATCAGAGCGTCACGATGGAAGGCGATTACGTCCTCTTCAACGCCGACATGCTTGTCAAAGATGACGAAGTGAAGGCAGGCGACGACGACCTCAGAAAATACTATAACGATCACGCCGAGGAGTACAAGGTAGAAGCGACCCGAAAACTGAAATATGTGTTGTTCAACACCGTTCCTTCGAGGAGCGACACAGAATCAGTCACTTCGCTGGTGGATGATATCGTGAAGCGAAGCTCGGCGGGAGCCGATTTTGTGGATCTTGCAAAAACGTATTCCGAATCCCCGGTTACGGATTCTGTATTCGTAAAACACGGGACGATGCAGCCGGATAAGGAAATCGCGGTGTTTTCCGCGAAGGCCGGCGACATTCTCCCCTCCACGAAAGAGTTTGACGGTTATCATCTCACCAAAGTGCTGGAGTTCCGCAACGGAGCGGACGACTTCCTTCATGCATCCCATATTCTCATCAGGATCGATAACAACGACAGCGTGAAAGCGCTGAAAGAAGCAAAAAACATTGTCGCAGAACTCAAGCGCGGAAAAGACTTTGCGACACTGGCGCGTGAGAATTCAACCGATAAGAGCTCCGGCATGAAGGGCGGAGATCTTGGCTGGTTCGGCAAAGGCAGAATGGTAAAAGAATTTGAAACTGCCGCCTTTAAGGCAAAAATCGGAGAGATTGTCGGGCCCGTGAAGTCAGCGTTCGGCTATCACATCATTAAAGTTGTCGCCCGCGATAATCGCGAAGTACGGATTGCAGACATCCGTCTGCCCGTCCATGTCGGAAGCCAGACGAAAGACGACATCGAACAGAAGGCGCTGGATTTTGCAACCCTCACGAAGGGAAGTGATTTCGCGCGAGAAGCGGCCCAGAGCAAGTACAATGTCAGTGAGACGCAGCCGTTCCTGAAGAACGCAGCGATCCCGGGCATCGGATTGAATAACACTCTCAACAAGTTTGCATTCGGCGATAAGGTCGGAACCGTAAGCGATGTCATCACATTGACAAACGGATTCGGCGTGTTCATGGTATCGGAAGCAAAAGACGCCGGTATCCGGCCCTTCGACGAACTCAAGGCGAATCTCGAAACCCAGGTGAAGCACGAGCGGAAGATGGAGAAGGCAAGACAGATCGCAGCTGACATCAGGAAAGGTCTTTCTGATGCCGACGCGCTCACGGCAGTCACTCAGAAGAGGACAGACCTTCAAATCGCCCACGTCACCCCGTTTGCGGTGATCGGCGGCGTTCCCGGCGTCGGACAGGATCCGGGCCTCATGGGCGCGTTGTCGGCGCTGAAACAGGGCGTGCTTTCACAGCCGATCGACGGAATGCGCGGCGTGTATATCTTTAAGCTGTCGTCGAAATCGAAGTTCGATTCCACGGCATATAATAATCAAAAAGACGGTTTGCGGACCCAGTTGCTCACGGAGCGGAGAAACCGCTTCCTGTCCGATTGGGCTGACCAGTTGAAAAAGTCGGCGGACATCGTTGATAACCGCGACATGTTCTACCGGCAATAACCTACAAAGGAGTCTCCGTGTGCGGAATCTTCGCACATGTTTGTTGATGTTTCTCTTGCTCGTCTGCGGGACGGCAGACGGGCAGGAGCGTAGTTACAGCGTAACTGCCTTCGGCGCCTTCACCACTTCCTCCAAGCTCTTCCCCTATCCAAACGATCCCGATGATTTCACCCGGGCACAGTTTCTTCCATTAGATGACATTTTCAGCTCAGGAATAGAAATCAGGAGAGAAATACGATCAATCCGGCTTCAGCTCGGGCTGGGGGTGGAATACATTGCCGCATCCGCCGTCATGAGCGTTCCCTCCCCCCAGACGACGATCGAGGTGCGGGACGGATTCAAGGTGCTCCCCATCGAGCTCACGGCGTACTTTGTGATTCCGTTCAGCGGCGACCTCTTCCAGCTTTTTATGGGGGCCGGCGCGGGCGTGTACCCGGGCATACGGAGCTATACCTACGCCGACGCTAATTCTTCTCTCGCAGGTCGAACCACAGGGGTCGGCATTCACATCGTGAGCGGCGTCGAATATTCTCTCGGGGAAGCTGTATCGCTTCGCGGCATCCTGAAGTTCCGGGACGTGCAATTTGAATCTGTCAACAGATTCAACCAGTCGACCACGCTGTATCACGGAACAGGCGTGACGCTCAGCCAGAATCCCCTCTCGTCGCGCATCAATATCGACGGCATGGTTGTGAGTATCGGCCTCGCCTATCATTTTTAGAGATGACGACCTCAAAGAAGTCCCTCGTCTATCTTACCGGGTTCATGGGCAGCGGAAAAACCACCCTTGCCCCCATCCTTGCGAACACGCTCGGCTTCGCGCATACCGACACCGACCGGGAGGTCGAACGCATCGCCGGCAAGACTGTTTCGGAGGTCTTTCGCGATCACGGCGAAGAATACTTCCGGGAAATCGAGCATCGCGTGCTCGAGCAAGCGAGCAAGGAACACCACCGCGTCGT
>DATJGD010000101.1:0-130376 GCA_035495255.1 Bacteroidota bacterium | reverse complement strand
TGCTCATCGAACACGACAGGCGGGAAATTCAGCAGGTCATGTGGGATTACGTCGGCATCGTCCGGTCGGATCTCCGGTTGGAACGGGCCCGCGGAAGGATCGCGCACATCGTCAATGAAATCGAATCGTTTTATAAGCGTACGAAAGTCGTCGAAGGGCTCATCGAGCTGCGCAATCTTTCAACGGTAGCCGACCTTATCATACGCTGCGCGGTGAAACGAAAGGAGAGCCGGGGGCTGCACTTTACGACGGATTATCCGGAGAGAGACGATGCGCACTGGTGCGAGGATACGTTCGTCTCGCTGAAGGAATCTTGAGTTACCGGGGGATTTTCAGTACATTAAGAGGATGACGCTTACCGAACTTGACTTCGAAGGGATGTTCGCCAACGACAAGCCGCATGATCACTGCGCGGTCGCCGGCGTGTATCACCATCCGAACGCCGCCCAGATAGCCTACTACATGCTCCACGCGCTCCAGCATCGCGGACAGGAAGGCTCCGGCATCGTGACCTCCGATATTGAAGCCGGAAAGCGCCGGTTTCACCTACACAAGGATTTTGGCCTCGTCAACGACGTGTTCCGCGACGATACGATCCTCACGAACGTGCTCAAGGGATCGTCGGCGATAGGACATAACCGGTATTCCACGGCGGGATCTGCGGCGAACAAATCGAACGTCCAGCCTCTCGTGGTCAATTATAAGAACGGCAATGTCGCACTGGCTCATAACGGAAATCTTACCAATTTCCGTGAAGTCAGAACGCGTTTGCAGGATGAAGGAACGATCTTTCAGACAACCTCCGACAGCGAAATTGTGCTTCATCTTATTGCACGGAGCAAAGAACAGGTTCAGATCCGCCAGATCCTCGATGCCCTGAACCAGGTGAGGGGAGCATTCTCCATAGCGATCCTGACCGACGACAAGCTCATCGCCGCGCGCGATCCGCACGGATGGCGCCCGCTTGCGGTCGGTAAGCTGGGGGATACGTTCGTCGTAGCCTCCGAAACCTGCGCGTTCGATATCATCGGCGCGAAGTATCTCTGTGACGTGGAACCCGGCGAAGTGCTTGTATTCGACAAGGATTCTCTTACTTCCGGGGAAGCGAAATCGTATCATCTTCAGAAGCCCAACGCTCAGCCGCACTTCTGTATCTTCGAATACATCTACTTCTCCCGCCCGGACAGCACGGTGTTCGGCGAAAGCGTCGATAAGGTCCGCCGTAAATTCGGCAAAGCTCTCGCGAACGAACATCCCGTGTCGAAGAACGGTTCGGACGAAAAGCTTATCGTCATCAATGTTCCGGATTCGAGCAATACGGCGACGATCGGTTTCGTCACGGAAAGCAACAAGCTCGGCGTCGACAGCAAATACGAGATCGGCCTCATCCGGAGCCACTATGTCGGCAGGACGTTCATTCAGCCCGACCAGGACGTCCGTGAGGTCAAGGTGAAGGCCAAATTCAACACGGTGAAAGGCGTGCTGCAGGGACGGCGGGTCGTGATCGTCGACGATTCCATCGTGCGCGGGACGACATCGAAGCAGCTCGTGAAGCTTGTCCGCGATGCGGGAGCGAAGGAGATACACTTCAGAGTGACGTCGCCTCCCATCAAATTCCCGTGCCACTACGGCATCGATTTTCCGAACCCCCAGGAGCTCATCGCCAACTGGGCCGGAGGTGACGTTGAAAAGATACGCGCAGAGCTGGGAGTGGACAGCCTCCAATACCTTTCGCTGGAAAAGCTTCTCGAATCTGTGCCTCACGAAAACGGCGAGTCGTATTGCACCGCGTGCTTCAGCGGCCAGTATCCCACATCGATTACCGCCGGCGGCGTCAAAGATGAGTACGAAATGTAATCGTGCATGAACGGCAAGCTCTGGACGGTTTCGAACGCTCTCAGCCTCCTGCGCGTCATCCTTGTTCTGCCCATCGCCATCCTCCTGCTCTCCCCGGCGCCGGGCAATCGGACAATCGCGATTATCCTGATCGTTCTCGCAGCTGCGACTGATTTTTTCGACGGGTATGTTGCCCGTCATTTGCGGGAAGTCACCGATACCGGCAAGATTCTTGATCCCATCGCCGACAAAATAGCGATCGCGGCGGTCTGCGTCATCCTCGCCCTGAGAGGTGAAATGCCGGTCTGGTTTCTTGTCGCGGCGGTGGTGCGGGATCTTTGCATCCTCGGCGGGGGATTGTATCTCAAAAGAAAAAAAAGTATCCTGTTGCAATCGAATTGGACCGGAAAATGGACCGTCGGAGTGCTCGCGATGTATATTTTTGTCCTGCTCCTCCGGATTGACAATGACGCGTGGCTGACGGGCGCGCTTCTGTATCTCAGCGCCGCGATGTTGGCCGTTTCCTTCGCGTTGTACGTCCGGCGATTCGCTCAATACGCTAACTAGTATCTCTCTTCATGGGTTTTCTCGATAAATTCAAATTCAGCCGCCTCAAAGAGGGGCTTGCCAAGACCCGGGAAAGCATTCTCGGTAAGGTGCAGAAGGTCCTTCTCGGAAAAAGCAAGATCGACGACGAGGTCATCGATAATCTCGAGGAAATTCTCCTCGCAGGCGACGTCGGGCTTTCCACGACGACGACGATCATCGAGCGCGTACGGGCTCGCGTGAAGAAAGAGCATTATGAGGATGCCTCGGAACTCGACAATCTCCTGCGGAGTGAAATCCGCACGTTATTTTCAAACGGGGAGCAGGAGGTTGCCAGTCCGTTTGAGATTCCGGCCGCCCGCCTCCCTCACGTCATCATGATCGTCGGAGTGAACGGCGTCGGCAAGACGACCACGATCGGCAAGCTTGCGCATAATTATAAATCAGCGGGGCACGATGTCGTCATCGCCGCGGCGGATACGTTTCGCGCGGCAGCGAACGAACAGCTCGAAGTATGGGCGCAGCGCGCAGGTGTCGAGATCATTCAGCAGAAGCACGGCGCGGATCCCGCCGCCGTCGCGTTTGACGCCCTGAACGCCGCCATCGCCCGCAATACCGGCGTCATGATCATCGACACCGCCGGCAGGCTCCACACCAAAGTCAACCTCATGGAAGAGCTGAAGAAAATTAAGCGTGTCCTTCAGAAACTTGTCTCCGAAGCGCCGCACGAAGTGTTGTTAGTTTTAGACGCCTCCACAGGCCAGAACGCGATTCAACAGGCGAAGCAGTTCACCGCGGCGGTCGGTATTACCGGCCTTGTCCTGACGAAGCTCGACGGCACGGCAAAGGGGGGAGTCGTCCTTGCGATAACGAACGAGCTGAACATCCCGGTGAAATTCATCGGAGTCGGCGAACAGATCGACGATCTTCAGCCGTTCGATAAAAAAGCGTTTGTCGACGCACTGTTTGAAAAATGAAGCTCTCCAGCCGGTATATCGATCTTCAGCTCACGCATACCTTCACGATCTCGCGGAGCTCCCGCGATCTCGAACCGTGCATTATCGTGGAACTCGAGCACGAAGGGATCACCGGATACGGAGAAGCGGCGCCATCGGACCGCTACGGCGAGAACAAATCGACCGTGATGGAATTTCTGGCGAAGGTGAAACTGGACCGGTTCCGTGACCCCTTTCAGCTCGACGAAATACTCGCGTATGTCGGAGGCATTGCAGGACATAACACTTCCGCCAAGGCCGCTGTCGATATCGCCCTGCACGACTGGATCGGGAAAAAACTGGGGGTGCCGCTGTGGAAATTGTGGGGCCTCCAAAAAGAGAAAACCCCCGTGACCTCATTTACCATCGGCATCGACACGATCCCTGTTATTGAAAAAAAAGTGATGGAGGCGGAGAAGTATCCCATTCTTAAAGTGAAGGTCGGCATCCCCAACGACGAAGAAATCATCAAAACGATCAGGAAGGTTACCGATAAAGTGATTCGCGCCGATGCCAACGAAGGCTGGAAATCGAAGGAGCAGGCGCGGGACAAGATCTTGTGGTTGGAAGAGCAGGGGGTTGAATTTATTGAGCAGCCGATGCCGGCGCACGATCTTGAAAGCACGGCCTGGCTCCGTGAGCAGGTGCACATCCCTCTCATTGCGGATGAAAACGTCATCCAATTGTACGACCTGCCCCTGCTGAAGGACGCCTTCGACGGCATTAACATTAAGTTGATGAAATGCACCGGGCTCCGGGAGGCGATGAGGATGATCCACACGGCGCAGGCGATGAATATGAAGATCATGCTCGGCTGCATGATCGAAAGTTCAGTCGCAATTTCGGCCGCCGCGCAACTTTCTCCCATGGTTGACTATGCCGATCTGGACGGAAACGTACTCATTACGAACGACCCGTTCAAGGGGGTCGCATTGTCCGACGGAAAGCTTATGCTGAACGATGAACCGGGCCTCGGGGTATCGCCAATCGGATTCACCTAACAGCGCACTCTCGATTCATGGCCCCGTCAATCAAAATTCTCCCTCCCGATCTCGCCAACAAAATCGCCGCCGGCGAAGTTGTCGGCCGGCCCGCTTCAGTCGTCAAGGAGCTGGTCGAGAATTCCATCGACGCGAATGCCTCAGGCATCACCGTGATTATCAAGGAAGGGGGCAAGAGCCTCATCCAGATCATCGACGACGGGACGGGTATGTCCGGCGAAGATGCCGCTCTCGCGTTCGCGCGTCATGCCACAAGCAAGATCGGATCGTACGAGGACCTCGAAAACATCCGGACACTGGGATTCCGGGGGGAGGCACTTGCTTCGATCGCTGCCGTTTCCCAGGTGGAATTGCGAACCCGTCTGGCAAACTCCGATGTTGGGACGAAGGTGCGAGTCGAGGGAGACGGAAAAGTAAACGTCTCGCCTGACGCATGCTCAAAGGGGACATCGATCACGGTAAAGAACTTATTCTTTAATACTCCCGGCAGAAGAAATTTTCAAAAGAGCAACAACACCGAATTTAAGCACATATTCGACGTTCTTCAGCGTGTCGCGCTATCGTACCCCGCGATGTCAATCAAATTTATCAGTGACGACGAGCCAGTCCTGAAGCTTGAACCGGCAAATCTCATGGAGAGGGTTAAGGACATCTTCGGAGACAAACTCTCCTCCACCGTCTTCCCGTTCAGCGAAGAATCGGCGCTGGCGGCGGTGAGCGGGCTTCTCGGCAAGCCGGATTTTTCGCGGAAGTCGCGTGTCGAACAATACTTGTTTTTGAATAACCGGCCGGTCGTGAACCGGAGCATCAACCACGCCGTATTCCAGGCGTACGAAAACCTCCTGGAAAAAGGATCCTTCCCGTTTTTTGTATTGTTTGTCACGATTGATCCCCGAAGAGTGGATGTCAACGTTCATCCTTCGAAAATGGAGGTGAAGTTCGAAGATGATTCTTCGATGTACCGCTTCATCCTCAGCTCCGTCAGAAAGGCGCTCTCGCAGCATGATCTTGTGCCAAGTGTCGCGATACGCCAGGGAAGTGATGACGCCGGAAGGCTCGGCCTGCAATTCAGTCAACTACCATCGCGCGAGCGGGTCGACAGCTGGAGAGAGCTTCTGCGGGGCGACGGCTTCGCGCCGGGGTCCTCACCGCGGATCTCGGAACCCGGTCCACTGGTGTTTACGCCGGCGGAATCTTCAGAGTCCGGGCTCAATGGTACTGCGGGCGGACATCTTGAGCGTGCGGGTGTCTCGCCGAAAGTCTGGCAGGTCCACAACAAGTATCTCGTCATGCCGACCGATGAAGGGCTCATGCTTGTCGATCAGCATGCGGCTCACGAACGGGTAATCTACGAGCGAACGGTCAAACGATTCAATGACTCCAACACGCAGTCGCAGCAACTTCTGTTTCCGCAGACGATTGAAATGCCGGCAGGAGATGTCGCTTTAGTGAAGCAGCTGCAGCCCCTCCTGGAAAGCATTGGATTCAGCCTCAAGGTATTCGGAAAAACGACCGTGATTCTCGACGGGATCCCTGCCGACGTCAAGCCGGGCAGGGAAGCGAACATCCTGCAAAATGTTCTCGATCTCTACAAAGAAGACGAACAGAGCGTAACGCTTGAACCCCGGGAGAAGCTCGCGAAGTCGTTTTCGTGCAAAGCCGCTGTGAAGGCCGGCGATCCGTTGAACCAGGAGGAAATCCGATCCTTGCTCGATCAGCTTTTTGAGACCGAGATCCCCTTCGTCTGCCCGCATGGCAGGCCGGTGATTGTGAAGCTTTCTCTCGGTGAACTCGACAGGCGATTTGGAAGAACCTCATGAGCCGGATCGCGTCTATGAAAATTCTTTTCGGTGTGCTGTTATGATGATGACTCCATGGGTTCTGCGCATTATTATCGCGAATGTCGTGATGTATTTTCTCACGACCGCCTCTCCGGCACTCATGTCGGCGCTGACATTTGTGCCCGAGTATCTCCTGTTCCGCCCGTGGACTCTGGTGACGTATATGTTTCTTCATGTCGGTTTCCAGCATATCTTTTTTAACATGCTCGGCCTTTTCTTTTTCGGGCCCAGGCTCGAAATGGAACTCGGATCAAAAAACTTTCTCATACTGTATTTCATCAGCGGGATTACCGGCGCGTTAGTTTCGTTCGCATTTTCTGCTTCGACGGCAATCGTCGGCGCGTCGGGCGGGGTCTTCGGAGTTGAGCTCGGATTCGCGTATTTTTGGCCGCGGATGCCGATCTACATCTGGGGCGTCATTCCGGTCGAGGCGCGCTGGCTCGTTGTGGGGATGACGATACTTTCGATCTATGGCGGGATGGGATTTGCGATGAACGGAGTCGCCCACTTCGCGCACCTGGGCGGCTTCCTCGGCGCCTACGTGTATCTGAAGTTATTTTATAAAAAGTATGAACCTGAGGCCCCGGCCGTCGAACGGCCTCCCGATGTGCATCCCGAGGATGTAGAACGATGGTCCAAGATCGAGCGTGACAAGCTGCATGTCGTCAACAGGGAGGAGCTGGACCGCATAATGAACAAATTGAACACAAGCGGTGTTCATAGTCTTACGGCGATAGAACGCGCATTTCTCGAACGATTCAGTGCACAATAACGACAAACATACAACGATAGAACCTGCCGGCCGGCCGGTAGCGGGGGATCGGTCTAACGGGCGAACGTCCGAAATGGCACACGGTCTCATCGGTTCTGAAATCCTGAAGATCGCGAACGATATCCGGATCCTGACGGCTTCTGGGAAAATGGTGTGTAACCTGACGGTCGGAGATTTCAGCCCCACGGAATTTCGCATCCCGAAGATTCTTGAAGAGGAAATACTCAAGGCGCTTCGTGAAGGGGAGACAAACTATCCGCCGTCCGACGGCATGGTCATTCTGAGAAAGAGCATCGTCGACTTTTACCGGCAATGGCTGCACCTGTCGTACCCCGTGGAGTCGGTCCTGGTCTCAGGGGGCTCGCGCCCGGCGATCTACGCGACGTACCGGGCTGTCGTCGACCCCGGAGACACCGTCGTCTACCCCGTTCCATCCTGGAATAACAACCACTACTGCCATCTCGTCGGCGCGAAAGGGATTCCCGTCACCTGCGGCAAGGCGGAAAATTTTCTTCCGACGCGCAAGAAGCTCGAGAGCTCGATCCGCGGCGCGCGCTTGCTGGCGTTAAACTCGCCGTTAAATCCCACAGGCACGGCCCTTACGGAGCAGGCGCTGCATGAAATTTGCGATTTGGTGCTTGAGGAGAACTTGCGGCGGAATACTGGCGACAGGCCGCTCTATTTGCTCTATGACCAGGTGTATTGGCTGCTGACATATGGGGAGACGAGACATTTCAACCCTGTCGCGTTGCGTCCCGAGCTGCTCCCCTTTACGATCTTTGTGGACGGGATATCGAAACCCTTCGCCGCAACCGGGATCCGTGTCGGCTGGACAGTCGGACCGCCCGATGTCGTCGGCCGCATGGCAAGCATTCTCGGACACGTCGGTGCCTGGGCTCCTCGCGCCGAACAGGTCGCGGTCGCGAAATTACTTGCCGCGACGGAAGAGATTCGCTCGTATCACCGGGAGATGAAGCAGGGACTGCAGGCGCGTCTCAACGGGCTTTACAGCGGCATAAAGAAACTCCAGGACGAAGGATTTCCCGTCGACGCGATCGCTCCCATGGGAGCGATCTACCTGAGCGCTCAATTTGCCCTGAACGGAAAGCGGACACCCGCCGGCACGGTCCTTCAGACGAATGAAGACATCCGGTCGTATTTGCTCAGCGATGCTCAACTCGCCATCGTACCGTTCCAGGCGTTCGGTACTTCAGAAGAGGACGGCTGGTTCAGGCTTTCGGTGGGAGCAGTTTCTGTCACCGGGATCGAGCAAATGTTCCCGCGGCTGCGAAATGCCCTTCAACTTCTGTCATAAGTCTTCATATCATAGCCCTGGTCTTATTATGCATCATGCGATACTCTGGTCACTCACAATGATAATGTTCACAATGCCGCACTTGGACGCGCAGGAGAAAAAGGTCAGGATCGCGATCCACGGCGGCGCGGGGACAATTCTGAAATCGAACATGTCCCCCGAGATGGAGAAACAGTACAGAGACGCGCTTACCGGGGCGATCACCGCCGGATACAAGCTTCTGCGCGAAGGCAAATCAAGCATGGATGCGGTCGAGGCGGTCATACGCATTATGGAGGACAACCCGCTCTTCAACGCGGGGAAGGGGTCGGTGTTCACGCATGAAGGAACGAACGAACTGGACGCGTCCATCATGGACGGGAGGACGCTGAAAGCCGGAGCTGTGGCAGGCGTGAAGCACATTAAGAACCCGATCAGTCTCGCGCGGATGGTCATGGATCAGTCTCAGCACGTCATGATGGCGGGGGAAGGCGCGGAGTCCTTCGCCCGGCAGCACGGCGTGGAAATGATGCCGGTCGAATATTTCCGAACGGAGCGCCGGTGGCAGCAGCTTCAGGAGGAGCTCGAGAAGGAAAAATCCGGAGGTAAGATAAATGCCCTGCCAACCCTGCCAATAGAGAAAAAGTTTGGAACCGTAGGATGCGTGGCCCTGGATGTGAACGGGGACCTGGCTTCCGGAACCTCGACGGGCGGAATTACGAACAAGAAGTTCGGAAGGGTGGGCGATTCGCCAATCATCGGAGCTGGAACGTACGCAAACAACGCGACATGCGCCGTTTCTGCGACAGGCGACGGAGAGTATTTCATTCGGTCGGTTGTTGCGCATGATGTTTCGTCGTTGATGGAGTACGGCAAGCTGTCCGTACAAGCTGCGGCTGACACCGTTGTCGCCAAAGTCGGTAGAATAGGAGGGACGGGCGGAGTGGTTTGCCTTGATAAAGGCGGAAGGATAGCCCTTTCGTTTAATACTGAAGGGATGTACAGGGCGTACATCGACGAGGAAGGAAATCCGGTCGTCCTTATTTATAAGTGAGGTAGTGTCTTACGACACTACCATAAATGACGGGGAATTCAGAAATTCCCTAAAATTCTATTGTAAACAAGGATATTTTTCTGTATATTATTGCCGCATTTCGCGAACCCGTAGCTCAGCTGGTAGAGCAACGCCCTTTTAAGGCGTGGGCCGTGCGTTCGAATCGCACCGGGTTCACACGATTGTAAATTCCCGATGGAAAATTGTTTTTTTGCCCCGGAATTTACAATTTACGACATTGAAAAGTATGCGCGAGTGGTGGAACTGGCAGACACACCATCTTGAGGGGGTGGCGCCCGGAAGGGCATGCGAGTTCAAGTCTCGCCTCGCGCACTGAGATTTCACTTGATTTTGGTTGTTCTCACGTGTATCTTGTAGCATTATGAGGTCGGAATGAAAAGACTTTCATTATCACTGCTGGCGGTACTTGCGTTTACACTCAGTTCCTACGCTGAGATTATCAAATCGGGATCCTTTCAGGCAAGCAGTGACGGCGTCAACGTTACGCTGCGGTGGCTTACGGAGGATGAGAGTAACGTAACGCGATTTGAGATTGAGCGCAGGAGCGGGGCAACGGGCGAATTCAGTCCGATTGGTATCGTGGATCTGAAGGGGCCTTCCCTCTACGAGTTTGTCGACCGTTCGGCTTTCGAGAAAATAGCCAGCCTGTACCAATACCGCGTGAAGATTATCTACTCAAACGGCGCGGCGCCGACCTACTCGACGATTCTGACGGTTTCTCACACGGTTTCCGGAGTACGGAGAACGTGGGGGAGTATCAAGGCGATGTTCCGGTAAGTATGAGCCGGAGGATGTTCACAATGAAGAGCGAATGCCATGTCGCTCTTTTTTTTTGCCAAGAAGATTGAATGGTAGCGCAAAAAAAGCTTATCCTTGCATCCGCCTCCCCGCGGCGAAAAGCACTCCTCCGCCAGCTGGGGCTTCAGTTTGAAGTAAAGGAAAGCGGCGTCATCGAAGACGTCCTCGACGGCGTCGGGCCGGAAGAGTATGTGACAATGTTATCAAAGAAGAAGGCGGCGAGCGTTGCCTCTGCCGAGACAGATGCCATCGTCATCGGCGCCGACACAATCGTTGTGATCGACGGAAACATCCTCAACAAGCCGTCGGATGTTGAGGACGCGGTCGCGATGCTTACGAAATTAAGCGGGCGCACGCACCGGGTCTATACGGGATTTACATTGTTCGACAAGCCGTCGAATACCTACGTTTCGGCCGTTGAAGCAACCGACGTCACGTTCAGAAAGCTGGACGCCGGTGAAATCAGGGACTACGTTCAATCGGGATCGCCGATGGATAAAGCAGGTTCGTACGGCATCCAGGACGATTTCGGAGCGGTCTTCGTCCAGCGCATCAGCGGTTGTTTTTATAACGTCGTGGGGTTTCCCCTCGCAAGATTCTACACCACACTCAGAGAATTTCAGCAACAACTCAGACTGACATAACTATGGAAAAGAAAATTCGTGTGCTTATCGCAAAGGCCGGTCTGGACGGGCATGACCGGGGCGCGAAAGTGATTGCCGCCGCTCTCCGCGACGCTGGGATGGAAGTAATTTACACCGGTCTCCGGAAGACTCCGGAGATGATCGTCGAAGCAGCCCTGCAGGAGGATGTCGACGCGATCGGCATCAGCCTGTTGAGCGGAGCGCACATGACGGTGTTTCCGCGCATCATGAACTTGGTGAAGGAAAAAGGGCTGCAGGACATTCTGGTGTTTGGCGGCGGGATTATCCCCGATCAGGATATCAGGGCATTGAAAGAAATGGGAGTCGGAGAGCTCTTCACTCCCGGAGCCTCAACGATCGATATCGTCAGCTACGTGAAGAAGTGGCACGCGGAGCACCGCTCCAACTAACTCTCCGCCGGGTTGTTTTCGTCGAGCCAGATCTTCGGATCGACCGGCTCCGGCGTGTATGTCGTAAGATCCATTCCTCCGATATCCTTCACCATTCTGGTCTGGACGGCAATTCCCTCGGGTGAAAACTCAAAGAGCCCTTCCACAGAGAATATCGCCTGGAAATCCTGTGGAAGAAAAAAAACATCGAATTTTCTCGCCTGCTCGTCCAGCCGCTTGAGGTAATACGGTACGTTTTCATCCCGAAAATTCGGGTCCCACTGCTCCGCAAGCTTGCAATGCTCGAATCCCCGTGCGTTCTCGTCGTTCCCGGTGATGTAATAGCGTATCCGGTCTCCCGGCTTCCAGCGCACTCCTTCGGCGATCGCCACCTCATAGCTTGCCGAGCGATTCCGCGTTCCTGCCTGTATCGTCTGAAGATAGTCCGCCTCCGTCTCTTTAAGGGATTCGGTCCGGCAGAGGTCGGCGATGTCGTGGGTGTGTTCGATGATCTCGCGGCGGTTCCTGAGGTAGATCCCGTGGAGTCCCGCGACATCCAGGCGGAGCAGGGCCTCGATGCATTCCTGAATGAATTTCCTTCCGAATTTTTCGATCGCGCGCGACGTCAGCGAAGACCCTTTGATCCGAAGGCGCCGGTCATGGGAGAGCAGGGCGTAGTTCTTCATCTTGTAGCTCAGCATGGACTCGTACCTGCCGTTCGTCGAAAGGTTGATTCCGGACGGTAGGCCTTTCGTAATTTCCCCGAGAAACCGTGATTCGTCGGCTTCGGTCAAAACGTCCGGCGGCGGAACAAAGAAAATCCCGTCTGTATCGACTTCGATGACCTTTCCATCCCGGTCCCGGATAGAGGTCATGAGATGGCGCAGTATTTTCTGCCCGGTTTTGGTGACCGCATCGGCGGCCAGGTAGTCGCTGAACAGCGCCTTCGCGTACCCCAGGTATCCATAAAACGAGTTGATGAGGATCTTGTAGGATGACTGCATGGCGTCGAATTTCGATCGTGTTTCGGCGTCCGGCGCCTTCTTCATCTTCTTCTTCGCTTCGAGCCTCATACGCGTCAGAGACTCGAGAAGCGGCAGAAAGATCCCGAGCGACTCGGACCGGGGCGAAATGCCTTCGGAAAGCATAAGAGAAGGATACAGTGATTCGACGTCGGCGTCGAGAACCGGGCCAAGCACGCCGGTATAGAAGATGTCGGTGTATCCTCCCGTAGTCTGCATGCCGATGTCGCGCTGCGGAACTGACGCGCGCTGGCGGATGTATTCCCGCAAAAGCATCGATTCGATCTTTGCCGAGGATCCGCTGCGGGCTGCGGAACCGTAGCCGAAGGGGATCATTTGCGTCAGGTAGAACACGCTCGGCGAGAGATACTCGCTGAGCGACCTGGTTTCGGTGACATCGTCCAGCGAATACCGTTTCAGCGCCTCCGGGTCATGATCCCAATACCATGATATCTTGTCTCCCTCGATGTAGACGCGATCCGGACGCGCGAACCCGAAGTGTTTCGCCGCGTATTTGAGCCCGTAACTTTCGAGGGTCCGCTTCGTCGCGTCGTAGCTCTGAACGAGGAAGAGGGTGTCGATGATGTGGCGCCCCGCAATCTCATAGGTTGTGGTGTCGACCGTGCGTTCGGCGAAGGACATTCTGCCGTCGAATGACGAAGGTACCGAGCCGTCGCGCCCAATCGCAAATTGAATGCCGTGCAGTTCGCAACGCCGCATGATAAACGGCAGGTCGAAGTTGAAAATGTTATGGCCTTCGATAACATCGGGATCCGCCTTCCTGAGGACATCCACCAGCTCGCGCAAAAGCGCTTCCTCGGATGTATGCTTTCCGCCGAGGACGCGCTCCATCCCACGGTTGTCCGAAAGGGCTACGAGGATGATCCGGTCATCCCGCCGGTGAGGATTGCTGAAGGCAGCGGGCTGGGAGTATGTTTCGATATCAAGCTGCAGCCGGTGGAGGTCTTGAAATTCCAACCCTTTGAAGAGCGTCATGCCGGTTTGCATGAGGAACTGGCTCACGGGATCGCTTCGCAGGTGGAGAATGGGGAGATCACTATATGATTGGACAGGCGAAGGGTTTCCCACGTTAAAGCGGGAGATGACGTCGCGAACGGCGTCCCACATGTGGGACCAGCGTTCGAACGCGCAGAGGTAGCGGAAGTGCTTATCGCCGCTGAGTTCCTTTATCCAGTGCTTCTGGGAATATCCCTTAAGATAGTATGCGTCGGAGAGAAAGAAGAATGGAAAGAAGTCCATTCTCCTGGACGTGAGCGTTCCCTCCATCCGGGAGTAGACCTCCATCTCTCCGTCGCCGGCCTGGTGGACGGCGACAATCCGGCGCTCATCGTTATGGCCGTAGAGCAGCGGATCCGACCAATCTGTTCTCCCACCTAGTTGCTCTTTCGTATGAAATGCTCGATGATATCGATCGGGACGGGGAAGAGTATGGTTGAATTTTTGTCGGCGGCCACTTCCGTCAGGGTTTGCAGGAAGCGAAGCTGGAGCGCAATGGGGTTCACGGCGATAACGGCCGCCGCATCGGACAATTTCTGGCTCGCCTGGAATTCGCCGTCGGCGTGAACGATCTTCGCGCGCCGTTCGCGTTCAGCCTCGGCCTGCTTTGCCATGGCGCGCTGCATCTCAATCGGCAGATCGATTTGCTTGACCTCCACATTGGACACCTTGACGCCCCAGGGCTCGGTGTGCTCGTCGATAATTTTCTGAAGGTCCTGGTTGATCTTGTCGCGCTGGGAAAGGAGCTCATCGAGCTCCGACTGGCCGAGGATGCTGCGCAGAGTCGTCTGCGAGAGCTGCGAAGTCGCGAAAAGAAAATTCTCCACCTCGACGATCGCCTTCTCAGGCTGCATGACTCTGAAATACACCACGGCGTTGACCTTGATCGATACGTTGTCCTTCGTAATGACATCCTGAGGGGGGACGTCGAGGACGACCGTCCGCAGGCTCACCTTAATCATCCGGTCGACAATCGGGATGAGGAAGATCACTCCCGGCCCCTTGGCGCCGATGAGGCGGCCAAGCCGGAAAATTACCCCCCGTTCATACTCCCTCAGCACGCGGACGGCATTCGAAATAATGATGATGCCAAAGAATGCCAGAATGACGAAAAAAATCGATACAACTTGCATTGATTCCTCCATGGTTATGTTTCCAGTTTGCGTACTTTGAGTTTGAGGTTTTCGATCCCCTCAGTAACGACCTTCGATCCCTGTTCAATGTTTCCCTGCGTGCTTACGGCATGCCAGAGCTCGCCCCGGATGCGGACCCTTCCTTCCGGATCGAGGATCGTAAACGCCTCTCCGATTTCACCGATCATTCCCTGAATCCCGGTGACGGGCTTCCGGCGTTGGGCCTGGATACCGAACCCTATCACCCCGATAAAGAACAGGGAGGTGATAACGGCGGTCGTGATGACGATCTTCCAGGAAAGCCCGATGAAGTCCAGCATGGAATCTGTCCGGATGAGCATCATCGAACCCAGGATGAGGCAGACAACCCCGCCGACCGTCAGCAGGCCATGGCTCGTAATCTTGATCTCCAGCACGAACAAAATAATCGCGAAGATGATCAGAGCAAGCCCGGCGTAATTAATCGGCAATGTATGGAACGAATAAAATGCGAGAATGAGCGCGATGACCCCGACAATCCCCGGGAAGATCAGCCCGGGATTATAGAGCTCGAACAATAAACCGTAGATGCCGAGCATCATAAAAATATAGGCGATGTTCGGATCGCTAAGAATGTCCAGGAGCTGCTGAACAAAGGACATGTTGACATTGACGACATCCGCATCCTTCGTCCTCAGGATCTTCATGCCCGCGCTCGTCTGGATTTCCCTGCCGTCGATCGCGGCGAGGAGCCGGGTGATGTCGGTTGCAATCGTATCGATGATGTGCTCGTTGAGCGCTTCCGTTTCCGTGATTGAAATGCTTTTACGCACCGCGTCTTCAGCCCACCGGATGTTCCGGTGGCGCTTTTCGCTGATCGTGCGGATGAAGGCGGCGGCATCGTTCGTTGATTTCTGCATCATGATCGAGTCCATCTGCTCTCCGACGGTCACCGGGTGCGCGGCGCCGATGTTCGTGCCCGGAGCCATGACGGCAACGTGAGAGGCAAGCGTCACAAACACTCCCGCGGAAGCAGCCTGAGAACCTGCGGGGGCGACAAACACGACAACCGGGAGGGGGGATGCGAGAAAATCGGAGACGATCACCCGGGTCGACTTCAATAATCCTCCCGGCGTATTCAGCCGGATGATCAGACATTCCGCGTGCGCTTCATCGGCGCGGAGGATTTGCTCATGAATGTAATCAGCCGACGAGGGGTTGATCGTGCCGTCGATCGTAAGTACGCGGACGCTGCGGGATTGGCTGTGCGCAAATGCCGCCAGGCCAATGAGAATTGCCGTCACCAGTGAAAATCGCCCCAATATGATGACCATGGTGTAAATGTTTGAAGATTCAATCAGCGTTGCGGAAAGGGAGAGATTCGAACTCTCGGTACCCTTTCAGGTACACACGCTTTCCAGGCGTGCCAGTTAAACCGCTCCTGCACCTTTCCAGGTGTAAAAATATACTCTAAATCTGAATGAAATCAAAGACGGTGCAGTATAAAAGCGACTACAATGCGGTCTCACCGGATCATCCTTTTGTCAGGCAAAAAAGGAGAAGTTTTCGGGAGAAAGAGAGGTACCTCTAAAAAAGCAAAACGCTCAGGTCGGGGGCTTGCCTGAGCGTTAGGTTCTTGAAATGCCAATGCTAATAGGGACTAAGCACGGGGCGACTTCTTGAACACTTGTATTGTAAAAAATCGCTTTCTGAGTGTCAAGATGCGAATCGTTAAATAATTCTAACTGTTAATTTTAGGCAACTCTAAGATTACAATTTTCCACCCTACGTGGATGCGAACGAGCCGCAGCTCCCAACGATGGTAATTGGGTTCCAAGTTCTTGCAAAGGAACTACATAGCTTCGTACCAGTTTGACCCGGGCTTTGCTTTCGTGAAACAAAATTTTGGATTTGCGGTATAATTATTTTGGTATTTACTTGGAATTCTTTTATATTCCCGATATTATTTTCATCTCTTTTTCTCTACTCTCTCTATAGTTAATGATACCGCGTGTTGTCCGGCTGGCGTGTTGCATCGCCGTCAGCCTCGTCATGTACCTCGCATCGAGCGCGCAAGACTATTCAGGTTTCCGAAAAGTAACTGACGATAACGATCGGCACTACACGTCGATCGGCAATATCGGATTGACTGTTACGAACTTCGGAACCATCGGCACGCGAAATTTTTATTGGCCGAACCAGCCTTCGTGCGAATATCCGCGCGGCTCCCGCATCGAGCACATTTACCAGGGAGGGCTCTGGGTCGGCGCATTGAAAAAGGATGTTTCCGGCAACGAAGAAATCCTCGTGACGACGGCGACGTATGACCGCCCTTCATCGGCCGTCGCGCAGGAGGGATTCGAGTTTACAAATAACATCGGTGATTCCATCCGGGAAATATCATCGCTCACCGATGACCGTCCGTTCAGCTCCCAGTTTACGCCGCTCGCGGTGAGCCACCAGGATTTTATCTGCGACTACTCCGACGGCAGGACCGGGCCGTCCGAAGGCGTCGATACCATACCCCGCCATACGCCTCTGGGGATCAGTATTCACCAGGAAAGTTATGCCTGGAATTTTCCGTTCGCAGACTTCTTCGTCATTCTCCGGTACGTCATCAAGAACGCCGGAGCCGACACGCTCGACTCCGTCTATGTCGGTATGTGGGATAATGCCGTGGTCCGGAATACAAATAACGTTCGCCCCGGTACACCGGGGTACTTTGACTACACAGGGCAGGGATTCGACTCGCTGCAGCGGCTTGCGTACTCGTTCGATTTCAGCGGCCAGCCCAGCGGTCCGCCGGCCGACAGTTATGTCGGCCTCCGGCTCCTGGGCACGACTCCATTTCCGTCAGGTGTGAATTCTCTCGACAATCTCTATCATAATACATACTATAACGCGTGGCAATTCCGGTTAAGCACCGGAGATGAAGCCTATCTTTCACCGACCGATGATTTCAATTCGAACCGCTACCTGAGCCGCTATTCACGTCTGACGCAATCCATGCCGCCGGATAAAATCGCTCCGCTGCGCACGGCGCCGAAGAATGTGACGTATCTGCTTTCCACCGGCCCGTTCTCCCGGCTCAATCCCGGCGATTCGCTCGAAGTCGTCTATGCCGTGGTTTGCGCGAAGAAATTCGGCACCGACCCTGCGAGGAACGATACATATCTTCAGAAAAAAACTCTCTACGCGAATGTCGGTTGGGCTCAGCAGGCGTACAATGGAGAAGATGTCAACGGGAACGATATTCTGGATCCCGGAGAGGATGTCGCGAGGCGCGATTCCGTTTCGCCGACCGAGCTCGGGCTTCGCTACGAACCGGACGGAGCAATCACGAGGTATCTGCTGCCGGCTCCGCCGCGCAGGCCGAGAGCCAGGGTAGAAGTGAACAATCAGAATGTCGTCCTCTATTGGGATAAGGCGACATCGGAGGAGTCTGTCGATCCGATCACGGCAAAGAAGGACTTCGAAGGCTACCGCATTTACCGGTCGAACACTGCCGCAGATTTTCTGGACCATGAGAATTTTCTCCTGAACCTTTCGGTCGTAGGACAGTTTGACCGCGCAGACGACGACATCGGGTACAACACGGGATTCGGAAGAATTCTTCTCGACTCCGCGAAGACATTTCCGGGGGACACGACTCATTATTGGTACCGGTTCCCCCCGAAGGATGTCGAGGTGTCGCATCTTAACGGATTCCAGTACGTCTACGGAATCTCCGCGTTTGATCAGGGAGACTCCGCGAACCTTGTTCCAAGTCTCGAAAGCGCCATCTCATACCACCGCGTCGTTCCGGGAACGCCTCCCGTCGCTGATAAGTCGAAAGCGATCGGGGTGTATCCGAACCCGTATTACGTGAACGCCTACTGGGACGGCGCCAGGGAGCGCCTGCGAAAAATATATTTCTACAATTTACCCGCGAGATGCGAAATAACTGTCTTTACGCTCGCCGGCGATATTGTCACGGTTCTCCAGCACGACGCGAGCACCTATAATGGCAGCGGCATCCAATGGTTTGATCAGTTTGGCGATCCGGGGACCGAGGCGCAGTTTGCGGGGGGCGAGCACGCGTGGGACCTGATCTCCCGTTACGACCAGGCGATTGCCACCGGCCTCTATCTGTACACCGTTGAAGATTCGGATACACATGATATCCAACGCGGAAAATTCATGATTATCAAATGACGCGCCTGAGCCGAATCGATATCGCCCTGATCGCTTTTCTCACCCTGCTTGCAGGCTGCATGCAGGATCATCCGAACCAGCCGCTTCTTAACAAGCCTCCGAAAACATTCCTGTGGCTCTTCCCGGAATCGACGGTAGCGCAGGGAAACAGCCGGCAGCGGATCCGCTGGTGGGGAGAGGATCCGGACGGCCTCGTCAAAGGGTACCTGCTCGCCTCGGGAAAATTTTCGGTCAACGGCCAGCTTTCGGATACGCTCTCATGGACCTGGACGACGAAGAATGATTCTGTGATCGCTTTCCCGCTGCTTGTCCGTAAAGATACGTTTACGGTGGCTGTGCGGGCAGTCGACAACACGCTTCTGGACGCGCTTCCCGAACAGGCGATCGTCAGGTTCCTTCCGACGCCGTATTGGGATAAGAACGGCGACGGAGTGATGGACCCGGCCGATCAGCCCCTGCCGTCGTTGGCAGGCGCGGTCGATCTCAGAGGTTCAGGGCTTCCGCTCCCGCTGCTCAATCAGCCGCCGACACTTGTGTTTGCCCAGAGCGGAAACGATCCGACGGTCGTGATGACGGAACCCGAAACTACCTATACCTCCGCGGCATTTTCCTGGGTTGGCTCGGATCCGGACGGCGACCAGACGATTTCACGCTACGAAATAGCCCTCAACGATTCCACGGACTTGACCCGGTGGTTCTACGTGCCCGGAAATATCAAGCTCATCTCTCTTGTCGTGCCGAGACAGCGAAGCGACTCTGCTTCCTCCGAAGTGGCCGCGGACGTCTATAGCGGAACCTACGCGACGACGCGTGTCCTCCTGGGTTCGATTTCGCACCTAAAGCTCAATTCCCTCAACACATTTTACATCAGGGCGCGCGATATTGCCGGCGACGCGAGCGGCGTTCTGTCAATGCCTTCGTCGACGGGGAAGTGGTACGTGAAAAAGCCGAAAGGAAGGCTCCTCATTGTCACCGACTACATTCTTTCGGACAGCACAGCTGCACTTTCGTACTATCAAAATCTCTTCGCGCAGGTCTCCGGAGGAGAGTTCGTAAACTCCGACGTGCTCAACATATCGCGCGGGCTTACCGCACAGTCAAAGCGGGAGAGCAAATTCGGCGTGCTTGTACCTCCGTACATCGACCCGGCGTTCATCAGCACACTCCATCTCTACGATCTTGTGCTCTGGTATACCGATCAATTCCCAAGCCTCGCGCTCGCACAGTATCCCTTATTCCAGTATGTCCGCGATGGGACGAACAAAGGGAAGGTGATCTTTTCCACGTCGTTTGAAAATTCGATCGACCCGCGAGGCGCTCTCAAGGATTTCGCACCGATCGACAGTGTGAGCTCGGTACCGCTGTCGAGCGGGCTTCTGCCGCGGTTCGGTGACACACGCATTCCGGGAGGGTTCTATCTCAACTCCGATTCTTCGGATCTTTCAGATGTGTATCCGAACCTCCAGTTCGGCGCGCAGGCGAACTATTCGGTCTTCATGCGACCCCTGTACCGCCGCGCCGATGCGAAGTATATTTATCACATGCAGGAGGATAGCCGCGTTCCCATACGCTACGTCTACTCACCGACGATCAGCGATCTGAAGAGTATAACATCGAAGGGTCTTCAATCGTGGGCGTGCGGGGCCAACGGCGTGATTCTGTATACTTCTGACGGCGGCGTCACCTGGAAACGGCAGCAAAGCAATTCCGCGCTTACGTTGAATGGAGTACAGTTCTTGGATCAAAGCACCGGTGTGACTGTCGGAGACGACGGCACGATCCTCCGGACAACCGACGGAGGCACGACGTGGGCGGATCATTCAGTCGTCACGTCGGAAGAACTGCTGAGCGCGGGGTTCACATCGCCGGATCATGGCGTCATCGTCGGGACGAACGGGCTTCTTATCCGGACCACGAACGGCGGGGCATCCTGGAATTCGCCGAGCAGCAGGACGGCGCGCAGCCTTCACTCAATCGCGATGCTGGATGCGAATACCGGAATTGCGGTCGGCGACAGCGGCGCGATCATCAAGACGACCGACGGCGGTGTGGTGTGGAACCTTGCGGCGCCGATAACGCCAAAGAATTTATTGTCGGTCAGGTTTGTCGACAACACGCTTGTCTACGCCGTCGGTACAAATCTTACAATCTTGAAATCGACTGACGCGGGCGATACCTGGTCCATCATCCAAAGCAGCCCGGGCGGCGGAGATTTCCGGTCGGTCTTCTTCTCCGATGCCAGCAACGGCTGGATCAGCAGTATTAACGGATTGATCTATACCACGAATGACGGCGGTAGTACGTGGACCCAGCACCCGACGATCCTTACAAGCGTCAGCGGCCAGGCGATCAACGATGTTAGTTTTACCGACGCTGCAAACGGCATCGGCGTCTGCACCGGCGGCATTATTATCAAATGCACCGACGGCGGGCTCACCTGGGATACCGAACCGAAACTCCCTCTCAATGTCGGAGTCATCGACGGCGCGGGAACTGACGGAAAGCGGAGTTTTGTCTTCATTGGTTTGCCGTTACACCTGTTAAACGGAAATGTGGCGAATGCGAAGGCGTTCCTCGAAAAAATTGTGCTCGACGAATTCGGATTCTGATGTTCGCAGCCTCTCCATATCGCCTGAAATTAGCCGTCGTCGTCGCGCTCGCGATGTTCGCGGTCGCTGGCCATGCCTCCGCACAGTCCGCGAAAGGCTCAGTGAAAGGAAAGATCACGGACTCCAAGACCAACGAGACCCTTCCCGGAGTGAATGTGACGATCAAGGGGACGTACTACGGCGCGGCCTCGAATCTTGACGGAGTGTTTAACATCCAGAGCGTGAATCCCGGCACGTACATTATTGAAGTCTCTCTCCTGGGGTACAAGACCATGCAGTTTACCGGTATCAAGGTCGCGGCAGGAGAGGCGACTCCGCTGGATGTCAAATTGGAAGAAACGTCGCTAAGCCTGGGACAGGAAGTCGTCATCATCGGGGATAAGCCTCTCTTCAATCTCGAGGAGACTCAAAGCACCCGCAGCATTTCGGGCGAAGATATCAAGGCCGCGGCGGTCAAGAGCGTTCAGGATATCGTCGGTCTTCAGGCGGGGGTTGTTCAATCGGATAACGAAATCCATATCCGCGGCGGCCGCACGTACGAAAACGCATATCTCCTCGACGGCGTCTCGGTCCAGGATCCCCTCGGCGGAACCGGCTTCGGCCTCCAGGTTTCACCGGCTGCTATCCAGGAGGTTGAAGTTATCACAGGCGGCTACAATGCGGAGTACGGACAGGCGACCTCCGGCGTCGTCAATATTACGACCAAGGAAGGCTCGAAATATTATAACGGATCTCTCGGGTACAAGAGAGACCATTTTGGTTTCAATAACAACTCCCGCTCAAACGCGAATACCGATATCTATGAACTCAGCCTGAGCGGGCCCGAACCGATCACGTCGTATATTCTGCCCGCCATCGGCGTGAAAGTTCCGGGAGACGTAAGTTTCTTCGGAACCTTCTACGGAAATTTTACCGACGGCTATACCCGGTGGGTGGAACAGATCGTCAACGGCGCGCCGGTCGGATACGAAGTGAAAGTCCCCAACCAGCTCCATTCGTCGCTGCTCGGGGATGACATTTCGATACCGTTCACGACCGCGCTCGCGCCACGCCGCAGCAACAACTGGTCGTGGCTCGGGAAAATGACGTGGCGACCGATGGGGACGATGAAGCTCTCCTATGCCTACACCTCATCTATTTCCGTCGACCAGAACACGCAGAGCGTTCAGGCGACGCTCGAGAGGGTGGAACCGAATCCCGGGTATCAATTCCTGTTTCAGGATATTCCCGACAGCGCGAATACGTTTACACAGCGGAATATCCAGCACTCGGTGAGCTTCACGCACACGCTAAGCCCGAAAACATTCTACGAGGTGAAGCTCAGCCGGTATACGTCGCACGTCCGCGGAGACGCGAACGGCAAATATTTCGACCAGTACCAGGAGCCGAAGGACATCGTCACACTCCCGATCCAGTATTACAACCTGAACCGGGACACGATCGGGATCATCCCCGGGGACGGATTCTACGACCTCGGCAACCCCACCAGGTGGCGCGATCATTTCATCAGCGAGTATACGTATAAGGCCGATCTTACGAATAACTTTACGGAGAAGCATAAGTTCAAGGCCGGCATCGAAATGCGGTTCCAGAACATGCAGATGGTGGATATCATTTCTCCGTGGTATAAGCCTCTCGGGCTGAACTACGACATCTACACGGTCAATCCCGCGCTCGGCGCCCTCTACGCGCAGGACAACATTACACTAAAAGGGATGATCCTGAATTTCGGGATGCGGCTCGACTACTGGCTCCCGGGAAAGTATGTCGACCGAACGCTTGAACAGCCGGCAGATTCGATTAACGTTTCGGCGGCCATCCAGAAGGCCTATTTTGACGATACGTTCAGCTTTTTCGGAGAGCGCGCGAAAGCCCGGCTGAGCCCGCGCCTTGGTATCTCTCACCCGGTCTCGGATAATCAGACGCTCTTTTTCTCCTACGGACATTTTTCGAAGCTGCCGCGCCCGCAGTTCGTGTATTCCAAACTTAACCGCACAGCCGCCCGCGCGACATCTCAGGTTGTCGGCAATCCCGACCTCAATCCGGAAACGACTGTTTCCTACGAGCTCGGCCTGCGCAACCAGTTGAGCGAAGGCGATGTGCTGACGGTGACGGCGTATTACAAGGATATTTTTGATTATATCACCGCCCGTACCGTGCGTTTGCCGCGTTCGCGTTTCTCCAACGGAAGCTATACGACGTACATCAATCTCGATTACAGCCGCGTTCGCGGGCTCGAAGTCGAGTACAAAACGCGCATTGGAAGCTGGTTCCACGGCACCATGAGCGGATCGTATTCAATCGCGACAGGGAAGAGCTCCGCGGCCGATGAGGCAGTCTTTAACCTGGCGCAGGGGCTGGAAGAGAACATTATCGAAGTGCCGGCGGTGTTCGACCGGCCGCTGCAGGTGAGCTTCAATCTGAATTTCACCTCGAAAAAGAATAACCCGTTGTTCGGTTTCGGATCCGGAGTTCTGGACGACTACAATCTTTTCACAAGGATTTTCTACGAATCCGGAAAACGTTATACAAAACAGCTCTTGATCGGCTACGATCCGTCAAACGGCCGGCCGCAGTACATTCCCGATTACAGGCATCCGCTCTCGGAAATTGCGGATCCCTGGTTCTATATCGATCTGAACTTTGAAAAGTATTTTGATATTTCGATCGGCAAGCTCGTTTTTTCACTCGAAGTCCAGAATCTTTTGGACAAGAAGAATTCACAGACGATCAATCCAGTCACCGGGCGCGCCTACGAATATGGCGATCCGACGCAATATCCGAGCCCCTCGGTAAACGATCCGCTCTATCCGGATCTGACGTATCCTGTCGATCCCTACCCGTACGACGGTTCACGGTACCTCACGCCGCGGACGTATAAGATGGGATTGTCATTCAGATTCTAACCATGAAACGAAAGAACTGCTCTAGCATACTTTTCGCCGTTGTTCTCCTCGCACTCGCATTCGCCGCACAGCCCGCGGACGCGCAGCTCATCCCGAATCTGGGAGGCCAGCGTGCCGGAATTTCGGCGCTGCCCTTTCTCAAGATAGGCGCGGGATCCCGGGGCACCGCGATGGGAGAATCCTTTACCGCCGTCGCGAACGACGCATCCGCATTGTACTGGAACCCGGCCGGACTCGTGCAGTTTTCCGACAATCAGGTGTATTTGGGCTTTACGTGGTATGTCGTGGACATCGATCTTCCGTACCTCGGCGTCGTGTATCATCTGTCCCCGAATGACGCGGTCGGCCTTTCGATGACGTCGCTTCGAACCGAGGATATGGAAATTACCACGGAGACACAGCCATTCGGCACCGGACAATATGCTTCGTTCGGCGATATAGCTTTCGGGCTGTCATACTCCCGGAAGATGACGGATCAGTTCAGCTTCGGCGTGACGACGAGGTACGTCGAAGAAACGCTCGACATTTTAAAAATGCGGGGCCTGCTCTTCGATCTCGGGACCTACTACTGGACCGGCATCGGCTCTTCACGGTTTGCCGTCGTGGTGACGAACTTCGGCGCCGACGTTTCTCCCTCCGGCGAAGTGCACGAGCTGGGCGGCGCGACGGTTTCGTCGTTCCAGTCGTTCTCACCCCCGACACAATTTAAGCTGGGGTTCGCGTTCGAGCCGATGCAGACAGACGACCAGCGGATTACCACCTCAGTCGAACTCAACCATCCGAACGATAACGCGGAAAACGTCCATCTCGGAGTGGAGTATGAATGGAAGAAGATGATTACGTTCAGGCTCGGCACGAAGCGGACGATCGGCGAACGCCTTCTGGGCGAAGATAATTCAAGTTCGGCCGATTTCTCGGCGGGATTCGGCGTCGCTGCCCCGATCAATCAGAAGGATATTCTGTTCGATTATTCCTACCAGAACTATAACAAACTTGGAGCCGTTCACAGGATCTCGCTGGGGATACCGTTCTGACCGCCATGCCCGTCACCCTGAAAATATTGCTTGCAGCGATTTGTCTCTTCCTTCTCGTGGTTGGGGGTTGCGAAAAGCGGTTTCCCCTGGACAGCCTTCCGGATCCGGGCCAGGCGATAGTCATCGGCGATACGAACTATGTTGAAATCTTTCCTCCCTTCGGAGGGTTCGAAAGCCCCCGGGCGATGATCGTCGGAAACGACCAGCTTATCTACGTCACCGACTACGCGCGGAACGAGCTTGTCATGATGGACGCGGGGGGAACCATTCTTTATCGGAAGCATATCCTGCATCCCGTCTCCGTCGCGCAGAACTCAAAGCTCGACCTGTACGTCGGGGCGGAAGTCCTTGCCTCAAATGGCGTCGACACCGTCGGAGCGATTGTTAAAATCTATCTTGTCCGGTTCGATACCGACTATGTCGCGCGCATCGATACCATCATCAATTCTTCGACCGGCGATACCACGATCACCCCGGTGCGAAGAGATACTTCCTTCTTCTCGGATCACGACCTCCTGACCGCGCCGACACGCGTCGTCTGGCAGGAAGCCGGCAGGCCGCAGCGAAGGTTTCCCGGCGTTGGCGTGCTTCCGGGGAACGGCTTCGTTGCCGCCAGAACGGGGCCCGATAACACGAGCTTTGTGGATCCCGACGCCCGTCTGCTTCTGTTCGATCAAAACGATCGTTTCATTACGCCGATCGGCGACGTTATCACCAGGCCGTCAGGTGGAACAGCCGTGACCGACATCCGGAATCCTACCGGGCTCATGGTCTTTCCTTCGAGCAGGGATTTTATTCTGACGCAGAACAGCCTGGGAATGGCGTATGGCGCGCTCTGGATGATCTATCAGCAAACTATCGATTTCCAGGGGTGGATTCCGAAATTCGATCCATCGAGGCCCGAGCAGCGCACCGCCGATTTTGTCCGTCCCTACCGTTTTCTCAACGCAACCGCCGCGGCATATGACCGCCGCCGGCGTGAATTTTTTATCGTCGATTCGGAGCTGGATACCGTTATTAAGTTCGACCGTAACGGGAAGTTCCGCACGGAATCGTTCGGTAGGTACAAAACAACTTCTGATCTCTTCCCCGGCGTCCGCCACCCGGGCGGAATTGCTTTCTCCAACGATTGCACGTTGTATGTTGCAGATACCGAGCACGGCGTGATCCGGCGCTTCAAGCTTTCCACCCAGACTTCTTGCAACTGATGTAATTATCCCATGAAGCCGGCGAACATCCTCCTCTTCCTGCTTCTTGCGAGTTCGTTGGTTCCTGCCCAAGGGCGATCTTCCGGCCCATCTGTTACCGGTGCCCCTTCCCAGGTTGTCGGAACATATTCTATCGTAGGCTGGGACTCTCTCACGGGCGACCTTGGGATCGCGGTCCAATCGAAATTTCTTGGCGTAGGAGCAGTTGTTCCGTTTGCGAAAGCCGGGGTCGGCGCTATCGCGACGCAGGCGTTCGCCAATACCACCTACGGCCCCGAGGGATTGCGCCTCCTGGAACAGGGATTGAACCCGCAATTTGTTATTGAAGGCCTGACCAAACCGGACTCCGGAGCAAGCAGGCGCCAGGTTGGAATTGTTGATGCCCAGGGAAATTCATTCGCCTATACGGGAACAGGATGTCAGCAGTATGCCGGCCATATCACGGGCCGCGGGTACAGCGTCCAGGGAAATATCCTCGCCGGAGAGGGTGTCATTAAAGCGATGGCACGAACGTTTGAAATGACAACAGGGACTCTCGCCGAGCGCCTCATCAGCGCGCTTGAAGCAGGGGAAAAAGCGGGGGGCGATAAACGGGGACGGCAGTCGGCAGCCCTGCTTGTGGTGCGGGACAAAGGGGGGTATGGCGGCTTTAACGACCGGTTTATTGACATCAGGGTAGACGACAACCCCACTCCGCTTCCCGAACTCAGAAGGCTTCTCTCCTTGTGGCAGCAGACATTTCTTCTCGATGCGCAGATGCGCTCCCTCGATATGTTCAATCAGAAGAAGAATTTTACGGCATCCCGGCAAACGATTCAGGATATTGCCAATTCGGTAAACGCCCTGCTCCGGGAAAAACCGGATGATCCCGACGTCCTGAACTCAATCGCCTGGACGCTCGCATCGAACGAGATCGACAATGTCCGGGCCCTCGACCTTGCAAAGAGAGCGGTCAGGCTTAAACCCGATGATTTGAATTTTCTTGACACCCTTGCAGAATGCCATTTCCACCTCGGTCACTTTGACGAAGCGATCGCGATAGAATCCCAGCTTGTCGCTAAAGACCCGGCAAATGACGGGTTTTGGAAGCAACTGCAGAAGTTCAAAGAGCGGAAGTCGAAAGAGGGCCGGTAAGCCCTCCGGAAAACTTGATCTGCATTACATAACCTATTGACTTTCCGCGCTTGAGGCGATAAATTAAAGCACTTTATATGAAGTGCTTGATCCAAAAATCGCTAATAATCTTCCCGCTTTTAGGCATTGCCCTATTTGCGACTTCCTGCCGGAAGGGGGAAGCCAAAACCGACCCCGGGCATTCTCTCTCACCCAATTCAATTAATCTCGCAGGCCTGACCTTTTACCAGACCCATAGCCAGCTTTCCAGCCAGCTGAACATGCTGCGCTGTTCGAGCACAGACCCCATCATCAAAAAGTGCCGCTGGAGCACGACTCGCCGCGACAGGGAGGGAGCATTCAAGGGAATCGAAGAGATTCAGTTCACGTTATACCGCGATTCCGTTCAGTCGATCTCGATCACCTATACTCCCATGCTGGACGTGGAATTCAAGAAGTTCGACCAGGCGATTCAACAGAAGTACGCCACGGTTGCCCCGGATCCCCATCCGGATACGCCCGATACGATAACTACCGAATGGGTGTATGATTCCCTTATTGTCAAGCTCATGCCGAATAAAAAGCGGCATTGGACCGGGAGGATGTACACCTACACCCCGGTGCTTGAGTTTCAGGAGCGTATGCTCTACCAGCGGTGGATCGCCGACGTGGAAAAGCAGACCGTCGTCGCCCTCTACTGATCAGCCCCAATTCATGGGTAGTTGCAACTCAATCGATTAATTAGTACATTTCCATCGTTATTTAAGTTTTACTCACGGAGAGGTGGGTGAGTGGCTTAAACCAACGGTTTGCTAAACCGTCGTACGGGGTAAACCTGTACCGAGAGTTCAAATCTCTCCCTCTCCGCCACGTTCCACCTTCGTCATTCGGACATCTCTTGCAGCACCATCCCCAACCATCGGGGATTTTTTGTTTCTCATTATGACATCGAATAACATACGAGTCCGGTTTGCGCCGAGCCCGACGGGCTACCTGCATGTCGGCGGCCTTCGAACGGCGCTGTACAACTACCTTTTTGCAAAAAAAAATGGCGGTACGTTCGTGCTCCGGATCGAGGACACCGACCGTGCCCGCTTCGTCGAAGGGGCGGTGGAGAATCTCATCGATACGCTGAAATGGGCGGGGGTCGATTTCGACGAAGGGCCGGGAAAAGAGGGCAGTCATGGCCCCTACGTTCAATCCGAACGATTGGCGATCTACAGGAAGCATATCGATCTGTTGCTGGCAAAAGGGAGCGCGTACCGCTGCTTTTGTACTTCCGAGCGCCTCGACCAGGTAAGAAAAGAACGGGAAAAGCTCAAACTTGCTCCCAAATACGACCGGCACTGCCTGAACCTCACCGCCGAAGAGATCGAAAAGCTGCTGCAGACGAATACCTCTTTCGTTGTACGGATGAAGGTTCCTGAAGCAACCACGATCGCCTTCCGGGACGCCGTCCGGGAGGAGGTTGAATTTGCGAGCGATGCCCTCGACGATCAGATACTTTTGAAATCGGACGGATACCCGACGTATCATCTTGCGAACGTCGTCGACGACCATCTGATGGAAATTACCCACGTCATCAGGGGGGAAGAATGGCTTTCGAGCACGCCGAAACATGTTCTTCTGTACAAGTATTTTGAGTGGGAGCTTCCGCTCTTCGCGCATCTCCCTCTGCTGCTCAATGCCGACCGCTCAAAACTCAGCAAGCGGCAGGGAGACGTCGCCGTCGAGGATTACAGGACGAAAGGGTATCTCAAAGAGGCGCTAGTCAATTTTGTCGCGCTTCTTGGCTGGAATCCGGGCACCGAGCAGGAAATATTTTCGAAAGCGGAATTGGTCGAACAATTTTCACTGGACCACGTCAATAAAGCGGGCGCGATCTTCAACATTGAAAAGCTCGACTGGCTTAATTTTGAACACCTCCGGAAAGCGTCCGATGGCGAGGTTCTTGCCATGCTGAAGGACGAAATACGGAAATCACCGTACAGCGCTAACCGGTATTCCGACGAGTATCTTCTGAACGTCATTCGGGCCATGAGGGAACGGATGACATTCGTCAGGGATATTCTGGATAAAAGCCCTTACTTCTTTGAGTCCCCGGCAGAATACGATGCGAGCGTGGCAGAAAAACGCTGGAAACCGGAAACTGCCGGCCAGCTCAAGCAGCTGGCGGAAGAGTTCTCGGGCTTGGACCGCCCGGGGAAGGAGCAGTACGAGCAGGCGCTCCAGCAAGTTGCCGCCCGGCTGAACATCGGGAACGGGAGCCTCATTCACGCGATCCGGCTGGCAATTTCAGGCGTCGGAACCGGCCCCGGAGTATACGAGCTTCTCGAAATCCTCGGTAAGGATGAGTCCGTGAAGCGCATCCACCATGCAATAGCGAATATCCAACATGAATAAGACGACGAATACGGACAGCGCGGCGGCGGGCGGCGGTGTGCCTGCGGAAGCAAAGAATTTCATCCGGGAGATCATCGACGACGACCTTCAGACCAACAAATATGAAGGAAGGGTTCAGACTCGTTTTCCCCCCGAGCCGAACGGCTATCTCCACATCGGCCACGCGAAGTCGATTTGCCTGAATTTCGGCATCGCCAACGATTACAATGGACTCTGCAATTTACGGTTCGACGATACGAATCCGACGAAGGAAGAGGTCGAATACGTCGACTCCATTAAACAAGACGTCCGCTGGCTGGGATTTGACTGGGGCGACCGGGAATTCTATGCCTCGGATTATTTCGGGACGCTTCACGAGTACGCCCTGCGGCTGATCAACAAGGGAAAAGCTTACGTCTGCGATCTCACCGGAGATCAGATCCGCGAGTACCGCGGGACGCTGACGGAACCGGGAAAAGAGAGCCCGTACCGTAACCGGAGTGTCGCGGAAAATCTCGGGCTGTTTGAACGGATGAGAAAGGGAGAATTTCCCGACGGTTCCCGGACGCTGCGGGCGAAGATCGATATGGCTTCGACGAATCTCAACATGCGCGACCCGGTGATGTACAGAATTTTGCACGCCACGCATCACCGCACAGGCGACACATGGTGCATCTACCCGATGTACGACTGGGCGCACGGGCAGTGCGATTCCATCGAGCGCATAACGCATTCCATTTGCACGCTGGAATTCGCCGATCACCGCCCGCTCTACGACTGGTTTGTGGAAGAGCTTGGTATTTATCATCCTCAGCAGATCGAGTTCGCCCGTCTGAACCTGACGTATACCATGATGAGCAAGCGCCGGCTGCTGCAGCTTGTCGAAGAGAAGTACGTATCGGGGTGGGACGATCCGCGCATGCCGACGATTTCCGGGCTGCGGCGAAGGGGATTTACCCCCGAATCGATCCGGACGTTCGCGAACATGGTCGGCGTGGCGAAACGGGAGAGCATGATCGATGTAGGATTGCTTGAATACTGCATTCGGGAAGATCTCAACAAACGCGCCGCGAGAGTCATGGCTGTCCTCCGCCCGATCAAGGTCATTATCGACAATTATCCCGAAGGAACGGTGGAGGAGATGGAAGCGATCAACAATCCTGAAGACCCGGGCATGGGCTCGCGACAACTCCCCTTCTCCCGCGAAATCTATATCGACCAGGATGATTTTCGCGAGATCCCGCCTCCGAAGTATTTCCGCCTTTCTCCCGGCACGGAAGTGCGGTTGCGGTACGCCTATATTATCAAATGCGTCAGCGTTGTCAAAGATCAGGCGACCGGCGAGATCATTGAGCTTCACTGTACGTATGATCCGGAAACGAGGAGCGGGACGGGGACGAGCCAGAAGAAAGTGAAAGGGACGATTCACTGGGTTTCTGCCCGGCACGCGCTGACCGCCGAAGTCCGGTTGTACGACCGTCTCTTCCTCGATGAAGATCCGGGAGGAGAACAATGGAAGTCGCAGATGAACAGCCACTCTCTTGAAATCCTGCCGGCCGCGAAAGTTGAGCCGGCACTTGCGTCGGCGAAACCACTCGATCGTTTTCAATTCGAACGGACAGGATATTTTTGCGCGGACAACGATAGCACGAAGGAGAAGCCTGTCTTCAACCGGACGGTAACGCTGCGCGACACGTGGGCGAAAATCGAACAGCGTGCGTGACGGAAAGGTGAAGAATTCTTGACTCTCAGGGCGGAAAGCCCTATATTTGCTGAGCTTCCAACTATGCACCCCCAGGATATTATTAGAATTTCAAACGCGTCGTTCTATGCGTACCACGGCGTCGCCACGGACGAACAAACTCTTGGCGGCAAGTTTGAGGTGGACGCGGAGATCCGCGCGGATCTGAGCGCGGCGATCGAGCACGACAGCCTGAAGCAGACGATTGATTACGAAGCCGTGTACGCGCTTATCAGCAGCATCGTTACCTCAAAAAAGTATTTTCTTGTGGAAGCGCTCGCGAATACGATCGCAAAGGGGATCATCCGGCAGTTTCCGTCGTCTGAAACCGTGACCGTGAGAGTGCGAAAGCCCCATCCGCCGGTCAAAGGCGTCGTGGATTATGTCGAGGTGGAAGTCACAGAGCAGCGAAATTAATCATGTACAGAATATTTCTCGGGCTGGGTTCGAATCTCGGAGACCGCGTTCAGCATCTTCGCAAGGCGATGGACGAGCTTGAACAGATCGCTTCGGTGAAAAATGTCTCAAGCGTTTTCAGGACGCAACCCTATAAAATGAAGACGGGGAACGAATTTCTTAATCTTGCAGTCGAAATCGCCAGCGAGGCCGAACCCCCCGAACTTCTGCAGAAGCTTCAGGCAATCGAGCGGAAACTGGGGAGGACGGTGCCGACGCACATGGCGGACCGGGAAATCGATATCGATATTCTGCTCTACGAAAATTACTATTACGAAGAGCATACGGGGCACACGCTTGAAGTTCCGCATCCCGATCTCGTGAACAGGAGATTCGCCCTCGCTTCGCTGAACGAAATCGCGCCCGATGTTCTCCACCCGGTGGCGGGCGGTACAGTATCAACTCTGCTGGAACGGTGCACCGATCACAGCGCCGTCGAACGGACCTCACTGCAGCTTCATTCATTGACGGCATAACGAAACGTGCGACCCTCTCTCGACTCGCTCATTCAACAATCGGAATTGCGGCACATCGCCATCGAAGGCGTTATCGGGGCGGGGAAGACCAGCCTTGCATCCCTCGTGGGCGAACGGCTCTCCGCAAAACTCGTTCTCGAACAGTTTGAGGAGAATCCCTTTCTTTCGAAGTTTTATGAGGACCAGGACCGGTACGCGTTTCAGACACAGATGTTCTTCCTCCTCAGCAGGTTCAAGCAGCAGCAGGAGCTCCATCAGGCCGATCTCTTCCACCGGTTCCTCATCACGGATTATATCTTTGAGAAGGATAAGATCTTCGCGTACCTGAACCTGGAAGACGACGAGCTGAAACTCTATGAAAACGTGATGTCCGCGATCGAGCACTCGGTGCCGACGGCCGATCTCGTCGTGTACATTCAGTGCAACGTTGGGAGGCTCATGTCGAATATCCGCGCGCGGGGGAGGGACATCGAGCGGAACATGTCCGAGCAGTATATCCGGGACCTCAACGAAGCCTATAATTACTTCTTCTTCCGCTACAAGGCTTCGCCGCTTCTCATTGTGAACGCCTCGCAGATTGATTTCGTGCATAATCCCCAGCATCTCGAAGATCTTCTGTTTGAAATTTTCCGGCCGAACAAGGCGCCAGTCGAATACTATAATCCCGCAGTCTCCAAGCCCTGAGGTGCGGCAGTGATCATGCGCTTCCTGCTCTGGACGTTATTTTTCTATTTCCTCTGGAAAATTGTGAAAGCGCTCATCGCGCCCTCGCAGCGGCGAGCAAAGAACGCGCCAAAGCCTCAAAGCCGCACGCCGTTTCAGGATGTTCAGGAGGCCGAGTTTGAGGATATCACGCCGAAACAATCTCCGGACGGGACAACATCACCTTCGAAGTGAACAGCGAGAACATCGGCAGCATCCTGGTTGTACGTCAGCATGATCAGCTCGGCGATATGCTGTGCGTCATCCCCCTCCTTCGCGCCCTTCATGAACATTTTCCTTCTGCCGCCGTCACGCTCGTCGCCAGCCCGGTGAATTACGCGATCATGCTTCATAATCCATTCGTCACCGAGGTATTGAACTACGACAAGTCCCGATTGTTTCCCGCCATTGGGAATATCCTCAGCTTTTATCGCAGCCTCGCCGCCGGGAAGCACGATCTCGCGATCGTTCCGGCAACCGTTTCAATTTCTACAACAAGCAATATCCTTGCCTTCCTCTCGGGAGCGCAACGAAGGATAGGGCCGATAAAATTGGCAGGCAGAACAAACTCCACCGCGTTCTGCTTTACCGAAACGGTGGATCTGGACTGGAACGACTTCCCGCGGGAACACCAGACGCTGCGAAATCTCAGGATGCTTCAACCTCTGGGAATTTCCACGCGCGATCTTACCTGTCCTCTTGGTTTTACTTCACACGAGATCGGGACGGCAAGAGCCAGGCTGCAAAAACTGAAGTCCTCGCATAAGCTTCTGTTCGGTATCCATCCGGGAGCGGGGAAGACGCAGAACCGCTGGCCGGCAGAAAAATTCGCCGAGGCGGCAAACCGGATTGCGAAACAGCATGATGGTGCGGTCATTGTAACCGCCGGCCCGATGGATGAGGAGCCGCTGGCCCGCCTCGTTCCTCACCTCGACTGTGAGTCCATGATCGTGCGGAACGAGCCGATACGTACTGTTGCGTCGCTCATTAATGAGATGGATCTGTTTATCACGAATGATACCGGCGTCATGCACGTGGCGGGCGGAACGGCGGCGCAGACGCTTTCCCTTTTTGGCCCCACGGATCCGCTGCAGTGGGCCCCGGTAGGCGGCAAGAACCGGTTCATCGCGGCGCGGGACGGCAAGATCGATTCGCTCTCTGTCGGTGAAGTACTCGATATCGTGTTCTTAATTCTGCAGGACCGGAAATGAAATTGAAACTCAGGCGGTTATTGAGTATCTTTACTGAGAAATGCTTGACACGGTAGCACATACTGCCGGAATTAAGGCTCCGGTTGAAGAAGAGATTCTTCGCCTGAAGCGGGATCTTAATGCCGTGATCCTCGCGCATTATTACCAGGAATCGGAAATCCAGGACCTTGCCGATGTGGTGGGCGACAGCCTGGAGCTATCGCGCAAGGCGGCGGAAACGAGCGCGGATGTCATCGTCTTTGCGGGCGTTCATTTTATGGCAGAGACGGCGAAGATATTGAACCCCCGGAAGCAAGTATTGCTGCCGGATCTCGACGCGGGTTGCTCGCTCGCGGAAGGATGCCCCGGGCCGCAGTTTCGCGAGTTCCGCCTTCAGCATCCTGACCATATCGCCATCATGTACATCAATTGCTCGGCGGAGGTGAAGGCGCTCAGCGATATCATCTGCACGTCGAGCAACGCGGAAAAGATCATCCGGCAGATTCCGGCGGACAAGCCGATCCTCTTCGGGCCGGATCGCAACCTTGGCCGCTACATTGCGAAAAAGACGGGGCGCGACATGCTCCTCTGGCAGGGCGCGTGCATCGTCCACGAAACGTTTAGCGATAGGAAATTGTTACACTTACGAACTCTCTATCCGAACGCGAGGATCATCGCGCATCCTGAGTGCGAGGAAGTTGTACTGAATCAGGCCGATTTTATCGGCTCTACGAGCGGGCTTTTGAATTATGTCAAAGGGAGCCCGGACCAGGAGTTTATCATCGCCACGGAGACAGGCATCATCCACCAGATGCAGAAAGCCTGTCCCGGGAAGACATTTATTCCCGCTCCTCCGGAAGAAAGCTGCGCGTGCAACCAGTGCCCGTATATGAAACTGAACACGATGAATAAGCTTTATCAATGTATGATGAACCGGTCTCCGGAGATAGTGCTGGATGACGATATCATCCGAAGAGCCGCGCTGCCGATACAACGAATGATGGAGATGAGCTGACGTGCGTTCGTTGTTGAAAGTCGTTATTGCCGGTACGGTGCTATTCACGGTAAACCCGGGATGCACCAGGGCGAAATCCACTGACCGGGAAGGCCGTACGGAGAGTTCGACTGTAAAACTGTTTTCTTCCGAAAAGAAAGGATACATCATGGCGGAAAAGGTGAAGAAAACCGACGAAGAGTGGAAGAAGCAGCTGACGCCTGAAGAATATGAGGTGACGAGGGAAAAGGGTACGGAGCTGCCCTACAGCGGCGAACTTCTGAACAACAAGAGGAAAGGCATGTACAAGTGCGTTTGCTGCGGGACTGATCTCTTTTCCTCGGACACGAAATTTGAATCGGGGACCGGATGGCCGAGCTTTTGGGCTCCTGTCGATTCCAACAACGTCGCGCTCGAAACCGACGAAAGCTTTTTTATGACGCGCACGGAAGTGCTCTGCAGCCGGTGCGACGCGCACCTTGGACACGTCTTTAAGGACGGGCCCGATCCGACGGGGCTCCGGTACTGCATGAATTCGGTCTCGTTAAAATTTGAAGAATCAAAGTAACATCCCCCGGCGAGCCGCTGTGCACTAAATTTCGTACATTGGGGGGCAATTCTATAATCCTTTCGAATAATTTCTGCCATAAGGCTAATGCACAATCTCGATAGCTACAAAACAAGAAATAATCTTTCAGGGCTTAAAAAACCGTACACGATCTTTTCCCTCGCGCAGCTTGGGAACACCAAAGCGCTTGAGCGCCTGCCGGTTTCGCTTAAGATATTGCTGGAAAACCTGCTCCGGCAGGAAGACGGCATCAACGTGAAGCGGGAAGACATTGAGGCGCTTCTGCAATGGAGGGCAGCGGCCCCTCCGAGCAAGGAAATTTCGTTCATGCCGGCCCGCGTATTGCTTCAGGATTTTACAGGCGTTCCGTGCGCCGTCGACCTGGCCGTCATGCGGGACGCCATGGTGCAAATGGGAGGGAATCCCAAGAAAATCAATCCGCTCCAGCCCGTCGACCTTGTCATCGACCATTCCGTCCAGGTTGACGAATACGGCACCCCCGGCGCGTTCCTGCTGAACTCAGAACGTGAGTTCGAACGGAACAAGGAACGCTACGCGTTTCTCCGGTGGAGCCAGCAAGCCTTCAAGAATTTCAGAGTTGTTCCTCCCGACACCGGCATTGTCCACCAGGTGAATCTTGAATACCTCGCACAGGTTGTCTTTACCAACACGGGGGATGGCGAGACGTTCGCCTATCCCGACACGCTCGTGGGAACAGACTCGCATACGACGATGATCAACGGCTTGGGAGTCCTGGGGTGGGGAGTAGGCGGTATTGAGGCGGAGGCGGCGATGCTTGGACAACCGATCTCAATGCTTATTCCGCAGGTTGTCGGATTCAGGCTCCATGGAAAAATGCAGCCCGGAGCGACTGCGACGGACCTCGTCCTTGTGGTGACACAGATGCTCCGGAAGAAAGGCGTCGTGGGGAAATTCGTTGAGTTTTACGGCGAGGGGATGTCGTCGTTGTCTCTCGCGGACCGCGCTACGATCGCGAACATGTCGCCGGAGTACGGCGCGACGATGGGATACTTTCCTGTGGACGATGAGACGCTTAATTACCTGCGGTTCACCGGAAGAACCGGTGACCAGGTCGCGTTGGTTGAGAAATACTGCAAGGAACAGGGCATATTCCACAGCAAAAACTCGCCGGAACCGGAATTTTCGGATGTTCTGGAACTTGACCTCGGCACCGTCGAATCGAGCCTGGCAGGACCGAAGCGGCCCCAGGATCGCGTCCCGCTATCCAAAGCAAAGTCTTCATACCGGAAGTCCCTCGTAGAAATGCTCGAAGCGACGGGAGCACAGGTGAACAAGGAGTCGACTACCCGATGGATAGGTGAAGGTGGAAATCTGGAAGTCGCCACGGAAGGGCATGACGGGAAAGACGTGCTCGGGAGACGGGTAAAGGTGAATAAGAACGGGACCCAGTTCGACCTCGCCCACGGTTCTGTGGTAATCGCTGCCATTACAAGCTGCACGAACACATCCAATCCTTCTGTCATGGTAGCGGCAGGATTGCTTGCGAAGAAAGCAGTAGAAAAAGGTTTAAGCAGCAAACCATGGGTCAAGACAAGCCTTGCGCCCGGTTCAAAAGTAGTTACAGATTACTTGAATGAAGCACATCTGACCGAGCCGCTTAATGCTCTTGGTTTTAACCTTGTCGGCTATGGGTGCACAACCTGCATCGGGAATAGCGGCCCTCTTCCGGAGCCCATCGCAAGCGCCGTTCAGGATAATGATCTTGTCGCCGTCTCCGTACTCTCGGGAAACCGTAATTTTGAGGGGAGGATCAACTCCCACGTCAGAGCGAACTACCTGGCGTCACCGCCGCTCGTCGTGGCGTACGCCCTTGCGGGGACCATGGATATCGATCTACAGAATGAATCTCTTGGGTTAGACAAAAGCGGCAAACCTGTTTATCTGAAAGATCTATGGCCGCAGCCGGTTGAAGTTGAAAATACCATCCGCGACTGCGTCAAGTCGGAAATGTTCCACCGCCAATACGGCAACGTATTCGAAGGGGATGGCCAGTGGAAATCGCTCCCTGTCCCGGCCGGAGATCGCTATGCGTGGGAGGGGGACTCGACATATATCAAGGCAGCTCCGTTTTTCAAGGCCATGCCTGCGCAATACGCTCCCCTCAAGGATATTTTTGGGGCGAAAGTGCTCGCCATGCTCGGGGATTCAGTGACGACAGACCATATTTCCCCGGCAGGATCGATTTCAGCGAAAGGCCCCGCCGGCAAGTATCTCATTGAGCATGGAGTAGAGCCAAGGGACTTTAATTCTTACGGAGCACGGCGCGGCAACCATGAAGTGATGATGCGCGGAACATTCGCCAACATACGTCTCCGGAATCTCCTGGCTCCCGGAACCGAAGGGGGATGGACGAAACATCCCTCTTCCAATGAGCCTATCACCATCTATGACGCTTCTGTAAAATATGCAGAAGATAAGATCCCTCTTCTCATTATTGCAGGCAAGGAATATGGGTCAGGTTCTTCCAGAGACTGGGCAGCCAAAGGCCCGCGATTACTTGGCGTTAGAGCGGTGATCGCAGAGAGCTTCGAGCGCATCCATCGAAGCAATCTTATCGGCATGGGAATCCTGCCGCTCCAGTTTGAGGAAGGACAGAATAGAGAATCATTAAACCTCACCGGATTCGAAACATACGATATTGAAGGTATTGCCTCCGATCTGCGGCCGGGTAAGAAACTTAAGGTTGTCGCCAAAGGCGCGGAAGGAGCATCCAAGTCGTTTATCGCAATTTGCAGAATCGATACGCCTATGGAAATCGATTATTATAAGAACGACGGCATCCTTCAGTACGTGTTAAGGTCGCTGCTCAAGAGCTAGCATCTGATATTTGGGAGGAGATAGCGATGGCGATGAAAAAAGCGAAACGACCTTCGGACACCATCACGTCTGTCTTGAAGGAGGAGAGGATATTTGAGCCCCAGCCTGGCTTTGCGTCCAAAGCGCACATCAAATCCTTTAGGGATTATAGAAAGCTCTACCAGTCCGCCCGTAAGGACCCTGAGAAGTTTTGGGCCGAGGCGGCGGGCGAGCTTCACTGGTTCAAAAAGTGGAACAAGGTCCTGGAGTGGAAGCTTCCCTTCGCAAAATGGTTCCTCGGCGGCAAGCTGAATCTCTCCTATAACTGTCTCGACAGGCATCTCGACACATGGCGAAAGAATAAGGCGGCCATCATATGGGAGGGGGAGCCCGGTGAATCGAGGACTCTGACATACCAGGAACTCCACAGGGAAGTCTGCAAATTTGCCAATGTCCTGAAGAACCTGGGGACGAAAAAATCCGACCGCGTCATCCTCTACATGCCCCTGATTCCCGAGCTCGCCGTTGCGATGCTCGCGTGCTCCCGAATCGGGGCCACTCATTCGGTCATCTTCGGCGGATTCAGCCCGCAGGCTCTTATCGACCGGATTAAAGACGCCCAGGCGAAGATCGTCGTAACAGCCGACGGAGGATACCGGCGCGGGAACATCATACCCTTGAAGCAGAATGTGGATGAAGCCCTTCTCCAGACCCCTTCGGTAACTTCGGTCATCGTTCATAAGCGCACCGGCAAGGAGATTGCCATGGAGCCGGGGAGGGACTTTTGGTGGAATGCGCTCATGGAGACTTCATCCGACCAATGTGATGCCGAGAAATTGGATTCAGAACATCCGCTGTATATTCTGTATACAAGCGGAACGACGGGGAAGCCTAAAGGAATAGTTCATACCACGGGAGGGTATCTGACCCAGGTTCATCTGACATCCAAATGGATTTTTGACTTGCAGGATACCGATACCTACTGGTGCACGGCGGACATCGGCTGGGTGACAGGCCATTCTTATGTCGTTTACGGGCCTTTGTCTAATGGCGCTACAACCCTCATGTACGAGGGGGCCCCGAACTACCCCGAGCCGGATCGCTTCTGGAAGATCATCGACCGGTACAAGGTGAATATCTTTTACACGGCCCCAACCGCCATCAGGGCTTTCATTCGATGGGGCGAGCACTGGCCCTTAAAATATGAGCTTAGCTCGCTTCGGTTGCTGGGAACTGTAGGTGAACCGATTAACCCGGAGGCGTGGATGTGGTATCACAAGATTATCGGAAAAGGAAAATGTCCGATCGTCGATACGTGGTGGCAGACGGAAACGGGGGCGATTATGATTACGCCTTTGCCCGGCGCGACCGCAACCAAACCGGGCACTGCGACTCTGCCATTTCCGGGCATCGAAGTTGACGTCATGAGCAAAGAGGGTAAAAGCGTCGGCAAGAACGAGGGGGGGTACCTTGTCATTACCCGACCATGGCCGTCCATGCTCCGGACCATCTATGGCGATCCCGAACGTTACAAGCGGCAGTACTGGACCGACATCGAGGGAGTGTACTTTACGGGTGACGGCGCCCGCAGAGACGAGGACGGATACTATTGGATCATGGGAAGAGTGGACGATGTTATCAATGTTTCGGGGCACCGCCTCGGCACTGCGGAGATTGAAAGCGCTTTAGTAAGCCATGCGTATGTCGCTGAGGCAGCGGTAGTTGGACGGCCGGATGATATCAAGGGATCGGCCATCTCCGCCTTCGTGACACTCGAAGGCGGCCGGATTCCATCGCATGAGCTGAAGGAGGCACTTCGAAACCACGTCGCACGAGAAATCGGATCCATGGCAAAACCGGACGAGATCCGGTTTACCGACGCCCTTCCAAAGACCCGCAGCGGAAAAATCATGCGCCGACTTCTTCGGGAGATTGCATCGAACGGATCTGTCACAGGGGATACGACGACCCTGGAAGACTTTTCCGTTCTGGAAAAATTAAGAGTAGGTGATGACGAATAAGTGATTCTCCGTCATCACCTTGATCTTGTTCTTATTCTCCGGCACTTGAATGCCATTTCAACCGGGTTGAGCCGTGGTCCAAGCAGGTTCATCAATGGTATTGGAACCCGAGAGTAATTGCGTATCCGGAAGGGTTCACGATAAATTTATACCCGCCGACATCATCTTCCTTCTTTGAAGCAAAATAGACCCGGGGTTCAACGAAGATCTTGTTGATGACGACCCGGCTGAACACCGACCCAAAAACCGCTCCGCCATTCCTCGACTCGTTTGAGCTCGTCAAGCCTCCCCCGAGCAGCCCGCCGGAAGTCTGGTATGTGACGCTGTAGAAATAAAAGTAGTAGCCCCCTCCTAAGCCTATATAGCCCCTGGTATCCGCATCGGTCACTTCAAATAGTTTATAAGCGGCATTCAGATGGAGGGGAAGCAGGATCATCTGCTGCTGGGTGACGTTCGGAGGCGCACCCCCGCCGGGTTGCGGGTCTTCGAAAATATCGATTGTCTGCTTCGGATACACATCGATCGCGCCCGACAGGAAGAAGTTGTAGTGGGTAAATTCCGTGATCCCGTCGATGCCGAAGAGGAGGCCGTTGTTCAGGCCATCGCCGGGATGGTAATATCCAAACTTCCCGCTGTAGAATTGGATTGTGTTGGGAGCCTTATCCACCTTTTCATCCTGTGAGAAGGCCGGAACGAGGCTCGTGAGGCAAAGAACGAGGCAAAGCAGAACCGATTTCATAAAATCTCCTTTTCTGTGCGGACGTCAGGAGAATTTCAACCTGAATATAATAAGCTTGTGTCGGCGGCGCAATACCCTAAATGGATTGTATCACACAACTTCTTGACAAATAGTGACCCTTCTTCACCGTATGGCAAGATTTTTCAGGAGCATCACAATTGCAAATTGAAAAAATTTAATTGTCAGGTTTCTATGTCAATCGGGTAATGTGGATAATCCGCTCGTGTTTTTTTGTTAATTAATCTACTTTTGAGTACATTTGAGCGAATTTGTTGAAATAATATCTTTTTGTTTACCGATGAATACGCTGAAAACTGTTTTTCTGATGACGTTTATGACCGTTCTGCTCCTGATTGTGGGATCGTTGGTGGGCGGCGGACAAGGTATGATGATCGCTTTCGTTGTTTCCCTCCTGATGAATTTTGCCTCCTATTGGTTTTCCGATAAGATTGTCCTGATGATGTATCGCGCGCGCGAGGTTACGCAATCCGAAGCGCCCAAGCTCTACGGTATTGTTGCCCGCGTGGCGAGCCAGGTCCAGCTCCCGATGCCGAAGATCTACATTATTCCCGGTGAATCGCCGAATGCGTTCGCCACGGGGCGGGATCCGCAGCATGCCGCCGTTGCGGCGACGGAAGGAATCGTCGCGCTTCTGGGTGACGATGAGCTGGAGGGGGTCATAGCGCACGAGTTCTCCCATATTAAGCACCGCGACATTCTCACAGGGTCGATTACCGCCGCGATGGTAGGAGCGATCACCATGATCGCCCGCATGGCCGGCTGGTCGATGATGTTTGCGGGGGGAAGGAGCGACAGAAGAGATTCGAATGGAATCGGCGAGCTCGTCCTGCTCATACTGGCCCCGATCGCCGCGGTTATAGTTCAGCTTGCTATTTCCCGGTCACGGGAGTTTGCGGCCGACGAAGGCGCCGCGCATGTTACCGGCAGGCCCCTTTCCCTGGCAAATGCCCTTCAGAAACTGGAGCAAAAAAACGAGCAGCTATCGCTCGATCACGCGTCGCCCGCGACCGCGCACATGTTTATCGTCAACCCCCTGCACGGCGGCGGCGTCATGAAATTGTTCTCTACACACCCGCCGATCTCTGAGCGCATCGAGCGTCTCCAGAAGATTGCGATGGGAAGCCTCTGACAGATTCCGATCGCTCACACTATCGAACCTCACAAGGAGCCTGACGTGGAACGCCTGATCGATACCCCCATCTTACATCACGAGCCTACGCCGATCACGGATAAGGAGAATCCCTTCGAGTCCATGATGAAGCGATTTGACGTCGCCGCGGAAATACTCAATCTTGAAAAAGGGATCTACGAATATCTCAAGACCCCGGTGAAGCAGGTCATCGTTTCGATACCGATCATGATGGACGACGGGAAGGTTGAAATCTTCGAGGGATACAGAGTCGTCCACAACGATATCCTCGGCCCGTCAAAAGGGGGGATTCGCTATGCGCCCGACGTGACCCTTGACGAGGTGAAAGCGCTTGCCGCGTGGATGACCTGGAAGTGCGCCGTCATGAACATCCCGTTCGGCGGAGCGAAGGGAGCCGTTCGCTGCGACGTGACGAAGCTGACGAAGGTTGAAATCGAAAAAATCACCCGCCGCTACACCTCGAACCTTATTGATATTTTCGGACCGGACCGGGACATTCCCGCACCAGACATGAACACGAACGAGCAAATCATGGCATGGGTGATGGATACGTACAGCATGCACATGCGCCGTACCGAAACCGCGGTCGTTACCGGCAAGCCCCTCATTCTCGGCGGATCGCTCGGCAGGCGGGAAGCCACCGGCCGCGGCTGCATGATCGTCACGCTCTGCGCGCTCGAAAAGCTCCGCATCCAGCCGAAGGGCGCCACCGTCGCAGTACAGGGCTTCGGCAATGTGGGTTCCGTGAGCGCGCAACTGCTGATGGAACAGGGCTGCAAAATTGTCGGGATTTCGGACGTCTCCTGCGCGTATCATAACGCGAACGGCATCGACGTTCATAAGGCGATCGAATGGGTTTCCAAAAATAGAGTGCTCGACGGGTTTAACGGCGGCGACAGGATAACGCAGGAAGAACTCCTCGAGCTGCAGTGCGACGTGCTCGTTCCGGCCGCAAAAGAAGAACAAATTACGGCGGCCAACGCCGCCAGCATCAAGGCAAAGATTATCTGCGAGGGAGCCAACGGGCCGACCGACGCCAGCGCCGATCCGATCCTTCTCGAAAAGGGGGTTCTTGTCATTCCCGACATCCTCGCGAACGCCGGTGGCGTCACCGTGTCCTATTTCGAATGGGCGCAGGACCGCGCCGGCTACTTCTGGACGCTCGATCGCGTCAACCGTCGTCTCGAACGGATGATGCGCCAGTCGTTCGACGCCGTGTATAACGCGGCAACATATTATTCAGTCCCGCTGCGCATCGGAGCGTACATTCTTGCAATCGATAAGGTCGCAAAGACGCTCAAGGTGCGGGGGATCTACGCGTAAGGCCGGTACGGCATCAACCGGGACGGCGATGCGGCGGTGTGTTCTTGCGCTGATCATCGTGTCGTCCGGCTTCGCCGGACGCCTGCACGCGCAGCAGCAGCCGGAATCGAACGCGGGGATATTTATGAAAGAGCTGCGCGAGATCGCCGGAGAAATACTCCGCAGCGCTCCGCTTCATGCCGGGGATACCGTGAGCCTGAGGATTGAACGCGATGAGGCCGCCCCGATTGCCGAACAGGCCTTCGCGGAGACCCTGTTGTCGAATCGCATTACTGTGTTCCGCGATACCATGGCCGCTTCGAAGTACGAGTTCACTGTCGCCTCGAAGGAACTCAATGTCCGGTATGAGAAGAGCTTTAAGGATGGAGTGTTCGGCGCAAGCCGCTGCGGGAGAACGATCTCGGCCAGCTGCTCGGCGATCATTGTCCATCGAAGCTCCCGGGAGGTGCTCTACAGCGGTACGGTTTCGCGTACGTGTTCAGATACCGTCGACGTGGGAATGATCGGGAGCCTTGAAGACGAGGCGATGAAGTTCACGCACGGGGATGTTCCCTCGGAGACGTTTCTCGACAGGTTCGTCGAACCATTTGTCATCGTCGGCGCAACCGGCATAGCCATTTATTTGTTATTTCACATTCGAAGCTAATGAGCAAAACTATCATAACGTTCCTCACCTGGTGCGCGGTCCTGTGCTGCGCGGCCGCTCTCTCTTCCTGCGGATCGTCGGATGTTACGCAGAGTCTCTCGGCGGGGGAACGCTTTGAGCTCGGGAAGAAAAAATTTGCCGGCGAAGATTATCTCGAGGCGATAAGCCAGTTTGAGATCGTCAAGCTGCAGTTCCCCGGCAGCACTGTTGCCGATTCCGCCCAGTTCTATCTCGGAGAATGCCATTACCGGCAGGAAGAGTATCTCATCGCGGCGGAAGAATACCAGGCTCTCAAACGCAATATGCAGGCAAGCCCGCTCGTCCCGATGGCGCAGTACAAAATAGCGATGTGCTATTACAATTTGTCCCCTGATTCACCCATGGATCAGGCCTACACGAGGAGGGCCATCGATGAATTTCAGTCCTTTCTCGAATACTATCCTTCGCACGAGTTCGCGCGGGACGCAAGCGACAAAATCGTTCTGCTGAATACGAAGCTCGCGAGGAAATTGTACGATACCGGCCGGCTCTACCTCAAAATGGAATATTATAAATCCGCGACGATCTACTTCAGCGCCGTCGTCGAGAAATACCACGATACGGAGTTTGCAGAACCCGCCCTGCTCGGGAAAGTGAAGGCGTTGATCCCCCGCAAACGATATGATGAAGCGAAGACGGAGATCGACCGGTTTCTGCAAAAGTATCCGGAAAGCAGGATGAAGAGCGAAGCAGAATCCCTGGCCCGCGATATTGACGAAGGCCTGAAATCGAGAACAGCTTCGCCGGGATCCACGACGCAATGAACCCATTCGAACAACCATGGCGCGGATAACCAACAAAGCAGCCGGCAAACGGTACGTCCGGAATTCTCATGTGATCATGACGCAGCTGGTGGTGCCGAATGACACCAACCAGCTCGGCAACCTCCTTGGCGGCCGGCTTATGGAATGGATGGACATCGCCGCCGCGATTGCTGCGCAGCGGCATTCCAACCGCGTGTGCGTGACCGCCGGCGTCGATAATCTTGTATTCCATCAGCCGATCCGGCTGGGAGAGGTTGTGACGCTGTCTGCGGCTGTCAACAGGGCGTTCGGGACCTCAATGGAAGTCGGCGTTCACGTTGTCACCGAAAATCAGCTTACGGGCGATCGCAAGGTGGCGAACACCGCATATTTAACGTTCGTCGCAGTCGACGATCAGCTCATCCCGATAAAAGTGCCGCCCATCCATCCGCAGACGCTCATCGAGCGCCGGCGCTACCGCGAAGCGCTCGATCGCCGGAATGCGCGGCTGCAACAACGCGCGTCGGGTAAATAGCGCGGGATGGAGGCCAGTTCACGTTCTTGATACGATCTTCGAGCCAAACCTTAGTTCTCATACTTCTGATATTCGATCATTTGAGCTCGCGGCCCGTCAGCCCGACACAGCGATATCTCACGACATTTGGCTCCGTTTCGGACCTGAAGTCTGCGAAAAACGGCGGGGGAATGTTTGTCGCCGATGTCAACGGCGACGGAAGGGGAGATATTATTTCGTTTGGCGGGAGGCAGTTGAGCGTGAACATCCAAAAGGAAACGGGATGGTCTGCGTCGAATGTCAGCATCGACCTCCCCGTGGCCCAGGCTGCGTTCGGAAGGTGCAACCGTGACAAGTTTGACGATATCGTCCTTCTTACCGACAGCGTCCGTCAGCTGGAGGTCTATCTTGCGAAACCCCGCGGCCAGTTCTCCTTCGCATGGAAAGGATCCGTGGAAGGGACCTTTGATGATATTCTCTGTGCCGATCTCGATAACGACAAAAGGACAGACATTCTTCTCTACGGCAAGAAAGAGCTCGGACTCACAGTCTACCGCGGGAAGGGCAACGGAACGTATGGGCCAAAGATCGTCCTGTTGCCGGAATATTCCTATAGCACCGCGCGGGTTGCCGATCTGAACGGGGACGGTGTGAACGACATTATTGCTGCGAACTGGGTATCAAATACTCTTCTTGTATTTACGGGGTTTGGTCAAATGAAATTTAGTGATCCTGTGGAAATTCCATTCCGGAGCGAGCCCTCAATTCTCTGCGCTGACCGCATGGACGACAATGAGAGCCCCGATATCATTGCGGGACTGCCCTCGGAATCGAGCTACGCGGTCCTCTCGGCTGACGGCCTCGGGGGATACGTCCAACGCCAGGTGGTTCGGCTCGAGGGTGAGCCATCGGACATTTGTACGGGGGATATTAACGGCGACGGACATCATGACGTCTGCGTCCTCATGCATGACCGGCAGACACTCCGCGTCGATCTTAATGACGGCAGCGGAACCCTTACGCAGCGCGCAGGGTTCTTTGCGGGAGTTAATCCGGTCGGGCTTTGCCTCATTCCGCAGAATGAAGTTCTCAGCGCGGCGGTATTCGACGCAGGTTTGGATAACATCCACGTGTTCCGCAATGCCTCGGCGGCCGATTCCTCGCTCCAGGAATCTTCGTTCGCCGTGGGATTGGAACCCACCTCGGTACACGTGCTTGACGTCAACCATGACGGTTGGAACGATATCATTACGTCAAATATGAAATCGCATGACCTCTCGCTTCTTCTCAACAACGGCAGCGGCAGGTATACAGGGGCTGTGTTCATCGGCGGAGTATCTTCATCAGGTTTCCTCTTTCCTGTTCCCGGGACTGACACTGTCTCGACGTTCATCGGCACGCATCCGGATTCGGGGAATATTTCGATTGTGGAACTCAATACCGAAAATTTCTCGAGCACGACGTTCTCGCTGCCGACACAGGGGCCGGCAGAGATTCTCTCCGTCGGAGACAAGGGCCGTCTCCGGTTTGGCGCCTTCGAACGGGACAAAGGAGGTACAGCAGGATCGTTCATCGATTACGAACGGATTGCATACTCGCGATTCGTGGAAAAAGAGATCGGGCCCGTGACAGCTCCCATGCTCCTGAGTACGATGATCTGCAATATCGACGACGACGGCGTGCCCGACTTTGTGTTCATCAATTACGACAAGCGGCGGCACAAGGAAAACCTCTATTATGCGCTCGGCAAGTCCGCGGAGAGATCTTCTGGGCCGGTTCTTCTTCAGTCGTTCCCATTCTCCGAGGTTGTTCCCGCGAACCTCTGGAGCTGCGATCTCGATGGGAATGGCCGCCCCGATATTCTCCTCAACCTGCGTCAGCCGGAAAACTCGCTCATCATGGTTTGGGGAGACAAAGATTCGGTCTTCCGCCGTTCACCGGGAGCGCTGAAGCAGCCGGTATCCATTGTGCGAAAGGATCAACTCCAGATTTTGGATATGAACGGCGACGGGCTTCCCGATCTTGTGTGCCAGAACGACGCGAGAAAAGCATTGCAGCTGTTCCTGCATAAACGCGACGGTTCGTTCCAGGCTCCGACCCGGCTTGCTGCTTCGGAAGGCCTTGGAGCCTTCGTGCTGGCTGATGTCAATCGTGATAAGATCCCGGAGCTCATCCTGACCGACCGGAGCCAGGGCAGGGTTCAGGTAATTTCGCTGGAGGAACGATGAACGTATCATTCCTGAAGATCTTCGTGCCTCGCCCGCCCGTCTTCGCGTCGGTGTTGTTCGCCGGCCTTTTGCTCGGATGCGGTCTTGCGCATGCCGCAGAGGAACCCGGCAGCCTCAACAGGATTGTCTCTGATGTCGAAGCGCTCCAGCGGCCGTCCGGCCGGGGTGCGCAACCCTCCCCTGGTGAAGGGGGGAAGTGCGGTTTGTGGCTCTCCTTTGAGGTCATCCGGCACTGGCAGGAATTCTCAGATCTTCAGCGTCAACAGTTGTCGTCACTGCTGGCGATACCGGCCCGGCAGAAGAGCCGTGTGATCGGCCATTTCACTCTCTTTTATGATACGACCGGATCCGACGCCCCCGCTATCGTGACGACGACCGGCGGGGTGTGCCAGCGCTTGCCCGGGACTGCCGAAGAGTATGTCGATTCGGCCGGGAGCATATTTAATCATGTCTGGGATTTCGAGACGGGCGTCCTCGGATATTCGTCGCCTCCGCTCCAGGGAGATAATACATACTGGATCGATATCCACGATCTTGGGTTCGGCCTGTACGGACAAACTTTCCCGGATCCGAACTCCGTGAGCTCCGGTCCGCCTCCCCGCTACAACACGTACATCGAAATAGACAACGATTTTTGCGATGTTTATCCGTCGAGCCGCGGAATCCCGGGACTTAAGGTTACCGCGGCGCACGAATTCCATCATGCGATCCAGCTGGGCGGATACGGGTACTGGACCGGCGATCTGTATTTTTACGAGGTCACTTCAACCTGGATGGAGGACGTCGTGTACACGGATGTTAACGATTATTACCAGTATCTCTCGAATAGCCCCTCGCTCTCTTCACAGTTTTCGTATCCCTTCGTGCGTTTTACGGAACACAACGGGAGCATCGAGTACAGCAGGGCAGTATGGGGAAAGTTCATCGAGCAGCGCTTCTCGCGGAATACCATGCTGCAGTGCTGGGAATTCATGCGCCAGTCCGCCAGTCTCCCGTCGCTTGACCGCGCGCTTGCCAACGCGGGCAGCTCATTCCGTCAGGCGTTTCTCGAGTGGGCGGTGTGGAATAATGCCGCCGGCCCGAATTGCGATACTGTGAGATTTTACGCAGAGGGGAGAAATTATCCTACCGTGCGACTTCGAAATGTCGTTCAATACGCAGCACCGCAAAAGATCATCGTCGATTCGATTCAGGCATTGAGCTCGGTCTACCGTCCTGTTCTCGTGAACGGCGCGCAGATGATGGTCATCGTCTCGAATATCAACACCTCTTCGACGGAAGGGGACGGGACGTTTTCGTACGTCATCGCCGCCCAGGGGGACGAAACATTCAAGCACCTTGCCAATGGGGTCTATGTCCGGCTGCAGGCGCCGGATCCGGAAAACTGGTCGACGCACGAATCCGTTCCCTCCGTGGTCACCGACATTGTGGTCTATCCGAATCCCTACCCGGCCCAAGGTTCGAATTCCCTGAAGTTTCGCTTGCCGCCGGTAAGCGGAACTTCGGCGACATTGACGATCATCAGCGGGACGTTCGACCGGGTTTTCGCGCACGACGTGCCCGTCCTGGAGGCCGTTCCCTCGGAACCATTTATTTCGTGGAACGGATATGACGAGATTGGGAACCGTGCCGCTTCCGGCATCTACATGTATGTCATCAGCGTGGACGGCAAGCAGTATACCGGCAAATTTGCGATCGTAAGAGAATAGATGCGCGACGTATCACTTCGGGGCACAAAGCTCACCAAAACGTATAATCGCCGCAATGTGTTCGCGCAGATCGATTTCGAGATGTCGGGAACGCAGTCGTGGGCAATCGTCGGAAGAAACGGGTCCGGGAAATCCACGCTTGTCAAAATTATCGCCGGCTTGTTGAGCGCGACTTCCGGGGATGTTGTTCTCACGGTCGATGGAAAATCCATCCGGCGGGACGATCAATATCACTACATCGGTTTTGTCTCACCGTATCTGCAGCTCTACGAGGAATTCACGGCGCATGAGAATCTCGCGCTGTTCAGCCGGCTTAGAGGCGGCTCGCTGGATGCTGACCGCGTGGACGCCCTGCTGCGGAGAATTACGCTGCACCAGCGCAAAGATGACCTCGTGCGGACCTTTTCCTCGGGGATGAAGCAGCGTCTTAAATATGCCTTCGCATTGCTCCATGAGCCTCCCGTGCTGATCCTCGATGAGCCGACGACAAACCTCGACGCCGAGGGGATCGAACTTGTGTACGACATCATCGCCGAACAGCGTACGCGCGGGATCGCCATTATCGCTTCCAACGACAAAGAGGACACCGAGCGGTGCGACGCTCTCATCGATCTCAACGCGGCAAGAACGCCGGATTCCCGGAGGCCGGCATGATTTCCGCAGCGGCAGTACGAACGATTGTTCTGAAGGAATTCCAATCGGAACTGCGGACCCGCTACGCGTTGAACGCGTTGCTCATGTTCGTCGTGACGACGCTCTCCATCGTACTCTTTTCCGTCGGCAGCGAGAACGTTTCCACGGATGTCCTCTCGGGGATCCTCTGGATCATCATCTTCTTTTCTTCGATGTCCGGCCTCTCAAGGACGTTCGTCAGCGAAGAAGAACGGGGAACGACCATGACGCTTCAGTTACTCGCGCCCCCGCTGGTCGTCTTCTTCGGCAAGCTTGTGTTCAACATTGTCCTGCTGTTTATTCTTAATGTCGTGGCGATCGGGTTATACATGCTCCTCATCGGGGGATTTGCCGTCAAAAGCTATGGGATTTTCTGCCTGACGATTGGGCTGGGGACCATCGGCCTGGCCTCCGCGTCGACCCTTATCGCGGCGATTATCTCAAAAGCGAATACCAAGGGGACGCTCTACCCGGTGCTTTCGTTTCCGATCATGCTTCCGCTCCTGCTCACCGTCATTACCGCCACCAGGCGCTCGGTTGAGGGAGCCGTTTTTTCCGAGGCGATCGGTGAATTTCAGGTGCTCTTCTCCTACATCGTGGTCATGCTGGCTGTTTCGTACATCGTCTTTGACTACATTTGGAGGGATTAGTGATTTTGTACAGCACGGTTTTTTTTCGTATCTTTATATGTTAAATTTATGAAGATGCAACGATGTTAAAGATTGTCTTAGGAATCTGGCTCACCATTGTCATCGTTGTGGCTTTCGCCTTCCCGATCGTCCCTCAACCTCAGCAGTGGTTTGAATACCCGGTCATTCCCGGCCTTGAAGAAAAGGCGAGGATTCTCTTTTTTCATGTCCCGATGTCGTGGACGACGGTCGTGGCGTTTTTTGTCTCGATGATCTACGGCATCCGCTACCTGAAAACCAAAAATCTGCGGGATGACATGCGTTCTGTCTCGTCCGCCGGGCTTGGGCTGATGTTTTGCGTGCTTGCGACCGTCACGGGGTCCGTGTGGGCGAAGTTCAACTGGGGCTCATTCTGGAACTGGGATCCCCGGGAAACCTCGATCTTTATTCTTTTGTTAATCTACGGTGCCTATTTTGCGCTCAGATCCGCACTGGAAGACGAAGCAAAGCGGGCGACCCTGGCCGCGGTCTATGCGATCATCGCGGGCGTTACGGTGCCGTTCTTCATTTTCGTCATGCCCCGCATTATGGCAAGCCTCCATCCCGAACCGATAGTGAATACGGAAGGGAAGGTGCATATGAACGCGACGATGCTTATTGTATTTCTCAGCTCGCTTGCAGGGTTTACCGCGCTCTTCGCCTGGATGCTCCAATTGCGCATTCGGCTGGCACGGCTGGAACAACATTATTATCAGAAGGAAAACTGAATGTACGACTTTCTCTCAGGGCACGCGCTCTATATCGTTCTCACCATCGTGTTAATCTGCTGGTTCGGCATTTTTTTCTATTTGTACACGCTCGACCGGAAGATTTCGCGGATCGAAAAACAACTCGGTAATATGTCATGAATATCAAAATCATCATCGCCAGCGTCGTCATCATCGCCGCGCTCGTCTTCGGCGCCATCTCCTTCGTCGAAACGAATGTCGAATATACCGACTTCCAGACTGCCATCTCGACGCACAAGAAAGTACAGGTGAAGGGTGCTCTCGTCACCGAAAAGGAACAGTTTTTCGACGAGTCGAAGACGCAGTTTGTCTTCTATCTCAAGGATGACAGCGGAAAGGAAGAAAAGGTCGTCTACGACGGCGCCAAGCCGAATAACTTCGAGCTGGCGCAGGCGGTTGTCGTCAAGGGGAGATTCCAGGACGGATATTTCCACGCTTCGGAGATCCTGACCAAATGTCCCTCGAAATACGAAGCCGACGCTGAATCAGTGAAGAAGACCCTATAATATGCTGGGCACCATCTTAGTTCGTGTAGCATTTGGGATGATCCTGCTTGCGGCAGGCTCCTATTTCTATTCCTTTCGTAAACGCTCGCACGAATCCCTCACAGTCGCCAGATACGCATACCTCGGCACGGTCATGCTCGTGCTGTCGTATTCGGCGCTCCTGATGTATTTCATCCTTACGCACCAGTTCCAGTACACGTATATCTGGAATTACAGCTCTACGAACTTACCCACCCCGCTGCTGATTTCAACCTTCTACGCCGGGCAGGAGGGGAGTTTCTCGCTCTGGACGCTCTACACGACGATCATCGGTATCTTTCTTATGCAGTACACCTCCCGCAAGGGATACGAGACGCCGGTGATGTTCATCTGGTCGCTGGTGCTGACATTTCTGCTTCTCATGCTGATCGTGAAGAACCCCTTTGCGTATATCTGGGATTCGTTCCCCAAGGACCTGATACATACGGGGGCAATTCCTCCCGATGTGGCAAATTTCGTGTGGCTCGACAAAGCCAAAAATGTCTGGGCGCAGATTCCCACGGAGGGGAAAGGGCTCAATCCGCTCCTTCAGAATTACTGGATGGTCATTCACCCGCAGATTCTCTTCACAGGTTTTTCTTCGATGGCCGTACCGTATACCTTCGCGCTCGCAGGACTGCTTCAGCGGGACTACAACACGTGGGTGAAGGTCGCCAAACCCTGGACCGTGTTCGGCTCCGCGGTCCTCGGAACAGGAATTATCCTTGGCGGGTATTGGGCGTACGAAACGCTCGGCTGGGGCGGGTACTGGGGCTGGGATCCGGTCGAAAATTCATCTCTCATACCCTGGCTGGTTTCCGTCGCATCGATTCACACAATGATGGCGCAGCGAAGGTCGGGCACGTTTGTCCGGACAAACTTCGTCTTAAGCATTCTCTGCTTCATCATGGTCTTATACAGCACGTTCCTCACGAGGAGCGGGGTTCTTGGAGAGACGAGCGTCCATTCGTTTGTCGATGCCGGAATGTGGGCGTACTGGCTGCTTCTGGGAGTGATTGTCCTCTTCGGCGCGTTAGGGTTCGGCTTATTGCTGAGGCGGATGCGGGAGATGCCCAGGATCCCTGTTGAACACAGCATTTACTCGCGGGAATTTGCTCTCTTCCTGGGAGCCTTCGCGATCTGTTTCGCTGCTGTCTTTATCACCATTGGCACCTCTTCTCCGATCATTACGAATATTATTAAAGGCAAGGCGGCGGCCGTCGATACCGCGTTTTATGTGAAGACGACGCTTCCTCTCGGGATCGCGATCGCTCTGCTTGCAGGCATCGGCCAGCTGCTGTGGTGGAGAACCTCGCACTTCCGGAGCATTCTTAGAAGCCTCGCGCTGCCCGCGGTTGCTTCCGTCGTGTTCACCATCGGCCTCGTCATTGTCGGCGTACGGGACCTCCCGGTCGTCATCTTTTCCTTTGCTTCGGCGTTCGCGCTCTTTGTGAACATCCTTGTCGGCTACAGGGTCTTTCGCGGCAATCCGAAATACGCCGGCGGCGCGATCGCCCATATCGGGATCGCCCTGTTATTTTTGGGGTTCGTTTCGAGTGCGAAATACGACGACAAACAGACCGTCACGCTCGAACAGGGAAAACCCACGAAGATTCTTGATGATTACACCCTGACATATCTGGGGAACCGGGCCCTCGATGAGGAGCGGTACGGTTTCAGTGTGGAGGTCGACCACGCGAACGCTGTCTACCACGTAATGCCGGTTATGCGCTACAGCACGTTTACGAACGGCATGATGCGGCATCCCGACATTCTCAACATGTTTACGAAGGACTTCTATATCACGCCGCTGTCGGTCCAGAGCCCTGACGATCAGCAGGGCCAAAGCTATTCCTTCAAGAAAGAGGAGACGCAGGACATCAACGGGATGAAGGTGACCTTTGTCGACTTTGATTTCAACGACGTGGAAAAAGGAAAGATGGTGACAGGCGATGCCGAGGTGACGATCGGAGTGATCCTGGCCGTCAACCGTGACGGCGCGGTTGATACGGTGAAGCCTCTCTTCAAACGGACCGCCAGCGGGCCGAGTTATGTCCCGGCGAAGCTCCCCGACGGCTCAACGTGCACGATCTCCCGGATGCAGCCGAACAGGGAAGACAAATCTAAATCGACCGTCGACATCAGCGTCACTTCGCCTGCGGGTTCAAACCAGACGAAAACCGAATCGCTGGTCGTCGAGGCAAGCATTAAGCCCTACATTAACCTTGTCTGGATGGGGACGGTGACTCTCGTCGTGGGATTTGCTCTGACGATTGCAAGAAGGGTTCAGGAAGCAAGGGAAAAGGACTAATTCCCTGAATGAGGAATTTAGTGCTACGAACATAGCCCCGCTCCACGGGGCTATGTTCGTTTAGAGCCGCTCACTTGTCGATCTTGCAGCACGCTTCCAGCTTGTCGTATGCGCCCGGATCCCGCTTCTTGTCGTTCGCGTCGTAACCCGCGTCCGTGATCGCGCGTTCGAGCGTGGCAAGATTTGTCTGCGCCGGAACATATTTTACCTCCACGATCTTTTTGTCGAGATCGACGTCGACGTTCTTCACGCCTTCGACAGCGTAGACAGCCTCCTTGACCGTTTTGGCGCAAGAGCCGCATACCATGGAATTCGCCTTGATCGTCGTTGTCTCCAGACCGCTTTTTTGGCAGCCCGCAAACACCAGGATAGCCACGACGATGAAACCTGTTAATTTCTTCATGTAGGTACTCCTCTTAAAGTTGTTCATATTCTCATTTTCCAATTCTTCACAGCCGCTTCCTGAATGACAACCCGGTCGCCGACGATCTCGCTGGCGATCGGATCGGGAGGATACTTTTGACATGAGCCCTGGATGCCTTCGAAATTACTGAGCTTCCACCGGGTTTCACAGTTGCCGCACGCGAGTTCGTCCCCTTCGATCGAGAATTTGCTGGAGTTGCATGGTTCGCACATCCGTATTGCCGTTATGAGTTTACCGTCGGTGGAAATAAACGCCAGCAGGGGAATGGATCCCGTCGAGGACCGGTATTCAAACTCCACCATCTTCTTTTCGCGCAGATCCGTCAGCGAGAACGAAATTGTCCCGTTCTGCACCGTTGCGTCGACGGGCTGCGGTTCCTGATGCTTGTAGGAAATTGTTATCGGAAGAGCGATATCCGGCTGCCGTGCGATGACCGGGTGCTCCTTGCCTGGCAGGTGCGTCATGAAGAGAAATAGAAATACGCTCGCAAGCGCGATGGCCAGAAGCGAATAGACGATCCGGGCCTTTCGCGACATCGGATTGCGTACGGCGCTCGCGGGCACACCCGGTTTGTCTGCCTCGACAGGCGCCGGGGTTGGCGGGCTACTACGGACGGCAGTCCCGCACGATGCGCAAAACTTCACATCGTTCCGCACCGGATTCCCACAACTCGTACAATATCGTTCAGAATTCATGGTTTAATATACGAACTGGATGACCCAAAAAGAAGAGCCGTCACGATCACTCGTGACGGCTCTTTGAAAATCTGCTGAAGTGTTAGTTTGTGCCTTTGGCTTCCGCTTTTTCGGGGGCCTTCTTGTCGGCCTTTGCAACCTTTGCCTTGTCTTTGCAGCAATCGGCAGCTTTGTCACCGGCCTTCACCATCTTCGCTTTCGCGGCTGTGCATTTTGCCATCTCTGCTTCGCTGCATTCGCCGGAAGCTTTCGCACCGTTCATCGCAGGGCATTCGTGAACATTTGTGGCGCTCTTTGCTGAAGTCTTTGCGACCGTCTTTTTGTCGCTTGCAAAGATCACTTTTGCTGCAGTCGCGTCAGCTGTCTTCGATGCGACCTTTGATTTTTCCATGCAGCATGATTTTGTCGCGCTAGCGGTTTTTACATCACACGCTTTCGTGCAATCTTCCTTGTTCTGTGCGAAGGCAAACGAAACGACCATGAGGGCCGCTACAAGGAGGAAAAGGATTCTGGTTTTCATTAAATTCTCCGAGAGATGGTTGTTGAACTTGTGATGAAATTATATGTATTAAATGTACAAAAAATTATGGGAAAAGCAAGTGATCTTTAACGTTCGTGCCCTTAAACCGCCCCTAAACGGGTAAATCAAACCTTTGACAAACCCTGTCATGGCTTTGAAATACTGAACAACCAATGACTTACAGACGTTCCCACGTATGTCTGACGGGTGTCCAAACATTTAATCCTTCATCCAGCCTGCCATTTTAGAAACACGAAGATTGTTCCTCTTCAACGCTCGTTCTTTCATGTAGCTGAACAAAATCGGTGTCACCACGAGAACATGGATTGCGGACGTCAGGAGGCCGCCGATCATCGGCGCGGCGATCGGCTTCATGACATCCGCGCCAGTTCCGGTGCTCCACATGATGGGGATGAGTCCGAGAAGGGCGGTGGCGACGGTCATGATCTTGGGCCGGAGCCGGAGGACAGCGCCTTCAGCCGTTGCATCATGGATGTCGTGCAGCGTCACAGGGCCTCGTTTGCCGTGTTCATGATCCTTCAGCCTGCGATCGAGCGATTCGTGGAGATAGACCACCATGACGACACCGGTTTGAACGGCGACACCGTAGAGGGCGATAAATCCAACCCAGACCGCGACGCTGAAGTTATAACCGAGAAAAAAGACGAGATAGATTCCGCCCACAAGCGCGAACGGAACCGACAGCATGACGACAAGGGCTTCCATAAAATCCTTCGTGGTGAAGTACAACATGACATAAATAAGAAAGAGGACGACCGGCATAAGAAGCTCCAGCCGGTTCTTTGCCCGGACCTGATTTTCCCATTGGCCGCTCCACTGAAGCGTGTATCCGGCAGGCAGCCTCAGGCCCCTGCCAAGGACATTCTTTGCTTCCTCGACGAAGCTTCCCATGTCCCGTCCGCGCACATTGAGAAAGACGATCGAACGAAGCTGGGCGTTTTCACTTGAGATCATGGGAGGCCCGGGGACGATCTTGATCGTCGCGATCTGTCCGAGCGGTATGTAGGAGCGGGAGGAAATACGCGATCGCTCTTCGCCCGAACCTGGAGCCACGCCGGCACGTGGCGAAGGCTGAGGTGTGTTCATTGCTCCTTCCATCGGCTGTCCTTCCTGCCGGGAGAAGGAAGCCTGTGCCGGATTCGCCATGGGTGGTCCCGAAACGTTAACCGGCACGAGCAGATTTTTCAATGCCTCGATATTGTCGCGCCATTCCCGTTCGTAACGGACGCGGATGGGGAAGCGCTGGCGCCCTTCGATGACGACGCCAAGATTCTGTCCGCCGATGGCAGTTTCAATAAGGTCCTGAACGTCACCGGTGCTGATGCCGTACCGCGCCACCGCTTCACGGTTAACGGTGATATCAAGGAAATATCCGCCTTGCGTTCGCTCCGCGTAGAGGTCTGCCGCGCCGTGGACGTTGCGAAGGAGTTGTTCTGCATCGATGGCAAGCCGCTCGAGCGTATCGAGATCCTTGCCGAAAATCTTGACGCCCAGATCGGTTCTCACGCCGGTCGAGAGCATGTTGATACGGTTGATAATGGGCTGAGTCCAGCCGTTACGGACTCCGGGGATGTTGAGCTTCGCTTCAAGCTCCGCGACAATGTCATCCTTTGTCGTTCCGGGACGCCACTGGCTTTTCGGCTTCAGAAGAATAATCGATTCAATCATGCTCACCGGGGCCGGGTCGGTCGATGTCTCCGCTTTTCCGGCTTTTCCCAACACCTGCTCCACCTCCGGAACGGAAGTTATGATCGCGTCCTGGGCCTGGAGAATTCGGTTTGCCTCGGTCATGGAAACCGAGGGGAGCATCACGGGCATAAACAATAAACTTCCCTCATCAAGCGGGGGCATGAACTCGGAGCCGATGTTCAGCATCATCGGGACTGCAATGAGCAGCGCAGCTGCATTAAGGACGATCGCGGCGATTCTGTGGTTCAGTACCCAGTGAAGCACCGGCCGGTAGAGATTGTTGAGCCATCGCGTGAGCGGGTTTTTCTCCTCGGTGCGGAATGTTCCCCTCGTGAGAAGCGTCATGAGGACAGGCACGAGCGTGATTGCGACGATCGCAGAGCCCGCGAGGACAAAGGTCTTCGTGAACGCGAGCGGCCGGAAGAGCTTGCCTTCCTGTCCCTCCAGAAAGAAGACGGGGAGGAAGGAGATGACCATGATTCCTACCGCGAAAAAGATTGAGGGGCCGACCTGCTTTGCCGACATGATCGATATCTCGACGTAATCCTGGGATGACAGCGTTCCGCGCTCCGCCTGCGCGCGGGCGACATTTCTGTAGGCATTTTCGACCAGGACGATCGAAGCATCCACGATCACGCCGATGGCGATCGCGATTCCTCCCAGAGACATGATATTCGAGGTAATGCCGAAGAGCCGCATGCAGATGAAGGCAATGAACACAGCGACCGGGATCTCAATGACGACCCGCAGGGCGCTCCGGAAGTGAAGAAGAAACAGCATGACAACAATGCTGACCACGATCGCTTCTTCGATCAACGCTTTATTGAGCGTGCCGATCGCCGCGGTAATAAGATCGCTGCGGTCGTACGCAGTCTTGATTTCGACTCCCTGGGGAAGCCCGGGGGTGATCTCGCGGATCTTCTCCTTGATTCTATCGATCACGGCCTTTGCGTTTTCACCGTACCGCATGACAACGATCCCTCCGACAACCTGGCCTTCGCCGTTCTTTTCAAGAGATCCTCGGCGAAGATCCGCTCCCATCTGAACGTTGCCGATGTCCCGGACATACACGGGAACGCCGTTTGCCCCGGTCCGGACAGCGACATTTTCGATGTCCCGAATCGATTGGATATATCCCTGCCCGCGAATGAAGTATTCTGCGTCGGAAATCTCAAGGATTTTGCCCCCGACGTCGTTGTTCGAACGCATCACTGCAGCCTGGACATCCGCGATCGTCACGTCGAACGCTTTCATTCTTCCCGGATCAACATCGACCTGATATTGCTTGACGTACCCGCCGACGGACGCCACTTCGGCAACGCCCTGAACGCCCTGGAGATTGAGTTTAACATACCAATCCTGGATGGCGCGAAGCTCGCCTAAATCATATTTGCCTTCGACAGTATACCAGAAAACGTGTCCGACGCCGGTCCCGTCGGGCCCCAGCTGCATTTTTGCTCCGGCCGGAAGGGCCGATTGAACGGAAGAGAGTTTCTCGAGGACTCTGCTCCTGGCCCAGTAGAGGTCAGTTTTCTCGTCGAAGATAACGTAGACGAACGACATCCCGAACATCGACTGTGCGCGGATGGCATGCACCTCCGGGACCCCCTGCAGCGCCGTCACAAGCGGGAAGGTCACCTGATCCTCGATGAGTTTCGGAGATCTCCCCATCCATTCGGTAAACACGATGACCTGGTTTTCCGAAAGATCGGGGATCGCATCGAGCGGAGTATGAACAACCGCCCAAATGCCCGCGCCGATTACCGCAAGGTACACGACGATGACGATAAACCTATTGCGGGCGCTATATTCGATAATTTTTTCAATCATGGGAACCCCCGCTGTCATGGGGAGTTGCTGCTGTCGCGGGATGCAGTAATTGGCTCTCAGATTCAAGCAGATAGCCGCCGGTTATGACAACGGATTCTCCTTCTTCGAGACCACTGAGTACCTGCGTATACGACTCCGTTGAAGTGCCTACTGTGATCTCCCGGGGTTCGAAGGTGTTGTTTGCCACCTCGATCCAGACAATATCCCTTCTTCCCGTAGAAAGAATGGCAGTCTTTGGTACCGCGAGCGACTGAAGAACGGGAATCTCGATCTCCGCTTTGACGAACATCCCCGGCCTGAGCCTGAGGCCCGGATTGGGAAACTCCGCGCGTACGCGGGCAGTCCTTGTCTGAGGATCGACGACCGGGTCTACGAAGCTGACCTTGCCGGAAAACACCTCTCCCGGGTACGCATCAGCCCACATGCGAATCGATTCGCCGGTCGCCAGGAATTGCAAGTCCTTTTCATACACATCCGCGTACATCCAGACGGTCGAAAGATCGGCGACGTCATAAAGATCATCCCCCGCATTGACGTATTTCTGAGGCTCGATATTCTTCTTTAACACAATGCCGCTAACTGGAGAATATATCGTCACTTTTTCACTGGTACTACCAGTACTATCGAGCCGGATGATCTGCCCCTCAGTGAATCCCCACAGAAGGAGTTTTTGACGGGACTGTACGTAGAGTTCGTGCGCCCCGTTTGAAATGAGGTCCGGGCTCGCGCTGACCTGTTCATAGGATTCTTTCGCCAGGAGGTACTCCTGCTGGGCGGAAATCGCTTCGGGGCTGTAGAGTTCGGCGACGGGGTCGCCTTTCCCGACATGCTGGCCGGTATACGAGAGATAGATTTTTTCTATCCGGCCGGGAAATCTCATGCTGATATGCCGGAAACTTGGTTCCGCATAATCGATTTTCCCGGCGGCGGTAATTTCCTTCCGGAGCCTCTTTTTCATGACAAACTGCGTCGCGACATTTGCCACAACTCTCTGAGATTGGGAGAGATGGACGGATGGGATTCCAGAGGTTTCCTCGTCCCGGGGTTCATGCGTCAGCGTCTTTTTCACCAGCGTCATCCCGCACACGGGGCAAGCTCCGGGTTTATCGCTTCGTACGGAGGGATGCATCGGGCAGGTGTAGTAAAACTCATCGCTTTTCGCGACGGCCTGCGCGGCCTCATGGCTCGTTTCCGCGGGCCGGGCGTAGCGGGTGTAGAGGAAATAGGCGCCGGCACAGAGCACGACGGCGGAAAGCACAATGATGATGTTTTTGGTCATGAGATTCCTTTCGTTAACGGGTTGCCATAAGGCTCTGATATCCGACTGCGCGTTCCAGGCTCGCGACGTGCTGCTCAAACTGCATCCGGGTCATAAAATATTCCTTTGTGAGCATGACGAGCGACCGGTAGGCGTCGATAAGCATGAGAAAATTTGTTGTCCCGGTTTGATACGCGGTCCTGCTTGCCGTGAGCGACTGCTCCGCCTGGGGAAGGATGACCGTGCGATAGTTGTCGAGCTGCTCCTTTGCAGCCACCACCTGGTAGTAATGATCCCGGACGGATGCCTTCACCATAGCCTGCGAGGCGCGGTACGAAGCCTGGGATTTAAGAATTTCGGCGGAAGCCTCGTCTTTCCGCGCGCTTGCTTTGCCGAGCGTCCAGGGTGCGAATGGCAATGTTATACCCGCCGAAACACTCCAGCCGCTGAAACCGTCAACCGGGGAGGTGACCCGCTCGATGCCGATTGTGAAGTCGGGGATGTATTCTTTCCCGGCGAGGGATAGCTCGGCCTGGCCTTCGCGCACCGAGAGCGAATCATGGATCAGCATCGGGCGGACGTTCAGTGCAAGCCGCTCGAGAGAATCCAGCGTCGAGGTGAATTCGACCTCCTCGGGAATCATGGCAAAGCCTAACGTGTCTTTTGGTGTACGGTTGAGGATCGCCATGAGCATCGCCTTGGCGCTCAATTCCTGCTGACGCCGGGCTGTGAGTTCATTCTTCAGGGAAGCGAGTTCCACCTGGGCCTTGAGGACATCCTGCATCGGGACGAGGCCGACTCCATACTTTGTCCGGGCGATCTTTGCAAATTGGTCCATGAGCCTGATGTTCTCCTGCGTCAGCACCATGTTCTGCTGAACATACCAGAGTTCATAATATCCCAGCTTGAGCCGCTCAAGCACTTCGATAACTTTTTCCTGGTGGTCATGATGCGCATGCTCCGCCCGTATCGCCGCCAGCTCGGTTTCCGCCGAAAGCTTGGAGGGGAACCGGATCTTTTGCATGAGCTCCCATCGGCGGAACATCGCCTGGTTGAAATCGAATCCCGGCATGTTTTCACTGGTGAATTTCAGCTCAGGATCATCGAGGGCGCCCGCTTGCGGAACCTTCGCATCCATGACATCCATGCCGCGAAGGGAGGCCTCAATTTCAGGATTGTTCATGAGCGCCTCCGCGATCAGAAATTGCAGATCAAGCGTTTGCGGCTCCGGAATGACGATCGAATCAACGCGTGCGGTTGAGTCGGTGGTCTGTCCGAATAGATGCCCTGCCGCAAAAAGAAGGGCGATACAAACAAGTAGTGTTCTCATAGTTCCACATTTTCTTCAGTACATGTATTGGCTCATCCGGGAGTCTGGCGCGATACGCATCGCGTACCGGTGATGACCCGACGAGATCACAACGGACAACTGCCGTTAGAAAACGAACAATGTCCTGGAACTAGATGAGAAGAGAAGAAAAAAGGACGGGAATGTCCGGGGGAGAAGCGACTGCGGCCGCAATATGACGTTGAGGGGAGACGCCCTGAACCGTCATTATTTCGACAGCATTCTGGTGGAATAATGGAGTAATCGGAGTGTGAACCTGGGACTGATGATCCTTGGCCTGAACAAATTCTGTCGTATTGCGCTCCCCTGCGACGACTGTCTTGCAGCACGAACGGTCTATTGCCCGGCCGATCTGAGAACCGGAACCGGAGAAATTATCCGCGCAGCACGGCAAAGCGCTTGCGTTCTGCTGCATCATAGGGCAGGCATAGACGACGATCGGTAATCCGACATTGAAGACCGCGAACACGAGCGCAAGCCCGAGTGCAACGAGCTGATATCTGGGTCGATAAGTAGGTGAGCCGATCATTCTATGCTGTCAACGCCTTCCGGCGGTGATTCGTTCCTTCAAATGTCATACCATATAAGGTACGGGTATTCCGAAGGAATGTCAATGTGCATTGTCACGCACGACAAAAAGTGGCTGAATTGGATTCATTTTTGAGAATTCGGTGTTGTCGTAATTTGACTTTTCTGGCTTCAATGGGTATGTTAGTATGAGAATCAAATTTTTCTCATAGGATGGTTGCAAGTGCATAATCATGTGGCTGCGGTCGGGGACCGACCCCTCAACCAGCTTTATAAATTCGCCTTCGCGATATCGATTTTTACGATACTCTATAACGTCGCGGAAGGCCTTGTTTCTACATATCTTGGGTACGAGGATGCCAGCTTAACGCTGTTCGGATTCGGCGCCGATAGCTTTATCGAAGCGCTATCCGGTTTCGGGATAGCCCATATGGTGGCCCGCATTCAGCATAATGCAGGCGAACGCCGTGACGATTTTGAGCGAACCGCCCTTCGTATCACGGGCACCTCGTTCTACGTCCTTGTCGCAGGGCTCACGATCACCAGCGTGTACAATATTGCGACCAACCATCAGCCGCAGACGACTCTGTGGGGAGTGATTATTTCGCTCATATCAATTTCGGTGATGTGGGCGCTGATCGTCGCCAAACGAAAACTTGGTACACAGCTTCATTCCGAAGCGATTCTCGCGGACGCCCGCTGCACCAAAATCTGCATCTACATGTCATTCGTGCTTCTCGCTTCCAGTGCGATCTATGAATTGACGCACCTGCCGTATATTGACAGCATAGGAACCCTTGGCCTGGCATATTTCTCGTACCAGGAGGGGAAAGAGTGCTTCGCCAAAGCGAAGAGCGACGCACTATGCGCCCACTAATCCCGCCGGGCCCCCGATGAAGCGGTTGTTTTATCTCGGCCTGTTCGGGCTTATGGTGTTCGAGATCCTCAACGTCTACTTTATCATGCCGTTCCCGGGGAGCCAACGGATCAACAGTCTCAATGCTGCCTATTTCCTGTATTCCTACCGCTGGTGGTTCAGAATATTTTTTGCCTTGCTGATCGCGGTGGGATTTATGAAGGCATTCAGCATCCGGCACAAGTGGATACCTGGAGTGCTGTTGCTGGTTTCGGGGTTTGTTGTCTACGTGTTCAATTTTGTGATGACTGCCGAGAAGATCTTCCGGCAGCCTGAACACATTGTGATGAAAGGGATGGCGGAGAATACGGTGAAGAGAAACAGCCTCGTTCTCGGGATCGAGCGCGACGGCGCGGCGAGAGCATACCCGATCCAGTTTCTCATTTACCATCATCAGGTGCAGGATACGCTCGGAGGGAAGCCGGTCATTGCCACGTATTGCAGCGTGTGCAGGACGGGAAGAGCGTTCGAACCGGTGGTCAACGGACAGCCTGAGAAATTCCGGCTTGTCGGAATGGACCACTTCAACGCCATGTTCGAGGATTTCGCCACCGGGAGCTGGTGGAGACAGGTCAACGGCGAATGCATCGCGGGGGAGCTCAAGGGAACACGGCTCCCGGAGCTGGAGATTTCCCAGGTAACTCTTGAGAAGTGGATCGAGATGCATCCGCACACCACGATCATGCAGCCCGACCAGGCATCGCTGCAGGAGTATGATCCTTCGGCCAGATTTGAGCAGGGGAAAAGTGAAGGAAGCCTGACCCGGACGGACTCTCTTTCCTGGAAAGAAAAATCATGGGTGCTGGGTATAGAGATCGCGGGCGTCTCGAAGGCGTATGACTGGAATCTTCTCAAAGGGGAGCGAATCATTCACGACGGAGTCGGAGGCATTCCGATTGTCCTTCTGCTTTCCGGGGACGGGAAAAGCTTTGCCGCATTTCAGAGGAACGATCTACGGGACAATTTTACACTGAAAAGCGACACGATTGTCGCCTACGGCAGACCGTACGATTTTTCAGGACGCAGCTTGGAGGACGACTCCACGAGGCTCAAGCATGTCAACGTGTCCCAGGAATTCTGGCACAGCTGGCAAACATTCCACCCCGCAACGGAACGGTACAGCCCCCCGGGTGAAGGTTAGCCTCTCCTTATCCTTTAAACATTTTGAGATCGAACAGATCGCCGATGCCGATCGATTCCGTAGAGTAGAACGGCTCGCCATATGTCACACCGATCTGATACCCGTAATTCTTCGCGCGCGTCTCCAGAAAACCGTCAAACGCTTTCTGGCTCAGGAGGGTCTGAGGATCCTTTGACCTGGGATCATAGAACTGGGATTTATGGGCCCGGATGGACCGTAAACGAATTTCATAGACATCGGTGATGTCAACGATGAAACTCGGTGTAAATTCGGTCCATTGCATAAAGTGATAGTAGCGGTCCGGCCGCCAGGGGGCCTGCTCTTTGCCCTCCAGGGTCGTCCTGATCTTCCGCAGTCCGGAATAAAACCATGCCTCGCGGCAAAGATGATGTGCGTGAACATGGTCGGGATGCCGCTCGTTGAAATGGGGGATAAGGATGACGTTCGGCCGGTACTTGCGGTAAATCCGTATGAGCGCTTTGATATTAGCCTGGCTGACTTCGATGTTTCCATCCGGCAGGTTAACATTTTCTCTGATACATCCAAGAATTTTCGCCGCCTTTGCCGCTTCTTTGGCGCGAATGACGTCGTCTCCACGCGTTCCCAGCTCGCCTTTCGTCAGATCGATGATCCCTGTCTTGTAACCCTGTTTCCTGCTTTTTGCGAGTGTGCCCGCGCAGGTGAGCTCCACGTCGTCGGGATGAGCGCCTATCGCAAGGATGTCAAGCTTCATTCATTCTCCATATTGGTGTCCGGACAAGATAGATTTCTCTAAAAAATAAATATAGGCAACCTCTTGAACAAAGGCAATGGTACACTTGACAATAGAAATCGAAATACATACATTAGCCCCGTCATTCCTAACTCCAGGTGGAATTGATCGGCTCTTCTTCTGAACATTCTGCAACACAACTCGGCTGGCGTGGGGCACACCGGCCGAGCATCACTCATCTCATTCAATCACTATCTCCAGGAGTCCGCATGAACAATGTACTATTGTTTGTCCGCAGGGCTGTTTTTTGCTTTGGGATCGCTGCAATCCCGCTTCTGCTTTCGGCGCAGAATCTTGAGATTCATGTCATCAATGTTGGCTGGGGGGCTTCATTGCTCGTCAAAGGACCGAATGGCACAACGGTACTTATGGATGCAGGCAATACAGGAAAGGGGACAAGCAAGGTCGTCCCGTATCTCCAGTCGATCGGCATACCTGCGGCGACAGGACTTGATTATACCATCGTAAGTCATCAGCATTGCGACCATGACGGGGGAATGGACGAGGTGATCAACGCAGGCTACAACGTTCATGTCAAAAACTATTACAACGGATCGACCTACTCATCAAGCTGTGTGGACGGTTGGAACGCCGCAGCCGCGACGACGACGGGCGGGGCGCTCACCGCGATGCCGGTCGGGACTCAAATTCTTCTGGGAAACGGTGCAAAACTCACCTGCGTAGCGCGCAATGGCAGTATCATCGGCGGCGGGACTGTATCTGTCTCGGACGAAAATGACCGGTCTATTGCCGTGCTTATACAGTATGGCGGTTTCGATTTTCTCTGGGCAGGCGACATGGGCGGAGGAAGCGACGCGTGCACAGGACGGTCTACCAGTCAAACAAATGTAGAATCTTCAGTCATTACCGCGATCTCTCCGGGCGGAGCATCCCCGATGATCTCCGCGGGCGGCATCGATGTGTTGTACGCCAATCATCACGGCAGTGAGAGCAGCACAAATCCCGACTGGATGAACAAGGCGAAGCCCGCCGTCGCAGTCATATCTACCGGAGCGGGCCAGACAACAGGCTGGGATCTGCCTCGTATTGACGTCGTCGAGCATGTCCTCAAAGCGCAATCCACTAGCTGCATCACGGTGCCGGCTGCCGACGTCTATCAGACAGAAGAGGGGAGCCCGACAGGATCTCTTACAAGCTTCGCCGGATATTGCGTCGGAGATATCAAAGTTGTGAGCGACGGCGTTAGCGCCTTTACGGTCTCGGGGGACGGAGCCGTGACACAAGGTCCCAATGAAGTCGCGGCAGCAGGTTTGCCGAAGACCTACAATCTCGACGATGCCGGCGGACCGCCCGATACGACGCCGCCGGTACTATCGAATATCGCGGCCGGCTCTATTACCCCTACTAGCGCCTCAATTACCTGGACCACAGATGAAAACTCGAATTCGGTCGTCGACTACGGACTTACCACGAGCTACGGAAGCACGTCCTCGAACGCATCGCTCGTGACAAGCCATAGTATCGCCGTATCGGGTCTTTCCTCCGGCACGGTATACCACTATAGGGTAAGTTCGACCGACGGGTCGAATAATACAGCAACATCATCCGATCAGACATTCACCACCACGGTTCCGAGCGGACCAATAGAATCGTTCGCGGACGGCAATTTCACATCGAATCCTGTCTGGGGCGGGACGACCTCTACATGGAGCGTGGTGGCCAGCAGTGACGTCTCGGCAGGCGCGACCAATTCCAACACTCTGCGCCTGAACCAGACAGCGTCTGTTTCGGGGACTGAATATCTCAGCACTCAGCGAACCGCGTCATGGGGAACATCTCAGTCATGGTCGTTCTGGTTGGGACGACGCACTCAGGCGGCCACTGTTGCGAATAACAGCATGGTCTGGCTGTGGGCGAACGAAGCCAACCTGAATTCTTCCACTGTCGATGGGTATCGCGTCCGGTTTGGAGACGATACCGGAAACGATGAGGTAGTCCTTGAGCGTGTTACGAACGGGGTTGCGACCGCCATTCTGACATCGACCGGGAGCGTACCGAACGGGCTCACCGACATCGGGTTCATGGTGCGCGTGACAAGAACATCCGGATCAGTCTGGACGCTGTATACTTCTGCCTTGCCGACGGCAAGCGGGACAGGCGCCGTGGCTTCGGCCCAGCCTTCCGCGGCGAACACGCCGGTGAATCAGGGCACGGCCACGAATTCGACCTATACGAATTTTGCCAGCGGATATTTTGGGTTTGCAGCGGTGCATTCCACCGGCTCAGGGGCGCGGACAGGAGCGGAATTCGACCAGCTCTATTTCGATACGAGCAGCTCTTCTCCGCTCACAAAGGAACTGGCCGCAACTACTCTGCCGCCGCCGGGTATGCCGTCGGCATTCCAGCTGTATCAGAATTATCCGAATCCGTTCAATCCTGCAACGAGAATCCGCTTCGAGGTGCCGAACGAATCCCGCGTGGACCTCATTGTGTATGACGTCCTCGGCAGGGAGGTTACGCGGCTTCTCAGCGATGTGCAGGATCAGGGCATCCATGAAGTGTTGTTCGATGCGGCGAATCTCGCAAGCGGTGTCTACTACTACAGGTTAACGGCGACGTCACTGAAGAGCGGAGACACGTACGTGGAGACGAAGAAGCTTCTTATCGCGAAATGAAAGGCTGACTGACCTCGATCAAGGGTCCCGAATGTGAGTCGGGACCCTTTTTCTTTTCTGATTGTAATTCTCTATATTTTTTAATTATGAGTTCGAATGGCCAGATAATTTCCGTCAGTGAGCTTACACGCCGCATCAAGAGCGTTCTGGAAGTTGATTTTTCCAATGTCACCGTGCAGGGGGAAATCTCTAACTGTAAACTCCATTCATCCGGGCATGTATATTTCACGCTGAAAGATGAGGGTTCGGAAGTGAAAGCGGTCATGTGGAGGAGCCGTGCTGCCGGCCTCTTTTTTACCCCGCAGGACGGCATGAAGATCATCGCGAAAGGGAAAATCACGGTGTACGAAGTCCGCGGCGTCTATCAGATCGACGTTGCGCAGCTCCAGCCGCTCGGTGTGGGCGAACTTCAGCTTGCGTTCGAACGCCTGAAACAGCGCCTTGCCGGGGAAGGGCTGTTCGCTTCGGAGCACAAGAAGCCGCTCCCGAAATTCCCCAGAAGGATCGGCATCATAACGTCCCCGACAGGCGCCGCCCTGCGTGATATGATGAATATTATCAATCGCAGGTTTCCTGCGGTTGAGATTATCCTCTGTGCCGTGAACGTACAGGGAGAAGGGGCTGCGGAGGAGATTGCCGGCGCAATCGCCGATATGAATGAGCATAACGGCGTCGATGTGATCATCGTCGGAAGAGGAGGGGGTTCCCTGGAAGATCTCTGGGCCTTCAATGAAGAAGTGGTAGCGCGGGCAATTTACAGATCGAAGCTTCCGATCATCAGCGCCGTTGGGCATGAAATAGATTTTACGATTGCCGATTTTGTGGCGGATCTCCGCGCCCCCACTCCTTCTGCCGCTGCGGAGCTTGTAGTTTGCAATTTCGTCGAAATTCTTGAGAATCTGCGTAATTTTCATTATACTGTTGAACAGATTATTTCAGATTCAATTGCAGCTCAGCGCGAAAAAATACGCTCAATGATAGCCAGCTACTCGTTTAACCGGCCGCACGACATGCTCCGACAATATTCCCAGAAACTCGATGAACATCAGCGGCTTCTCTCCTCGTCTGTACGGCAGCGGATTTCCATGCTGAATCAGCAGAGTACCTCGTTCCGGCAAAGGCTCGAATCGCTCAATCCGGCAATTGTTCTGGAGCGGGGCTACGCCATGGTATTCAAAGGCGAGGACGTCGTCAGCGAAGCGGGCGAGCTGCGTGCGAAGGACCGCGTCCTTCTGAAGTTCCGCGACGGTGAGCTTCCCGCGGCGATAGAAGACTGACATGAAGCCCAAACAGGAAAAGAAAGTCGCCGCCTCTGAAGGCGGACCAAATTTTGAGCAATCTCTGAAGCGCCTCGAGGAGATCGTTGAGTCGCTCGAACGGGGAAATGTGCCGTTGAACGACGTCATGAAGATGTATGAAGAGGGAGTGCAGATTTCGAAGTTTTGCCTTGGCCAGCTTTCGCAGGCAGAGATCGTCCTGAAACGTCTCAGTAAAGATGCCCAGGGTAATTTTGAGCTCTTCGACGGAAAAGATTGACCGATGTCCGATCCTCAGTATCAATATCTCCTGAATATTAATTCTCCCGAAGATTTGCGCAAGCTGTCGGCTGGCGAACTGAAAGTCGTCTGCGCCGAGCTTCGCACATTTATCGTGGACACTATTTCAAAAGTCGGCGGCCATCTCGGCGCCGGCCTGGGGACGGTCGAGCTTGCCGTGGCACTGCATTACGTCTTCAACACGCCTGAAGACAAGTTGGTCTGGGATGTGGGACACCAGGCGTATCCTCATAAGGTCCTTACCGGCAGGAGAGATAATTTTCACACGATACGACAGTACGGCGGGATCAGCGGGTTTCTCCGGAGGGCCGAAAGCGAATACGATACGTTCGGCGCTGGCCATGCGAGCACTGCGATCTCGGCGGCGCTCGGAATGGCCGCGGCGCGGGACTTCGACGGGAAGAAATTCAAAGTCATCGCCGTTGTCGGCGACGGATCGATGACCGGCGGCATGGCGTATGAAGCGATGAACAATGCCGGCGTCCTGAAAAAAGACATGATCGTCGTGCTCAATGACAACCACATGGTGTCGCTCTCGTCGGTTCAACCCAACATCTGGTCGCTCCACAATTACTTCAATGAGATGCTGACGCACCCGACCTACAACAAATTCAAGGCGAGCGTCTGGGATCTCACGGGAAAGCTGGATTCATTCGGAGACAGGCTCCGGTCTGTCGCGCAGAAGGTGGAAAAAGGCGTGAAGGCGATTGCGACTCCCGGTATGCTGTTCGAAGCTCTTGGGTTCCGGTATTTCGGCCCGTTCAACGGCCACAACATTGTGAAGCTCCTGGAAGTATTCGAGCATGTCAAAGATCTCAACGGACCTATTTTCATTCACACGATAACTGAAAAGGGGAAAGGATACGCTCCGGCCGAACGCGAAGCGACGCGGCTCCATGGCGTGACTCCCTTTGACAAAGTTACCGGCCAGTCACCCAAGAATCCCCAGGCTTCCCCGGCGTATACTTCGATTTTTGGCAGGGCGCTGGTCGACGTCTGCAGGATGAACCCCAAGGTTATCGGGATCACGGCGGCAATGCCCGACGGGACAGGTTTGACGACGCTGCACCAGGAAATGCCCGAACGGTTTTTCGACGTCGGTATCGCGGAACAGCACGCGGTGACGTTCGCCGCCGGCATGGCGACACAGGGATATGTTCCGGTTGTCGCGATCTACTCGACATTCCTCCAGCGCGCGTATGATCAGATCGTCCACGACGTCGCCCTCCAGAACCTCAACGTCGTGTTCGTCATGGATCGCGGCGGGATCGTCGGCGCGGACGGGCCGACGCACCACGGCGTACTCGATCTTGCGTACCTGCGATGCATACCGAATATGGTCGTCATGGCCCCGAAAGATGAATCGGAACTGCGCGACATGCTCCACACGGCGGTCGATTACCAATCCGGGCCGATTGCAATGCGGTATCCTCGCGGTACCGCGATCGGAGGGGGAGTCAGTTCGGCAGTTCAGAAGGTCGAAATCGGAAAAGGAGAGATCGTCCGCCCGGGCAGAGATGTCGCAATTTTAGCGATCGGAAATATGGTCTATCCTTCACTGAAGGCGGCTGAGTTTCTGGCAAAGGACGGAATCGAAACCGAAGTCGTGAACATGCGATTTGTCAAACCGATCGACTCAACCCTCATCGAATCGATCTGCTCCCGGTTCCAGTACGTGCTGACGGTCGAAGATCACGTCATTCACGGAGGCTTCGGAAGCGCCGTTCTTGAAGTCATGGCGATGAAACGCCAGCCGTCGCTTCGCGTGAAGGTGCACGGCATACCGGATGAGTTTATCGAGCACGGCACCCCGCAGGAGCTCCACGCGATGCTGAAGCTTGACGCTCCGGGAATCGCAAGTGTCGTAAAGAATTTCTTCAGGCAATCACCCCAACAACAACCTGCCGCAACGATAGCATAGGGCCAACATGGAAAAAATTCGATTGGGAATCGTCGGTTTAGGCTGGGTATCCCAGGTGTTCCACCTCCCCGTACTCACAAAATGCGAGGACGTAGAAATTATTGCGGTCTGCGATAAGGACAAGTCGCGGGCGCGCATGATTGCCGAGCGCTTTGGCATCCCGCGGGCATATAACGACTACCAGCAAATGCTGGCGACGGAGGATCTCGATAGTATCGATGTCTGCACGAGCACGGACGCGCATCTTCCCATCACTCTTGCCTCTCTGAACGCCGGCAAGAACGTCTTTGTCGAGAAGCCGATCGCCCGCCACTACGACGAGGCGCTTCAGATGGCGGACGCCGCAAGGAAGAACAAGAAGTTGCTCATGGTGGGGATGAATAACCGGTTTCGCCCGGATACGATGATTCTCAAGAGCTTCATCGAAAAAGGCGAACTCGGAAAACTCTTTTACGCAAAATTAGGATGGCTGCGAAAACTTTCCTCAGACAACCGGTGGATGACGCAGAAAGATAAGTCGGGTGGGGGAGTATTTCTTGATCTTGGGATTGTCATGCTCGATCTCGTCCTCTGGATGATGGGATTTCCGCCTGTCGAACGCGTCAGCTCGAAGATGTACATGCATAAGACGAAGGCGGTGGAAGATTCCTGCGTCGTCTTCTTGGAAATGAAATACGGGACGTCGGTGATGATCGAAGTGAGCTGGTCGTTTCAATCGGCCCAGGACTTCCTCTACAGCGAGTTTTTCGGATCCGAAGGCAGCGCGATGATCAATCCGCTGCGCGTGTATAAACAGCTGCACGGCAATCTTGTGAACGTTACGCCCGTGAAAACAGAGACGCCGTACAATTTATATAAAAAAAGCTACGAGAACGAGCTCAAGCACTTTGTCGGCGCGGCCCGGGGTCTCCACCAGGTCGTTTCAACCGGCGACGAAGCGGTCCAACGCATGAAGATCGTTGAGGCGATCTACCAATCGGCTCAAAAAGGGAAAGAGATTTTCATAAAGTAATTCTCCCCCAACGGCCCATGAACAAGCACCCGATTATTGCGCTGCTGACGGATTTCGGGACCGCTGATCACTATGTGGCCTCGATGAAGGCCGTCATTCTTTCCATCGCTCCAAATTCTGTCATCATTGATCTGTCGCATGATGTTCCTCCCCAGGACGTCGATGCCGCGGCGTATCTTCTCTGGAGCGCGCACGCATGGTTTCCTGCCGGAACGATCTTCGTCTGCGTTGTCGATCCGGGGGTCGGGACGAGACGCCCGATTATTTGTCTCCGGACCAAGTATACCTTTATCGCGCCCGATAACGGCCTTCTTAAATACGTTCTCCCGGCATCCGGCAGACCCAGGATTATCGCTGTGACGAACAGAACGTATGCTCTGAAAACTATCTCCCGAACGTTCCACGGACGCGACATTTTCGCGCCGGCAGCCGCGCATCTCGCAAGCGGAGTATCGCATGAACAGCTTGGCAAGCGCGTCACGCCGCTGCACGCACCGGAGAGGTTTGTTTTGGTTTCGGGCACGACGTCATCCGGCAAAGTACTTCATGTCGATCGTTTTGGAAATATCATCACAAATCTCCTCTGCAGGAACCTGCCGAATAACGCGGTTCTGAAGATTGGCCGCGCCCGTATCCACCGCGCATTTCGAACCTATGGAGAAGCTGGGGGTTCCCAACCGTTCATGACAATCGGAAGTTCCGGGCTTCTGGAGATTTCGATACGCAATGGAAGCGCCGCGCGTACGCTGAAGGCGCACTCAGGCGATCCTGTTCTCCTTGCAAGGTCCTGACATGCGTACACATCGTGATGAGGAGTTCATGAAACAGTGCCTCCTTCTGGCGAGGAAGGGGGGAGGATACGTCAGCCCCAACCCAATGGTCGGCGCCGTCATCGTACAGCGGGGCAAAATTCTGGGGACGGGATATCATAAGAAATTTGGCGGTCCTCATGCGGAGGTGTACGCAATCAGAGCCGCTCAAGGAAACGTCCGGGGGGCCACCCTCTACGTGAATCTGGAACCCTGCAACTTCTTCGGCAAAACACCGCCATGCACGGACCTCGTCATAACATCGGGGATCGCCAGAGTTGTCGTCGGCATGAAAGATCCCAACCCGCGTGTTGCAGGAAAGGGAATCCGCAAGCTCCGGAAGGCCGGCATTGAGGTCGTCGCCGGCGTTCTTGAGGATGAGTGCCGCGTACTGAACGAGTCATTTACAAAATATATCCAAACCGGGCTGCCGTTCGTAACCATGAAGATCGCCCAAACACAGGATGGAAAGATTGCCGACGAATCGGGCCATTCAAAGTGGATCACCGGAGTTCCGGCCAGAAAGATCGTTCATTCGCTTCGCTCCCGGGTTGACGCAGTTTTGGTTGGGGCTCACACAGTTCGCATGGACGATCCCCGGCTCACGGTGAGATCGGTGCGCGGACGAAGTCCCGCAAGGGTCGTCCTCGACGGCCGCTGCACGCTGACGCCCGATGCCAAAATCTTTACGCCCGGAGACGCGAAACGGATTATCGCCGTTTCCAAGACGTATTCCCGTAAAAAACCCGGGTTCAAAAAGACGTTTTCCCGGAGGGGAGTCGAGGTTCTTGAGCTGGATTCTACCGCTCACGGAAAGATTTCTCCCCGCGAGTTGTTACAAAAGTTAGGAGAGATGGGAATCGCGTCCCTCCTTGTGGAAGGGGGGGCGGAAATATACAGGGCGTTTCTCGATGGCGATGCCGTCGATAAACTGATCCTCTTTGTCGCTCCGAGAGTCATGGGCAAGGGCCTTGACGCGCTTCCCCGAAGAGACCGATACGATCGGTTGCTCTTGCAACGGACTGTGATAAAAAAAGCGGGAGTGGATCTCATGATCAGCGGATACTTGCTTAAATGACAAATTAACGGTATCTAGTAGTATGTTTACCGGCATCATAGAAGAAGTCGGCACGCTTACCGACGTAGCTCATCAGGGTGGAGGAAGAAAATTTTCCATCTACGCTCCGGACTCCGCGCTGGAGCTCAAAGTAGATCAGAGCGTCGCCGTGAACGGCGTGTGTTTTACCGTTGTCTCGAACAGTGAGGATGAGTTCCAGGTGGACGCGGTGGAGGAGACTCTTCTCAAGACAACAATGGGATCTCTCGAGATCGGCGACCATGTGAACCTGGAGCTGCCGCTGAAAATGCAGGAACGCCTGGATGGGCATCTCGTGCTCGGCCATGTCGACGCAGTCGGCAGGATCACCGGCGTCGAGAGCCACGGCCTGGAAACGATGCTCACGGTCGAGGTCGCGAAAGAGTTCGAAAAGTACCTTGTGCGTGTGGGTTCGATCGCCGTCGACGGGATCAGCCTTACCCTGGCAAGGATCCTCGACCATGGATTTCAGGTCGCCATTATTCCGCACACGATGGAACATACGATCTGTAAATTCTACGCGGTGGATGACCACGTCAATCTCGAATTTGACATTATTGGCAAGTACGTCGATCAGATGATGAAGGCCTATGAACATCCCCCGGCGGGAGGGAAGTTTTACTCCCAGGAGGAGCTCAAGGATATGGGGTACTGAGCGATGGCGCGGAAACTGTATTATAAAATCCCTGAATCTGACGCGGCAGGCATCTCCGACGACCAGTGGCTTGAGATCAACCGCATTCAGCATTGGTACAACTCAGAATTTGTCTGGACGGCGGGAAAACTTGCTTTGAAAATGTACCTCGTGTTTGTCAACCCGGAACACCGCCAGCTCAATCACGCGGGGCTGGAGCGGACGATCCGGAAACTCCGCGACGAATATCGAAAGCTCGGATTTTCCGAAAACGAGATCATCCGGCAACTCGAAAAGGATCAATTGGTCATCGTTAAGCGAGGCGGGTATTTCGACGGATGCGCGGCAAGCGGCTTTACGAGGGTGGCGGGGAATGAATTCAACGCCTTCCTGGTTTGCGACTTTCTCTTAAAAGTATCCTGCGTTGTCCCGGAGTTATCCATTACAATTGCGGACGAAGGGGCGTTTGTCAAAACGAAAAATGTGCGGATACAAAACGGCGAAGTGTTCATTACCCCGGCGGAAAAAACACGGATGTCGTATTACGAAAATATGATCACCCACCGCCACGTCTTTTCCGTCGTCGATGCCGCCAAATACGACGCTTATCCTCAATACAGCACTGTCGTCCCCGATTTTAACGATATGGACCCCGAGCAGCGGACGAATATCCTCCACGAATGGAACTGGCTCGGTTTCGAGAGCAATTACGACGTGAACGGGGATGATATTCAGGGATTTGATCTGAACGAGAAGGTGAGATCCTTCGCAATCGAAGGAGTTTGAGGGAGTTTGATCTTCGGCGGAAAATTTCTTATCTTAAGGCGAATTCAAATCGTGTTTAAATTCAAAGGTCGTCATGTTTTCATTAATGGTAGCAATTGAGCTCATTATCAGCATTTTGCTCATAATCGTCATCCTTATGCAATCGAGCAAGGGTGGAGGTTTGGCGGGGTCATTCGGTACGGGCGGCATGGGTACGGTCTTCGGAGTGCGCCGGACCGCGGATTTCCTTACCCGCTCAACAAGGTATTTAGCCATTGCCTTTCTTGGTGTCGCGTTATTTACGAACTGGTTTTTCCTTCCCGGAAAGCAGGCCGCGGCGGATAGCATCATCCAACGGAACAGTGCTCCGACTTCCGCGCCGAAAGCGGTTCCTCCTCCTGCAAGCAAGCCTGCAGCAGCTCCCCAGCAAAAGCAGTAAGGCTGACGGTTTCAGGCGTTTCAACGTTTGATGCGCCCATGGCTCAATTGGTAGAGCAGCTGACTCTTAATCAGCGGGTTCCAGGTTCGAGTCCTGGTGGGCGCACTGCATCCTGTCGCAAAAAGTATCCCTCCGCTCAACGCATCAAGGTTGACTATTCGCTCCTCTTTCGATACATTTCCCGAACCGTAGTATCATGCTAAACTCTTCATTGCCGGGCTCAGAGGGACGAGCTTCGTTGAGTGAAGCGTACAATGGCGCCAGGAAGGGTTTCATCGTTGACGTGAATTGCGGCGTTCTTCTCCTCACCGGAAAGGAAGCGCTTTCGTTTGTATCCAGAATGTCGACAAACGATCTCTCCGTACTGAACAACCAGGGGGCATGCTGCGCGACAGTCCTCATCACTGAAAAAGCGAAGATCATCGATATCGTCACGATTATTTCAACCGCAAACGGATACCTCACCCTTACGAGCCCAGGCAATGCCGGGGCGGTAAAGTCATGGCTGGAGAGATTCATCATCATGGACGATGTCCAAATCGAGGACAGAGCGTCTGAATACAGGATCCTCATGCTCCACGGCAGCGGGATGTTCGAAAAATTCAATTTGCCTTCGGATCTTTCACCTCACTCGGCACGTATTACGGACAAGCAGATCGCCTTCCGGGATCAGCTCTGGCCTTCGGCTGCCGTGGTTATGCTGAAGGCGGGAGCGGAGCCGGCCTACGAAGAGGCAGTTCCTGGGCTTGTGGAAACGATAAGGATTGAAGAAGGAATTCCGGCCTTCGGAAAAGAAATTACCGCGGACGTCAATCCCCTGGAAGCAGGGCTCGGTCAATTTGTAAGTGGGTCCAAGGGATGCTATGTAGGGCAGGAAGTTCTCGCCAGGCTCACGACGTATAAAAAAGTTCAAAAAGTATTGACTGGCTTCATTTTCGCGGATACAGACAAGAGGTATCTCTCGCACGGGGAAGTCTTTCTTTCGGGACGGAACGTCGGTACGACGACCAGCCACACGTGGTCACCCGGGCTCAATACGTGCATCGCATTAGGCTATCTCAGCACTCTCGTGAGCGAAAATGCCCTGGAATTTAAGAATGACCTGCTCCCGGTCGCGGTTCCGATTCATGCGACACAGCTTCCTTTCAAACGAATTTTCCTTAATACCTTATGAGCGTACCTAAAGCATATAATAACCTTGAATTTCTTAACAGCCCTCAGGCCAGGACGATCCGTATTCTTTCGGAATTCCTCGAACCTCTTTATCGCTTCAAGCGCCAGGGAATCCGGGACACGATCGTAGTGTTCGGATCTGCGCGGGTCATCCCCCGTGCACATGCTCTGAAAGAGCTGAAGGCGGTTAAGGCTAAGGTCAAGAAAACAAAGCGGGTTAATCGAAACCTCCTCAAGAAACTTCGCGATGCTGAAACTGTCCTCGAGCTTTCCGGCTATTACGAAGACGCGGTCGAGCTCGCCTATCTCCTGACAACGTGGTCAATGAAACTGGACCGCCCCCAGCCATATTTAATCTGTTCCGGAGGGGGCCCCGGCATTATGGAAGCCTCTAACAGGGGAGCACGCAAGGCAGGGGGGAAGTCGGTCGGCCTCAATATCAGCCTTCCCTTCGAGCAGTACTCAAATCCGTATATCACGAAAGCTCTTACGTTCGAGTTTCATTACTTCTTCATGCGGAAGTTCTGGTTTGTCTATCTGGCGAAGGCTCTGGTGATGTACCCGGGAGGCTTTGGGACCCTGGATGAGCTTATGGAGGTTCTGACATTACTGCAGACCAAGAAAGTGAAAAAGCGGATGCCGATCATTCTGTATGGGAGGAAATATTGGGAAGAAATTCTGAACTTCAAGGCCTTAGTGAAATATAAGATGGTATCGCCTAACGATATGCGTCTGTTTCGATTTGCCGATACGCCTCAAGAAGCGTTTCAATACCTCAAGAAGGAATTAATAAAGCTCAGATCCAGGAACAACGGCAACATGTATCCGGGAAAGTAGGTTGATTCCCGTTCAGATAAATCGTATATTACAACATGGGGATGATCTGGTTTCGACGGGGATGAGGACGGTCAGGATCGCTTCTCGTGCTCTCCGAGTTGCACGGTAATAAAGCGGAACAACAATAAGTGCAGACTACAACTACGCACTGGCTGCTTAATTAGCAACCCATTCTAGACAGCCTCTCCTGATGGGCTGTCATAGGGTGTCGACTTAGTCGGGATAGTCCTTCCGGGTTCCCGAACCGGCGGGGCAAAACTTCTTCGGGATAGCCTGCAGCTTCGTGTTTTCTCCTGATGTTGCAGGTGAATGCTCCATGAGAAAACTATAGAGGTAGAAGTCTTGATGATCTTCGCTTCGGACCGGGGTTCGATTCCCCGCATCTCCACTAAAGCCGTCTCCGACGGCTTTTTTTATTCCAAAAAAATTTAATATATATAGGGAGTTTTTCAGGGAATACGATTGGTCATTGATTTCATAAAAATGTCGGGGGCGGGAAACGATTTCGTTCTCATCGATAACCGGGACACCGGCTTGAGCGTGGACTGGAGCAAGGCTGCTCCCGAGATTTGCGACCGGCACTACGGCATCGGCGCCGACGGTTTGCTTGTGCTGACCCGGCATGAGAAGGACGATTTCGCTATGGCGTATTATAACGCCGACGGCAGTTCCGGCAGTATGTGCGGCAACGGAGGCAGGTGTGCCGCCTACTTCTATCTCGAGGGAACTCATCAGCAATCAGTTCACTTTTATTCAAACGGATATACCTATTCCGGGTCAATAACTTCAGCCGGTGAAGTAAGAGTACAGATGAAGGATCCGGGCCCGATCCGGAAGGACATCGGCATGGACGTTTTGGGTCACCGCTTGCGGTTGCACTTTATCGATACCGGTTCTCCGCATGCTGTTATATTCACTGACGATCTGCCGGAGCAGCTGAAAAAGGAAATAGAAGGCAAGATGTTTTTTGACATTGCAAAAGCTATCAGGCACTCGCCTGAGTTTATGCCTGGCGGGGTGAATGTCAATTTTATACGAATACGTAATAATCGTGGGTTGTCTATGCGGACATACGAAAGGGGAGTAGAGGATGAAACTCTTGCGTGCGGAACAGGTTCTATCGCCTGCGCGATAGTCGCCCATGCGGTAAAGGGGATTCAATCCCCCGTTGATGTACAAACGAGGGGCAATGAGCGGCTGGAGGTATCGTTCGACAGCGTCGACGGCAAGTTCAGCAATGTTTCTCTTGGCGGTCCTGCGAAGGTGATATTCAAAGGACAGTATTCACTTAAAACCAACATCCTAAGTACTGAGTCCAACAGGAAGATATGACTGTGAATGAGCAAACCGGATTAACACGCCGGAGCTTTCTCGGGAGAATACTTTTGGGATGGATCGGGGTGATGTTCATCCCGGCTCTCTATGTTGTCGCGAGATACATCGTGCCGCCTGCATTGAGGGAGAAAATCGCCCAGGTGCTGAATGTCGGCAATCTTTCTGATATACCGGTCAATTCCGCAAAGATCATAAAATTCAATAAGACTCCGATCGTCGTCGTCCGGACACCGGAGGATCAGGTAAAAGCCTTTTCCGCCGTCTGTACGCATCTGGGATGTATCGTGGAATACCGTAATGATGATAACAGGTTCCACTGCAATTGCCACGGAAGCGTCTTCGACATTAACGGCAGGAACATCGCCGGTCCGGCGCCAAGGCCGCTCGATCCGCTTAGAGTAGAGATCAAGGACAATCACATCAATATATTGAAATCATAAGCATGAACAGCGCCTACATCATGTCGATACTCCGATAATGGCACACGACAGTTGGTTGAATGACCGGTTGCGCTACCGGACAACGCTGGAGCTTCTCGCCAGGAAACTCGTGCCGCAGCACCGCCATTCGTTCTGGTATTTTTTCGGAGGCCTGTCGTTCTTCTTTTTCGTCATCCAGATCGTTACCGGCATGCTCCTGCTTGTCTATTACAGTCCGACGCCTGAAACCGCGCACGAAAGCGTGAGCTTTCTCATGACGCAGGTTCCGTATGGGTGGCTTATACGATCAGTACACGGCTGGTCCGCGAATCTCATGATCGGATGCGTCCTGGTACACCTCGTAAGTACATTTTTCATGAAGGCGTACCGGCGGCCGAGGGAATCGATGTGGGTTACAGGGGTCGTTTTATTATTCCTGGTCATGGGTTTCGGATTCACGGGCTATTTACTTCCGTGGGATACGGTTTCGTATTTTGCGACGCAGATCGGGACAGAGATCCCCAGATCGATCCCCGTGATCGGCAGCCTGGCAGTTAAGCTCATTCGCGGCGGTGACTATATCGCTGCCGATAGTTTGCGCAGAATGTTCGCTTTACATGTCGTTATACTACCGCTCATATCAATTATACTTGTCGCGTTTCATCTCATCCTGAATCAAGTACATGGTTCAAGTGTTCCGCTCCGGACGAATGCAAACGGACCGGGAATTCCGTTCTATCCGAATTATCTCTTCAGAGACCTCATCGCATGGACAATTGCGCTCGGCGCGGCGGTTATCCTTGCGCTGCTCTTGCCGGTTTCCCTGGGCCCCAAAGCTGAGCCGATGGCGTCTGCTCCGGGCGGCATCAGGCCGGAATGGTATTTCCTGAGCCTCTATGAAACGCTCAGGCTGCTGCCGGGTGAAATACTGGGAATGAACACGGAGATGCTTGTCAACGTGGGTGTGGGTATTGCAACCCTGGTCTTGCTGCTGGTTCCGTTCCTGGACAGAAGGGCGCACAGGGGTGAGCCGAGCCCTGTCTATACATGGATCGGGATCTTTACGATTCTCTATATAGGCGTTTCAACCACATTGGCATACCTGACATGAACGATACGCTTAATGCGACACAGGAAATGGCCGGGATTCCTGATCCCGGAGTGAGGGTAGTTATTGCTGCGATCGTCATATTCGTCCTGGCGGTGACGGTACTATTGTTGTATGCGAGGATGCAGGAGCTGGATAAGAAGTAGACATCTTTCCGATAATAAGTATTATGTAAAGTAGAATATTCCTCCAATTCGCATATGGAATCAGCGAATTAAGCCGCTTCTATCCTCTCTCGCAGGCTGTTCGTATATCTCGAACTCGCCTGGTGTGTCTCAATGGAAATCAGATTGTTAATTTGGATCGAGTTCCGTGTAACTTCTCCCAGAACGGACACTGGAATCCCGGCAGCCTTGCAGCGCCTGCTAACATCGTCCAGCTTGTCGCTGCCGGTGCTTATAAGGATCCTGGACTGATCCTCGCCGAATAATACGCCGTCAGCCCGGCTGCCTTTACCGCCCATATCTATAGTAATCCGTGCTCCCAGCTTTTCGCCATCGCCGGTCGTATGGATGCAGCATTCCGCCAGCGCGACTGCCAGGCCGCCTTCGCTTATATCGTGGGCGCTTTTCACCAGGCCGGCCCGGATGAGGTCCAGTGCGCAGTCCTGGAGCTGTTTTTCAAACTTCAGATCGATTTCCGGAGCGTCGCCTGCGACCAGGTTGAACCGGGTTTTGAGGTATTCAGAACCTCCTAAGTGGCCGTGGTTTACTCCAAGCAGGATAATAAGATCACCTGCTTTCTTAAAGTCAGGCGTGGTAACCATATCAAGGGAATCCAATAACCCAAGCATACCAATCACCGGCGTTGGATACACTGCGCCGCTCTGGCCTTCATTATAGAAACTTACATTTCCCCCGGTTACGGGGGTTTGGAACATCTCACAGGCAGCGGACATCCCACGCAGCGCCTCCTTAAATTGCCAGAAGATCTCAGGCTTGTACGGGTTTCCGAAGTTCAGGCAGTTTGTAATCGCAAGGGGCCTGGCACCCGATACCACAACATTTCTGGCGCTCTCCGCTACAGCAATTTCTCCTCCCCGAAAAGGATTTAAGTACACGTACCGGGAATTGCAGTCCGTGGAGAGCGCGATCGCCTTCTTCGTTCCTTTCAGCCTCACGACTGCCGCGTCCCCGGTCGATGTTATGGTATTTGTCCTAACCATGCTGTCGTACTGGGTGAAGATCCAGTTGCGCGAGCTGATGTTCGGAGATTCAAGAAGTTTCAGAAGGCATTCGGTGTAATCTGCAGGCTGCGGGAGGGATTCCTGATCGAACCTCCTGAGATCCTGTATGTAGGATGGTTCCTTGCTTTCCCTATGGTAGACCGGCGCTCCGCCTCCAAGGACCAGGCTTTCTGCCGGTACCTCTGCCACGAGCTTGCCGTGGTGGCGGACTTCAAGTTTTGAGGAACCGGTGACTTCGCCGATGCGGGAGCATGAAAGATCCCATTTCTTGAATATTTCTTTCACATCCTCTTCATGCTCAGGCTTAACAACCACCAGCATTCTTTCCTGGGATTCGGAGAGCATGATCTCATAGGCGGACATATCTGTTTCTCTCAGTGGGACCCTGTCGATGTCCACTGCCATTCCGCTACCGGACTTTGCGCTCATCTCCGAAGTTGAACAAGAGATTCCGGCGGCGCCCATATCCTGAATTCCCACAATAAGCCCACGGCCTATCGCTTCAAGTGTCGCCTCAAGGAGTAGTTTCTCCGTGAACGGATCTCCCACCTGTACGGCGGGCCTGCGGCTCTCGGACTTCTCCGAGATCTCCTCGGAGGCAAATGTCGCCCCATGAATACCGTCTCTTCCTGTGGAAGAGCCGACGATCATGACGCTGTTCCCCTTCCCTTCCGCGATTGCGCGGGCAACCTTGCCGTGCTCGACTATGCCGACAGACATAGCATTCACGAGGGGGTTCTCGTTGTAACATTCGTCAAAATAGACTTCGCCCCCCACGGTGGGGACCCCGAAGCTGTTCCCATAGTCTCCGATGCCTTTCACAACGCCTTTCACAAGGTACCGCGTCCGCGGGTGATCGAGACTCCCAAAGCGGAGTGAATTGAGTGATGCAATCGGCCGTGCTCCCATGGTAAAAATATCTCTCATGATCCCTCCAACCCCTGTAGCAGCCCCCTGGTGCGGCTCGACTGCCGATGGATGATTGTGGCTTTCGATCTTGAAAGCGATTGCAAGGCCGTCTCCGATATCAACCAGGCCGGCGTTCTCTTCCCCGGCGGCGACGAGCAGGGACTTTCCTGTGCGGGGGAGCTTCTTCAGTTCGGCGATCGAGTTCTTGTAGCTGCAATGCTCACTCCACATGACGCTGTAAATGCCCAGTTCGGTGAACGTCGGAACCCTTCCGAGGAGGGAAAGTATTTTCTGATATTCCTCTTCGTTAAGTCCATGATCTAATGCAAGTTGTAATGTTACTTCAGGTTCTTTCACAGTATACGCTGGGTTTGTATGAAGATTGATTGGTCCGGTAAATGATCCGGTATTGATTTGTTAAGCCCCGCACGACGGGAATAGTATCCCTGTCACCGCTACAGTTCGACGATGGTTACGCCTGTCCCTCCTTCATTCCATTCACCCAGATGAAAAGATTTAACGGAAGCGTTGTTCTTCAGGTAGTCAGTGATCTTACGACGGAGAGCTCCAGTACCTTTTCCATGTATTACCCGCACACGGTGAAGCCCGGCGAGCATGACCTTGTCGAAGTACTTGTCGATTTCAGTGAGCGCTTCCTCACCGAACATCCCCCGCAGATCGATCTCATTCTTCACCTCGGAGGTATCGAGCTCAGGCCCGGAAGAAACCGGTTTACGGGGGACTGATTTGCTCGCAGACTTCTGCAGATTACCCCTTTGAGCGTTTAATTTAAATGCTCCCACCATGACGACAAAATGATCGTTGTCGAGCTGCTCGATAATCTCGCCTTCGGAATCTCCATCTTTCAGCCGGACCACGTCGCCCACCCGAAAATCAACCGTTTGGGGTTCCTCCTGGACGACCTCCTTTGCCCGGGTTTTGAAGTCAGCCTCTATCTTTTTCAGCTCTTCCTTGGCGGACCGCACTACCCTCTTCTCCGCGGAGGTCTCCCGTATCTCACGTACGGTCTTTTCGACCGTGCTCTTCGCCTGATCGATGATCTCCTGGCCTTCCAGCAATGCTTTGGCCTTAATGGCGTTAAGCTCTTTCTGAAGCAGGCTTATCTTATCTACATAAAGCTGATTCAGGATGCTGTAACGTTCTCGTTCCTGCTCGGCGTCGTCTAATTTCTTCTTCAGTTCCTGAGCCTTGGTCTCGAGGTCCAGTATCAGCGTTTCAAGCTTGTTGGATTCCTCTCCCCGGAAGGAAACAGCACTGTCCGTAATCGTACGCTCCAGATGCATCCTTTTCGCCATCTCGATCCCATAACTGCTCCCGGGGACTCCGGCCCGGAAACGATAGGTCGGCTCCAGTGTTTGACTGTTAAACTCCATCGCACCATTCTCAAAGCGTGGAGTTTTGAAGGCGAACGCCTTGAGAGCGCCGTGATGGGTCGTTGCAATCGTTGTGCAGTCTGTCTTCGAGAGGTACTCAAGGACTGCCGCCGCGATGGACGCTCCTTCAACGGGGTCTGTCCCTGACGCTATCTCATCTATGAGGATAAGACTTGAGCTGTTTGCCCGTTCTGTAATCTCCTTAATATTTTGCAGGTGAGAGCTAAAGCTGCTTAGATCATTTTCGATCGATTGTTCGTCCCCCATGTCGACGAAGAGATCTGTGAAAATCCTGATGCGTGATTCCGAAGCGGCGGAGATGTGACAACCCGCCTGGGTCAGAATGGCAAGAAGCCCGACGGTTTTCATTGCGACACTCTTGCCCCCGGCATTGGGCCCGGTAATGAGCAGGGTATTCACTTCCCCTCCAAGATCGATTGTCAGCGGTACGACGTGCTCCCGTTTGTGGGACTGAAGGAGCAAGGGATGACGGGCATCCCGCAGCTGAAACGCCCCCTCCTCTCCTACCTGAGGCTCGCTCGCAAGGATCTCGGTTGAATACTTGGCCTTCGCCTGAATAAAATCGAGTTCCCCGATAATCCTGCTGTCTTCAAGAATCTCGGAGGAATGCTCGCGGACCTGCTTTGTGAGATCTGCCAGAATCCTGGCGATCTCTCTCTGCTCCTGAAATTGAAGGGTACAGACGTCGTTGTTCAGATCAAGAGTCGCCGTGGGCTCGATGAATACCGTGGCGCCGCTCGCCGAGGTGCTGTGGATGAATCCGGGGACGCGGTTCTTGTGCTCGGTCTTGATCGGGATAACCATCCTTCCCTCGCGCGTCGTAATGATATCCTCCTGCGCCCACTCTTTTTCCGCGACATCCCTGAGAAGCTGCTCAAGATGCCGCCGTAAGGAGAGCTTCCGGTCTTCTATCTGTCTCCGGATAACGGAAAGGTCTTTGCTCGCGCTGTCTTTTACGGTGCCGTCGGTATCGATGGCCTGGTTGATGTTGTATTCGAGGACTTTATCGGCATACATCGAAGCGCACTTGACCGAAAGAAGCGGATAGTGCTCAGTCCGGCGCACAAAATACGAATGAATCCGGCGCGCATTTTCGAGGACCTGAACAACCATGCGAAGTTCTTCCGCCGAAAGAGTATAATTTTCGATCGAGGCTCGCCGGAGGCTCGTCCGGATGTCGGCGTCCGCATCGAGCGGAAGCATATCGTCTTCGTTGATGAGGCGCTTCATTTCTGTGACTTCCGAAAGCATCGTTCGGATTTCCGTCAGGGACGACGATGGTGTGAGTTGCGCGACATGCTCTTTGCCGTGCGCCGAAAAAGCATACCGTTGGATATGCTTCTTTATCTTGTCAAATTCAAGCTTCGCAAAGGCATTGAGATGTTCTTGCATGCAGCAGGATCAGCGCGGAATCGTGAATCGCTCCAGTTTTGCCTTGATCACTTCGAAGAAATCCTTGGATCCAGTCATCCACTGCGTGGAATAATTGAATACCGCGGGTGCAACGCGGAGCGTCTTCGTGTAGAGCGCAGAATCCTTTTGCTCGTCCTGGTCCGGCATGTCGAAGATATTGAACATCACGAGGATCAGGCTTACGGCGACAAGGCCCTGTGCTCCCCCGAGGATCGCGCCGGAGATGCGGGTTTTGAACTGAAGAGTATCGCTCGTGCTTTGGCCGAACCACCTGTACAAAAGGTTTGCGGCGACGATCGAAAGCAGGAAGATAATAAAGAACGCAAGGACAAGGCACACTTCCGTCGAGAAATCGAACCACTGCGCCACTGTCTCGCTGAACGGATTCATAAACTTGATTGCCAGGATAAGGCCTCCCCAAAAGCCCAGGATGCCGTAGATTTTCTTAAACACGCCGTCACGGAATCCAAGCGCCATGTACAGAACGATGCCAAAAATAATAAGTAAATCTATTCCGCTCATGTTAGTCCCCTAAGAGTTTTTTGACTGATTCTTGTACAAATTTTCCATCTGCTTTGCCCTTGAGTTCTTTCATGACCAAAGGCATGACTTTACCGAAATCCTTTGCTCCGGTCGCTCCCACGGTTTGGATCATGGTCCGGATAAGCCCGACGACCTCTTCTTCCGAAAGTTGCTTCGGCAAATATTCCTGGATGATCTTTGCCTCGTTGTCTTCCTGATCCGCGAGTTCGGGTCTTCCATTCTGCCGGAAAATCGTGCTTGACTCTTTTCGTTTTTTCAACGCCGAGTTCAGCACCGAGATCTCGTCCTCCGGGGTCATCCCCCCCGAAGGGCGCTTCTCCACCTGCTTTTCCAGCAATCCGGCACGAAGAGTCCGCAGCGTTTCAAGCCGGAGTTTATCCCCCGTCTTCATAGCCTCTTTCATGTCCAGCGCAATTTTTTCCATCAATCGTATCGGGGCCATCGGGTCAGACTCCTCCAAACATAGGAATGCACGTACCGTTAATTGAACTGTCCTCCGAGCAAAGGAACAGCATCATCTCGGCGACCTCTTCAGGCGCCACCCAATTCCCGGAATTCTCTTCGGGCATCGACGCAATATTTACCTGGGTTCGCAACACGCTCGGCGCGATGGCATTCGCCGTCAAGCCCGTCCCCTTGAGCTCTTCTCCCAGCACCTGGGTAAGCATGTAGACTCCTGCTTTCGAGACGGAATACGGAATGCGGCCCGGTGTCGGCTTAAAGACCGGCATTGCGGAAATGCTGATGATTCTGCCGTAGCCGCTTCCCTTGTGATTCTTCATGAATTCGCGGGAACACAGGAAGACAGAGCGAAGATTGAGATTGATCATCTGGTCCCAATCTTTCGTGAGGACATCCCTGAGATTGGCCTTTGGAACAAAGCCGCCAACGATATTAATGAGTATGTCGACCTTCCCAAACCTGGAGATGACCTGGTGAAACAGAGCGATAACATCTTCGTCATCGGTCACGTCGGCGCGAAGAATGGCGACATTTTTCCTGAAATTTTCGGAAAGCCGCTTGAGCTCGTCTTCGAAGACGTACGATGTCGCGACGTTTGAGCCTTCCGCAAGGAATCGCTCAGCAACGACGTGCCCGAGCGCGCCAGTCCCGCCCGTGATAAGTGTCGTCTTGCCTTTTAGTGTCATATTCAGGTTGGAATATATGCTTTTACGTCCTGAGAGTCAATAACTAATGTGAAGTAGGTCGCTTAAGTAGGTGTATTCAGGGACGTAGCGGGGGTTTGCAGAATGCCAGGAGAATCATTATCTTACTCCATCCTATGCAAACACGGTCGATCGTCCATATCTGTGTAGCATTTGCCCTGATTGTCAGTTACGGACTGACGATCCCGGTGCTGTCGACCATGCATTCGCACGAGATCGCCTCCACCGTGAAGGAGATCTCCGGCGCCAGGAAGGTGGCGTCAAAAAGCCATCCTTTGTATTGTGAAATCTGCGTCCGGCTCCAATCCACGCAGACCGTTTGTCCGCAGGAAGTGAACCCGTTTGTCGTCCAGCCGAAGCATGAAGTTCCGGCTGCCGATTACGAAACCTTTCTCCCGGCCCGGCAATCCTCTTCCTCCCAGAACAGAGCTCCCCCGGTCCATCTTACGTAGCAGCTAATTCATCGCCAGCGTTCGAATTGGCGAATCAGCGAACATCGTAGGAATGGAACCAATGAACAACATTCTCGCAATTTTGCTGCTGGTATTCATCGTCGGTACCGCGGCACGATCGCAGCAGGACACCACTGCGGCGGCAGATTCATTACTGCTGTTGATACAACAACAGATGGCGGCCCCCACGCCGCCCCGGGCGGAAAACCAGCAGTCGCAACCCGCTGCGCAGCCCCGCAGCGGCATTAACACAAACCCGAATATCAGCGTCATCGGCGACTTCAGGATTACGTATCTGAGTAATGCCGACAAGAATTTCGATTTCAATTTTAACGAAGCGGAGTTCTCTTTTCAGTCGGTTGTCGACCCGTATGCCCGGGCCGATTTTTATCTTTCGCTCTCGAAGGATCCCTCCTCCGGAAACTACGAAGCGGATGTGGAAGAAGCGTACCTCACCACCCTGGAGCTGCCGGCGGATCTTCAGCTCAAGGCCGGAAAGTTCAGGTCCGCCTTCGGGCGGGTCAACCCGGTGCATCCGCACGCGCTCCCCTTCATTGACGTCCCGGACGCGCTTGTCAATTATTTCGGCGATGACGGTATGAAGAGCGAAGGGTTGTCGCTGAGCTGGCTGGTTCCGAATCCGATGGATTTCTACCAGGAACTCACCGTCGAGGCGACCGACGTGCCGCTCGGTAACTCCGATTTCGTGCGCAGCAGCCAAAACAAGTATTTCTTCCTCGCGCACCTGAAAAATTTCTGGGATCTTACGCCGAACGCAACGCTCGAGCTGGGACTGAGCGGCATGACCGGGCCCAATGATTCGACGTATGCCACGAGTGTCGCCGCGCTGGATCTCACATATAAGTGGAAGCCGCTGCAGTTCAATACGTACCAATCGTTTGTGTGGCAAACCGAAGCATTTCTCAATAATGCCAAGGTATCGGATACGAATGTCATTCACTCGATGGGGCTCTACTCGTTTGCCACCTATCAGCTGGAAAAGCGGTGGTTTCTGACGGGAAGATTTGATTATTCAAATCTTCCCTATCAATCGGCGCTCGTCCAACGCTCGTATTCCGCGACGCTCGGATGGTACGCGACAGAATTCCAAAAGATCGAACTCGAGGGAAAGCTCACCTCAAGCAATTTCCATGATCAATTTTCTCAAGCCATGCTCCGGTGGATCTTTGTGATCGGATCGCACGGCGCACATCAATATTAAAAAGGATCTTCACATGAAAAAGATAGTGTTTCTCATACTCGTACTCTTGTGTTTGACGGCAGCGGTGGCGTTCGCGGACTCGAAAATCAAAGTGGTCACGACGCTCCCGGATTTGAAAAGTATCACCGAGCTCATCGGCGGCGATAAGGTCGATGTGTTCGCGATCGCGACCGGGTTCCAAAATCCCCATTTCGTCGATCCGAAACCCAGCTACATTCTGAAATTATCGAAAGCGGACATGTTCGTGACGGTCGGTTTGGACCTCGAAACCGGATGGGTCCCCCCTCTTCTCAACAGCGCGCGCAATACGAAGATTCAAAAGGGGGGCGAAGGGTATGTCGATGCCTCCGTCAACGTTCCTCTCCTCCAGGTGCCATCAAGCGTGAACCGCGCCGAAGGCGACATTCATATTTTTGGAAATCCCCATTACTGGAACGATCCTCTCCGGGGCAAGCAAATTGCGCAATCCATTTATGAAGGATTGGTGAAAGCTTCTCCTGACAATCAGGCGCTGTTCCAGGCAAATCTCAAAGCGTTCGACGATAAAATCGACGCGAGGACGAAAGAGTGGGTGGCACGAATGGCGCCGTACAAAGGCTCGAAGATCATTGCCTATCACAATGAATGGCCGTATTTTGAGGAACGGTTCGGCCTGAAGATCGTCGATTTTCTTGAGCCGAAACCAGGCATTCCTCCCACGCCGAACCAACTCGTCAAAGTCATCGGCGAGATAAAGCGGGATGACATTAAGGTGATCATCTCGTCACCCTACTTTACGACCGAATCTGCGGAGCTTGTCGCCCGCCAGACCGGGGCGAAAGTTGTCGTTCTGGCGACTTCCGTCGGAGCCGAAGAATCAATAAAAGATTATTTCGACCTGTTCGAACATAACGTCGGCAAGCTGGCCGATGCGTTCAAGCAGGCACACGGCAAATAATACAGAAAAGGACTATGTATGTTAGATCTCCTGAGTCAGGATTTTGTACTTAACGCTCTCAAGGTGAGCCTTATCATGGGGCTTCTCCTTTCGTATCTCGGCGTGCACGTTGTCGGAAGGGGTATTGTGTTTGTGGACCTCGCGCTGGGCCAGATCTCCATGCTCGGCGTAGCCTTCGGAAATTTTATCGAGCAGGACAGCACCGTCGTCTCGATTATTTTTACGATGGCGGGCGCCTTCCTTCTCTCGTTTATTAACATAAAAGACAAACGGCTCAAGCAGGAGGCCATCATCGGCATCATCTATGCCGTGGCTTCCGCGGCGACGGTCTTGTTCATCGCGAAGACTCCTCACGGAGAATCGGATATTTCCGAGGTGCTCTTCGGAAGCCTCTTTACGGTTACTCCCGAACAGATCCTCCGTATGGCGATCGTCTTCGGCATTATCGCAATAGTGCAGATCGCATTTCGCAAGAAGTTTTTTGCGCTGACGGAGATGTTTGAGCAGCGCGAAAATGAGAAAGTGGGCCTGTTCAATCCCTGGAATTTCCTGTTCTACCTGTCGATCGGCCTTTCCATCGTCCTTGCGGTCAGAGCCGGCGGCGTGATTCCGGTGTTTTCGTACCTCATCATCCCTGCCGTTTCCGCACTCATGCTGGGGAGGTCGAATTGGTCGGTTGTCGTCATCGCGCTGGTCGTGAGCACTCTCGGAGGCGTGTTCGGACTGTGGTTCGCGCTCCATTTTGATTTTCCGGCCGGGTCTTCGATCGTCGCGATGCTGGGAGCGGTGTTTGGGGTCGTCGCAATCATTCGCGGGATCAAAGGGGCGCCGCTGAAGTCGAAAGTTGCGGCGCAAAAGCAAGAATAAATTTTTCGGCCGTTGATTCTCTCCCCCCTTTTGCCTACCTTGTCCCGAAATAACTTCTTTCGGGACAAGGTTCACCATTAATGCGCCGCCGTTCGCTCTTCACCTCCTTCTGCCTCTTCGTTGTTCTCGTTTCACTGTCTCTATGGCTATCGGCGTGTAAACGCGATGAGCGCCGGGGCGTTCGCGATAACGAAATACTGTACCTCAACGCCGGACCCGGCGTGAAATACATGGGTTCGAAAGCGTGCGGATCCTGCCATCCTGATATCTATGCATCGTTTCAACACGCGGAAATGGGACGCTCGATGTCCCGGGCCGATGCGGCATTCCGGCAATCAATCGCGGCCAACGGCGGCGCTGTTTTTGATTCGGCCGCAAATTTGTATTACTCCCCTGTCAACGAGAACGGCCGGATTTCAGTGCGAGAATACCGCCTTGACAGCGGAGGAAATCTTTTGCATGACCGGACAGTTCCCGCGGAATATGTTATGGGCTCGGGGAATAATCTCTCGATGTTGTTTCACGTCGAGGGAGGCATGCTCTACGAAATTCCGATCACCTGGTATGTGCACAAACAGCATTGGGATCTCAGCCCGGGGTACAAAGAATTCGGCAATCTTCGGTTTGCGAGATTTGCGGATGAGAGGTGCCTCTCCTGTCATAACTCCTATCTTCCGGTCAATGGAAAGGCGGACGACAGGTACATTGAACCGTTTCCTCTCGGGATCGGGTGTGAACGATGCCATGGCCCCGGAGAGCTTCACATCCGTCAGAAAATGGGTGAACACTTCGATGACGGGGAGCAGACTGCGTACATCGTCAATCCCGCGAAGCTATCCTCCGAACGGCAGCTTGACGTCTGCAGGCAGTGTCATCTTCAGGGCAAAGCATGGTCTCCTCACGATTCTGCCGATTGGTTTGGTTTCCGGCCCGGAATGCTCCTGAGTTCAAACCGTTCGGTCTATTTTCCGGCAGCGACACAGAAAGAGGTATTTGAAGTCGCCGACAGCCCTCACCGGCTGTCGCTGAGCCGCTGCTTCAAGGAAAGCGCCGGCAGGCTAACCTGCATAACATGCCACGACCCGCACCATTCGATTACGACGTTCAGCATTACACATTACAACGAAAAATGTTTACGCTGCCATTCACCTGAAAACATCTCTCGTATTGGCCCTTCCCATCTTCACCGGCCTGCGGATAACTGCGTTTCGTGTCACATGAAACGCACCGGCACCGATAACACTCTCCACGGGGTCTCAAATACCGACCATTGGATCCGCGTCGGCGCGGATTCGACTGTCATCGATTGGACGACGCTCCGGACGCCGGCGGAGCGTCAGGACGTCATCAGGCTTGTGCCCGATGTCGACGCGGACGACGACGGAAAGCAGGTCCGGCTTGGAATCGCGTACTACGATTACTATCTCCAATACGACAGAAGGCCGGCGTATCTCGATTCGGCGTTCACTCATCTCTCCACAGGGTTGGCATCGAAGAGCGGCAATGCCACAGGATATTTTTATCTGGGTGAGGCCTATCGCGGGCTCAACCGGCATGAAGATGCGTTGCAGGCGTATCGTCGTGCCGTTTCTCTGCGGCCGGGCTATGTCAAGGCGGTATTCCAGGCCGGTAAAATGTGCGTTGAGCTAACGCGCCCGCAGGAGGCAATTCAGTCGTTCCGGAATGCTCTGACATTGAAGCCGGAAGATCCGGCATATCTTGCGGCGCTCGGAATGGCATTGGCAGACGATGGAGAGTATCAGGAGGCAGCAACAGTACTGGAGCGCGCTCTTGCGATCGACAAGGAAAGCCCGGCGGTGTACTCGTACCTTGGAAGCATGTACGCGCAGTCGCTTAACCGGCCGGACAAGGCAATATCCGCTTTTCAACATATGATTGAGCTTGATCCGGACATTCCGGATAGCCACCTCAATCTGGCGAACTCCTACGCGTTAACAGGAAACTATGATGAGGCTGTGGAGGAATACAGGAAGGAAATCAGCTTCCAGCCGCGGTCGTCGTCGGCATACTTTAATCTCGGAAGAACATACGAGTTGAAGGGAAACATCGAAAAGGCTCGCTCGTCGTACCGCAAGGCCCTCGAGATTGATTCTACGTTAACGGTGGCGAGGGAGTATCTTGGAAAGCTTCACAAGTAGCACTCGCTCGTTTACGGGGTGATCGCAACAGCGTAATTTAACGACTTCAGTTTTTCCGCAACCCTGGACCTCTGGTCTCCCTGGATTTCGATCTTCCCCTCCTTGACTGTCCCTCCCGCCCCGCAGTGCTGCTTCAGGATCCGTGCGAGATGTTCCATCGTTTGAGGGTTGTGCTGCAAACCTGAAACGATGGTGACCGCCTTTCCTTTTCTCCCCTGCGTGTCGAGGCGAATGCGTACCGGTTTTCCTTTGCCGTCATGGGGCTGCATGTAAACGCGTTCGCTCCCGGAAGCTTATTGCCACTTGATTTCATACTGCGGAATCACGTCGACCGCGATATCTTTTACCGCATCGAGGCTGGACTGAAGTTCGGGAGTCATATATTTCCACTTATCAAAGAATTCCGTCACCTTTTTCCCGTCTCCGTCCCCTTCGAGGATGAGAAGCTCGTTCGCCAGCTGTTTGATGCCCTCGCGGATCGTGGCAAAATTCACAGACCAGCTCTTGGTCGTCGAATCGTAGGCGATGCTGCCGTGCTTCACAAAGTAATTCAGCTCGATCGCTGCCGCCTTGCCGTGCGCTTCATTCAATCCGAACCTGATGGACCTGAACAGGCTGCCGAGGTAGGAGACGAAAAAGTATTTCTCCCTCGACTTGTCGATGACCCCTTTGTCCATGAGATAGACGAGCGAATGAAGCCCGGAAATATCGGCTTTCTCTTCTTCGAGCGGGCTGTACTCCGGCCCGATCGACGCGTTCGCTGCCATCCCCTTATTCGGGCCGACTTTAACGGTCTTCGGGCCAAGCGCATGGCAGATTTCATGCATGAGGACGACCTGAAAGAACCCTTCATCGGATAAATACTGCTGCTGGTCTTTTGCGACAAGCCTGAGGCTGACCGGTTTGATAATCGCGTTGAAGCGGGCTTCAAACATATTTTTCCAGAAAGTTTTCCGGGATCCTTTCTTCTCAAGAACAACCGGATCGTTCGGCAGATTCGTTGCCACAGCCTGGTAGCCTGCGGCAGCCTCGCCTTTGCGGATTATATCGCGGACGATCACAAACTTCGCCGTGAGGCCTTTCACCTCCGATTTATATTCCTGCGGGATGGGAAGGTTTTCCTCCATGTCTTTCAGATAGCTGGTGTAGACATCGAGCTTTTTCGATTCTTCCTGGTCCACGACCTCAATGCTGGCTTCGTATTTCGCCTTCACCCCTTTAATTCCGTCCGCATAGGTTTCGAACGGCCCGAAGACCATATCGAATTTGCTCCCTGTCATGTCGATCCATGCAACGTCGGCGGTGTAGTAATCATCGGTGAGCAGCGCCTGCGCTTTGAGCTTGAGAAATTTTGCAAAGGACTTGTTGTCGGTAAGGGTTGCACATTCTTTCAGAATTTTCGAGATCGGCACAAGCTGTTTCCGGTATTCCTGGTGGAACGGGACTGCCTTATACCCCCCCTTCCCGTCGCTTCGGATGACGGTGTAGGGCGACATAAACTCATTCTTCTGCTGTTCCGGAAGGCCTTTGATGTACGCATCGAACTGGTCGGCTGTCATACCCTGCGGATAAAATTCCTGTCCCGCATAGAATTGCTGGCTGCCCGCGAACGCCGCGTTATCGTTGAGCAATTCGAAGGGGCCGCCGTTGCGGAGGACGAGCGCGAGAAGCTTTTTCGCCTGTTCGTTGTTGTGTACGGCTGCGAGGCTATCCCTGATCTTCATGCCATATTTCGATGTCTGAAGCCAATAGATCGTATCCAGATACTCCGAGGCCTGGAGTAGCTTCTTCAGAATCACCTTTTCGTTCTTGCCAAATTTCGAGGCATCAAATTTCATTTCGTAGGGGGCATATTGCGCCAGATAGGTATCGATCGTGCTTTTTTGTTGAGCAGAAATCGTGAATGTCGCGCAAAGAATCAGGGCAAAGCATAGGAACGTTCGCATCTAAAACTCCTCTAAAGTTGTCGTCCATGATAGCACTTTTCCGGCTGAATTACCAACTTGCATTCAAAATTCCTTTTTATTACCATTTGGATAATTCCAAACTACTAACTCACTATCTCAAACATCAATTTCATGGAGGTCGACATGATTGATATTAATCGTTCTTTGCATCGCCGGGGATTTCTGGGGAGTATCGCCGCCGGCGCCGCGACGATTGGCCTGGCCAGTCTCGCGAAACCTCTGCAAGCCTCAGCAAAAATGAATTTTCAGACGTCCAGCCCCCTTGCGGCCGATTTCGAAGCATGGCTTGGCAAAATTAAGGGAAAACACCGGCAGGTCTTTGATGTGCCGGAATCGAACAAGGGATTTGTCTTCGCGTGGGCTCGCGTTTTTCAAATGACAAATCAGGCCGTGGGCGCCTCTGCCGACGACGTGACGCCGGTGATCATTCTTCGCCACGAAGCGATTCCGTATGGAATGACGCACGATCTGTGGGCGAAGTATAAATTCGGCGAAAACTTCAAGATCGACGACGACGCGACGAAAGCCGCTTCGGTTCGTAATCCTTTCTATCAGCCGAAAGAGGGGGAAATGAAGTTGCCGGGCATGTCGATCGAAGAGCTGCAGAAGAGCGGCGTCCTGATCGGAATATGCGACATGGCGCTGACGTTTTACAGTAAATTCGTCTTCGCTCCAAAAATGAACATGGACGCGGACGCGATCAAGAAAGATTGGGTGGCGGGCGTGTTGCCGGGCATCCAGATCGTTCCTTCCGGCGTGCTTGCGGTGAACCGCGCGCAGGAACATGGCTGCACCTATTGTTTCGCAGGATAATCATGCCGGAGTTCGAGTCCCCGATTCAGACTGGAATCGGGGGCTCGTTTTATTATGACCGTTCGGAAACATAGCCGGTGTGGATACGCCTGGGTGCTGCTTCTCTCCCTTATGGCCTCACACATTCCTTGTTCGTGGGCGCAAGACAGTACGAAGAGCCAGGTCTCATTAAACGATTCATTGTACAGCGGACCGTTGATATCTTCGGCGACGGGAATGGAGTCCGCGTGGGATATCCCGAAGAATCCATTGAGCGACTCACTCCTTCTCCGCGATCAACGGCTTGCCGAACAGATCCGGCTGGGGTATGAGTATTTTTCGAAAACTCCTGCAGCGGCTCCGCGACTCTCGGGAAACGCCATGACGTGCGGGAATTGCCATCTGAACGCCGGCCAGCGTGACAAGGCTCTGCCGATTGCGGGTATCAGCGGCCTCTTCCCTGAATACAACAAACGGCAAGGCCGAATGATCAGCCTTGAGGACCGGATCGTGGGATGTTTCGAGCGAAGCATGAACGCGACGGGACGGTTGAAGAACGGTTCGCGCGGCGTAACGAGGGTTTCTGCGACGGAGCCTGAGGTACTTGCAATCGCATCGTACATTACGTGGTTGTCGGGAGGAATCGCAGCGGGAGAGAAGCCATCCTGGAGAGGGCACAATGTTATTCCCCAGGAACATCTTATCCCGATCCACAACCTTGATCCGAAGCTCGGAAGGAAATTGTACGCTGAGAAATGCGTCAATTGCCATGGCGATAACGGGCAGGGCGTAGAAATCGGAGATAAGAAAGCCGGACCTCTCTGGGGGGCAGGCTCATGGAATGACGGCGCCGGAGCCGCACGTGTCTACACCCTTGCGGGTATGATCCGGTACATGATGCCGTACCTTGATCCGGGAAGCCTTACGGACGAGGAGGCGCAGCATATCGCTTCGTATATCACATCGAAGAAACGGCCAACGTTTCCATTCAAGGGAAATGATTACCGTACGGAGCCGTTACCGGTTGACGCAGTGTATTACAAACGATAACCGGTGGCACCGTTCTTCCGGGCACACCGGTCATCGTTGACACAACAGTTCCCTCCTGTCCCGTGCGGAGGTACCGGCAATGAATCCACACGGCGAATTAACACTCGTAAAACTTATTACTTCGGGGGCGGGGGTGGCGGTGGCAGTTGTAACGGATCGACGACGCACGGTGAGGCACTATCCCCCGTTACGGAATAGGTGGTTGTCGTGGAATACCTGGTCGTCGTGCTTGAACCAGAGGATTTTCCAAGGAAAATGCGCTCGAAAACGTTCAGCACCCTGCGCATTGGCCCCTCCTTTTTCGGGTAGTTAAGGGCAATCGTATTGAACAGCAAAAGGGAGAAAACAACCGTGCTGATGACACGGAATAGCCGAGAACCTTGTCGACGTTTCATATCGAAATAAACTCCTTGCGCGATGCGCGAATTGTGGTAGTGGATAGGGATTGTGGACTCATTGCACCATCAAAGATGGGAAGAATCTCGGTAAGAATCAAATATTTTTCGAACAATCGTAGAATCCTTTAGATCGCCCGAGTTATTTTCGATGTTCCGTAAGAATATTTGCTTCTCAGCCTGAAATGAGGTATACTACTGTACTTTCGATGTTTTCCCTTGAGCCGCGAACTAAAATATCTTGCCGGATTTTTCATCATTCTCGCTGCGTTGCGATTGTGCCTTTTGTTTCCGCACGGGGAGATCGGCCTCGAGTCGCTCATTAGTGTTGCTCTCCAGCTCTTGCTGTTCGCCATGTGCATCGATATCGGCGTGCACAGCTACGATACGCAGAGGCACGTGTATCTGCTCTTCGCATTGTTTTTTATATTTTCCCTGGTGCTCTTCAGCGGTGGATTTGTTGGAACGGCGCTCTTCAGGGAATCCACGTATGCGGGCGTCTATTTTCACGTATATGCCAACAAGGTAGGGCTCAACTTCCTGTTTTTGATGGCGGTTGTCTTTCCGATCGTCGATTACTTCATGTCCCGGCGGCATGTGCTCATAAAGTATGTTGTGAGTTTGAGCGCCGTTGGCTTGATTATCCTTCCCTTGTTTTGGTCGTTCCTTGCGAGCCCGATGCAGCTCTACCACGAACCGGAATATGCGACGCTGTACAAGATGCTCCAGCTGCCCGGTGCCGGGGCGGCGATGCCGGATCATGAAGTAGCACAACGATTATCCTCCGGGACTTCGACGCCAGCAACGAACACAGATGCGGCACATATTGACGAAACAGAGATCGCCGCGTTGCGGCCGTATGCGAACGAAGGGGGTGTGACGATCATATTCTGGAAACCCCTTATGGTCCGATCGATGGTCATCCAGTGTTTTATTGTACTTCTTCTCGCGTTTTTCCTGGTATCGAACTACGTGACCAATAAGCCGCACGGGGCATATCTCGATAAAATTCTCTTCCTATTTTTTCTCCTCTGCCCGTTCGAAATCGTCCATCTTTTCGCATTTATTTCCAGCACTACGCAGACCGCATATCAGAGCGTTTTCGCCGTGGCCCAATACGCGACTGTCGTTTGCCTGCTGATGATGGTCTACGCGTTCGATCTGCGGCTGCGGTTTGTTCTTTCCGCCACAGGAAAGTACTACGAGGAAGCCTTAACAACCTCGCCGTCGAAAGTGACGCGCTGGAAGGATGAAATCGATACTCTTATCCTCAAAGTTTTTGTACGCAAGAAACCCGACAGACAATTAGGACATCTATAACGAACTTCAACACACAATTAATCAGAGGGGCTTTACGATGGACCAAATCATAGGAAAAAGCAGCGTCGCAAAGAAGCTGCAGAAAGAAATTCAGCGCCTCGGGAAGGCGCAAAAGCATGTCGTCATCCAGGGCGACAAAGGAACCGGGAAGACGACGGTGGCACATTTGCTCCATGAACATTCAAAACGGGAGGGCAAACTTGTCATCCTGAATCCCACCGCCGCGACAGACGACGATGTGAGGATGTTCTTCGAACGGGAGACGAAGTCTGTCGCGACCCTCGTCGTCCGTGATATTCAGGATTTTTCGTTCCTCTATCAGTCGAAACTCGAACGATTCCTTCACTCGCTGCCGGAACGTCCCTTCCTCCAGGTTATCGTGACCGCAAGCGACGAACCCGCGCAACTCAGGAACAACAGAAAGCTCATCAACGAACTCCACGATGCGATAGAGAAGTTTGAGGAGATATATGTTCCCCCGCTGCGCGAACGCAGGGAGGATATTCCGGTGTTTATCGAGCATTTCATGAAAGCGGCGTGTGAGAGCATGAATATGCAGCTCAAGGTCATCGACGTGAATATTCTGGATTTCCTGGTTCGCCGCGAATGGACGGGGAATGTCGCGGAGCTCAAATCCGTTATAGAAAGCACCGTCTTTACGTCGCGGGATGGGGCCGTTGAGCTGCCCGAGAGCCTGGTGAACGAGCAGGTACAATTAGAGAGTATTCTCAAGAACATTAACCTGAAGAAGGCGTTTTCGTTCGACGGCTCGCTCTCGAATCTGGAGAAAACGCTTATTGAAAAAACGCTTGGCGCGGTGGATAATAATCAAACGCGTGCCGCGGAGATTTTGAATCTCTCCGAGGCAAACCTCCGGTACCGGCTGAGAAAATTTCATATTCTCGCTTCGCGGAAAAAATAGCAGCGTTTACCGGATTGGTGAGACTACTATCGGCCGCGGCTTCCGCTGCGGCTTTTCTTTTCCCTGTCAAATTTGTATATTCCGCTACGTTACGACCCAAGGAGAATCCATGAAACGAATCCTCATACTTGCCTGCCTGGCTGTCCTCGCCACCGGATATCTGAGCGGCCAGGAACATCCCCCGGTACATCAACTTGCAGTAGGCGATCCCGCTCCCGATTTTACTCTCCCCTACGCGACGAAAGATTCCGTTGCTTCCGACGATCTCAAATTATCCTCGGAGATCGGGAAAAGCGTTATTGTCCTCGCCTTTTATCCCGCCGACTGGAGCGGAGGCTGTACGAAGGAGATGTGCACGATGCGCGACAACATCGCCGACCTTTCTCATCTCAACGCCGAAGTTCTCGGCATCAGCGGTGACTATGAATATTCACACCACGAGTGGGCGAAGAATCTCAACCTCCCGGTGAAGCTTGTCTCCGATCACTCGCATGCCGTCGCAAAGACATATTCGAGCTATAACGACGCGAGAGGGTACAACAAACGCACCGTCTACGTCATCGACAAGAAGGGAAAGATCGCCTATATCGATCTGAGCTACAGCTCGCGCGACATGGAATCGTTTAACAAACTGAAAGCCGCACTCAGCGCATTGCAATAGTGAACCTCTTAAGAATTCTACGCCCGGCAGCGGTTTCCCTCTTCGCCTGTAGTCTTGGCATGCTTTTCTCCGCAGCAAAGGCTCAGGACAGTCTCATTGCCGGCAGCGAACGGCATTTTGAACATCTGCGGCAGCTGACATTCGGCGGAGAGAACGCGGAAGCGTACTTTTCGTTCGGAGAGCAGATGCTTTCGTTCCAGTCGACGAGAGGATCTTTCGAGTGCGATCAGATCTTTGCCATGGACCTCACGGGGAACAACCTGCGCATGCTCAGTACCGGGACCGGAAGAACCACGTGCGCGTATTTCCTCCCCGGGGATTCGACGATCATCTATTCCTCAACCTACCTTGCCGATTCACTCTGCCCTCCCCGGCCCGATTATTCGAAGGGCTACATCTGGGCGGTGTATAAGACGTACGACATATTTCTGGCCGACACGCACGCTGCAATACTCAAAAGGCTGACCGACACACCCGGGTATGATGCCGAGGCCACCGTATCGCCGTTGGGCGACCGGGTCGTCTTTACCTCGGTGAGGAACGGAGATCTCGATCTCTATTCGATGAAGCCGGATGGATCCGATGTCCGCCAGCTGACAAACGAGATCGGCTATGACGGCGGGGCGTTTTACTCACCCGACGGCAGGCAGATCGTCTACCGGGCCTACCATCCGACAGACCCGAAAGAAATCGGGGAATATGAAGACCTCCTCCGCGAGGGATTCGTCCGCCCTTCGACGATGGAGCTCTTTGTCATGAACGCGGACGGTACGAACAAACGCCAGATCACACATTTCGGCTCCGCCAGCTTCGCCCCCTATTTTCATCCCAATGGAAAGCAAATAATTTTCGCATCGAACAAGAACGATCCAAAAGGAAGGAACTTCGACCTCTTCCTCATCGACACCGACGGTGAGCATCTCGAACAGATCACCTTCAATGATACCTTCGACGGGTTCCCGATGTTTACACGGGACGGGAAAAAACTTGTCTTTGCTTCAAACCGGAATGGGAAAGCGCGCGGAGAGACGAATATTTTCATCGCGGACTGGAAGTAGGTGAAATTTCATGCCTGGATACTCGCGTTCCTGATTGCCTCCTGCTGTTCGTCGAAGCAGTCTGCGGCAGACTACGGTGCGGGAGCCTATTCCCTGACAGGTACGATGAAGCATATACCTCTTGAAGGGGGCTGCTGGCAGTTTACCGCCGGCGACGGATCGACGTATCAGCTCGCGGGAGAACGCGCGGCAACGCTGCTCGTCGATGGCCTTCGCGCGGAGATCATTGTAAAAGACCTTCCGGAACGCCATACGATCTGCATGACGGGAAAATCCGTCGAAGTTCTTACCATCATCAAAACCTACTAATCATGAAAAGACTATTCTCGTTGTTAGTGACACTCATCCTCGCAGCGGCAACTCTCTATGGGCAGGAACCCGCGGGCGGCGCGGAAATTACTGCGCAGGAGCTGCGCCAGCATGTGAAATACCTCTCCTCCGACGAGCTCGGAGGGCGCAGGACCGGCGAGCCGGGTAATGCGGCAGCGGCGGAGTACATCGCGAAGGAGTTTCAGCGATACGGCCTCCATCCTGCCGGTGATAAGGGCACATTTTTTCAGGAGTTTCCGTTCCTCGCTTCGGTAAAAGAGGGCACGGGTACAATGCTCACGATCGGCTCGAACGGGCATGAGTACAAGCTCCGCGTGAACGATGAGTTCAATTTACAGTCAGTGTCATCCGATACGGCCGTTTCGGCCGGCTGCGTCTTTGCCGGGTACGGCATTACGGCAGATTCGATCCCCTACGATGATTATGCGGGACTGGACGTGAAGGGTAAGATCGTCATTATCCTGAGATATTCTCCGGAAGGCACGAAGAACGAAAGCAAATTCGCGAAGTACTCACCGCTCATGACGAAGATCTTTAACGCGCGCGAGCATGGCGCGGCCGGCATTCTCCTCGTGACGGGCCCGCTTGATTCCGACAAGCCGGTGCTTATTCCCTTTGAATACGCCGAATCGGCGAACTCGGGAATTCCCGTAGCAAGCGTACGCTGGGATGTTCTCGATTCAGCGATGTCCCTCAACCTTCGTTCGGTTCAGCAAGCGTTGAACGACAACAAGAAACCACAGTCCCGTGCCCTGGGCCGGACAACCGCCGATTTGACGTCATCGATCGTGAAGGAATACAAAACCTCCCGGAACATCCTCGGAGTTCTCGAAGGAAATGACCCGGCGTTTTCAAGAGAGTTCATTGCAATAGGAGCTCACATGGATCATCTTGGCATGGGGGGCAAAGGATCTCTCTCGCCCGACACCGTTGCCGTTCATCACGGCGCCGACGACAATGCTTCAGGAACGGCGGGACTGCTTGAGGTGGCTCAATATCTTGCTTCACAAAAAAGCCATTTGCGAAGGAGCGTGCTCTTCGCCTCCTTTTCGGGCGAGGAGCTTGGACTTCTCGGCTCCGATTACTACGTGAAGCATCCGGAGTACCCGCTTGATCACACCGATGCGATGTTGAACATGGATATGATCGGCAGGTTGACGGACAGCCAGCTGGTCGTCGAAGGCATGGGAACTTCTCCGCAATGGCAGGAACTTGTTTCAAAGCATAACTCCGATTCGCTTCACCTCAAATTCAAACCGGACGGGTTCGGGCCAAGCGACCACTCCTCCTTTTACGCGAAAGATATTCCGGTGATGTTTTTCTTCACGAACCTTCACGCGGATTATCATCGTCCTTCGGACACGTGGGACAAGATCAACTACACGGGTGAGCAAAAAGTTGCCTCTCTCGTCTCCCGGATCGCGCTCGATGTCGCAAATCAGGATACCAAGCCGGCATTCACGAAAGCCGCTGCTTCAAGCATGGCGCCTGCCGGCGACCGGCAGGGCGTCCGCGTCAGCCTGGGCGTCGTTCCCGATTATGCCGAAGACGTCGTGGGGATGAAGATTTCCGGTACCAGGCCCGGGAGCGCGGCGGAAAAAGCCGGCCTTAAAGGAGGCGATATTATCATCAGCTTCGGCGGAAAGTCGATAAAGAATATCTATGACTTTACCTACCTGCTGAGCGATTATAAACCGGGCGATGAAGTTGCGATTGTGGTGAAGCGCGGCTCTGAAGAGGTGACGCTGAAAGCCACGCTGGAGGCGAGAAAATAACGGCTAGACGCCGGTTACTGACGGCGGCAGGTGCTTTTTGACGAGCGTAATGAGGTGTTCGAGTTCGTACGGTTTGGTGATGTAACCGGCGGCTCCCAGTTTTTTTACCGATTCGATCGCCGCAGGGTCGTTGTAGCCGGTGATAAAAATGAACGGGATGTGTTTGAAGGGCGGCCGTTCCCGCACCGTGTCGAAAAATGTAAACCCGTCTATCCCGGGAAGCTTCACGTCGGTGACAATCATGTCGGGGACCGTTTCCTGGATGTGGCGCGCTCCCGCTTCCGCCGAGTCCGCGGTGAGGACCGTGTATCCTTCAGACTCAAACATCATCGCGAGGGCTTCGCGCTGCTGCACCTCGTCTTCGACCAGCATGATTGTCGGATTCTTCTGCATTGTCATAACATTTTCCTTGCGATTTCCCGCAACTCTTCCTTCCCAAGAAACCGCTGTGCAAGAGGGAATAAAATATGATTCTCTTTGTGGATGTGGTTGACGAACAGCTGCACGACGCTGTTGGCGACTTCCTGGAGCCGCTTGTTCGCCGAAAAACTGTCACGGTGCTTATTGAGCTCATTGACCGCGTTCCTGAGCTGGACGAAGCCTTTCTGTAATTTCTTATGGTCGTCCCGCATGATCCTCGTCGGGCCATCGACATAGCGCTCGATGGCCGGGAAAAGCGCTTCCTCTTCACGGTGGTTATGGACGCTCACTTCTTCCTCGATAAATTTGAGCGCGGACGACACACGCCGGAAATGCGGCGCCGTGTATCCGTCGCTGGCGATCCCCCGCACAGCCTTATTGAGAAGCTTCAGCTGCACCAAAGCAGCGTCGTGCTCCTGCATGAGCCGCGCGATGGGATCCGTGGAGTGTTTCATGAAAAAAAGGTAGGTACGGCGGGGTGCTTACTGGAGCTCGATGAGAGTAGTATACTTCATTTTGCCGTTCACCAGGTACTGTTCAAGCTCTCCGACGAGCTGTGTTGTCGTTTCGTCCTGGTCTTCGAGTTGTTCGTACTCGTCCATGCTGTTGAGGACAAAGACCTCTGTAAAGCTGTTCTTCTTCCCTTTTTGCTCAAAAATCGAATAATTCTTGCCTGAATTCCCAAGGTGCTGCTTCATCTGCTGCGATAACGCGACATAGGCATCTCGTTTCTCCGGGCGGACCTCGTACGAGATGGTGAACATAATTTTAGGCATAGACCCCTTTCATTGTGACGTTGGTTAATATACAAAAAAAATCATTAATATCCTGCCGCGCGGATCTCTTCTTCGCTCATGCCGAAGTAGTGTCCGATTTCATGAATGAGCACCTCATAAATCTTGTCGATGATCTGCTCTTCGTCCGTGCAGAGCGCTTCAATATTTTTCTGGTAGAGCGAGATCTTATCCGGCACGACGGGGAGCGTACCGTACCACGACCCGCGTGCCGTCAGCGGTATCCCCTGGTAGAGCCCCAACAGGTCGTGCTTCGTCCTCAACCGCAGTTTATGGACAAGATCATCTGTGGGATAGTCCTCCACCACCACGCCGAGATTTTCAATGACGTTCTTGAACTGCGGCGGCAGCCGGTCGAAGGTCTGTTCTACGATATGCTCAAAAAGGATGCGGTCCATGTTATGGGTGAAGCGTTTGGCGTAAGATGACGGTGATAACAATAACGATAAGGACCAGGGGAATGGCGAGCACACTCATCGCCCGCACCCAGGCCCCCCCGATGAGAGTCTTCACGCCGATTGCCAACAGCAAGAACGACCAGCCCGCGCAGAGCGCGTCAAGTCCCAGGAGCAGCGCGTACGACGAAGGCTTTAACGACCAGGGGGACGGATTCCCGGAAAAATAAAACGTACCGAAGGTCATGAGCTTTACGGGGAGAATGAGGAAGACGGAAATCACCTGGGGGATAAATGCGTAGGCCGACACCGCCAGCACGCTTCTGAACGCGACGGTCATCCTGAACGCTCTCATCGTGAGCTTCAGGAAGAGAGCGAACAACGGAATGGCCGCGAGACCGAAGACCGGGCCCGCGAGGAGGCCCGCCCCGAGAATATTCACCAGTGAATCGGAGTAGTCCGCTGCGTTGAGGAGCCAGAATATCAGGAAGGCGAAGCCGATACCGGCGACGGATGAGACGATGTACGCGTAATTTTTATGCTTCGCAACGGCGATTTTGTGAAAGGCTTTTGAAGGCCTTTCCATGATGCCCCATATCGTCGAAAAAAGATCGAGCGTATCGGCGCGGGTTTGAAGAAAACCTCCGCACTGCGAACAGACGATCGCGAGATGATTATTTTGCGTCTGGCAGACGGCGCACGTGATCATAATCGTGAAAATCTTGCGGTAAAATGGCGCAGCATCGGCGACTCGTACTCGATGCGGTAGCCGCGCAGCTGATCCCGGCGTTGATGCACTTCGATAACGCATTCTACGACGTAATCGATATGGCTTTGCGTGTACACTCTCCGCGGGATGGCGAGCCGCACCAGCTCAAGTTCCGGCGCAATAAACTTTCCGGAAGCGCTGTCTGTCTTCCCGAACATCACGCTGCCGATCTCGACGCTGCGGATTCCACCGGCTCTGTAGAGCTCGCAAACAATCGACTGGCCGGGGAACTCGTTCTGCGGGATATGAGGCGCGAAGCGTTTCGCGTCCAGATAGATTGCATGGCCTCCCGGAGGTTGAAGAATCGGAACGCCCGCATGCACTAATTTTTCACCAAGGTATTCTACCGAGCGAATCCGGTACGTCAGGTAATGCTCGTCGAGGATTTCTTCAAGCCCCTGGGCCATGGCTTCAAGATCCCTTCCTGCGAGCCCGCCGTAGGTCGGAAAACCCTCCGTGACGACGAGAATATTTCTCGCGTTGGCGGACAACCGGTCATCGTTCATCGCGAGGAATCCCCCCATGTTGACAAGGGCGTCCTTCTTCGCGCTCATCGTGCAGCCGTCCGCGTAGGAGAACATTTCCTGGACGATCGATTTAACCGGCGTATCGGCGTACCCTTGTTCCCTCTTTTTTATGAAAAATGCGTTTTCGGCGAACCGGCATGCATCGAGAAACAACGGAATCCCGTGCCGGGAGGCGACGGCTTTTGTATCACGGATGTTCTGCATCGAAACCGGCTGGCCGCCTCCGGCATTATTCGTTACCGTCAGCATAATCAGCGGGATACGCTCTCTCCCCTTCTCACAGATAAAGCGATCGAGAGCTTCGGTGTCCATGTTTCCCTTGAAATCGGCGATCGCGCTTGGGTTCTTGCCAAGCGGCGTAATGAAATCCACCGCCTCAGCTCCGGAAAATTCGACGTTCGCTCTCGTCGTATCGAAATGGGTGTTGTTCGGTATGGCAATGCCTTTCTTCCCGACAAGCGTAAAAAGGATTTTCTCGGCGGCTCTTCCCTGGTGAGTCGGAATGATATATTTGAACCCCGTCAGCTCTTTAGCGATGGCTTCGAAGCGAAAGAAACTTCGGGCGCCGGCATATGACTCGTCTCCTTCCATGATCCCCGCCCACTGTTTGGCGCTCATCGCAGAAGTGCCGCTGTCGGTGAGAAGATCGATGAGGACGTCCTCGGCCCGGATGAGAAATGGATTAAATCCGGCCCCCTTCAGGATCGCCTCGCGCTCATCCTGAGTGGTAAACCGTATCGGTTCGACGCTTTTAATTTTGAAGGGCTCTATGATCGTTTTCATTGTCAATATGCGCAGTGCGAGTCCAATTTACGACAAAACGGGGTGGCAAGCAAAGCATACCACTTCTACGTACGGCGGGGCTGATCCGTTGCGTTATGATAAGTCAAAAAATGAGAGGGGTGTGAACGTGTGGGGAAGGTTATTACTCGCCGTCGTACGAAATAAGTGAATGCACGTCGTACGCTTTCAATTTGTCCCTTCCATGCAGGAATGAAAGCTCGATAAGAAATGCGAGGCCAATGATCTTTCCGGACAATTGTTGAACGAGGTTGCACGCGGCAGCGGCAGTGCCTCCTGTCGCGAGCAAGTCGTCGATAATCAAAACGCGTTCGCCTGGCGAAATGGCGTCGAGGTGGATTTCGAGAGCATCAGAGCCGTATTCGAGCTCATATTCCTGCCGGACAGTTTTCCAGGGGAGTTTCTTGGGCTTGCGGACAGGCACAAACCCCGATCTCAACCGCTGCGCCAATGCCCCGCCAAAAATGAAGCCGCGGGATTCGATGGCGACGACCTTCTGAATTCCGCTTTCCTTGAAGCGCTCGAAAAACTTTTCGATGGTGGCGGCAAAGGCCTCGTTGTGTTGAAGCAAGGTCGTGATGTCCCGGAAGACGATCCCCTTTTTCGGAAAGTCGGGGACGCTTCGGATATAGGTTCGAAGGTCGTTTACCACTCCAGCTTTTCTTTCTTCATGAACGACTCGATCCCCTTTTTGAAGTCCTCCGTCTTTCGCGTCAGGGCGTTGAGATTCGCAGCGTACTCCAGGGCGGCGCCCATGGACATTTCGCTGAACCGCGAGAACAAATCCTTTGTGAGAAGTATCGAAGAGGGGCTTGTCGTTGCGCAGAGATTTAGTGTAAATTCGATCGTTCGTGCGGTGAGCTTGTCGTCGTCGACGACTTCCGTGACAAGCGATTTCAGGCTGGCAGCCTCTGCATCAATGGTATCGCCGCGAAGGACGAACTCTTTCGCGGATCCCTCGCCCATGCGCTTGATGAGAAACAACAGGATAAGCGCCGGAAGGAATCCCAGCCTGACTTCAGGCGCGCCGATTTTGGCCTTTGACTTTCCTGCAAAAACAAAGTCGCATGCCGCGGCGAGGCCGCAGCCGCCCCCCATCGCCGGCCCATTCACTGCCGCGACGACCGGCTTCTTCAGGGTGTAGATGAGCGAGAGGAGTTTCATGAGATTGCGCGCATCCTCGAGATTCTCGTTGTGTCCCAGCTCCGAATACCGTTTGAGATAGTCGAGATCCATCCCGGCGCAGAACGAAGCGCCGCTGCCGGTCAGGATGACCGCGCGAACTTCGCTGTTGCGATTCGCCGAATTGAAAACTTCGAGAAGTTCCTTGATCATCGCGTCATCCAGCGCGTTACGGCGTTCCGGCCTGTTGAGAGTGACCGTCGCGATCCGGTCGCTCACTGCATACTCAATCGATGTGTATTTCATGCGGCACAAAATAGCAAACTTCTCATGCAATCTCAAGTGAGGCAATAAAAAACCCCCTCAATCATTGATCGGGGGGCTCCCTCGCCCCCGAATGGGGACGAGATGAAACTGCAGCCGCTTCTGATTAAACGTCGTAATAGAGGGAGAATTCGTACGGATGAGGCCGCAGCTGCATCGGTTTGACCTCCCGCTCCATCTTGTAATCGATCCAGGTTTCGATGACGTCTTCCGTAAACACGTTGCCGGCAAGGAGGAACTCGTGATCCTTCTCGAGGTTACGGAGAGCCTGTTCAAGCGTGCCGGGGGCAGTCGGGACTTTGAGCAATTCGCGCGGCGTCAGGTCGTAGATATCGACATCCAGAGGCTTTCCCGGGTCAATTTTCTTTTTGATGCCGTCCAGACCCGCCATGAGAAGCGCAGAGAACGCAAAATACGGATTGCACGCCGGATCCGGGCAGCGGAACTCCACCCTTTTCGCCTTTGGGTTCGTGGAATACATCGGAATTCTCACCGCGGCGCTCCGGTTTCGCTGCGAGTAGGCAAGGTTGACGGGTGCTTCAAATCCCGGAACCATCCGCTTGTAGGAGTTCGTCGTCGGGTTTGTTATCGCGCAGAGCGCGGGAGCATGTTTCAGCAATCCGCCGATGAAGTATAATGCCATGTCGCTTAGATTGGCGTATTTGTTTCCGTAGAACAGCGGCTTATCCCCTTTCCATAAGCTCATGTGAACATGCATGCCGGACCCGTTATCCTGAAATATAGGCTTCGGCATAAATGTGACGGTTTTCCCGCGCATTTTTGCCACATTTTTCACGACATACTTGTACTTCATGAGATTGTCTCCCATCTTTAACAGCGTATCGCGCCGCATGTCGATTTCCGTCTGGCCGGCGGTTGCGACCTCATGATGATGTACCTCAACGCGAACGCCGATTTTCTCCATCGTCAGCGCCATCTCTGATCGGATATCCTGCAGGCTGTCGATCGGGGAGGTCGGGAAGTAACCTTCTTTGAATCTCGGCTTGTGTCCGAGATTGTGCGTGCCCCCGTTGGCGGATCCTTCTTTCCCTGAATTCCAGAAGCCTTCGTCCGAATCAAGGTAGTAGAAACCGAAATTGTGCGACTGATCGAACCTGACGCTGTCGAGAATGAAGAACTCGGCTTCCGGCCCCACGAGGCAGGTGTCGGCAAAGCCGGTGGATTTCAAATGCTGCTCGGCTTTTTCCGCGATGAACCTGCTGTCGCGCGAATACGGTTTGCGGGTCATCGGATCTTCGATGTCGCAAATGATGGTCAGCGTAGGTATCGACGTAAAGGGTTCGACAAAGAAGGCCTCGGGATCGGGAAGGAGAAGCATATCACTTTCATGGATCTTCTGGAAACCACGGATGCTTGAGCCGTCGAATCCCTGGCCGTTGATAAACGCGTCTTCATCGAACTCGCTGCGCGTAATTGAAAAATGCTGCCACTGGCCCAGCATATCGCAAAATCGAAGATCGATAACCTGAATGTTATTGTCATCCATCGCTTTGAACACTTTCGAAGTGTTTCGTTTTTTCGCTTTCGTCGCCATACATCCTCTCCTGATGAAATTATTTGATATGGTTTAATTTTATGCGCATGTGTTCCTTCGGAGAAGACAAGACGACGTTCGTGCGGGTCCCCGCCACCCCCTGCCACGACTGAATCTTTGCAAGGAGCTTTTCGAGCGTCAGGGTGTTCTCCGTTCTGATTTTAATAAGATGTGATCCCTCGCCGGTAATCGCGTGGCATTCAAGTATGTCATCCGTCGCGAGAGCGTGTTCGACAAAACCCGCATACTGTTTGGATGACTCGACGGATACGAAAATAAACGCGGTGATATCCTTCCCGACCATTTTGGGATCGACCGTCGCAACGTATCCCTTGATGTAACCCGTTTCCTCCAGCTTCCGGAGCCGCTCGCTCACGGACGGCAGCGACAGGCCGACGATCTCCGCAAGGTCATTGCGCTTCGTTCGTCCATTCTTCTGAAGAACGTCCAGGATTTTGGCATCTATATCATCGAGCATACTGGCGCCTTGCGTAAGTGAGGTGATTTCTTGACGAACTTTAATTACTAAGGTCAAACAGACATTCTACCTTAGAATATAAGGCATCGAGGGGTTAATGTCAAGGATTATTTAGGCTGGAGCAGGAATTACTTATAACAGGTGAGGCCTTCACCGGGAATAATGAGGAGAGATTTCCCGGCGGGGAGATGCGATCGCGGCCTATTTCCTGCGGGCGGCGGTGCGAAGCTGTTCGATTGCTGCGGGGATGTTTTTCTTCGAGAAGATGGCGTGGCCGGCGACAAATACCGTGGCACCTGCGCGCGCAAGGCCTGCGACATTGGAGTCATCGACTCCCCCGTCGACCTGCAAATATGCCGTTGACCTCGCCGCGGCGAGCATCTTGCTGATCTCCTGAACCTTCGCGAGCGTAGTCGGGATGAATTTCTGCCCGCCAAACCCCGGGTTGACCGTCATGACAAGCACGAGATCGACATCCCTGACGATCTCCCGGAGGGCCGAAGCCGGTGTGGAGGGATTAAGCGTCACTCCCGGTTTCATTCCAAGCTCGCGGACGCGCTGAACGGTACGATGCAAATGCGGGCAGGTTTCCACGTGGACCGTCAAACGGTCGACCCCCGCGTCGGCAAATGCCTGCAGGTAGCGATCCGGCTGCTCAATCATGAGGTGCGCGTCGAGCGTAAGCTTCGTCAACGAGCGGACAGCCTTTGCTATCATGGGGCCAAACGTGATATTCGGAACGAAATGGCCGTCCATGACATCGAGGTGAATCCAGTCGGCTCCTCCTTTCTCCAGAAGCGCGATCTGACGCGACAAGTTGGTAAAATCAGCCGAGAGGATTGACGGAGCGATTTTGATGTTGGCCATGAGCGTTAGTTCTCAAAAAGATCTTTTTTCTTGTCAACGGCCTGGACGACGAACAGGTCGACGGCCTGCCCTGAGGCAACGAGATCCCCGCTGAGCGGGAACTGCTGGACAACGGTATTTGGAAGCAGTTCGGGCGCCGGCACGTAAGTGATATTTCCGACTTTTAAGCCGAGCGATTGGAGGACGCGCTGGGCCTCGGTGAGTGTGACTTTGTTAAGGTCCGGGACTGTGACTTTATCCGAGGTGGGTCCCTGGCTGACGACCACGGAAATGTAGCCCTCGCGCCGGATTTGTTTACCGGAAGAGGTCTGCTGCTCGACGATCGTTCCCTGAGGGAATTGATCGGAAGGCTGGTATTCGATCGCCCCAAGCTTCAATCCTTCACGCTCGAGGGCAAATTTAGCGTCCCGGAGAGTTCGTCCTTTAATGTTCGGGACGGTCGCGAGCGCCTCTCCGGCGCTTATGGTGAGATACACTCTTCTTCCCCGCTTCACGTTTGCCCCAACGGAAGGATTTTGAATGATAATCACGCCGGCAGGGTGTTCATTGTCGACGATCGTGTCCCCCTGCTGGGGTTTCAAGCCGAGGGAATCCAGAATCCTCCTTCCATCGGCGAACTTTTTACCAACTACGGAAGGAACACTGATGATTCCCCCGCTGTTGACATACCAGGGCAGGAGTATATTGTTCAGGAAAATGATCAGAACGATGACTCCACCGATGATGAGATAGAATCTTTTCGCCTTCCTGGACTTTAAGACTTGCTTCGTTGCTTCCGACATATCATTAATGAAAGTGCTTTAAATCGTTAAAAATATAGGAAATACTTCCCTGAACTTCAAGTCGCAAACCATTTGCAATGAATCAAAAAATGCATAAATTAGATTACCGCTATGGCCAACTCCGATTTTGTCGAGAACATTAGACGCACGCTGTTGTATTACGAGATCTTCGATCATCCGCTGACGTTGGAAGAACTCTTTTACCTGTTTCCCAGAAATTCTCTTACGAAGTCGGAATTCACCGACAGGCTCCGGACACTCACGGCAGACGGATCACTCTCGCTCTTTGACGGGTACTACACGCTCCCTTCCCTGCCGCCCGGCTCGGTCGAACTGCGCGAGAAACGGGAAAAACTTGCCGCCCGGAGGCTGAAAATGGCCCGATTCATGTCCCAGATTATCAGGCGCTTTCCCTTTGTCCGCGGCGTCTTCCTCTCCGGCGATCTCTCGAAAGGCGTCGCCCATGAACAAAGCGATATCGATTATGTGATCGTAACCAAGTCCAGAAGGCTTTGGGTATGCAGGTCCCTCCTGGTGCTCTTCAAGAAAATTTTCCTGCTGAACAGCAGGAAGTATTTCTGTCTGAACTATTTCGTCGCGGAGGACCACCTCCTGCTGGAGGACAGAAACTACTATACTGCCACGGAGATCGCCCATCTCAAGCCGCTGTATAACATTGAAATGTTCATTCGCTATATGAATGCGAATTCGTGGATTAAGGGCTTCTTCCCAAACTACAAAGTATTCGCATTGAGCGATAACGAGACAGGGGGCCGGAATAGTTTCATTCGGTCAGTACTGGAAATCCCGTTCATGTGGGGATGGATCGATTCGCTCGATTCACTTCTCATGAAGATGATGAAACGGGTGTGGGAGAAACGTTATCCTCACTACGATGCGACGACCCGTGAAAAGCTTTTTCGCTGCACACCTACGGAATCCTGCGCGTACGTCGGAAATTTTTCCGATAAGATCCTCGGCTTTTACCGGGATAAGCTCGATCGAAACAATCTCAAGCTCTGAGAGCCGGTCTGGCGTAATGGCGGATATCGTACTGACACATTCCTACGTTCTTCAGCTTGACCCAAAGGAATTCAAGGCAAGAATGCCGTACGCGCCGCTCGGCACGCTCTACGCGGCAACCCTGCTTCAACATCACGGCTACTCGGTTACTCTCTACGACAGCATGCTCGCCTCTTCGGAGTCGGGACTTGGAACGGTGCTCCGCGAGCACCAGCCCCGCGTCGTGGTTATTTATGACGACGACTTCAATTATTTGACGAAAATGTGCCTGTCCCGGATGCGGGACTCGGCGTTTGCCATGAGCCGGCGCGCGAAAGAATTCGGGTGCACTGTCGTCGTCCATGGCTCCGATCCCGCCGACCACGCGTCGGAATATCTGCGGAATGGCGCCGACTTCGTGATACGCGGCGAAGGCGAGGCGACGTTGCTGGAGCTCATCAATCACCTCTTTCAGAAAAACCTAATTGAACGCAGCCAGATTCACGGGATCGCGTATACCGACGGCGAGTCCGTTCGCGCAACACATGGCCGGGAGTTGATGACCGATCTGGACGCCCTCCCCTTTCCGGACAGGACGCTGACTGACGTCGCGGCCTACCGCTCGCTCTGGAAAAACTGCCATGGATACTTTTCGATGAACATGGTAACGACCCGCGGCTGTCCCTTCCATTGCAACTGGTGCGCGAAGCCGATTTACGGCCAGGTGTACCATTCCAGAAGCCCGGAAAATGTCGTCGAGGAGATGCTGCAGCTCAAGCGGGATTTTGCCCCCGATCATCTGTGGTTCTGTGATGATATTTTCGGATTGAAGCCCGGCTGGATCGGAAATTTTTCCGACCTCGTCCGCAGAAAGCATGCGCAGATTCCATTTAAATGTCTGTCGCGTGCGGACCTCGTTGTGCACGAGGATACGGCAAAGTCGCTTGCAGCCGCAGGATGCGAAATTGTGTGGATCGGAGCCGAATCGGGATCCCAAAAGATACTTGACGCGATGGAAAAAGGGACGACAGTCGAACAGATCTATCGCGCCAGTTCCCTCCTCCGCGCCCACGGCCTGAACGTAGGCTTCTTCCTCCAGTATGGATACCCGGGGGAGACAAAACAGGATATCGAACGTACGCTCGCGATGGTAAAGGACTGCAGGCCTGATGATATCGGGATCTCTGTTTCTTATCCCCTCCCCGGCACAACGTTTTACGACAATGTCAGGCACGAACTGGGAGACAAACAGAACTGGGTCGACAGCCAGGATCTCGATCCGATGTACGGAGGCCCTTTCTCCAGGGATTTTTACCGGGCGCTCCATTCGGTGACGCACAAAAAATTCCGCATCTGGCAGGGCATGGAGTATATGCGGGAGTCTTTCTTTCACCCCTCGCGCATTAATGCGAGAAGGCTGCGAAGGATCGCGGCGACGGGATACCACGCCCTGACACTACCGCGCGAGTTGTCCCGGATGCGGGCATCCGAAGGATAAGGCGGCATGTCGAAGCTTCTCTTTCTGCAGAATATCGATTATGAGTTCCTCGGCCCGATGTACCTTTCGTCCATGGCGCGCACGGAGGGGCATGAATGCCGGTTGGCGCTTGGGGAAACGATCGAAGATTTCAACCGGGAAATAACATCATTCAAGCCCGACCTGGTAGGTTTTTCGGTCATGAGCGGAAGCCATCGCTGGGCGATCGCAAGGGCACAGGACATCAAGCGGGAATTCGGGATCACGACGATCGTCGGAGGCGCGCATCCGACATTCTTTCCCGAGATGATCGCCGAGCCCGGAATCGACATGATCCTCCGCGGCGAAGGAGAAGAATCCATCCTTGAATTGCTGAATCGGATGGACCGCCGGCAACCGCTCAATGAGATTCAAAATATATATTATAAGAACGGCCATTTGTGGAAGAATGAGGTTCGGCCGCTGGCAAAAGATCTCGACTCCTACCCATTTCCCGACCGCAGCCTTTACCTGGGCCTTGACGACAGGCTCGACCGTACGGTCCGCAATGTCATCACGTCGCGGGGATGCCCCTGGCACTGCAGCTTTTGCTTCGAAGATGCGCTTCGCGAGCTCTACGCGGGCAAAGGAAAATATGTCAGGATGAGGAGTATCGACAAGGTCATCGAAGAATGCATTCAGATGCGGGAATCGACGGACGTTGCAACGATCTATTTCGCGGATGACGTGTTCGGCATGAGCAAGACGTGGTTATACGATTTTCTGCCACGCTACAAACGTGAAGTGAATCTGCCGTTCATCTGTCTTGTCCGCGCCGATATCGTTTCCTCGGATCCGGAGTATGCTCACCGGCTCGCCGAAGGGGGCTGCCGCTCCGTGTTCTTTGGTGTTGAGTCGGGGAATGAATCGTTGAGGAACACAGTACTTGCGAAACAGCTCACGGACGTCCAGATAGAAACTGCCGCACGGAATCTCCACGATGCCGCAATACCATTCCGGACGTACAACATCGTCGGTTTGCCCGGCGAGACTATCGCGGACGCGCTGTCGACCGTTGAACTGAATATCAGGATCAAGCCCGAGTACCCATGGTGTTCCGTGTTTTCACCATTCCCCGGAACCGCGCTCACACAGTATGCAATCGATCAGGGGCATCTCGATCCTCAGTTTACCCCGGATGCATTGACGCGATCGTTTTTCACCGACTCGGCCCTTCGGCAGGAGTCTATCGCCACGCTTCAAAACATCCAGAAATTTTTTCAGACCGCGGTACTTTGGCCCCGGACATACCCTCTTATAAAAAGGCTCATCAGGTTCCGGCCCAATGTGCTGTTCACGCTCTGGTTCGGCGCGATATACTTCTATGTCTATGTGAAGAGCGAGCAGAGAAGCCTCTGGAAAACTCTGAAATTTGCTCTGAGAAATTACCGCCACGTTCTTGCCAGACAGTAACTCTATGAATCTCCTGTTGACACACGGATATTTTCTCAACGACGATGCGAACGAGCGCCGCATCATGAAACCGTATCCCCCGCTCGGGATATTGTACATTTCGGCTTTTTTGAAATCCAGGGGCCTGGATGTCAATGTCTTCGACACGACCTTCTCGGCAAAACCGGAATTCTTTTCTTTCATCGATCGCGAGCGTCCTTCCATCGTGGGAATCTACGCCAACCTCATGACGAAGCTGAATGTTCTCGAGCTTGTCCGGTATTGTAAACACCAGGGCTGCACTGTGATCGTCGGAGGGCCGGATGTCCCCGAGTACGCCGAACAGTATCTCCGGTTTGGGGCGGATGTCGCGGTCATCGGAGAGGCAGAATTGACGATGGCGGAGCTCCTCCCCGCGCTCTTGAAGAAGGCCTCGCTGCGAAGCATTGCAGGCATCGCCTATCTTGACGAAGACGGCAATCTCATGAGAACCGCTCCCCGCGAACTCATTCAGGATCTCGACGATCTGCCACTGCCTGACCGCAGCGCCATCGACGTTCCAAGGTACGTCTCGACATGGAAAGAACATCATGGCATGGGATCAATTTCTTTGATCTGCGCCCGCGGTTGTCCGTTCACATGTACGTGGTGCAGCAGGTCGGTGTTCGGCGAGACGCACCGGCGGCGCTCACCGGCCCGGGTTGTCGATGAGATCGAATTTCTTCGCGATACATATCATCCTGATATGCTCTGGTTCGCCGACGATGTTTTTACCATTAACCACCGGTGGTTCCATGACTTCCACGCGGAAATGACACGCAGAGGCATACGCATTCCGTTCGAGTGCATCTCCCGCGCCGACAGGCTCAACGAGGATATTCTCAGGAAGATGGCTGAACTCGGCGCATTCAGGATCTGGTACGGTTCCGAGAGTGGTTCACAGAGAGTTCTCGATGCCATGCAGCGGCGCGTCTCAATTGAAGAAATTCAAAACGTCACGCGCCTGGCACAGCGGTACGGAATTCAGGCCGGCCTCTTCGTCATGCTCGGTTACCCCGGGGAAGAAATCAGCGATATTGAAGCAACCGCACGGCATCTTACGTTAACGAATGCCGATACGTTCCTCACGACGGTCGCCTACCCGATCAAAGGCACGGAATTCTACAACGAGATTCGCGACAGAGTGAAGAACGGCGTCGACTGGTCGAAGACGACCGACCGGAATCTCAGAATAGCGGGAAGGCGATCCGATCGATTCTACTGGTTCGCGAACCGCTTTGTTACGAACGAAGTGCTCCAGCATAAGCTCCGCAGCGGACGGGGCGCCTTGAAGTATGCGGCCGCGGTGGCAAAAGCGAAACTGGCAAGGCTCGGGATGGAACTCACAAAAGAGGAGCTTTCAGCATGAGCGCTTCCGTCACATATTCCGCGCAGCCGTTCGACGCGGTCGCCGGCGAATACGATGCGATGTTTGAAGAGAATCAGGTCACGTCGAACCTTCGCCGTCTGCTTCACGGAAGGATGCTTTCTCATTTTACTGCGGGCGATCGCGTGCTTGACCTGAATTGCGGGACCGGAACGGACGCGGTGTTTCTCGCACAGCACGGCGTCACCGTCAGCGCGGTCGATATCTCCCCCGCGATGATCGACCGTACCCGGGAGAAATGCCGCGCCCTCGGCCTCGCGAACCTCGTTTCCGCGAGCGTTGGATCCTTTGAGGATGCCGCGACATTCCCCCCCGCATCGTTCGAAGGAATCGTCTCGATGTTCGGAGGCTTAAACTGTACGCCGAACCTGCGGCAAGTCGCGGAACGGGCGCACGGATCTCTGAAATCCGGCGGCGTCCTCCTTGCGTGCGTCATGAACCGGGTATCCGTTTGGGAGATAACAAGCTTTCTCGCACGAGGGAAATTCGGCCGTGCGTTCCGGAGATTTCGCGCGGGCGCCGTTCATGTACCCCTCGGCGCAGGCGCCATACCAGTGTGGTATTATTCGCCCCGCCGGTTCGCCGCGCAGATCGATGAACATTTTACCGTTGAGGCCGTGTACGGGCTGAGCATTGTCTCCCCTCCCCCGAATTCCGGCATGTTCCAGAGGAAGCATCCGCGGCTGACGGCGAGTCTGCTAAATCTCGATGAACATGTGCGCCGCGTCGCGCCGTTGAAATCTCTCGGAGATCATTTTGTCGTTGAGGCGCGCAAGAAATGAACGCCGCCGCCATGCGAAATATCGATCGGTTTGCCGGAGTTCCGCTGTGCTGGCTCTTCTCGCTGATCTCTTCTCTGTTTCCACAGAGGGAACTTCGCGCAGTGCGGAAGGTTCTCATCATCAAATTCTTCGGAATGGGGAGTATCATTGTCGCGAGCCCGGCCTTTGCCATGCTGAAGAGCAGGTTTCCGGACGCCCGGATCGACGTCCTTACATTCGACGGCAACAAGGATCTCGTGGAACGTTACCCCCAGGTCTCATCGGTGCCGGCAATTCGAACCGCTTCCCTGATGATGTTTCTCAGCGACACATTCCGGGTAGCGCGCTTGATCCGGCGCGAACGATATGATGCCGTACTGGATTTCGAATTTTTCTCGAAGTTCTCCACACTCCTGAGCGGCTTTACCGGCGCTCCTCACCGTTCCGGATTTGCCCTCCCGGCCCGATGGCGGTCGTCGATCCTGACGCATCAGGTTGAGCTCGATAAACACGCTCATGTACGGGAGTCTTTTTGCGCCCAGATCGTCCCCCTCACGGGAACGCGCGACATCCCGGATACCGCCGCGCCGTCGATCCGGCCGGAAGATATGTTGTCGATGAACAGGAAGCTTCCCCTCAACGGAAAACCTGTCATTGCCATCAATGTCAATGCGAGCGATACGTTCCTGGAGCGGCGATGGCTGCCCGAACGCTTTGCCGACCTGGTGTCGCGATTGGGGAACCTGCACGACTGGGTGTTCTTTTTCATCGGTGTCGACAACGAGCGATCGTACGTTCAGGATGTTATCGACGCGACGACCTGCAGGAAGCGCTGCTATAACGTTGCTGGAATCCTCACTGTACCGGAATTGGCGGCGTTTCTTCGGCGGTGCGATCTTCTTCTCACCGCCGACAGCGGGCCGGCGCATCTCGCAGCTGCGCTGGGTACTCCCGTGGTGAGCCTCTACGGTCCCGAATCGCCGGAGTTCTACGGACCCTCGGGTAAGAACTCTGTGACATTGTACCGGGCCACTCCCTGCAGCCCCTGCATGAACGTCTACACTTCAAAAACATACAAGTGCCCTCATAACGCCGCCTGCATGCGCGAAATTCATACGAGCGACGTTCTTGAGATCGTCCAGTCAGTCATGGTACAAGCGTAATGCGCGTTGTTCAATATGCAGCTATCTGCATTTTTGCGGGGCTCATCGTTTGGAAAGGGTTACTCCCCGCCTTTTCTCAGCTCGATACCGACTTTCCAAACTACTACACCTCCTCGCGCCTTCTCCTTGACGGGAAAGATCTCTCCCGGCTGTATGACGACCGCTGGTTCCAGGAGCAAATGTCATCCTATGGGATTTCTCAGGAAGGGAAATTCTCGCCGTTCCCCCCGGTGACGGCTTTTCTCATGGCACCCGTCGCCGTCTTTGATCCGCTCACCGCTCTCCGCGTTTGGACAGTGCTCAACATCCTTGTCCTCGGCGCACTCATCGTGATACTTTCGGCGATCACAGGCAACGACTGGCGATGGAGCAGTCTTCTCGTCCTCGGCAGCGGCATCGCGCTCATAAATAATTTCAGGATGGGTCAATGGTATCTTGCGCTCCTTCTGCTGATGGCAGGAGGATGGTACCTTTACCAGCGCAAGCACTTCTTGGCTTCGGGAATACTCTTCGGGATCGGGGCGGCGTTTAAGTACTTTCCGGTGCTATTCCTTGGAGTATTTCTCCTTCAGAAAGAATGGCGGGGTGCCATCGCATTGGCGGCAACGGTTGCTCTCGTGTATGGTGCGGGCATTCTTGCGCTGGGATGGCAATTGCACTATGAATTCTTCACCCAGGTCTTACGGCCGCACGTCGGCGGCAATATCCAGGATCCGTTCAGCGCGAACCTGGAATCATGGAACAGCCTGCTGCGAAAGTTCTTCGTGTACGATCCCCTCTTGAATGCCTCGCCGATCCTTCACTCGAATGAAGTTTTTGTCTTCATGCTTTCACTCGTTATTGCGGCGGCCGTGGGAGCAGCTTGCTGGGCCCTTTATCGGTCTCGGCTGAACACCGGGCCGCGGCCCGAACATGAGGATCTGCAGGCGGCGCTGATCATGCTGACGGGGATGCTTCTTCTCCCGGCGTCGGCGACGTACCATTTTTTGCTGCTCATTCTGCCTGTAGGATTGTTCTTACGAAGGGCAGATTTTAGGAACATCTGGGAGAAAATTCTTGTTATTACTTATTTAACCATCGGATTTCTTCCTTACCGGTTTTTCCGCGTTTTTGAAGGAAAACAGTATCTTACCGTCCTGGCATTTCCGCGATTATGGGTAATGACTGTCATGTTTATCGCGGGATGTTGTTATGTCGCAAGCCTCTCCCGTCGCAGCGTGAGACCGGATGCGGTTTTTGTATGAGTATGAGGATAAGTATTTTTATGTTTTACGCGATTCTTTTGGCGGCTGTTTTCGGGATTCAGTATTATCTTTACAGAAGGGTGACAAAGTACGTCTCTACGAAGAAGAACCCTTCGTTCTTTCTCTGGCTCGTGAGGGCTGTCTTTTCGGCATTCATCGTCCCTGTCGTAGCGCTGGCCATCTGGCAGCCTAAACTTGCGGCCGCTCCCGGCTGGGCGATCCTCTTCTTTTTCTTCCCCCTGTACTTATGGCATTTCTCCTGCCTGCTGCTGTTTCTGTTTTTGATGGTTGGTAAATTGCTCCAGCTGCCGTTTCACGTTTCAACACGGTTGCTGGCCAGGTTCGAAGGCCCGAGACGATGGCTCATGGGCAGCAACGTGCAGCGTTTCGATGCGCGGCGACGAGTGTTCCTGCGCCAGGGCGTCACTCTCCTGGCGGGCGCTTCATTTGCCGGCTCGGCCGTCGGGGCGATCCGGCGGAACGAATATGAAACGAACCAGATTGCCATACCTGTTCCCCATCTTCCGGAAGAATTCGAGGGATTTTCTATAGCGCTGCTGAGCGATATTCATTCCAGCGTTTTCATGACAAAAGAAACAATGCAGCGGTACGTTCGCGCAGCGAACGGCCTGGGAACGGACATGATCGCCGTCGTGGGAGATTTCGTCAATAGCCAGGTCGATGAGGTCTATCCATTTGCCGAAGCATTCGCCGACCTTGCGGCGCCGTACGGTGTCTTCGGAGTATTGGGAAACCACGATTATTATTCGCGCGATGTTGACACGGTGGCGAGGCTCGTTAACGACTGCGGAATCAGGCTTCTCGTGAACTCCCGGACAGCCATCAGAAAGAACAACAGCGTCCTCAACCTCCTGGGCGCTGACGACACCGGAAATGCGCCGAAGGCCGCCGCGTCGTTTGACAGAATGCTCACCGGAATCGACGGGCAGCAGCCGACAGTGCTGCTCTGCCACCGCCCGTATTTTTTTCAGCAGGCGGCGGACCGGAATATCGGGCTCACTCTCTCGGGCCATACGCACGGCGGCCAGATCGTATTTGCGAAGGTTGGAGACGAAATCGTCTCTCTCGCCCGCGTAGCCTCCCCCTACGTGGCGGGCTTGTATTCAATCGGATCGTCAAGAATGTATGTTTCGAGGGGTATCGGAACGGTCGGCGTGCCGGTGCGGATCAACTGCCCACCCGAGATCACAAAGATTGTGTTGACCAGATCCTGAGATGGTCCTCCTCTATTATCCGCAGAACACTCCGTACCGCCTCGGCCGTTTGCCGATGTCAGTGATGGCGCTGGCTGCGGTGATGGAGGGAACGTATGAGTACCGGCTGGTCGACGGGAACGTCGATCGTGATGCATTTAACACCGTGTGCCGCTATCTCACCGCAGACGCCGGGAGGTCGATCCTTGCCGTCTCGGTGATGCCGGGGACTCAGCTCATGAATGCGATTCATGAATGCCGGCGAATCAAAGCAATGTTCCCCTCCGTAACCATCGTGTGGGGGGGCTATTTCCCATCGATGCACACTGAGGCGGTTCTGAATACGCCCTTCATTGATTTTGTCCTCCGGGGACAGTCGGAGCGAAGCTTTCTGGATTTTTTGGCGATGGTTCAGGCCGCAGGCCCCGCCGGATCGGTGAACAACCTTTCCTACCGCGGCGATCAGGGGATCCGGCACAATCCGGAATATCCGCTCTACGATCCGAATCTCCGGCCGCTCTTCCCGTATGAGCGCGTGAACATGGAGGAGTACGCTATTCCGACGTTCGTCGGCAAACGAACATTCTGCCATGAGACCAGCGTTGGATGCCCGCACAAATGCAACTTTTGCGGGGTCGTCGAAGTCTTTCAGGCCCGCTGGAAAGCGGAGTCGGTCGAGCGATCGGTGGAAGTCGTACGCCTGCTGAAAACCCGGTATGGCATGGACGGCATCGAATTTCATGACAGTGATTTCTTTGTCTCAGAAAAACGCGTCGCCCAGCTCTGCGAAAAGCTTGTCGATGATACGATCTCATGGTGGGGCGAAGGGAGAATCGACACCCTGCTTTCGTATGACCAGGAAACCTGGAAGCTTATGGCGAGAAGCGGACTAAAGATGATCTTCTTTGGCGCAGAATCCGGTTTCGATGAAACGCTGGCTCTCATGGATAAACCGGGTGTAACGCGGGAGAAAACCAAGGCGATCGCAGCGCTCTGCAGGCAATATAAGGTACAATCTGAATTTTCCTTCGTTATGGGGGCTAATCCCCGGAAGACGGAGGAAGATATCGACGCAACGATATCTCTGATCTACGAGCTTGAGGAAATTAACCCGAACTCCCAGATGCATCCCTTCATTTACACCCCCGTCCCCTTTGGGACCATCTACGACGAGGCGGTGGAGGGGGGATTGAATTATCCGAAAGACTTGAACGAATGGGAGCGGCATGAATGGAAGCAGTACAGCCTTCGTCAGAATCCCCATACTCCCTGGCTGACAAACCGCCTTCATAAGAAGATCATCAATTTTCGCGCGGTGCATCAGTCGTACTACCCTAAAACGAATGACAGCCGGACTCCGAAATGGAAACTGGCGGTATTGAAATTCCTGAGCGCATGGAGATATAAGTTCCGGTTTCATCGCGGAGCATACGAACTGCGCTTCCTGCTCCGGATCATGTTGAACGGGTCGCTTCATGAAGGATTTTGAATGAAGAAAACGATCATTCTATATAATCCCGCCGCCCCCTATTACACCATGCCGCTGCAATTTCTGGCACTCGCGTCGGTGATCGACAGAGAAAGGTACGATGTGAAAATCATTGATGCGCGGATTGAACGGTCGCCGAGAACAGCCCACGAGAAATTGAAATTACTTTTGCCAAATGCCGTATGTGTAGGAATTTCTGTTATTACCGGGACTCCAATTAAAGACGCGGTTAGTGCCACCAGGCTTGTTAAAAAATTCGCTCCACAGGTCCCGGTGGTATGGGGAGGGTGGCATCCCTCGATCTATCCCGAGCAGTGCATGAGAGAAGGAGGCGCCGATTTCTGCATATTTGGGCAGGGAGAAATGACCTTTCTCGACTTGCTCAGCGCAATTGAAAACGCATCCCGGTTGGATGAAATCCCTGGACTTGCGTATATGGAGAAGCAAGAATTCCGTCAAAATGCCGAGCGGAAGTTTATTGATATCAACAACTTTCCGGGATACGATTACAGCTTAATACCGGTAGAAAGATACTTTCATCTGAAAGGAATGCGTCAGATCGATTTCTATTCCTCGCAAGGATGCCCCTACCGTTGTGCTTTCTGCGCTGACCCTTTTGTCTATAACCGCCGCTGGTCCGGACTTAAAGGATCCCGGATGCTCTTTGACGTCTTCGAAGCCGTCCGGACGTATGGCGCTTCCGACGTACTGTTTCAGGATGAAAACTTCTTTGCGAACAAGCATCGCGTAATGGAATTTTGCGACGGCATGGTACGTGAAAAGGGCTCGTTTACCTGGGCAGCAACCTCCCGTGCCGATCAAATCGCTCCTCTGGATGACGACGTGCTCCGGAAAGTCGCGGGAGCGAATCTTCGGAAGGTTATCATTGGCGCTGAATCGGGCTCACAACAGATGCTGGATTTCATGAAGAAGGATACGCTGGCTGAGGAGTCCCTCATTTCGGCCGAAAAACTCTCGCGGCACGGCATCGGGGCGATTTTTGGGTTTATTGTTGGCTTTCCAGAGGAGGGATTTGATAATACCCTGCAGACGCTGAAAACTATAAAGGAAATCAAACGAATCGACCCCAGGTTCGAATTCAATATCTTCTTCTTCACTCCGTACCCCGGGACAGAACTCTTCAACTACATCGTCAACAAGGGGTATCGGGTGCCGCAATCACTTGATCAGTGGAGCGATATCGATTTTACCCTCTATTCCGGCTACTGGGTAAAGCACCATGAGCGTGAATATGTGGAGCGATTTAAATTCTACGCAAAATTTTCCACAGAACCACAGTGGGGGCTTATGAGGCCGCTGCAATACCTCGCCGCATTGCGCACCAACCGTAATTATTTTGATTATCCCCTGGAGAAGGAACTTGTCAATTTTGTCCGTTACCGCGTTCTCCACAGGGTAAATTGGTAGATCGAACAGATCGAATGAACTTTAAGAGAGTACCCCGTAGGCTCTTATTCCTTTTCGACCAAATCCCTCCAACCGAAGAATACGATCTCATTATCGTCAATCCCCCCTTTTACAAAGGCGATGCCAGGGATGTTGCCGCCCACGCGTGGTACAGCGGCAGCGATCCTCAATATTTCCGGAAACTTGCCCCACAGGCCAGGCTGCACCTGGGAAGACATGGAAAAATGATATTCGTTGTATCGAGCGAGATGGATATTGAGGGGGCAACATCGATCTTTCGGGAGTCGCAGTTTGAAGTTAGCCGGATTTGTTCACGCAAAGTGCTTTTTGAGATATTCTATATTCTTCAGATATCGCACGTTCCTTGATTCTCAATGACGTTTTATCTATATTCTGCATGCCTGAAAAACACCATAAGCAGCTGAAAGATAAAGCCCGCTCTGCGAAGAAACGATCTTACTCTCCGTATTCAAAATTTCGTGTGGGGGCCGCGCTCCTTGATTCGGCAGGCAGAATTTTTACCGGCGCTAATATTGAAAACAGCTCGTTTAGCCTCACCATATGCGCCGAACGCGTCGCCTTGTTCAAAGCGCTCTCGGAGGGAAGCAAGAAATTCAAGGCAATTGCAATTACCTCGGATTCCGAATCGTTCATTCCTCCGTGCGGAGCATGCAGGCAGGTCCTCTTCGAACTCGCGGGGAATATCGAGGTCCTCCTCGTAGATAAGCGAGGCAGGACGATGCATACGAAGGTTGGCACCCTCCTTCCCCTTCCCTTTACAGAGAAATATCTCCATACGTGATCATGGAAGTCGTTACTCCACATACGATGCCGCGTGAAGTCGGCTGGATTGAGGTTGTCTGCGGCTGTATGTTCAGCGGCAAAACAGAGGAACTCATCCGACGGCTGCGACGCGCGCAAATCGCGAAGCAAAAGGTCATCATCTTTAAACCGCGTATCGATAATCGCTATAGCGCCGACCGGATTGTCTCCCATAACACGCAATCTTTGGATTCAATTGTTATCGATAAACCACAGGAAATACTTACGTTAGGAGAAGAAGCTCAAGTCATCGGTATCGATGAGGCACAGTTCTTTTCTCTCGATCTTGTCGGAGTCTGTGAACAGCTTGCCGATGCCGGCAAGCGTGTCATTGTGGCGGGATTGGATCAGGATTACCGGGGAGAACCGTTTGAACCGCTGCCTCGCCTCCTGGCGGTAGCGGAGTACATTACGAAGACGCTCGCCATATGCATGGTCTGCGGTAATCCGGCGGACCGTACGCAGCGGATCACGAATCAGCAGGAACTCGTCGTCGTGGGAGCACAGAACATCTATGAGGCGAGATGCAGAAAGTGTTTTTCCCCTCCAAAAGACTAACCCCGAAAGGAAGAGTTCATTGAAGAAACTTCTAGTGCTTGTTGTCATCGCCCTCCTGGGTGTTCAGGGATGCACGAAGCAGGAACAGGCCTCCGCGCCCGCCAAATATACCGTCGGGCTTGTCTTTGACGTCGGTGGCAGAGGGGATAAATCATTCAATGACGCGGCCTATCGCGGCCTGGAAAAAGCAAAGAAAGAACTCGATATCAATTTCGAATACATTGAGCCCGGGCAGGGCGCCGACCGGGAAGCGGCTCTTCGCCAGCTCGCCTCACGGAAGGATATCAGTATTATTTTTGGAATCGGGTTTATTTTTACCGACGACATCACGAACATTGCCAAAGAATTTCCCGATAAACAGTTTGCGTGCATCGATTACACCATCACTCCGGATACGAAGCTCCCCCCGAATCTCGTAGCTCTGGAGTTCAAGGAAGAAGAGGGATCGTATCTTGTCGGTGCGCTCGCCGGCCTCATGTCAAAAACTCATAAGCTGGGGTTCGTCGGCGGCATGCAATCGCCGCTTATCAAAAAGTTCGAAGTAGCGTATGTCGCCGGGGTCAAATATGTTTCTCCGAAAACGGATGTTCTTATCGGGTACGCCGGAACGACCGGCGAGGCGTTTAAAAATCCATCGAAGGGCAAGGAACTGGCGCTGGGCCAGTACGAACAAGGGGCGGATATCATCTACCACGCTTCGGGTGTCACCGGCCTGGGGGTATTTGAAGCCGCGCGGGAGAAGAAGAAACTCGCGATCGGCGTCGACTCCGATCAATACCACGAAGCTCCCGGGTTTGTGCTCACGAGCATGACGAAGGTTGTCGACGTGGCGATTTTCGATATGATCAAGGCTGCGAAAGAAGGCAAACTCCCGGGGGGCACCGTGCAGACCTTTGGCCTCAAAACAAAGGGTGTGGACTATGTGTATGATGAAAACAATAAGGCTCTTATCCCCGATAGTGTCCACGCAAGAGTAGAGTCCATTCGCGCCGATATCATCAACGGAACGATCACAGTTCCGTACCGCTAAGAGTACCCACGGTTCCGCATGCTTGCCGTAGAACTGAAGGATATTACAAAATCGTTTCGCGGCGTCAAAGCAAACGACGGTGTGAATCTCCGCGTTCAGGCGGGCTCGATCCACGCTCTTGTCGGCGAAAACGGCGCCGGCAAATCCACCCTCATGAGAATTCTCTACGGCATGATCCGGCCGGACTCCGGAGCGATGAAGATCGGAGCGCACGATGTTTCTTTTGCCAGTCCCGCGGACGCCATTGCCCTGGGAATCGGCATGGTCCATCAGCATTTCATGCTCATACCGGAATTTACCGTCACCGAGAATATTATCCTCGGCAAGGAGCCTTCGCTGCCGTTCGGAAGGATCGACGAAAAACGGGCAAAGGAAACCATCCGGAATATCATCGGCCAGTATGGGTTCAATCTCGATCCGGATGCGTATGTACGCGATCTTCCCGTCGGAATTCAGCAGAGAGTGGAAATTCTCAAAATACTCTACAGGGATGCAAGCATCCTGATCCTCGATGAACCTACCGCGGTGCTGACCCCCCAGGAAATTCAGGAATTATTCTCCACGATAAAGCTCTTACGGGGCCAGGGAAAGACCATTATTCTCATTACGCATAAGCTCAATGAGATCATGGACATTTCTGATCATGTAACAGTTCTGCGCCGGGGAACGTCGGTGTTCGATGTCGCCACGGCATCCACAACCAAAGAGCAGCTGACGCACCACATGATCGGCAGGGAACTCAGCCCTCCGCCCTCCCTGACCCAGTCGCTCGGCCGGGGCCGCGTACTTGAGTTCGATCACGTTTTCGCGGAGGATAAACTGGGCCTTCCCGCGCTCAGCGACATCTCCTTGTCGATCGACGCGGGAGAAGTGCTCGGAATTGCCGGAGTCGAAGGAAACGGTCAAATGCATCTTGTCGGGGTGTTGACAGGTGTGATGGACATTTCTCGGGGAATTGTGCGGCTCCAGGGGAGAAATGTTTCACCTGACGAATCGTTCAGAAACTTCGCGCACATTCCCGAAGACCGGCACAAACAGGGCCTTGTGTTAGACTTTTCGGTGGAAGAAAATATGATTCTCGGGAGACAGAGGGAACAATTGTTTAACTCCTCCCTTTCGCTCGACTACGGCCGGATCGCCGCGTTTACGGCGGAGATTGCCAAAGAATACGACGTCCGGTCAGCGTCCCTGCGACAGGTGGTTCGCGGCTTGTCGGGAGGAAACCAGCAGAAAATTGTGGTGGGCCGTGAACTGTCCAAGCAGGTACCCTTTATCATTGCGGCGCATCCGACGAGGGGCCTGGACATCGGGGCAACCGAATTCGTTCATCACTCGATTCTTGCCGCCCGTCAGGAAGGCAGGGCAATTCTGCTGATCTCCTCAGATCTTTCCGAAATCCTGACACTTTCCGACCGCATCGCCGTCATGTTTAAAGGTGAAATCGTCACCACCCGGGCTGCGGGAGAATGCACTGAATATGATCTCGGCCTTTATATGTCCGGAACGATACGAAAATCCGCCTGACATGACGCTTTGAACACCATGATGATAAAGCTCCTCGTCCCGGCGTGCGCCCTCGCCACCTCGCTTCTCCTGGGCGGGTTCTTTATTTACGCGATCGGTGCAGATCCGGTCTTCATTTACGGGCGCATTGCCTCCGAAACGCTCGGGAACTGGTACGGGCTCGGTCAGGTGCTCTTTAAGTCGACGACGTTCCTGTTTACCGGCCTTGCGGCTGCGCTGGCATTCCGGACGGGATTGTTCAACATTGGCGCAGAAGGCCAATTGATCATGGGGGCATTCGCGATGGCCTTTGTCGGCGTCGCCTGTTCCGGATTGCCTGTCTTCCTGCTGATTCCCCTTTGCCTGGTGTGCGGATTTCTGGCCGGTGCGGCATGGGCCGCCGTCCCGGGAGCGCTGAAGTCGAAATACGGAGCCCATGAAGTAATCACGACGATTATGATGAATTTTATCGCCGCGGCGCTTGTCAGCTATTGGATCAACAACGTTTTCGGCGTGCCTGCGACGGTCCACACGGCCCCGATCGCCTCATCCGCGATGCTCATCCGCCTTGACACGATTCTTCCGCAGCTTCGTGGCTCGCCCGTGAACCTGAGTTTCGTGCTCGCATTCCTTGGCGCCATCCTGCTTCAATTTTTCATTACGAGGACCCGCATAGGATACGAACTTCGCACCGCAGGGCTGAGCAAAGATGCGGCGTCGTACGCAGGGATTCCCGTGGCTTCACGGTCGCTTCTTGCCCTGG
>DATJGD010000100.1:0-7984 GCA_035495255.1 Bacteroidota bacterium | reverse complement strand
CGCAGCGATGTATGAGAGCGGAGTATTGTCGCTCCTCGAAGGCAACACGAATATGGCAATGTCGCGGTTCGATACGCTCGCCGAAAAATCTCCGTATGACCGTTACATCGATCAGGCGTACGTGCAGATGGGGATGATTCGTTACCGCGCAAAAAGGTACAGAGACGCGCGGCACTATTTTCAGCTGGCAGCCCGCCTTTATCCTGACGGCCCGTTGAATATCGAGGCCAACCGCATGATGGGCGAATGCAGCATGGCCCTGAATGACTACTCGAACGCGCAATACGGTTTTGCGCAGGTACGCAAACTCGGAGGGCGTGGTTCGGATCTTGCGAATGCAATGTTCCAGGAGGGTGTGGCCCTTTACCATCTCGGAAGATTTAAGAGCAGCGCCGAGAGGTTCACAGAATACACGCAGCAGTTTCCGCAGGACTCCCACGCGCCTGAAGGCTATGTCTGGAAAGGAGAGGCGCTCTACCAGGATGGCAGGTATGACGAGGCCGAACGCGCGTACACCGAAGCGTTGAGGTTCGATGGAAATCCGAAAAAAGAGGAAGCCACCTACGGAATTGCATGGACCCTTTTTGAACAAAAGAAATTCAGCCAGGCCGCCTCTGCGTTCGATAAGTTTGCCGCCGCATACCCGAGCAGCAGCCATGTTCTCGACGCCTCTCTGCGAAAAGCGGACAGCTATTTCTTCATGGGCCAGTATGACAAGGCCACCGATCTTTACACTTCCCTCGCAACGCTGAAGGGAGAGCCCCGGACGGTAGAGTATGCCGCGTTCCAGCTGGCGATGTCGTACATCCAGCGCGGAGACGCCGATCGCGGGATTGACCATCTCCGTGATTTTCTTGTCAAGTATCCCCAGTCGATCTACGCGGAAGTCGTGCAATTCAATATTGGCTGGACGTACTTTTCCAGAGAGCAGTACCGCGAGTCAATTCCGGAGTTTCATAAGATTGAATACCGCTATCCGCAAAGCCAGCTGATGCCGCGCGTGTATTTTAACACCGGCGATGCCTTCTTCAATCTTAAGTCGTATGACAGCTCCCGTGTGTACTATCAGCGCGTCATAAAAGAATTTCCCACAAGCCCGCTGGCGAACGACGCGCTTGCCGGATTGCAGTATTCGTATGAAGCCGAAGGAAAGCCGGCTCAGGCTGCGGCTGAGATCGATACGCTTCTCAGCAACAACAAGTCCGATGGAATTCCCCAGGAAGAACTAATTCTTCGCAAAGGAGACATTTATTTCAGCCAGGGAGAATTTTCTTCCGCGGTGACGGAATACCAGCGCGTCCTCACTCTGAAACCGTCCCGCGCAACCAATGCGAAGGCGCTCTACCAGCTTGGGCGATCGTATGACATGCAGAATAACCCGACGCGGGCGATTTCCTACTACCAGCAGATCCTGACAAACTTCTCCGATGCCGAGAATGCCCCGGCCGTATCGCTTGCCCTTGCCCTGGCGCATATCAAGACCCGGCAGTTCCGTGCGGCGCTCGTTGACCTGCACAGTTTCGACGCTCGGTATCCTGAATCGCCGCTTTCGACTGAGGTGCACTTCCAGCAAGGCATCGCGTACATGAGTATTCCGGAATATCCGAACGCAGTGACGGAATTCCAGACAGTGATCGGCAAGCAGCCGGATAACCTTTTTGCCGACAAGGCACGTCTGAAGATCGCGGATATTCATTTCCAGAAGAAAGAGTATGCCCGGTCGATCGATACGCTCAACGCGCTTGTCGGCCGCAGGAGCGACGATCTTGCAGCAGACGGGCTTGTCATGATCGGCAACAATCATTTTGCATTGAAAAAATACCGCGACGCGCTTCAGGCCTATAACGACGTCGTCCAGCAGTATAAGGAATTTCCCTTGCAGGTAGAGAAAGCGCATTTTGGCCTCGCGAAGACGTATGAGAAACTCAACGACCGGAAGCAGGCACGATCTGAATACCAGAAGATCCTTGAATCGCCGGTCGATCAATCAATTAAGTATGAGTCAGAGCAACGTCTGAAGAAACTACGAAAATGAAGAAGACTTCTATCATCGGATTTGTACTCGCTCTTCTCCCGTTCGGCACTGCGTTCGCCCAACAAGCGGATACCGTGAACCAGATGCCGCATCTTGAGATTCCGGAAATTACTATTATTGGCAAGAAAGCCATCACGCTTCCGTTCGCCCGCAAAGGGGAGATCTACGACATCGACCTGTACGAAGCGCCACAGCCCGATGTCTCCTTGTTCGGCCCCGCGCCCTCGATGTCACTTTTGAGAGGTTCGCTCCCGCGTTACCGGCAGGAAGAAAAGCCATGGAGACTGTCTTTGGAGGGGCTCGGCGGCAGCTTTGGCACCATGAGCGGCCGCGGATTCCTGAACTATATTGGACAGCAGTGGGGCGCGGACTGGAACTTAGGATTCAAAAAGACGAACGGGCATACGGATAATGCCGACGCAACCTCATTCAAAGCAGGTGCCGGAGCACATTCGCTCTTCCGCACCGATAATACTGCGTTCAAAACGTTCCGGGCATCGGTTGACGCAGCCTACGAGCATAACCGTTACGGCCTGTTCGGAATCCCCGGTGGGACCGCCCGTCGTCGTCTGAGCGACTTTGAATTACGCTCAGGATTTAATTCGCTCAACCGGGAGGGGACGGTCATCGACATCGACCTCGCGGCAATGTTCGAATCGCTCAACGACAGCAACCTCGGCATCGACTCCTCGGTCTCGAGCGTTTCTCCGGATCTCAGCGCTTCGCTCTCGGCGGATATCAAGTCTGTCAGGCTCTCAACCGGAATTTCCTATCGCAATACGTCTCCCGACTATTCGCATCCGACACAGGCGCCGTCGATGGTCGATTATTTTCTCAGCGCCCGCTTTAATCTGAATCCAGCCTGGAGCATCGAAGCCGGTGGAAGGGTCGCGCACAGTGAAAATAATATCGGCGGGGAACGGTCACTCGTGACGCCGTTCGGTTCGGCGAAACTCATTCTCGATTCGACGTTTTCGGTGAGCCTCTGGTTCAAGCCGGAAATGCAGTTCACCTCCTATCCGGAGTACGTGAAGCGAATACCGTATCTCGCGCACGAGTTTACGATCGACCCGGAACGCCGGCCGGCCGTTATCGGCAGCTCGTTTTTCTATAATAACGGGCCTCTCTCACTTGAGGTCCGCGGATCATTCCTCCAGAGCACAAATACTCCGGTTGTCCTGAGCGATAGCGGACGCATCCGGCTCGATTATGTCGAAGCGACACAAACAGCGTTGAATATCGAAGGGGCGCTTCAGCTCACGAACATCACGAAAGTCCTTTTTTCCGCCTCCGTAACAGGGGCATATGAAAAAGACAGCAGCTCACAATTACCGATGATCCCGGTCGTCCGCATGGATGGAACCTGGGAGACGGATTTCCGTATCCCCATAAAAGCCTGGTCCACCGTGGAATATTTAAGCAAACGAAATATCGATCGCGCCGGCACACGTTCTCTGGGAGACGTCTTCCTCGTCAACGCCGGAGCATCGACCGATATCATTCCCAGGATCGCGCTCGCTGCCGAACTGAAGAATCTTTTTGACGTTAATTATGAGTGGTGGAACGGATACCGGGCTCCCGGCGTTCAGTTCAATGTCACCGCCAAGATCAACATCCAGTGAAGGTTATCACATCGATAGCGGAGATGCAGTCCTCCGCGGAAGCGTTGCGAAGGCAGGGGAAAAGCATCGGCGTCGTTCCCACCATGGGATATCTTCACGAAGGCCATCTGAGCCTCATCCGCGTCGCGAAGCAGCGTTCCGATGCCGTCATCACGACGATCTTCGTCAATCCGGCACAGTTTTCTCCCAATGAGGATCTCTCAAAATATCCGCGCGATCTCGAACGCGACAAGAAGCTTGCCCAATCCGCCGGCACCGATATTCTCTTTGTCCCCGATTTACAAGAGATCTATCCGCCCGGGTATAGTACCTTTGTTACGGTCGAACACCTTACGTCTGTTCTCGAAGGAGAGGTTCGCCCCACGCATTTTCGCGGCGTGACAACGATTGTGGCAAAGCTGTTCAACATCACGAAGCCGCATATCGCCGTCTTTGGGCAAAAAGATGCCCAGCAGGCGGTCGTGATCCAGCGGATGGCAGTCGACCTCAATTTCGACACTCAGATTATCATCGCACCGATCATGCGTGAGGCTGACGGGCTTGCGATGAGCTCGAGGAATGTGTATCTGTCACTGACAGAACGAAGCGCGAGCATCGTTCTGTATGAATCGCTCAAGCTTGCGGAGAAACTGATCAGAGGGGGAGAGCGGAAGTCCGACAACATTCGAAGTGAAATGAACAATTTTCTTCGCCTGACTCCTTCGGCCACCGTTGATTACGTCTCCATCGCCGACCCATCGACGCTTCAGGAAAAATCCACGCTTGCGCCGGGCGAAACTGTTCTCGTCTCCCTTGCCGTGCGCATCGGCGTGACGCGATTGATCGATAACGCATTAATTAACGTATGATTGAGCTCGCAAAATCCGGAAAACTGGCCGTCGTTATCCTTGCCGCGGGCAAAGGCACGCGCATGAACAATCCGGACATGGCGAAGGTTATGTATGAACTCAACGGCAAGCCGATGATCGAGTATGTCGTCGATCTGGCAACGAAGCTGCAGGCGCAGAAAGCGCTTGTTGTCGTTGGATGGCAGAGGCAATCGGTGGTCGACCATGTCTCGAAAGCGTTTCCCTCGGTGGAATTTGTCGATCAGACCGAACAACGGGGGACTGGCCATGCCGTGATGCAGGTGACCGACGGGCTCAAGGAGTTTGCGGGTGATGTCCTTGTGCTTTCCGGAGACGTGCCGCTGCTTGCCGAAAAGACCGTCCGTTCACTCGTGGGGTATCACCGGACAAGCGAAGCCAGCGCGACGATTCTCACCGTTGAGCTTCCCGATCCCACAGGATACGGAAGAATTATCCGGAACAATGACGGGACAGTCAAGAAAATTGTCGAGCAGAAAGACGCCTCGAAAAAAGAGCTTGCGGTGAACGAAGTCAACTCGGGCATCTATGTCTTCGACAAGGAAAAACTCTTCGACGCCCTGCAGCATATCAGCCCCGATAATGCCCAGAAGGAGTACTACCTGACCGACGTGTTCGAGGTATTCTGGAAAAGCGACTGGCCCGTCTCCGCCGTCAAAGCCATTGATGTACTTGAGGTTATGGGAATTAACGACCGCACCCAGCTCCAGGTTGCCGCGGATGCCATGCTGGACCGCGCGAAAGCGTGATTGTTTGACTATTCCTGCCTTTTTGCGTATACTCTTATAGATGAAAGGATTTCAAATGAAGACGACGTATTTGCTCATGATCGGTCTCCTTGTCGTTGCAGCTCCCCTGAGCGCCCAGTTCAAATCCCAGGTCGATAATCAGCCCACTGCTTCCCAGTCGCTGGTTCATCCCAGCATCAACAGCTTCCTCGGCATTCTGAACCCCGATAATTTTTCCATGCGGCATTCGATCTCGATGAGCTATATGTCGTTCGGCGGCGGAGCAATTTCCCTCGCCTCCTATACGAACAGCATGTTCTACAAGATTGCCGACCCGCTCACCGTGCAGATGGATTTGACACTTCAGGGTTCGCCGTTCGGAGGTTCAGGTTCATTCGGGAACCTTCAGCAGAGCGATCTCAGCAAGCTTTTCCTGAGCCATGCGCAATTAAATTATAAGCCTGCTGATAACATGTTTATTCGTCTCGAATACGACCAGCTCCCTCTGGGCAACTATTATTTTGACCGGTACTCGCCGTACCGCTCGATGTTTGGAGATCAATAGGAAACATTGAAGACCCCCATCCAGAAGTGTTTTGGACCAACTTCCGGGTTAGCCGCCTTCGGCGTGGCTAACTCGGTTTTTTTTCTCACCCTGACACCATAATCATGGAACCCCACGAACACATCGAACAACGTGAGATTCAGGAACTAAAAAAACGCAAGCGTTCATCGACGATGCTGATGCTGAACATTTGTATTCCGCTCTTCCTGCTCGTCATCGGGTATTTCGCGTACGGGTATATGACGCGCGACGGGCAAGCATCGCCGCCCAGGGATGTGCCGGGCGCCCCGGCGCAGAAGGTGATTCAGCTCGACGTCCTCAACGGAAGCCGGGTCAAGGGCGCGGCATCCCGTGTGACCAGCTGTCTGCGCGGCGGCGGGTTCGATGTCGTGGAAATGAAGAATTACAAAACGAACAACGTGCACCAGACGGTCGTTATCGACCGCGTCGGCAACCTTGCCTCGGCCCGCAAAGTCGCCCTGGTGCTCGGCGTATCCGATAAAAACATTATTCAGCAAATTAACCCCGATTACTTTGTCGATGTCTCTGTGATCGTGGGCGAAGACGTTTCGTCTTTGAAACTAGCATCCCAATAACGGAGGATCGTTGACCGCCAAAAACCTTGCTAAGAAGATTGCCCAGCTTGCGCTGACCAAAAAAGCTCACGATGTTGCCATTATGGACCTCCGGAAGGTCACCGATATGGCCGATTTCTTTGTCGTCTGTTCGGCAGATTCCGATGTCCAGGTGAAAGCAGTCGCAGACGCGGTGGCTGCGGGAACGGACGATTTAGGTCTTTCCCCATGGCATAAGGAAGGCCTCACGCAGCGACAATGGGTCCTTCTGGACTATGTTGATGTCGTTGTCCATATTTTTCACAAAGAGACCCGGAAGTATTACGGTATCGAAAAGCTGTGGGGAGACGCAGTGATCGAAACCGTCGAAGATACCCCGAAGAAGACACCCGCAAAGAAGCCCCGCGCCCGTAAATCTGCATGAAGTCGTATCTCAAGGAGAAGGTAGCATCCAGCCTGCGAACGCTGGGGCTGTCGGATATTGCTCCTATTACATTTGAACAGCCGCGATCGGTTGAACATGGCGATCTCACCACGAACATTTCGATGGTGCTCGCCAAGAGCTCGAAGTCGAACCCGCGCCAGCTCGCCCAGAAGATTGTAGAGAATCTCAAAACGGATTCCTCGCTGGTCGATCGTGTTGAGATTGCCGGTCCCGGCTTCATCAATTTTCATTTCACCAACAAGTTCTACCAGCAGCAGCTTTCTGAAATTCTGAAACGCGGTAACGAGTTCGGCAGGCTGGATGTCGGCAGGAGAAAAAAGACCCAGGTCGAGTTCGTCAGCGCGAACCCCACCGGGCCGCTCACCGTCGGCCACGGCCGCGGTGCTGTCTTTGGCGATACGGTGGCACGCCTTCTCGAATGGACGAACTACGATGTCACCCGCGAATACTATTTCAACAATGCCGGCAGGCAGATGCGTATTCTCGGAGACTCCGTACGGCTCCGTTATCTCCAGCTGCTCGGTGAAACGGTTGACTTTCCTGAAGACTATTACCAGGGAGAATACATAAAAGACATTGCCCGCCATCTGCAGGAATCATATGGCGATAAAAAGAAAAGCGATGGGGCGGAAGGGATCTTCAAGCAGCAGGCTGAGACCGAGATTTTCGAGGACATCAAGGGTACGTGCAAGCGGCTCGGCGTTGTGTTTGATGTGTTTTATAATGAGAACTCTCTCTACGATGCCGGCAAAGTCAAGGAAGTCATCGATGAGTTCAAGAGAAAAGACCTTGCCTACGATCAGGATGGGGCAGTCTGGCTGAAGACGAGCATGATGGGGGGCGAGAAAGACAAGGTCATCGTGAAGAGTACCGGTGAACCGACGTACCGCCTGCCCGATATCGCGTATCACAGGGAAAAGTTTCGCAGAGGGTTCGAGCTGATCATAGATGTGCTCGGGGCAGACCACATTGCCACATACCCCGATGTGCTCGCGGGCCTGAAAGCGCTCGGCTTCAATCCCGACCAGGTGAAAGTGCTGATTCATCAGTTCGTCACGATCGTTCAAGGTGGCGAGGTAGTAAAAATGTCGACGAGGAAAGCCAACTTTATCACGCTGGATGAGCTCATGGACGAAGTAGGGGCAGAC
>DATJGD010000099.1:0-14662 GCA_035495255.1 Bacteroidota bacterium | reverse complement strand
TCTCCCCAGTCCCAGTGCTTTTTCCAGCCCAGTTTTTCGAACCATGAGAAGCTCTCTTCGAGATTCGAGACGTTTAAGATTGGCGTGATGCCCTCGATTTTCATCTTCCTTCGTCCTCGTTAAGTTCTTTGATCCGGTCTCATGCGGTCATGCCATTCTCATATTAATAATCAAGAAACCAGCTCCCCGCATTAACGTTTCGAACGGTTCGCTTATGAGATGTTACGTAGCCATCCACGGAGATCACCTCATTCACGATCCTGTTCCATCCCTTCTTATAACGAAGGTCATACTCGGTGACGGTCGTTTCACGCACCGCCCGGGACTTCGCCGACCCGATCATATTTACGTCCCGGTCAACATAGTGAAACGTCGTGTAATAATCGCCGGTTGAAAAATCATACGGATACGGCGTATTAGCGTTATTTAACGTGCCTCGTCAAGAGCTTTTTCGCCAGCGGTGTTCCGGAATACCCGGTCATTTGTCAATCCCGGAATATTTTTCATAAATGGCCCTGTATCCAAAGCGCCTCCCGATCGGACCAACCGTATTCAACAGAAGCTTCTGAATGAAAAGCGGGATGCCGGCATGATAGGTTCTGCTATCAAGATATTTCAGGGTTACCAGGTCTTGTATAAAGTTCATCTTTCCGGTTTGCATTTTTCCGTCTGCCGTCAAACCAATAATGTTCTCTTCCCAATACTCAAAGTCTAACGCAGGAGAGACGGTTTGAGTAAAGGTTACCGGTTCGTCATCACCATTGTAGTGATTATGGGGTTTGCCTTTCGGCAGCACCATTTGTTCACCGGAACGGAGGGGGATGGTTTTCCCTTCAAGCCAGATGGTGAGCGTTCCGGCAAGAACCTTGAAACATTCATCCTGAAAAACATGGAAATGGTTGGGATTCAATCTTCCTTTGTTGAGAGTTATTCGTAACGTCGTTCGTGCGCCGTTTGTATCTCCCGATAGCTCCAAATACTCGTACGTATCCCCGGTAACCGGGTGTGTCAATATTTGTCCCTTCTTAGGCATGGTAACGTAGTGGCTAAGCTGCGGCTTCAACTCCGTCTCGGATTGCCGCCGTGAGGATCTCCAGATCAATATCTTTTAATGCCTTGAACTTAATGCAATACCCTGTCACGCTCGCCTTTCCGATCTTTGATCCGTACGTTTTGGCCAGGTATTTCTTATCATCGATCCCCAGAAGATAGACGGAGATTCCGGTTGTATTCGCGCTCATGCCAATCTGATAAAACTCTCGTGTCGTTCCGTTCGCGTAAGTAATTGTATGCAATCCATATCCGATGTTAGGATTAGATACAGTTTTGTTTTCACTGTTTGTCCCGTCCAGGAACCATAATTTGCAGCCTGGCATGAGTTTCAGAATAGCGCGGTGTAATGTTTGCATATCGCTGCGCTTTGGTTCGGGCTGGCTGGCGATATACGTTGTGATTTGCTCTCTGACATTCATGGAAGATCTTTTGCTAGCTCATCAATATTCTGACTATGACTCATCGTCTTCCTTTTGATTGTTCATATCCTCACTTCGCGGCTGACCGGCGACCCATCGGCTGACCCTGTCGCTAATATAAATACGATTGTCTTCAGATTCAATGGCAGCTTGGCCATCTACACTTACGTCACTCATCCAATTGCCGACCGCCCACCGGAGACTGAGGCCATACAGATAGAATGTAACAAAAGGAAAGAAGAGCAACATGAGGCGAAGCATTTCGCTCTCAACGTTGGTGAATGCGAGCCCAATGGGGACACCCACAATGAATAGGAAGAGAACTACCCAACCGAATCTTCGTTGCCGAAGAAGAAGTACGATGGTGAAAATGGCGAGGAACGTCTCGATAAGCCCGAGTGAAGAGAGTGAATACTTCAGCGGCAAAACGAGCGTCGCGACGTATGCAATGAGCAAATATTGCTTTATCGTGAGGAGGTAGTAGAGCCGATCGAGTTGCCCGAGATCCCTCCGCGCCCGCATCTCCATTTCGACATCCTTTGCAAGATCCCGCTTTTCATGGAACGGACCAGGGGGGGTATCGGTATTCTTCATACAGCGGGAGCAATTGAAAGATTGTCATTGATGGCGAACATTCTATTCAATGTAACAAACTATTCGGAGGAAATCCCACGAGTCTGATCGTAGTTAATCGTTCTTCCCTGCAGTTGTTGCTGGGATGAGGTTACTGGAACCACTTCTCGATCCCGGCTTTTATGGAATCAATCCGGTTGATCGGATATTCACGCCTTGTGTTATAGTCTTTCAGAACTACCTCGATGGTCGGAGTAGAGCTTGTTCCCATGGCGGCATTGTAGATTCCCAGGCGGCGTACCATTTCGATCGCAGCGGCCGAATCGACAACATCCGGCACCCCAACCACGCAGCGCATCTGTTCCGGAGGCAAGTAGTACATGAACCCGGTGAAGACATCGTTGAATGTGAACGGAGTCTGGAAAGGCCAAATGTCGAATCGGTCCTTGCCGAACGGTGAACCGTCTAAGCTGAAACCGGCGTTCGTCCTGCCGGAGGCGCGGAAGGCCGCGTCCCATATGCCGTCGTGTATCGGGACGTAATCGATCTCATTTCCGCTTGAGTCTGCGAAACGCAGCGCAACAAAATTCAGATAAACGTTCGCAACCCGGTCTCCGTAGCTGTCAAAGAGATAACGGCCGACATTGCGGGGCTTTTTGCCGGAAGGATGCTGAAACTTCCGGCCGAATGCATGCCGATAGTTCATGATTACCAGAGCTTTTTTCCGGCGCTCGTTCGATGACCGGATCCGGTCAAAGTTTCCGATAATCTGCGACGCTATGATGCTATCCCGTGAGTCGATAGATGCCATGAATTTCCCGTACTTTGCAGAGTCCATTTCACTCCAGTCAAGCGGCATGTCTGACGGATAGAGGTTAATCTTGGCGGCCGGCGGAAGTTGTTGATTGATTCCGTAAAGGCCCGCGAGTAAATACGAAAAGTTTGCATTCTCCCAGAAGGGGTAATAAGAGCAGTTCCGCTGGAATTTGGAGATCGCCCGTCTGACTGAATCGGGTGAAAGAGCGCCAGAATGGAGAAATGCGTTGAGCTTCGGGTTGAGATTACTGACCCCTATCTCGGTGAAGAGGTTTCCTACGTTGTCGATAAATCGCTGATCTCTGAGGATGTCGAGGAACAAATCATACTGCGTGGTGTCCCGGTGATCCCGCTCGCAAAGAATGACAAGATCATACGTGTTGAATAGGCTGAGGACGTAGTCCTTCGCCGGCATGTCTTGGGTTGCGAGAAATTCCGTGTAAGGCTGTAGTGCGCTGGACGGATGCTGGGCGGTAGCAAGATTTAGCCCAACGCCAAACACGCCACACAAGAGCAGCAAGTGAAATGTCTTCATGGTATTATGATGGTTTTGTAAAATTTGTCCTGTAAAGTTCCCTTGCCACCGATTTCCAGTCACCCCGGGGTGTATACTTAAGATACGTGCCATCGAGGAGATAGATCCATACCGTCGTATGATCGGCCGGAAGAAGAAGGAAGCGCCCCAAGACCTTTTCGTACTCCCAAACGACAACACGCTGACCGTATGCAGTAGTTAGTTCGCCTACCAGATGATCCGGCGAACCAATGGCAGAAGTTATTTGTGAGATTGTCATGCCTTGCTGCAGGGAGTCGAATTGAGCGTTGACGGCCGTGCTGGCATAACATGAGAACGTCATGAATGAGACGACCAGAGGCAAGAAGAGCGTGAGATTCTTGACAGTACGTTGAGTTGCCCGTTGTCCCATAAAGTTAATTGCTCAGGATTCGGATTTCTTCTTTCGTCTGGATAATGCAATCCCGCCAAAACCGGCAATGACTGCCATGTAGTATCCGAGATCGTACCACCAGCCGGTATTGTTAACCTCGTAAATCCTTACGCTGTGGTTGAAGATCCCGACAATCAGTGAAATGGGTGCTATCCAACCATGCCACACGCCTGAAAAGAATCCGGCTGGTTGAGTGGCTGAATTGGAAGCACCACCAGGAAAACAACCGGTGAGAGTGACAAGAACGGAAATCGTGAACAACAACAAAATTCGATTCTTCATGCTCTATCCTTTCTCATTGTGACTAATTCGCGTCAATCGTATAATTCATATCGAATGAGTTCTTTCTCAAAGCGATCGCCGTAAGAATACAATTCCAGCAGCGTGATGACACCATGTTCATGAAATACTATGCTACCGCCTCTGTGTTCGATCTGCGGGCTCCGAATACAGGGCCCGTCGATCGGGTTCTTCACATTGGCCTCAAGCCGCGTTCGTGGTTCGGGAACTTCAATGTCGACAAGCCATCCCACACCTGTATACTCCCGATGAATAGGTACCGCGTTCTCAATTTGAGATCGTAAGGCAGAATCAGATGTCTTCCGGGCGATCCAGTCCAGAATTGACTGCTCTAAAAGGGTGAATCCCTTTTCATCCATTATCTTCGTTCGCCCAATTGAAGGGGACAAACGATAATTTGAGCGGCCTGAGAAGTTCAAGAACTGTGTTGACCTCTTCCTTGGCTACCATGAGAAGAACAGGATCAACCGGCCGTAAAAACTTCGTGTTTTCCCCCTGAAGATAATACTGTACATCTTCACCCTCCAAGACACTCTTGATTAGAGCAATGTCTGCCAGCGAATCGGTTGCTAATACTTTTACGAACGCAGACTCAGTTTCCATTGTTCACCTCGTTGGTTTTAGTTTGTTGCCCTTCTTAGATCATCGATTTGAGGACATAGATAACCCAAGGCGCAATCTTCGTCTCAGACACCCATGCGTAGGGTTCGGCAGCTGCCGCCAACGGCCGTCGGATTTCGATCGGAACCAAACCAACACTGCGATAGGTCTCAAGGTAATCTTCATCTGACCAGGTAATATCTTCGACGGGCCTGCTATCCGGGACATCGAGCATGATGATTGATACTTTATCACCGCTTCTCGCCGTGCGGTTCTCAGGAAAATCCTTCGTTGAGAACGATGCCCACTCATTGACATAGATTTCCGGGGAGGAGACAAGGTTGATAATGCAGCCGTGCAGTCTGAGCAATCGTCTGATGGATGACAGGAGCCGGACTTTCTTTTCCATCGTCGGTATATTGTCAAACGTGAATGCTGAGAGAACGAGATCGAAGCTATTGAGATCGAGGCCCGTGAGGGCGTCATCTGTAAGAAGCAGGTACTCTCCGTCGGGATCGCGCTTCCGGGCCAGCGATAGCATTTGTTCGGCAATATCCACGCCGACGACATTGAATCCCAGATTCTGAAGAAATCGCGTGGAGCGTCCTGTCCCGCATCCGAAATCAAGGGCTTTCGTACCCTGCACATGCTTCGAGATAATCGCGGGTAAATCCCGGTATGCTAAGTAGTACGTCCCCGGAAACTCGAGCCGGTCGTACGACTCGGCCCTGTCCTTGTCCTCATAGATGTTCGAGAATGCTTGTGTCATGGATAGTCGAACTGACTTCTTAAATTGCTATGTCGCTGCGTGCCCCGATTTTTGACGTTCTGCCTTTTCCATATTATTTCATCAACAAAAGCTTTTTAACATCGCTGAACGTTCCGGCCGTCAACCGGTAGAAGTACACACCGCTCGTGAGCTTTTGCCCTTCCCCGGTTTCGGTTGAAATTCGTGCTTCATATCTTCCCGCATCACGATGTTCATCCACGAGTCTCGCCACTTCTTCCCCCAACACATTATAGATTTTCAAAGATACAAATTCCGGCACCGGAATGTCGAAGCCAATCGTCGTGCCGGGGTTAAACGGATTCGGATAATTTTGATGCAAAGAGTATGCAGCCGGGATGTCACGGTGAAGATCGGGATCCGCCGGCGCAGCCGGCGGCAATTCGGTTGTCGCAGCGATACGGATGCGTTGTTCCGGAGGCGCTTCTACGGAAGCGCAGAGAATGAGCTTGCCCGGCTGATCCGCATGAACCCAGTATCCCTCGCCTGGCCGAATGGTGTCGGCCTGAAAATATATCCCGGAATATCCGAAGAAAGGGGATGTTTCGATTCCAGGGGGCTGCGAGATGATATTCATCGTTGAAACAGCCTGCGATATCGATCCGATGAGATTCCATCCTTCTACAACATCGATCGTATCGCAGAAAACCGGGAAACCGTTAAGGGTAACAGGCTGATCCGAGTTGAATTTTATCCAGTATCCGGCCCCCGTGCGCAGCGTGTCCCGTGTAACATACCCGGAATCGGCGACATAGCAATACGCCCCGGAAATTGCAGTTGGGTAAAGCATGCTCCTCCGTGCATCAACAGGCGTGACAGGAACCGAGGACAAATTCCACCCTCTGGAAACGCTGCACACGAATTGGGGCGGGGCCCCGACGCCGTGAGCTTCAACCTGCGTTGGGGAACCGAAGCTGTTATAGGTGAACCGGAGCTGCGCTGAGCGAATGCCCAGCGTTGCAGGTGAAAAAGAGACGTTAAATTTTCTGCTCGTGCCCGGCGGGATCGTTGCGCTGTCGGGGATTGCCGCAAACTCGGCGTTATCCGAAGTTATGGAAGTGACTTTCACCGGAAATCCTATGAGGTTCGTAAGGGTGACGCTGCTGACCTTTGTTTCGCCGATCCGCACCGAAGAGAATGGGAGGGACGTTGTTGAGTATGTCAACACCGGCGGTGTCTCTTTGAGAATCCAGTTGTCCGGATCGAGCTGGACGGAGACCGGCTCGTGCGAAACTTCAAAGGAAAATGATTGTGTCACAGAATCATTGAATACCACGAGCGTCGTATCCCATCCTGTTCCTGTGAGCTTAACATCGATCGGCATGACGAAGTGGGCAGGGTTGAGTGTGCCTGTCGTTTGACTGATCGTAAGCGTCACTTGGTATCCGCCCGCTCCTTCTGCCGATGACCAAACAAAGTAATATCTGGGATACTTCTCCCCGTAGATCCACTCGTTGAAAAAGTACTCAAGATTCTTTCCCGATACGGCCTCGCAGACAGCACGAAAGTCTTCCGTCGACGCGGTACCGTATTTGAATGCGGGATCGTTGGCATACGAATACATTGCCTGGAAGAAAACGCTATCCCCAAGGACGTGACGGAGCATGTGGAGAACAGTAGCGCCTTTGGCGTAGACGAGAGATCCGCTAAAAAGCCTGCCGATATTCATCGTATCCGTGACGGAAATGGTCCCCGTCGCAGTCTTTGCGGAGCTCATCTGGCTGTTCATGTAGCTCCAGTACGACCCGGCGCCGTATTGACGCTCATAGTAGAGTGCTGTCAGATAGGTTGCGAAGCCTTCGTTTAGCCAGACGTCGGGCCACTTCCGGCACGTAATCATATCGCCGAACCACTGATGCGCAAGCTCGTGGGCAACGAGCCCTTCGCTGTAGCCGCCGAAGGAGGTCATGGTCTGGTGTTCCATCCCGCCTCCCCAGCCGAACTCGCTGTGCCCATATTTTTCAGATATGAACGGATAAAGCCCGAAGAGATCCGAATAAATCCCCAGCATCTGTACCGTGAGGGGAAGAACTGCCTGGGCCGTCGAGAGGTGTTCCGGCAGAACATAATTAAGAACCTCCATCGAGTCGGTGGGAGAATATCTGAACCAATTTGAAAACTGCGCATAGTTGGTGATCGCGATCGAAATGAGATACGTGGAAATCGGATAACGGACCGACCAGTGATGGGTCGCAGTGCCATTCCCGTTATTGACAACCGAGACGAGCTTCCCCTCGGAACCGACCCTGAAGGATGAGTCACATGTCACGATGATGTCCGCCGAATCCGCCTTGTCGCTCGGATGGTCCTTGCACGGCCACCAGTCTTTTGCGCCGTACGGCTCGCTGAGGCTCCAGATCCACGGTGCGCCTGAGTGTGAGGAGAACGCAAAACTTCCGAACCCACTGCTGCCCGGCAAACCCCGGTAATAGATTTCGACGTTCAAAGGCTCATTCAGGTTATATGCATGATCAAGCGACACGACGAACGTCGATGCGCCCTGAGAAAAATCGACTTGAACACCGTCGGATTTCACGGAATCGATCGTCAACGCGGCCATGAGGTCGAGCGTTATTGAATCAAGTCCGTTCCGTAAGCTCAGAGCTTCCATTGTCGCCACTCCCCGCAGATACTGCGGTGACGATGTGATGCTCAGCTCGAGATTGTAATACGTAACGTCAATGCCTTCCCCCGAAGAACCGGAAGTGTTCGACGCTGTAAAGAGTTTAGTATACCGTTCTATCTCACTCTTCATCATGGATTTATTCTCATCAAGATTCGATGGAAGCTGCCGGCCTCCGGCCGGAACGCTAAGGCACAAGACCGCAATGAAAAGTGAGAAGCTATGTTTGATCATATCGTTCGATGTCATACTCCTGCCCTTGACAATATTATGAAATGGGGACACCCATGCGCTGGGACTGCGGGTGTATTGTTACGGTTGAAAGAACGGTGCGAGGCTACGCTCGCCGGTGATGTGTCGTACTGAAGAAGCTGATGTAGTGTCCCGGCTGATTACTCGGGGCTGCTGAAACGACCTCCCGGGCTACCGCCGGAGACGTGTTCGTTCGAGCATGGAGGAATATAGCGGTAATATTTCGTTATAACAAGACGGGATGATTTTCTTCCCTCGTTCTTGCGGTGTTCGCCGCAGTGCTCCGATTAATCATAGATCAAACAGAGCACCAATGTGCATCTGGAAGCCGTACGACTTGGTTGTAATAATGTCCGAATCGGAAATATTGACCAAGCCGTGTGAATACCGTGCGTCGGCATAAAGCGAAACATCTGGAGAAATTCGAAATTCTGCCCCGCCTCCTGCATCGAGCGAGAAATCAATATTATTAAAAAACGATGTAATGTCCCTTGTGGTATCAGTGTAACCCGGAGTCGGATACCCTTCAGCTGTTTCTTTGGCGGTAAGAAGAAAACCGACGCTCGGTCCAAGGTAACCAAAGAATCGAATATCAGCCGGCGTTGATATTGCTTTTAGCTGGAGCGGAATCTCAAAGTAATCGAGTCTATCGATCGCATCTATAGTCCCCACTGGTTCCGGAGACTGACCGATTGTCACAACGATACCAGGAACCTTCATCCCTTTTTGAATGTATCTCGGCTCTATCTGAATACGCCAGAGATCAGAGATACTTAATTCCACGATCCCTCCAAGTGTAAGCCCGGTGCGAGTGCTGGTGGAAAAATCAAAGCCGGGAAAACTATGGGTTTGATTTGCAAAATTAATTCCAGCGTTAACTCCAATGCGAGTACGAATCTGAGCGTTGAGATGTTGCCAGGATGGTGCGCCAAAGAGTGTAAGAGTGATGAGAAATGCTGACATATGTTGGAGTGTAATTCTCATGATTCTTCTGTCCCTGTTGTTTGCCGCGCAATGTGCAGCATGCGCTTCAATCGAGTCCCTCCAGTTTGCACAAATCGAAGAACGTCCGGCCAACTCCGTCGTCGTTAGTTCCGCCAACCAAAATGATTCTCAAGCTGTCTCCCGCGTTGGCGTTCACCGTGTCAAGGAAAGAGTGGAACGTCCAAACTGTGTCGTGTACCGGAAGAAAGTTAAGCAACATCGAACTGGTATCGTGCGGTAGAAAGAAGATGCCAGCAGAACCAAGAGTAACTCCTGCACGTTTGCACCAAAAAGAAGATCTGTATCGATGCCTGCCTTGGGATGCCGGAACCTTTGTGTATGCTGCGCTTCCGGGAAAGGCAGATGCCTCTAGTCGGAGCGACCATCTTCCCCCTGCGCTTGGGGTGTCTTCGACAAGTCGAACGGACGTCGAATCTAATATTTTCCATCCATCAAGTGTGGGGTTTCCACTGATCTCAAACGATGGATTAGAAACAAGCGAAACCGGGTATAGGCGAGGTTCAGTTGAGTTGGTGCAACTATTGACAACAATGACAGTGCCGAGAATACATATATACATGAATAACGGTTGTCTCATAAACGGTTCCCTGTGCGCGCATTGCTCATAACGTCTCGGCAAACAACGCAATGGTTTTGTGAACGTCTAATTGTTATTCTAGTGAACAAAAATATTGAGTGAGGCTTTTCTTAATCATGGCATTTCCAATGTCGTTGTTTGCCGTGGTATGTGCAGTTCCTTTACGAGCTTAATGATCATTGTATTCATCCGATTTCATTGATCGATGCGGATATCAATATTGTCCAGATATTCACCGAGACCGATAGAGACTCGACGAGCGACTCGTTGCGAGAGCAATGTTGGCGGATAGACTTGTCTGCCAGAAACCCGAACCCCCAGATTGATACCAACAAAATATTGGCCAGGTGGAACTCTTCGAATGGTATATTGCCCGTTTTGATTCGTGTATCCACTAGTACCGATGATGTATAAATACGAATTCTTTGAATAAATGGAGTCTACTGCTACTAACTCAACGTCGATCTTCGGCACTGGTTTGCCACCACTATCCAATATCCGACCAGTTATGCGACCATCGGGAACAAGTGTGAGTGGAATTGTGGTACAACCTGAGGGTACCAATCGAACTTCGGTATAAGCATCTCCATATTCGAGCTCGAAATTGCGAGGCACCGTAATACTGAACTTGTAACTGTCGGGCGGAAGATCGATAAACTCGAAGTTGCCAAGGCTGTCTGAAAAAGTTCGCAGATGGCTTCCATTAGAAACCGTGCTAACTTCAACTCTGGGGCGAGGTTTGAATTTAATGTAGTAGTCGGTAAGACTATCAAACTCCATCACGCTACCCCAAACGTGGGTTTGCTCAGCTGATCTTGGCAGATTATCGAGGTACGACAAATCAATGGTGGCTTCTCGGAGTGGACGAGTTCGAGTACAAATGTCAGTGTAGAGGATACCCCCTCGGATAGAGTCAGCGTAAATCAGATAGGGTATTCCCTTATCAAAGAAATATCCGCAATCACCTCCACCAACGCCAGACATGATTTGTATTTCATCCGATTGTGTCCCTTTGTACCATTTGGTGACCTTGAAGGAGTAAAGGATACCAAACCGCCCAACATTTCCCCATGCGAAGCCGGAGTCTTGTCGTCCTAGCAGTTCACCGACGAATACAACACTGGAGTATTTGTATGCATCACATGGAGGTCCAGAAAAACACTGACACGCTGACCCTTGATTCGAGAAGACAGAATTTAGGCAACCAATGAGTAGAATGATCCAAAGCTTCCAATGAGTCTCAAGCTTCGGCTTCATGACTTTTCCATTAACAGCAAAGCAATTGCACATAACGTCTGCAGGCATTACGCCGTTTGTTGTGCCGCTATCAAATGACAAATTCTTCTGCGGCAAAACAAGTGGAGCGAACACAATAATATCACCGACAAAATGAGTGAGCATCGTAGTGCCTGCTGCTATGTGCCGTTTGCGTTCATCTGGTCTCGATTTCAATCGTGGCGGAGGCTTGCTCACATGGAGCAAAATACTTCTTCTGAAATCTAAGCGACACATTTACTAAACTGATGAGAACAGGAACTTCGACAAGCGGCCCGATTACTGTCGCAAAGGCTACCTGAGAATTGATACCAAACACTGCGACAGCCACGGCAATGGCGAGTTCGAAATCATTGCTTCCTGCTGTGAATGCGACCGTTGCCGTTTTGGGATACGATGTTCCCATTCGGCGTGCAAGAAAAAATGTAATGAAGAACATCACGGCAAAGTAGAGTGAGTAGGGAATAGCAGCTCGAATGACATCGAGAGGTAACTGGACGATGACATCACCTTTCAACGAGAACATCACAAAGATTGTAAAGAGCAGTGCAATTGGGGTTACCAGCGACAGTCTCGGAATGAAATCCCTGTGATACCATTCCTTATTCTTGAGATGAACAAGAACAAATCTGGTGAGAATACCGGCGGCGAAAGGTATGCCCAAGTAAATGAGAACCGTAGATGCGATTTCACCAATGGAGACATCAACGATTGCCCCGCTCAACCCGAAAAGCGGCGGAAGGATTGTAATGAAGAAGTAGGCATAAACAGAGTAGAGTAAAACCTGGAACAATGCGTTGAAAGCGACAAGCCCCGCCGCAAGTTCGGAATCGCCCTTTGCCAGATCATTCCAGACCAAGACCATTGCAATACACCTTGCAAGACCGACGAGAATCACCCCAACCATCATTTCAGGTTTATCGGGTAGAAGAATGATCGCAAGCACGGACATAACAATGGGACCGACGATCCAATTTTGAAGCAAAGACAAAAAAAGGAGACGAGTATTCTTGAAGACAATTGGCAGTTCCTCATAACGCACTTTTGCCAACGGCGGATACATCATCAAAATAAGCCCGACGGCAATTGGAATGTTTGTCGTTCCAGACTTGAACGTATCCCAAAAGCCGCCAATGGCAGGAAAGAAGAAACCGAAGAAAACCCCGGCAGCCATTGTAAAAAAAATCCAAAGTGTAAGGTAGCGGTCGATGAATGAGAGTTGCTTAGAGATTTGCATTGTCTATTCTTGACTCAGTGTTTGAGCGTAAAGCTGGTAAAACGTTCGCTTGATTTCATCCCGAATACGTCTGAAGACGGAGAGAACGTGGTCGTCTGTTCCCCGTGCTTCGGCAGGATCTTCGAAACTGATGTGGAGTCGGTGCGTAACCTGACCGACAAAAACGGGGCAAGTCTCCGTCGCGTTGTCGCATACAGTGATGACATAATCGAAGGATTGATTGATGAATTGTTCGACATTCTTAGGATGGTGGTCTGAGATATCGATGCCAAGTTCCCGCATTGTTCTGACAGCAAAAGGGCTGACCTTCTCTGCCGGATTGGTACCAGCGGAAGATACTTGCAATTTGGAATCAAACGACTTGAGCAAGCCTTCCGCCATCTGACTTCGGGCTGAGTTTCCGGTACAAAGAATGAGAATTCTCTTGTTCATCTCACTTTGTCGTCAAGTTAACTAATCTGTCAACGCAAATGGCACATAACGTCTGGCAAAAATATTGAGTAAGGCTTTTCTTCCCGCGCAAATTCCAAGGTCGTCGTTTTGTGCGTTAGCTGAAGTTGCACGAGCAAGCGCGTGAAGGATCGATTCATCATTGATTGCGAGGGGTATGGCGACCTATCACAGTATCCTCACGGAGAGATCCGTCACGTTCCATGCTTCATTTGTTTATAAGCTCTGTACCCTTTCCGCGTTTGTCGATAATAGTAAACTTCAAAGATAAGAATGATGGTAAACAATAGAATTTCATTGTCACCCGTGAATTTCGCCGTTCCGGGAGTATTCACGGCGGCGAAGTAGGTTGTCGTCAACGCAATCAAACCCAGAGTGAGAAGAGCAAGAACAAGGCCTCGCTTGACGAAATATGCTCGTGGATTTGATTCTATGTTGCGCAGGATTTTCGGATCGTCAGTCAGATCATCAGTTTTCATAGATTGTTCTCCCTCTCTTCCAGAGCATGAGTGCATTTGCAGCTACCGCTGCTAACTGCAGTCGCCCGTCTACCTGAGCAAAACAAGTCTCTTTGTTTCACGGAATGATCCAGCCTGGAGTCGATAGAAATAGACGCCGCTGGAGAACCCTGTGGCGCTCCATCCTTGTGAATACTTTCCCGCAGGCAATTCCTCGGAGAGGATGAGCCCCACCTCTCTCCCCAAGAGATCAAAGACCTTAAGTGTCACCAACGACTGTACAGGCAGAGTAAACGAAATTGTCGTTGTTGGGTTGAAGGGATTTGGATAATTCTGTTCCAACGCAAAGGTGCCCGGGATCTGGCCGTTCAAATCCTCTTGAACCCATGTTATCCCTCCTGTCGTCGTGTGCAGGACTATCCCTGCCGCTCCCACAGCAGTCCCTGTGCTGACGTCTATGAAGAACACACTGCTAAGACCATTCACCGTCCCGCTTAACTGACTTGTCCAAGTCGCCCCGGCGTTTGTCGTGTGGAGGATCGTTCCGAGGTCTCCTACCGCAGTCCCTGTGGTAGCGTCAGTAAACGAAACTCCTCGCAGAGGGTTCGTTGTCCCACTTGTCTGGCTTGTCCAGGTTGCCCCGCCGTTTGTCGTGCGGAGGATCATTCCACTAATAGATCCTACCGCAGTTCCTGTGCTGGAGTCGGTGAAGTAAACTCCGGTGAGGGGATTCGTTGTCCCGCTTGTCTGGCTTGTCCACGTCGTCCCGGCGTTTGTTGTGTGGAGGATCGTTCCACCAGTTCCTACCACGGTCGCCGTGCTGGCGTCCGTGAAGAAAACTCCGTTGAGAGTTTGGATTGTCCCGCTTGTCTGGCTTGTCCACGTCGTCCCGGCGTTTGTTGTGTGGCGTATCGTTCCAGAACTTCCTACCGCAGTCCCCGTGCTGGCGTCGGTGAAGTAAACTTTCCGGAGATCATTCGTTGTCCCGCTTGACTGGCTTGTCCAGGTCGCCCCTCCGTTTGTTGTGCGGAGGATCGTTCCACCAGTTCCTACCGCAGTCCCTGTGGTGGCGTCGGTGAAGAAAACCCCGAAGAGATTTTGTGTTGTCCCGCTTGTCTGGCCTGTCCAGGTCGCCCCGCCGTCTGTTGTGCGGAGGATCGTTCCACTATTTCCTACCGCAGTCCCTGTGCTGGCGTCATTAAAGAAAACTCCGATGAGAAGATTTGTGGTCCCGCTTGACTGGCCAACCCACCCAGATTGGGCGAAGGAACTGCTTGTCGCCACGAACGT
>DATJGD010000098.1:0-43144 GCA_035495255.1 Bacteroidota bacterium | reverse complement strand
GTCCCGACATTGCTGCGGATGCTGTCGGGTGAGATTTCCTTAACGATGCTCTCGATCGTGGGATTCTTCGTGCGGCCTTCCTGGCCATGCAGCGATTCCCAAAGGGGCAGTATGAAGAAAAGTGTGAAAAGAACTGCACCGCATCTCTTCATAGTGAAGGGCAAGACTAATTATTTTTCTCTGACGATTTCTATGACCCCCGGAGCATGCCACAGCTCCGCGAGAAATCGGGAATGCGAAGGATGCTTATCGCAAACGCTTACCTTGAGCTGCGAACGTCCCTGGTCGAGTTTCTCGATATCCGTTTTTGCCATATCGACGTCATGTTCCGTAAGGATTGTCGCGAGCTCGGCCCGTGCCTGGCCGCCGTCATCAGAGAAAACAATATTGCAGTTCACGAAATGGCATTTTCCCAGAAGTCTCGGCTCGATCTTCGTAAGAAGAACGAGAGTACCCAGTGTAAGTAAGGCACACAGTAATCCGAGCATCGGGAACCCTGCACCGACGACGAGCCCGATACCCGCCACGACCCAGATCGTTGCGGCTGAGGTAAGCCCGGTGATGGTACCGCGGGATTGGATTATTGTGCCCGCGCCCAGAAAACCTATTCCGGTAACAACCTGGGCGGCAATGCGTGTCGGATCGATCGATGCGGTGTTCAACTTGCCATAAATAAATTCTCCGACAAGCATATACAATGCCGATCCGAAACAGATTAACGTGTTGGTGCGAAAGCCCGCAGGCTTGCCTTTTCGCTCACGCTCGATGCCGATAATAGCGCCGCATAAAACGGCGAATCCTCCCCGGATGAAAAATGTTGGGAGGATTGACCACAGGTAGTTTAGAGATTCCATTTAGAGATTATTTTGCTGGGACTGATTTTTCAGAAAGAATCTGTTCGTAGTATTGTTCGTACTGGTCGACCACTTTGTCGGCTGCAAAGACCTCGATTGCCCGCTTGCGGGCCGCGGCTGCGAAGAGCTTGTAGCGGGCCTCGTTCGTAAGTAAATCGACCGCATATTTCGCCATCCGTTCGACGTCCCCTATTTCCGCGATATAGCCGGTCTCTCCGTGCGCAACGAGTTCCGGCAGCCCTCCGACACTTGAAGAGATTACCGGGATCTCGCATGCCATCGCTTCGAGCGCGGATAATCCGAAGCTCTCAGACTGGCTGGGGATGAGAAACAGATCCGAGGCTGAGAGAAGGGGAACGAGCTCACTCTGCTTGCCAAGAAACTTCACGTCGTTGACAATGTCCAGTTCCCGCACCAGCTTCTCGCAGTTCGACCGATCAGGACCGTCGCCGACAAGCAGCAGCTTTGAAGGGATCTTCTGCTGGACGAGGTGGAAAATCCTGATGACATCGGGGACGCGCTTGACCTGCCGGAAATTCGAGACGTGAATGAGGACTTTTTCGCCTTTGGATACGATGCTGCCGCAGAGAGCGGAGGAGTCGATCCGCTTGTACTTTTCAGGATCGATAAAATTCGGTATAACCCTGATGTCCTTATTGATATTATAGTTCGTCAGGGTCTTCTCTTTCAGAAAACGTGATACCGCGGTGACGCCGTCGCTTTGCTCTATGCTGAATTTCATCACAGGGAGATAACTCGGTTCGAGGCCGACGAGGGTAATGTCGGTACCGTGAAGGGTGGTTACGATCTGAGGCCCGCTGCTTCCCAAAATCTGCTTAGCGAGATAGGCGCTTGTAGCATGAGGAATAGCATAATGCGCATGGAGGATATCCAGCTGTTCAAACTTTGAAACCTCAACAATCTTGCTGGCAAGGGCCGGGGTGTACAACGGAAAATCAAACAGAGGGTAATTGGAGACCTCTACTTCGTGGTATACAATGTTCCCACTGAATCCATCCAGCCTGATGGGCATCGCATAGCTGATAAAGTGGATCTGATGACCCCGTTCAGCCAAGGCTTTTCCCAATTCCGCAGCAACGACACCGCTACCTCCATAGGTAGGATAACACGCTATTCCAATCTTCATAAGTATTCAATAAGTTAGTCAGATTATGCACGAAATACAAGTGTTTGGAGTATTTTGAGGCTGTTCGCTCCGGGATTTTAGGCCGGAACCAAATCATGAACAGCCGCTGTTAGATAATCTTTACCCAGGAAATTTTTTCAGGCAACAAGTAAAAAAAACTTTTCTGTAAACCTTTTCGTCAGTTGAGGTATCCTAATTTAAGAAGATCAATGTTCCGCATCTGCTCCTAAGTCCATAAAATCCTCAGAATTAGGGCATTTTGCGACATCAAAAAAATTGTGGAAAAATCTCACTGAGGGGATTGATTTTCTAAAATTATTGTTTATATTTACGGTTGCAAAAGCCAACCGATATTGAAAAATTCATCAATTTGAGGCATTTTTTGGAAAGGACAGCTTAAACGTGAAGCAAAAGGCAAAAGTCATTGGAATTGTGATCACGAGTTGCCCATGCTGCGGTAATCCTATTAATTTTGATCGCCAGGTAACGAAAGTATGCGCATATTGTGAAGAACTTGTGCATATCGATCTCGACAAGGTTGAAGTAAGCCTGCATGGACCCGTGTCAAACGAAGGAAAGCGTGTCAAAATTAGCATGAACTAATTATCCTCTATTGATTTCGATTCAATAGAGCGATTTGAAAAGATTCCGTGGTTTCGGAATCTTTTTTTGAGGTAAACTAAGACTTAAAGAGTCGTATTTAAAAATGTTCCAGCTTTCAAAAAGAGTAGAGTATGGCCTGATCGCCGTCAGGCACATGGCGATGTGTCCGGCCGGGACCATTGTCACGACCAAGGAGATCGCGGAAAAATACCATCTGCCGTACGAGCTCCTGGCAAAAGTCATGCAGAAGCTGGCGCGGGAAAAATTTATCTCTTCCTATCAGGGCGTTCACGGCGGGTATACTCTGGCGCGAAACGCAGAGGAGCTCAAGGTCTCGGATGTCATCAACGTAATCGAAGGGAAGTCTGCAGTTACGATCATTCAGTGCGAGTCGGAGAGCCCGCAGAACTGTATCATCCATACAACATGCACGATCAAGAACCCATTGGTAAAACTGCAAGGAACGATTAACCGCGTGCTCAACGATCTTACGATTATGGAGATGGTGTAGGTGAAAACCCCGGTCTACATGGACTATCACGCGACGACTCCCGTCGATCCCCGGGTCCTCGAGGCAATGTTGCCGTTCTTTACCGAATCGTTTGGAAACCCTGCAAGCCGTCAGCACCGGTTTGGATGGGTTGCCGAAGAGGCAGTAGAATCTTCACGTTCGACGATTGCCGGGATTGTTAACGCTCGGAAAAATGAAATTGTTTTTACCGGCGGAGCGACTGAGTCAAACAACCTGGCGCTCAAAGGGATCGCAGAATCGCTCCGGCAGAAGGGAAACCACATCATCACCGTCCAGACCGAGCATAAATCGGTGCTCGATACATGCAAGCGGCTGGAGAAGTATGGATATGAAGTGACGTTTCTTCCTGTCGATGAATCCGGCATGATAGATCTGCACCAGTTCGAAGCAGCGTTCACGCAGAAGACGATTCTCGTCTCCGTCATGGCAGCGAATAATGAGATTGGCGTCCTCCAGCCTCTGCGTGAGGTGGGAGAGATCTGCAGGAAGCACGCTGTGGCGTTTCATACCGATGCCACGCAGGCAGTCGGAAAGATTCCGCTGGATGTCGAATCAATGCATATTGACCTGCTCTCATTGAGCGGACACAAGATCTACGGTCCCAAGGGAATCGGCGCGCTGTACATCAGAAGCGAGAATCCGAAAATTACGCTCGCACCTCAGCTCGACGGCGGAGGACAGGAGCGCGGATTGCGTTCCGGTACGCTCAACGTGCCCGGAATTGCCGGCCTTGCGAAAGCGCTTGATATCGCCACGAAGGAATTACAAACGGAGCCGGCGAGATTAAGGACATGGCGGGATAAGATGCTCCGTGAATTCACCGGACAGCTCGGCGACGTGGTTCTCAACGGCCACGCGACCGACCGTTTGCCGAACAACCTGAACGTGAGCTTTCTCCACGTTGAAGATAACGCGCTGATGATGAGCATGAAGGATATCGCTGTTTCCACCGGCTCCGCATGCAGCACCGCCGACCCCCAGCCGTCCTATGTCCTGAAAGCTCTGAAACTGCCGCAGGAACGCCTGCACTCAGCCATTCGTTTCGGCCTGGGGCGTTTTACGACGGAAGAAGAGGTAGAGTATACGATCTCCAGAGTTATCGAGAGCGTAAAGAAATTACGTCAGCTGAGCCCGGCATATCGCCGGAAACAAGAGTCTGTCATCTCACAACATTAATCACCATGAAAGAAACCGACCTCATTCTCCGGAATCAAACGGAATTTTTAAAGTATCTGAAATCAAAGTTTACGCTCATTCATCAGTCAAACGTATTTTTCAGGGATTTCCACTACGGCGTGTTATCGTATCTTGAAGAACACGGAATGAAGACAGGCTATTCAGAAGGCGAGTCGGTCGCCCGGCAGGTGGGATCCAAGTTCGAAGAGTCCGGAATATTTAAAAAAATAGATTATCAGGCGTGGCTTCTGAATTACCCTGAATTTGCACTTCCACGAGTGGAAAAGAAAGCATCGTAACATGAGTACCGAAACCAATACCATAGAACAATTAGCGACGAAGGAGTACAAGTACGGCTTCGTCACCGAGATCGACGCAGAAACGATTCCAAAAGGTTTGAGCGAAGATGTTATTCGGCTGATCTCGGAAAAGAAGCAGGAGCCGGCGTGGCTGCTGGAATGGCGGCTAAAGGCATACCGTCATTGGCTGACACTGGAGGAGCCGACGTGGGCAAACGTCAAGTACGGCCCTATCAATTACCAGGATATGATCTACTATTCTGCCCCCAGGCAGAAGAAGCAGCCAAAGAGCCTCGATGAGATCGATCCTGAAATTCTCAAGACGTATGAAAAGCTTGGCATCCCTTTGATCGAACAGCAGCGCCTCGCCGGTATCGCGGTGGACGCAGTCTTCGACAGCGTTTCGGTAGCCACGACATTTAAGGAAAAGTTGAAAGAATTGGGAGTCATTTTTGGCTCGTTCTCCGAGGCAGTCCGGGAACATCCCGATCTGGTCAAGAAATGGCTCGGCTCAGTTGTCCCGCACAGCGACAATTTTTTTGCGGCGTTGAATTCGGCGGTCTTTAGCGACGGTTCATTCGCGTATATTCCGAAGGGCGTACGATGCCCGATGGAACTCTCTACCTATTTCCGGATTAATGCAAAGGAAACCGGCCAGTTCGAGCGCACGCTTATCGTTGCCGAAGAAGGAGCCTATGTCAGTTATCTCGAGGGCTGCACCGCGCCGATGCGCGATGAAAACCAGCTTCATGCCGCAGTTGTCGAGCTCGTAGCGCTGGATAACGCTACCGTGAAGTACTCGACCGTTCAAAACTGGTATCCCGGCGACAAAGAGGGCAAAGGAGGCATTTACAACTTTGTCACGAAGCGCGGTAAATGCCAGGGAAAAAACTCCAAGATTACATGGACGCAGGTCGAGACAGGTTCGGCGATAACGTGGAAGTATCCGGGCTGCATTCTCCAGGGCGAGAATTCGGTCGGCGAATTTTATTCGGTCGCGGTGACGAACAATTACCAGCAGGCCGACACCGGGACGAAAATGATCCATATCGGCAAGAACACGAAAAGCACGATCGTCTCGAAGGGCATTTCGGCGGGACACGGTCAAAATTCTTATCGTGGGCTTGTGAGAATTCAAAAGAATGCCACCGGCGCAAGAAATTTCTCCCAGTGCGATTCACTCCTGATCGGCGACCAGTGCGGCGCACATACGTTTCCCTATATGGAAGTGAAGAACACGACTGCACGCATTGAACATGAGGCGTCGACTTCCAAGATCGGAGAAGATCAGATCTTTTATTGCAAGCAGCGCGGCCTGTCGACCGAAGACGCCGTCAACATGATCGTCAATGGCTTCTGCAAAGAGGTCTTCCGGGAGCTGCCGATGGAATTTGCGGTAGAGGCTCAAAAGCTGCTCGGGATCAGTCTTGAAGGAAGCGTGGGGTAAAAGTCGCGGACCACGCATCAGCCATCTACGACGACAAGAATTTACATAAGCACCGGGTAGTTAACACCAACATTCATCATCTGAAATCGGAAATTTATCATCATGCTTCAAATCATCAACTTACATGCATCAGTGAATGACCGCGAAATTCTTCGCGGCATCAACTTAACGATCAACAAAGGCGAAGTTCATGCCATCATGGGGCCGAATGGTTCCGGCAAAAGCACGCTTGCCCAGGTGCTCGCGGGGCGGGAGTCGTACACTGTGACGGATGGCCAGGTCATGTACAACGGCAAGGACTTGCTGGACATGGATCCGGAGGAGCGTGCCAGGGAAGGGGTCTTCATGGCGTTTCAATACCCCGTTGAAATTCCCGGCATTACGAATACCTATTTTTTGAAAGCTGGGCTGAACGCTATTCGCAAACATCGCGGACTGGAAGAGCTCGACGCCATCGAATTCCTGAAGCTCGTCAAGGACCGGGCGAAGATCGTCGAAATGGACGAAACGCTTCTTAGCCGGCCGGTCAACCATGGATTTTCAGGCGGCGAGAAGAAGAGGAACGAGATTTTCCAGATGTCAATCCTTGAGCCGTCGCTTGCGATTCTCGACGAGACCGATTCCGGGCTCGATATCGATGCATTGAGAACTGTGTCGAACGGCATTAATAAGCTGCGGAACAACGAAAACGCAGTTCTCCTCGTAACGCACTACCAGCGATTGCTCAACTATATCGTCCCGGATTTCGTACACGTCCTCGTCGACGGCCGGATCGTAAAATCGGGCGCGAAAGAGCTTGCCCTGCAGCTTGAGGAACAGGGATACGATTGGGTCAGGGACGAACAACCTGCGGTGGGTGCGTAACATGGTGAAAAAAACGCAGAACGATTCGCCGGCCACCGCTTGGTATGTCGCCAGCTTCGAGAGCTTCGCAAAGAGCCTCAATGGCGAGTCTGCATCGTTCGCTCATGACCTGCGCAAGTCTGCGATCGCCGAATTCGAGAAGCTCGGATTCCCGACGACCCGCGATGAGGAATGGAAGTACACGGACGTTTCACCGATAGCGAAGCTCAAGTTCACCCCCGTTGTGAGCCACAAGGTCAACGGAGTGACAGCAAAAGACATCGAGCCGTTCACGCTCGACAATCTTTCGTGCCACAGAGTCGTCTTCGTCAACGGACATTTTTCAAAAGAGCTTTCACAAATCGGATCGTTGCCGGCGGGAGTGCGGATCTGCAGCCTCGCCGAAGCTGTCCGGAACAACGACGAACAGGTGAAGAAGCATCTCGCGCGGCACGTTGAGGCGGGTGCAAACGCTTTCATCGCTCTTGGAACCGCCTTTCTCTACGACGGCCTCTACATGGCCGTTCCGAAAAATATTGTTCTCGATCTGCCGGTGCATCTTGTATTTCTCTCATCCGGACTTGAAACGGAGTTTGCGGTGTTTCCGCGCAATCTTATTGTCGTGGACGACAACAGCCAGTGCGCGATCATCGAAAGCCACGTGAGCCTCAAGAACAACGTATACTTTACCAACGCGATCGCTGAAGTGGTGCTTGGCAGCAACGCGATTGTAGAATACGATAAGCTTCAGCTTGAGAGCGAGCGCGCGTTTCATATTAGCAATCTGAGCGTTTCCCAGGACCGCAGCAGCAGCTTCACGTCGAATGCGATCTCGCTCGGAGGGTCGCTCGTGCGCAATAACGTGCTTGTAGTGCTCGGCGGTGAAGGAGCCGAGGCGACGCTGAACGGATTATATCTCGGCACGGGAAAGCAGCATATCGATAACCACACGACGATCGACCATGCGCGCCCTCACTGTCCGAGCCATGAATTGTATAAGGGCATTCTCTCCGGAAAATCCAAGGGTGTGTTTAACGGAAAAATAAAAGTCCGTCAGGAGGCTCAAAAAACCGATGCAAAGCAGACCAATAAGAATCTCATTCTCTCCGACGAAGCCTCTGTGGATACGAAGCCGCAGCTGGAGATCTTTGCGAACGACGTGAAGTGCACGCATGGCGCTACCATCGGCCAGCTCGACGAAGAGGCGATTTTCTATTTACGGTCCCGCGGCGTGGGGATCGAGAATGCCCGCGACATGCTCATCTACGCATTTGCAAGCGATGTCATCGACCGCATTAAGGTGGAACCACTCCGCGAGCTGCTCCATGAGATGATTCATGACCGTTTGGAAAAGGGGCGTCAGGGCTCGTGAGCCAGGTCCGCGAACATACGATGGATGTACGTCCGCACGGCGCAGGCGTGTTCGATGTCGCACGGATCAGGGAGGATTTCCCGATCCTCAAACATTGGGTGAACGGCAAGCCGCTCGTCTATCTCGATAATGCCGCGACAAGCCAAAAACCGCAGGTGGTCATCGATGCGATGAATCATTATTATCTCGAGGAGAACTCGAACATTCACCGCGGCGTCCATTTCCTGAGCGACAAAGCGACGCAGTCGTATGAGCAGGCGCGCACGGACATTCAGCAGTGGATGAACGCCTCCTCGACGAAGGAGATTATTTTTACCCGCGGGACAACCGAATCGATCAACCTGGTCGCCTCCTCGTATGGACGAACGCATGTCCGCCCGGGCGACGTTGTGGTGATCTCGGCAATGGAGCATCATTCGAACATCGTGCCCTGGCAAATGCTGTGCGAGGAGAAGGATGCGACGCTGCGCGTGATCCCGATGGATGATAACGGCGACCTTCTGATCGATGAATACCGGAAACTTCTCGATGAGCGGGTAAAGATCGTCTCGCTGACACATGTTTCCAATGCTTTGGGCACCGTCAATCCCATCAAAGAGATGATCGCGATGGCGCACACGTACGGCATCCCGGTTCTCATCGACGGGGCGCAGGCGATTCCGCATCTTCGCGTGAATGTGCGTGATTTGGACTGCGATTTTTATGCCTTCTCGGGGCACAAAATGTTCGGGCCGACCGGCGTCGGCATCCTCTTTGGAAAAGCGAACCTGCTTGATGCAATGCCTCCGTACCAGGGGGGCGGAGATATGATCAAATCAGTGACATTTGAAAAAACTATTTATAACGACTTGCCGAATAAATTCGAAGCCGGCACGCCGAACATCGCAGGGGGCGTCGGATTGGGCGCCACAATAGGTTATTTACGATCCATCGATATGGAGAGCCTGGCCGCCTATGAGCACGCTCTCCTCGAGTATGCCGAAGAAGTTCTTTCAGGCATCAGGGGCCTCCGGATCATCGGGAATGGCCGTCAGCGCGCGGGCGTTGTTTCTTTTGTCCTGGAAAATGTTCATCCTCACGATATCGGAACGATCCTCGACGACGACGGCATCGCAATCCGTACGGGCCACCACTGCGCGCAGCCGGTGATGCAGCGGTTTGGAATTCCGGCGACTGCCCGGGCCTCGTTCGCATTGTACAACACAAAAGAAGAAGTGGACCTCCTTGCTGCGGGAATTCACAAGGCGATCGGGGTGTTCAGCTAATGTCGGCATTGAGAGAACTCTACCAGGAAGTCATCCTCGATCATAACAAGAGCCCGAGGAATTTTCGCAGAATGGATGACGCGGACAGGAAGATCGAAGGATACAATCCGCTGTGCGGGGACCACTACACGCTCTATCTTAAGCTCGAAGGCGACGTTATCACGGATATCAGTTTTGAAGGGGCGGGATGCGCGATTTCGAAAGCTTCGACGTCGGTCATGAGCGCCGCATTGAAGGGAAAAACAAAAGCCGAAGCCGAAGCGCTGTTTGAAAAATTTCACAACCTTGTCACAGGGGAAACGGGCGGCATGAACGAGCTCGAATCCCTCGGGAAACTGGCTGCGTTTTCAGGCGTCTCCGAGTTTCCGGCACGTGTCAAGTGCGCCACGCTTGCGTGGCACACCATGCGGGCTGCGCTCGAGTCTCAGGAAAAATCTGTTTCGACAGAGTAATGAGTATGGAACCACAGACGATTAGTTCGGTTGAAAAAACCGTCATTGAAGCGCAGGTCATCGAGGCGATCCGCACCTGTTTCGACCCGGAAATCCCGGTGAATATCTATGAGCTCGGCTTGATTTACGATGTCCTTGTGAGCGACACCGGAGAAGTGGAAGTGAAGATGACGCTGACGTCTCCTCACTGCCCGGCCGCTCAGTCGCTGCCCCCCGATGTCGAGAAAAAGGTCCGGGAGGTCCAGGGAGTGACGAACGCGAAGGTGACGATCGTATGGGAACCCCCATGGACGCCGGCACGGATGTCCGAAGCCGCAAAACTTGAACTCGGCATGTTATAATTTTACTTGGAGAATACTATGGCAGACACAATTTTCGCGACGATTCCGAACAAACCTGAGATGAAGGATGAGATCAAGCTGACGGAAAAGGCGGCTCAGGAAATCAGGCGGATCAAAGAACAAAATAATATTCCCGACGCGCACATCCTTCGCGTGGGCGTCAAAGGCGGAGGCTGTTCCGGTTTCAGCTATGTCCTCGGCTTCGATTCGGAATCCCGCAAAGGCGATCAGACCTTCGAGCTTCACGGCATCAAGGTTGTCGTCGACCCGAAGAGCTTATTCTACATTTCCGGTACAGAGCTCGATTTTTCCGACGGCCTGAACGGGAGAGGATTCGTCTTCAATAATCCGAAGGCCACCAAGACCTGCGGCTGCGGGAGCTCCTTTAGCGCGTAAGATGGTGGCGCGATGATCATCTCCAAAAAGATCATCCCCGTCATCCTGGGAATGCTCTTGATCACGCCGTTTCTCTGCGGCCAGACTGTCCCGCCACCGGGAGTCCGGTTGCTCGTCAATCCTGTCGACCAGTTCAGCAGGGCGTTTGGCGTACGGGACCAGGACGTCGATGATGCAGTACGGAAGGGGATAACGAAAAACGGCCTGCGTCCGGATGAAAGTTCCGATCTTGTCGTGAGTGTTTCAATCATCCCGATCGCCCAACACGAAGAGGACCGCTATCCGTTCAGGATTGAAGTTCACGGCGGTTCAGAATTCGATGAAACTGCAGGCAACGAGTTCTCGCGGGATGTTATCGGCGATATCCCGGCGGTAAAAAATCTCACCGTTGCCTGGGGCGACGAGGATCGTATCCTGGCTGCAGTGCGTGAACTCGCCGGCAACATTGCCATTGAACTTCGTAAAGAGCTCCGGCGCCGCCGGTCCGGACGTCGGTAGGCTCCGCTTCCTTTTTCCGGCCTCACGACCGTTCACTCCCAAAACTTCTCCTAAGTAAAATCCAGCAGGGCACGGTTCCATTTGAAGTTGACCGTTGTGATTAGTATATTCTTGCCAAATTAAATAAACCCCATTACTTAGGAGAAATGTATGGACCTTCTTAGCTCATTGTTTCGATGGATTCACGTCGGTGCGGGAGTTCTCTGGATAGGCCATTTATACTTTTTCAATTTCGTGAACGCGTCGTTTGCCGGCACGATGGATGGGGAGACGAAGCGGAAGGTCGTACCGGAATTGATGCCTCGCGCCCTCTATATGTTCCGTTACGGAGCGCTTTATACCTGGATCACGGGCCTGGCGCTGCTCTTTATCGTGTATTACCACGGCGGACTCATGTATAGCGCCGAGAGCGGTAAAGAGTGGACGGAGACGAATTCGCTCATTACGATCGCCCTGATCCTCGCGGGTACCGTGATCTACGATGTTCTCGCAAAAACTCCCCTCACGAAGAATCTCACTCTTACAGGAATCGTCGGCCTTGCCATCATCGCCGGTGTCACCTACCTCCTGATCAACTTCGGCGGATTTGATTACCGCGCGTACAATATTCATATCGGGGCATTGTTCGGCACGGTCATGGCATTCAATGTCTGGAACAGAATCTGGCCGTCACAGAAGAAAATCATCAAGGCGGTGAAGGAGGGAACCGCGCCGGATCCCGCGCTTGTTGCTCTAGCAGGGTTACGGTCGAAACACAATACGTACTTGTCTGTCCCGCTCCTCTGGACAATGATCAACGCGCATACAGCCGTTCCCGCGTCGGACAGCTGGTGGTATCTTATCGGCATCGTGGCGGCCGGGTGGGGACTCGCAGCGCTCCTCTATAAAAAGGCGGCAACAGTAAAAGGATTTTGACAGCATGAAACGAAGAACTTTCTTACGGACTTCAGTGTTGAGTGGGTTAGCGATGACAGCGACTCATACTGTTCTGTCCTCGGGTTCCAACTCACTTATCCAACCACAGGAGAGACCTATGCCATTTACATTACCAGATCTTCCGTATGCTTCAGATGCGCTTGAACCTTCCATTGACAAAATGACGATGGAGATCCATCACGGAAAGCATCACGCAGCCTATGTGACCAATCTCAATAAAGCCGTAGAAGGAACCGAGTGGGCGTCAAAGCCTCTCGAGGATATCCTTGCCGGTGTTTCTAAACTTCCTCCTGCGGTACGAAACAACGGCGGCGGCCACTGGAACCATTCCGCGTTCTGGAACTGGATGAAGCCGAAAGGAGGAGGTGCCCCGACGGGAGACCTCGCAGCCGCGATCACCAAAGATTTCGGCTCCTTTGATAAATTCAAGGAGGCCTTCGGTAATGCCGGCATTACGCGTTTCGGTTCGGGATGGGCGTGGCTCATCAACCAGCACGGCAAGCTCGTCGTCGCTTCAACGCCGAATCAGGACAACCCTCTCATGGATGTGGCGGAAACGAAAGGCGTACCGATCCTCGGAATGGACGTTTGGGAGCATGCCTATTACCTGAAGTATCAGAACCGCCGCCCGGACTACGTTGCGGCATTCTGGAACGTCGTCAATTGGGACGAAGTGGCAAAGCGGTTCAGTTCCAAATAGGTACCGGTCTCGATAACTCTACGGCCGGCTGATAATCTGCCGTCCGGTAACATCTAAGGGCTGCCCATTCGCGGGCGGCCCTTTTCTTTCCTACCCTGTACTATATCCAATTGCCCGATCCCAACTTGACACTCTGACCGTCTATGGTTACATTTTCCCATCATCTGAATGGTTGTTCATGACAGACGGGTTTGTTGAGTTCAAAAAATTTGAATATGAGGGCTGGGAGCGCCTGGCGAACAAGTATGAGGACGTATGGTCTTCGCTGACAAGGCAATTTATCCCTCCTCTCATACAGGGCACCGGCGTGAAGCCGGGTATGCGTGTCCTCGACGTCGCGTGCGGCCCCGGTTACGTTGCAGCCGAATCTCAACGGCTCGGTGCTCACCCGGTTGGAATCGATTTCTCGGGGGAGATGATCCGCCAGGCAAGAACGCGATACCCGGATATTGAATTTATGCGCGGCGACGCAGAACTCCTCGATGTTCCCGAGCGGTCATTTGACGCCGTCCTCATGAATTTCGGAATACTCCATCTCGCAAATCCTCAGAAAGCGATCGCGGAAGCATACCGTGTCCTTTCTCCGCACGGTAAGTTTGGCTTCACCGTGTGGGCCGATCCCAACGAAAACCCCGGCTCGAAGATTTTGAGCGATGCAATCGCTCAGCACGGAACAATGAATGCGAACCTTCCTCCCGGCCCCGACTACTATTTATTTGCAGACAAGGAACTGTGCCGGACTGTCGTTGAAACGACGGGGTTTTACGGCCCTTCGATGACATTTGAGACGGTAACAGTCCCGTGGATCGTCCCGACTCTGAACTATTTCTTTGAAGCGGAGCTGGATGCCGCAGTCCGGACAGGCGCGTTGCTGCGTGCACAGACTCCGGAACAGCTCTCTGCCATACAACATGCCGTTGCGGAGGCCGTGAAACCGCTCGTTACCCGAGGCGGATATGCGATTCCCATGGCGGCACATGTCATATCGGTATCAAAGGATGCGTAGTATTCCGCCGACACATTTCAGAATCTCGCGAGGGAGAACTCATGTCCACCATAAATGTTTCAGAGCCGTTGTCTAACAAAGAACCGGGACGCGTTGTTTCGATCGACATTATCCGCGGCGCCGTCATGGTCCTGATGGCGATCGATCATGTGCGTGTCTACGCGGGCGTTCCTGCCGGTAGTCCCGTACCTTCGGTGTTCTTTACCCGTTGGGTAACGCACTTCTGCGCTCCCGCCTTTCTTTTTCTCGCGGGGACAAGCGCGTTCTTGTACGGAAGAAAGCACCACGACCTTTCAAAATTTCTGCTCGGGAGAGGCATCTGGCTTGTCTTCCTTGAATTGACCTTGTTGCGTGTCGCGTGGACCTTCAACTTCGATTTCGCGCAGTATGAAATGGCAGGCGTCATCTGGGTGATCGGCTGGTGCATGATCATCATGGCAGGATTGGTAAAGTTGCCCTTTTCGGTTGTCGGAGCAATCGGAATTATTATCGTGGCAGGCCACAATATCATGGATTTGTTCGCCCAGCAGATATTGCAGGCAGCGTCAGGGGGGAGCCTTTCCTGGCTTTGGAAAATCCTGTACGTGGGATTTTTTGCAGGACCGATTCAGTTCGGGCCGGACGGACCGAGCATCATTGTGCTCTATTCCATCGTTCCCTGGATCGGGGTGATGGCGGCAGGATATGCCTTCGGAAAAATTCTGACGCTTGAACCTGCGAAACGAAACCGGGCTTGTCTGATCTATGGGGTTGGTGCAATGGCCCTGTTTGTCCTCCTGCGTGGATTGAATCTCTATGGGGACCCTCGTCCGTGGAGTCCGGCGGCCGAGCGGCCTGATGGATCGATGGGTATGCCCGGAGCGCTATCATTCCTGAACGCTACAAAGTATCCCGCGTCGCTTAATTTTCTCCTGATGACCCTTGGGCCCACGCTTGCCCTGGTGCCCGTGCTGGAGCACGCGCGCGGAGCTCTGGGGAGATGGATTTCAGTTTTCGGCAAAGTTCCGTTCTTTTTCTACGTTCTCCATATACCGCTCATTCATGCCCTTGCGCTCCTTGTCTCTGAAATCCGGCTTGGCGAAGTAAGCCCGTGGCTGTTTACAAACCACCCGATGGGAAATCCGCCTCCTCCTCCCGGTTACACCTGGAGCCTGCCTCTTCTGTATGCTGTCTGGGGGATCGCGATCGTCATACTGTATGTTGCGTGCCGGTGGTTTGGACTTCTTAAGTCACGAAGAAGCGATTGGTGGCTCAAGTACCTCTAAAAGTTTTGTTTCTCACTCAAAAAACATTTATCTTTCTCTCATGGACAACGCGCAGGAGCCCGTCCCGCAGAGCGGGAAGGATGAACCGAAGCCGGGAACTCAGCAAGAGCATTACTGGCAGTACTGCGTGAACTGCGGAACGAAGCTCGAGGGACGAAAGTGCAAGCTCATATGTCCCCGCTGTGGATTTTATCATTCGTGCAGCGAGCCATGATCAGCTTACTATCACATGTCATACTCCAAACAATTTCACAATGAATAAGAAGACAGTCAACGCCAAGAAAAAACATCGGAAAAATATCAAGCGCGTGAAGGCAAAGCGCAAAGCGATGTTGGCGAAGAAGAAATCGCAGTAACTGGTTTGCAGCGGGTATTCAGAGAAGCGAATACCCGTTTTAATTCCAATTGTAAGGCTCCCGTTCTTGTCATTTGGGATTTCCTATGAGTAAGATTGCCACCTCAGTCTACCGGTTCGGCCCGGTCACCTATGATCTGAGCGCGCGAACCCATATCATGGGTATACTCAACGTTACGCCGGATTCATTTTCCGACGGCGGACAGTACCTCGACCATGAACTGGCTGTGCGCCGCGGGATGGCAATGGTGGATGAGGGCGCAGATATCATCGACATCGGGGGAGAATCGACGCGCCCCGGCTCCGAAGCAATCTCAGGAGAGGAAGAACTTCGCAGGGTGCTTCCGGTGATCGAGAGGCTGGCGAAATCGACGTCCATACCTGTTTCCATAGATACGGTGAAGCCTCTCGTCGCGCAGCGCGCGCTGGAGGCCGGCGCTGTCATCGTCAACGATATTTCGGGTTTGCACGGCGATCCCGCCATGGCAGCAGTGATCGCGGGCCACAATGCCTCCATCGTGATCATGCATATGAAAGGCACGCCGAAGTCGATGCAGGTCGATCCGTCCTACGAAGACGTTGTTGAGGAAATTTCTCAATACCTCCGCGAGGGGATTTTGACGGCGGAACAACACGGCATTGAGCAGATTGTCGTCGACCCGGGGATCGGGTTCGGTAAAACGCTCTCCCACAATCTTGAAATCATCAGGAGGCTCCGGGAATTTGAGCGATTGGATTACCCGGTGATGGTCGGCCCTTCGCGAAAATCGTTTATCGGCAAAGTTCTTGGGCTCGAAGTTGATGAAAGGCTCGAGGGGACCGCGGCGGCCGTAGCCGCTTCGGTCATGAATGGGGCGAACCTGGTCCGGGTGCACGATGTGAGGGAAATGAAACGCGTCGCCCAGATGACCGACGCGATCATGCGCGGCTAACTCTGCTGTTCTATCCTGGTACAGCGCGTGGGGCGGAATACTCTTGAGAAGGGTACGGTATGGATCTTTTCAAAATAGGATTTATCGATGTCACGCTCGTCGACCTCATCGATGTGGCGCTGGTGTCGTTTATTTTCTATAAGCTCTACATGGTTATGCGCGGGACAGTTGCCGCGCAGATTTTTGTCGGCCTCGTCCTCATTCTCGCGTTTTCATTCCTCTCCCAGGCGATAAATTTTAAGGCAATGAACTGGATCCTGAGGACGCTCACGGACATCTGGGTCATCGCCTTCATCGTTCTCTTTCAGCCCGAACTTCGCAGGCTCCTGGTTCTTGTCGGCCGCAATAGGGTGGTGCGGATGTTTCTCAAGCTCAATGTCGAAGAATCCATCGAGGAAGTCGCGGGGGCAGCAGCAGAACTTGCGCGAAAGCATCATGGCATGCTCGTCGTCCTCATTCGGACGACTGCTCTGCGGACGATGGTGGAAACCGGCGTACCGCTTCAGGCGCGGGTCAGCAAGCCGCTCCTTGTATCCATTTTTAACCCCCGTTCGCCCCTGCACGACGGCGCCGTCGTCGTCCATGAACGAACGATTGAGGCGGCCCGCGTGACGCTTCCTCTTTCCCAGACGGACCGGGTCGGCGATTCCATCTTAGGGATGCGCCACCGTGCCGCGCTTGGGATTTCCGAACAGGCGGATGTTATTTCCGTTGTCGTATCGGAAGAGAATGGCTCGATCTCCATCGCGGACAACGGGGTCCTGACACGGGGCCTTTCGGCGCAGGAGCTCCGCCATGAACTACACGCGAGGCTTTCAAGCCCGACGGATAAATCGGCAAAATCCATCTGGAAAATCTTACGTTCATAATTCCGAAGGAATTTGTCGTACTAGTCCTGAAAGATTTTTGATGTAATAGAACCGAAGGAATTTGTTTTAATAGATCTGAAAGATTGTTCATAGAATGAAATTATCGAAACCGGTCGGCCGCTTCAGTATTGAACGGGAAGAAATGATCTCCCTGCTCAGGAAAAGGGGGATCCAGGATGAGCGGCTCATCGAGGCGATGCGCGCAGTCGACCGCGAGCAGTTTGTCCAGGGGCTGTTTGTCAACCGTGCGTACGAAGATTCGGCGCTGCCTATCGGCAGCGAGCAAACAATATCGCAGCCGTATACGGTTGCGTTCATGACGCAGGCGCTCGGCGTGGAACGCGGCGATAAGATGCTCGAAATCGGGACCGGCTCGGGGTACCAGGCGGCCATACTCTCGGAAATGGGAGCCCGGGTCTTCACGATCGAACGGCACATGAAATTGCTTGTTGAGGCGCGGAAGCGTCTGGAAAAATCCGGCTACGAGGTCGTTTCAAAATGCGGCGACGGAACCATTGGCTGGAGAGAGTTCGCCCCGTTCAACGGCATTATCGTGACGGCCGGGGCGCCGGATGTCCCGCAGCCTCTTCTCGATCAGCTCACGGACGGGGGCAAGCTTGTCATACCGATCGGCGATATGGACGTGCAGAATCTGCATATCATTACGCGCCTGAACAATCATTTTGAAGCGAAGGTCGTCGACGGATTCAAATTCGTCCCCCTCATCGGCAAAAAAGGCTGGCAATAAAATTGTCCCGGTCCGTTCTTGTTCTTGTCGGTCCTACCGGATCGGGAAAAACTCCTGTCTCTCTTCTCCTCGCTAAGCATCTCAACGCCGAAATACTCTCGGCGGACTCCCGGCAAGTCTACAAGCTCCTCGACATCGGTACGGCAAAGCCGGGATCCCAAGAGCTTGCCTCGGTCAGGCACTACTTCGTTGATGAGCTCATGCCGGAGGAAAAATTTGATGCTGCGGACTTCGGCGAGCGAGGAAGGAACATCATTGAGGATATATTCCGCCGAAAGAAGGTTCCTATTATCGTCGGAGGATCGGGACTCTATGTTCAGGCTCTCGTCGACGGTTTTTTTGAAGGCCCTCCGGCGGATGATTCAATCCGCGAGGAGCTCGAAGCACGGTTCGCGAAGGAGGGAGGAGGCGGTTTGCTCGAAGAACTCCGCCTCGTCGATCCCGAAGCGGCCGTACGCATGCTTCCGAGCCACTCCCGGCGCATTATTCGCGCGCTCGAAGTCTACCGGCTGACGGGGATTCCCATTTCGCGGTTGCAGGAGACGCGCATTGAAATAAATTTTGATGCGGTGTTCGCCGGGCTCCGATGGGATCGTGCCGCGCTGTATGAGCGGATCAACCGCCGGGTCGACGACATGATGAAGCGGGGGCTTGTCGATGAAATTCAACGGCTGCGCGATTCAGGGTATTCTCAAATCTACAGATCGCTGCATACAGTAGGATATAAGGAGATCTTCGATTTCCTCGACGGCAAGCAAACTCTCACGCGGGCGGTCGAACTGATAAAGCAAAATTCAAGAAGATATGCGAAACGGCAGCTTACCTGGTTTCGCGCGGATGAGCGCATAACATGGTTCGATGTGAAAGGAGAAGAGGATTTTCCCGGGGTCGCCGAATCGATCTCCCGGCATTTTTTTCATCCACTTTGAAATTCGGTCTCCTTTTCGTATCTTGTTACATCATAGTTGATTATTGTATCGGGGTGTGGCTCAGCCCGGCTAGAGCGCTTGGTTCGGGACCAAGAAGTCGCTGGTTCAAATCCAGTCACCCCGACAATCTTTCACTTTCACAGGCTCATTCCGTTTAATCCCTCCGTTGATCGCATGAATATCCTTATCGTAGAAGACAATCTTGCGCATCAACGCATAACCGAATACGCGCTGAAACGCAGCGCTGTGCCGTTCGTCATCAATGTTGTCCGCGACGGCCAGGAAGCACTCGATTATCTCTATCGGCGGGAGAAATATTCCGACGACCGCCAGTTCCCGATACCGAAAATTATTCTCCTGGATCTCAACCTTCCGAAACGGGACGGCCGTGAGGTGCTGAAAGTGATCAAGAATGATGCGGCGCTCAGGGATATTCCGGTCGTCATCGTGAGCACGTCGGACCGGGAGGAGGACGTTCACTACGCGTTCGAAACGGGAGCGGTCGCATATATCAGCAAGTCGAGCGGATTCGATAAGTTCAACGAGCAGGTCGCAGGGATTGCACAATACGCGCGTACCGGCTCCTCCACAGAGATTCATTGATACTCAGATGAGAAATTTGTATTTTCACAGCGAACTTCTATGTCGCACATTCTCGCTATAGTCGGCCGCCCGAACGTGGGGAAATCCACGCTCTTCAACCGCATCATCGGTGCCCGCACTGCTATCGTGCACGATGAACCCGGCGTGACGCGGGACCGTCATTACGGAACCACCGAATGGGCGGGCAAAACGTTCACGGTCATCGATACGGGAGGTTATGTTCCGCAATCGGAAGACATTTTCGAGCGCGCCATCCGCGAGCAGGCGGCAATTGCGATCGAGGAAGCAAGCGCTGTCATGTTGGTTGTCGACGCGATGGCCGGTATCACCGGGCTCGACGAAGAGCTCGCGGCGATTCTGAGAAAGTCCAGCAAGAAAATCTATCTCGTCGTCAATAAAGTCGATGGAAGATCGAAAGAAGTCGAGTCAGGGCAGTTCTATAAACTGGGCTTGGGAGAACCGATCGCGATTTCAGCGCTGCTGGGAAGAAATATCGGCGACTTTCTCGATGAAGTGACGAAAAGTTTTACGGCCGATGGCGAAGACGAAAAGTCCGACAAGCGCCTGAAGCTGGCCATCGTAGGAAAACCAAACGTCGGCAAATCTTCATTTGTCAACGCCGTCCTCGGAAAGCAGCGTGCGATTGTTACCAACGTTCCCGGGACAACGCGGGACTCCCTGGATACCATACTCAAGTATCAGAAGGAAGAGATCGTTCTCATTGACACCGCGGGACTGCGCCGGAAGAGCAGGGTCAAGGAGAGCGTCGAGTTCTACAGCACGTTACGCTCGCTCAAGGCCATCGAGCGGTGCGATGTGGCCGTTCTCATCATCGACGTGGAATCCGGGGTCGACCGGCAGGATCTCCGCATCCTGGAAACGATTATCGAACGGAAACGCGGAGTCGTTATCGCGGCAAACAAATGGGACCTCATCGAAAAGAATGACCAGACCGCGAAAGAATACGAGAAGTCCCTTCGGAGGCTCCTGAGAATGTACGATTTCGTGCCGATCCTGTTTATTTCCGCGCTTGAAAAACAACGTGTCCACAAGGCCGTTGAGGTGGCAAAGAAGGTATTCGCCGAGATGCAAAAACGCATCTCCACGAATAAACTCAACACTGTGATGTTGAAGGAGATTCAGTTATCTCCTCCCTCGTCGGTCTCCGGGAAAGAAATCAAGCTCAACTATGTCACGCAGGTGAAAATATCTCCTCCTGCGATCGCCTTTTTTGCGAACGAACCGAAACTTATCAGCCAGCAGTACAAACGGTTTCTCGAGAACAACCTGCGGAAACATTTTGGATTTGAAGGAGTCCCTCTTTCACTCTATTTCAGGAAAAAGAATTAATCTCCGCTTGCTACAGATCCCCTTCATACTCACATGACGAAATCCCCACGGATACTTATCGCAGGCGGTTTGGCGGCCGGGCCCAGCGCCGCGGCAAAAGCCGTCCGCACAAATCCCCGCGCTGAAGTCATGATGTTCGAGGCATCGGAGACCATCTCCTACGGCATGTGCGAAGCCCCGTACGCGATTGCCGGCCTTATTCCGGACGAGTCGCGTCTCGTGAGTTATACACCGGAACGTCTGCAGGAGGAAAAAGGGGTGACGGTCAAGACCCTCCATCGCGTCGAAAAGATTCTCGCGTCACAACATCGTCTCGTCGTGCGCGATTTACGCAAGAGAGAATCGGTGGAGTATGCATACGACAAGCTCGTCATCGCGACCGGCGCGCAGGCGAAGAGGCTCAATATGCCGGGCGAAGATGCGAGAAACGTCTTTCCTGTGAGCTCCCGGGAGAATGTCCGCGCTATCATGAAGTATATCGACGAGGAATCGCCAGTTCGCGCGGTGATCATCGGCGGCGGATATATCGGCATGGAGGTTTCGGAAGCGCTGCGATCGCGGGGCATGGAAGTGACCGTTCTTCACCGGCACCGTCTGCCCATGGCCGGGCTCGAAACAGAAACCCGGGAACGCATCCTCAGTGAGCTGGAAAAGAACGAAGTCCATTTTGTTACCAACGCAAAGATCGAGCAGCTGCAGGCCGGAACTGACGGAAAAGTTCGCCACGTGATCACAAACCGCGGCACATTTGAGGCCGATCTCGTCATTCTCTCGCTCGGCGTCGTGCCCAACGTTGGACTTGCGAAGCAGGCAAAGATCCGGATTGGCGCGACAGGGGCCATTGCCGTGAACGAACGCCAGCAAACGAGCGCGGACGACGTCTACGCGGCGGGAGATTGCTGCGAAATCAGAAACGTCGTCTCCGGTAAGCCGATGCATATTCCGCTTGCCACCTACGCTAGCCGTGCGGCATGGGTTGCGGGTGAGAATGCGGCGGGCGGGAGGGCAACGTTCAAAGGGTCGATTCGCGCGGCGGCGGTGAAGATTTTCGGGATAGAGGTCGCTCAGGTGGGACTGAGTTCGGACGAAGCGAAAGAGGCAGGCTTCGAGGTCGCGACTGAATCGGTGACATCGCACTCCCGGGTCGCTCTGATGCCGGGGAGTTCGAAGATCACTCTCAGGCTTATTTTCGATCCGAATTCCGGGAGACTGCTCGGGGCAAATGTTTTCGGTGGAAGCGGGGCCGTGCAGCGGGCAAACACGCTCGGCGTGGCGATCCAGCAGAAAATGACCGTTGAGGATATATCCAGGTTCGATATGATCTATGCTCCCCCGTTCGCGCCGCTGTGGGATCCCGTGCTGATCGCGGCCAACCAGGCGATCAAGAAAGTGAAAAGCCGCCAGTAATTTCGCGCATCGAACATCACCCATCCACCTCAGACATCAGAATATGAAAAATCTCATCATCATCGATCACCCGCTCGTTAAACGCGACTTGACGATACTGCGGGACAAGAAAACCCCGAGCAACATCTTTCGTGCGGTCTTGCGCAGGACTGCGAGCCTTATGGCATACGAGGTGACGAGAGACCTTAACCTCCAACGAACGACTGTCGCGACGCCGCTCGAGAAGACAGCCGGCTATCGCGCCGGAGATCCCTTTATTCTGGTTCCCATTCTCCGTGCCGGGCTCGGTCTCGTCGGGGGATTTGTGGAAGTCCTGCCGGATGCGCGCGTGGGGCACGTGGGGCTTTATCGTGATGAGGAGACTCTTAAGCCGGTCGACTATTACCTGAAGCTTCCCAAGAACATCGCAAGGGCGCTCGTGTTTATTCTCGATCCGATGCTGGCCACGGGAGGAAGCGCGGTTGCAGCGGTCAGCGTCCTGAAGAACAAAGGGGCGAAAAAGATCCGGTTCGTCAGCCTCGTCTCCGCGCCAGAGGGTGTCCGCACTCTTTCGAAAGCCCATCCTGATGTAAAAATCTACACCTGCTCGGTCGATCGGGAGCTCAACAATAAAGGCTACATTCTACCCGGCCTGGGTGACGCAGGCGATAGAATTTTTGGAACGGCGGAGTAACAAGCGCGGCGACTGAACCCTTCGTTTGCTGACGGAGCATCATTCCGGCCAGGTTATACCCGCTGCATTTCCGGCTTTTGCCGGGTTCCATCCTTGACATTCACCACCACCTGCGTTATATTTTATTATACCAACTTTTAGTTTTTTCTGAACTTATCCCACATTTGGGTTGTTTGGATTTGTGTAAGCTGCTATGAGAAACGGAATCTATAAGAAGAAACTTGATGATCTTCTCGCGGTTTGCAGAAAAAATCTCCGGACGGTAAACGAAGATCTCATCCGCAGGGCGTTTGAATTCAGCGTTGAGGCGCACAAAAACGATATGCGCGCATCGGGAGATCCTTTTTTTAACCACCCGTACGAAGTGGCAATGGTCGTCGCCAAGGAAATTCCTCTCGACGACGTCTCCGTGGCAAGCGCTCTCATGCACGACGTCGCGGAAGATACCGATTACGAGATAAAAGACATTCGCCAGGAATTCGGCGATACCATCGCCGAAATCGTCGACGGCGCGACGAAGATCTCCGATATTTTCCGAAGCCACGAGGTGACGCAGGCGGAAAGCTACCGGAAAATGCTCCTCTCGATGGTCAACGATATCCGGGTTATGCTCCTGAAATTCGCCGACCGGCTGCATAACATGCGGACGCTGGAATACCTTCCTGTGGAAAAACAGGTCCGGATGGCGAAGGAGACCCTCGATATTTACGCCCCCTTCGCTCACCGTTTCGGCCTCGGGAAGATCAAATCCGAATTGGAAGACCTCTCCTTCAGCTACCTTCATCAGAAAGAATACAACGAGCTTGTTCAAAAACTCAAGCCGATACGAAGGGAGAAGGAATCCTACATCAAGAAGTTCATGGAGCCGCTGAAGAAAAGCCTCGATGAAAAGCATACCGCCTTCGAAATGGAGGGGAGATTTAAAAGTCTCTTCAGCATCTATAATAAGATGGTGAAACAGAGCAAGCCGCTGGAAGAAATCAGCGACTTGTTCGCCGTCCGAATCATTCTCGACACGGAAAATACGAACGAATGCTTCGCTGTTTACGGCCTGCTCTCGTCCGTCTACATTCCGATTCCGGAACGGTTCAAGGATTTTGTCTCAGTTCCCAAAAAGAACGGCTATCAGTCTATTCACGCGACGGTGATCGGCCCCGACGGGAAGAGGGTCGAAGTCCAGATCAGGACGCGGGGGATGCATGAAGTAGCGGAAAAAGGGGTTGCGGCCCATTACAAATACAAGGAAAATCTCAGCACGCTCGACGAGGAGCTGGAAAACTGGATTTCCTGGGTCCGGGAGATATTTGAGCACGCGGATGAGGAGGCCCCCGCGAAACAGCTCATGGAGAGTTTTAAGCTCAATCTCTATCAGGATGAAATCTATGTGTTCACGCCGAAGGGCGAGCTGAAAATCCTGCCGCAGAATGCCACGCCGGTCGATTTCGCGTTTGCGGTGCATTCGAACGTCGGCTACCGCTGCCTTACGGCCAAAGTGAACGGAAGGATCGTCCCGCTTGATTTTCATCTCCACAGCGGCGACCAGGTGGAAATTATTACGTCGAAGAGCCAGTCCCCCAAGGCGGACTGGGAACAGTTCGTCGTAACGCACAAAGCGAAATCACAAATCCGGAAATGGCTGAAGGAAGAGGAGCGAAAGCTCATCACGGAAGGGCACGAGCTCTGGGAGAAGCGTTCGAAGAAGCTCAAGCTTCACCTTAACGAAGACGATCTCGAAAAGCATATCCATGATTTCCGCGCAGATGATCTTGGGGATTTCTACCTCAAAATTGCGCGGGGAGTCATCAATCCAGATGCGGTGATCAGGGAGATCGAAATCAACCTGAAACATCCCCAGCAGGAGAACGTCCAGCAGGAAGCGCAGAAAGGTGTCTTTCAACGGTTCATCTCGACCGCCCGAAACATCACGAGCGGGATTACCCTCTTCGGATACCAGGACAGCTTCATGCACAGCTTTGCGAAGTGCTGCAATCCGATTCCGGGGGACGAAATCGCCGGCTATGTCACGACGGGCGAAGGGGTGAAAATTCATCTGAAGTCCTGCCGGAATTTTCTGTCCGCTTCTTCGGGCGATCCGCGAAGGGTCGTCGAAGTCGGCTGGCCGATGGTCAACGGCATGGAGTATACGGCCGCGATCCGGATTTCCGGGGAAGACCGCACGGGGATGCTGAACGACATTACGCATTCAATTTCAACATATCAGAATACGAACATTAAAGGCGTCAACATCGATACGAAGGACTCGTTATTTGAAGGTACGATTATTGTGGGGGTGAGAAACACGGAACATTTGCAGCGCATCATCGAGAAACTCAAGAAAATTAAGGGAGTTTCCCGCACGGAACGATTAGCAGATTAAACCGGGGGTAACTATGACAAAAGCACAACGACGAGTGACGACATATACGAAGAAAGATATTGTGAAACGGGTAGCGGCGATGAATCATCAGAAAATTTACGTTACCGCCAAATGGGTCGATGAAGTATTCACCGCGGTTCGCGAGATCCTTATGTCCGCGGATCCTGATCTGCGGATCGAGATCCGGGATTTTGGAGTTCTCGAAGTGAAACCGACCCGATCCAAACCGAAGGCGCGGAATCCAAAGTCGGGCGAAATTATCTTCGTCCCGTCACGGAGAAAAACGCACTTCAAACCGAGCAAGCTCCTGAAGTCGTTTCTTTCTCAGCCGCTGAAACAGGAAGAGGTGGCGTGATTCGACTCATTCCGGGTGTGGGCCGGTGAACTATCAGCGCATTCTCGGCATCGATTTCGGTACACGCAGGATCGGAGTTGCAGTGAGCGACCCGACGGGAACGATCGCCTCCGGGGTTGCAGTCATCGCGAATTCTTCCGTGATGTTTACTGAATTGAAACGGCTCGCCGAACAGTATGACGTGAAGACCATTGTCGTGGGGATGCCCTTCAATCTCAAGGGGGAACGCGGCGCCAAAGCTCTGGAAGTAGAAGAATTTATGCGGGGGCTCAGGGACGCGACCGGGTGCGACATCGTGGAGTGGGATGAGCGCTTTACCTCTCAAAGCGCCCAGGAGACGATGCGCGCGATGGGCATGAAGAAAAAACAACGGCAGGAGAAATCAAGGGTCGACCTCATGGCGTCGGCATTGATCCTCCAGGGCTATCTTGACGCGTCGAAATCTGGCGGCTAAGAATTGTTCATACTATGAATTTTCGCGATGTCAATCTCCTCATTGAAGAGGGAGAGGGATTCACCATAGAGTTCAAGCGCAGGATATCTTCGCCGGAAAAGATCGCGCGCACCCTGTTGTCATTTGCCAACACGAAGGGGGGTACGATTCTTTTCGGGGTCGACGATGACGGGTCGATCGTCGGCGTCGAAAGCGAAAAGTCGGAGATTGAGCTCATCGGGATGGCGGGAAAGGATTTTTGCGACCCGCCGGTGGAAACGAGCCTTTCGATCGTGCCGTTCGACGGACGGGACGTGATCGTGTGCTATGTGCCGGAAAGCAAGGCGAAACCGCATTACTTCCTGGGAGAACAGGACCGGGTGAACGGCGAAAGCACACGCGTCTATATCCGGGTCAACGATAACACGATCATGGCAAGTAAAGAGGTTGTCAGGATCCTTCAGAACGAGAACCCGGACGCCCCGCCGCTCAAAGTCGCCATCGGCGAAAACGAAAAACGCCTGTTCCACTACCTCGAGCAGCACGAACGTATCACGGTTCGCGAGTTCGGAAGGCTTGTGAACATCAGCGACCGCCGGGCGTCAAGAACGCTCGTCCAGCTGGTCCGCGCCGGCGTTGTCCGCATCCATACCCACGAAAAAGAGGAATTCTTCACGCTGGCCTACGACGTAGCGTACTAACCGGCCGTTTTCACGGTACATACCCCGTTTTCACGCTTCCATCCCCGCCGGGTATGATTTCCGCTACATTCTCCTTGAAGCTATAGCAGAACTTTATTACATTATGCACGTTTAAAAAAATGCATACCATAAAGTGAAAAAAGCGCCCAGCCGCCGTCCCAAAACTTCGGGAAAGCCGCCTCTCCCGGAGGAATATCCTCTGACAAAAGAGTTATTTCACTTTGTCTCCGAGCACGCCGAAGACCTCATTGCGATCACCGACATCAACGGGAAGCGGCTCTATAATAGTGCGTCCTACAAGAATGTCCTGGGTATCGACATCGACGCCATCGCGGGCACCGACGCGTTTGAAGAGATCCACCCCGAAGATCGCGACCGCATCAAAAAAATATTTCAGACGACGATCAAGACCGGAGCGGGATCACGGGCTGAATTTCGGTTCCGTATGCGCGATGGATCTGTGCGCTATATCGAGTCGCAGGGAAATGCGATTCGCGGAACTGACGGAAAAATTTCCGGCATCCTTACCGTTTCCCGCGACATCACAGAGCGGAAACAATCGGAAAATAAGCTTCGCCTCCTGGCGTACGCCCTGAGCTGCACGAGGGATTGTTTTTGCCTCACCGACCTGAACGAGACGATTCTGCTTATTAATAACGCGTTTGTTGAAACGTACGGATATTCCGAAGAAGAGCTCATCGGGAAGAATATCTCCATAGTCCGGTCTCCTCACACCCCGAACGAAACGCTCAGCCATATCTCCCCCGATACGCTCTCGGGAGGATGGAACGGTGAACTCCTCAACAGGAGAAAAGACGGATCAGAATTTCCGATCGAGCTCTGGACGTCGGTCGTACGGGACGATCAGGGAACTCCCATCGGGCTCGTCGGCATTGCCCGCGACATCAGCGACCGCAAAGCGGTGGAGGAGACGCTCGCCTACGAGTCCTCGCTCTGGCATACACTGATGGATAATATTCCGGACACGATCTACTTCAAGGATGCCGAGTGCCGGTTTACACGCATAAACAAGGCGCAGGCGATGGTCCTTGGCATACCAAGGACGGAAGATGCCCTTGGAAAGACTGATTCCGATTTCTTCTCGACCGACCACGCGCGACAGGCATATCTCGATGAGAAAGAGGTTATCACGAGCGGCAAAGCAATCATCGGAAAGGTCGAGCGGGTAACATCGCTGGACGGCATCGTTCGCTGGTTCTCAACGACAAAGCTGCCGATCAGGAATACCGACGGTTCGGTCTCCGGAATCGTGGGATCCTCGCGCGAGATTACCGATCTCATGGTGACCGAGCACCAGCTCAAGGAGAGCGAAGCAAAATACCGGCTGTTATTCGAGTCGAACCCGGAGGCGATGTGGGTGTACGATATCGATACCCTTCGCTTTCTGGCGGTGAACGACGCCGCAGTGCGGCGCTACGGCTGGACGCGGGACGAGTTTCTCAAGATGACCGTGCGCGATATCCGGCCCGCCGCAGAACTGGAGAAATTCCAGGAGCACCTCAGCCGGCGTCTCTCGGGTCCCGAAGAAATCAGGGGCTTTCGTCACCGGAAGAAGGACGGAAGCATTATCGATGTCGAAATTCTCGCGCATCCCATAACCTTCACGGGGCGCAACGCCAATCTCATCATCGCGAAAGACATTACCGACCGGAGGCGGGCGGAAATCCTTCAGGAATCTGTCTATAAGATCGCGGAGGCCGCCGGCAAGCCGATCACGATTGAGGAGCTGTTCCGGGAGGTCCATGAAATCATAAAAACGGTGATGCCTGCGGATAACTTTTATATCGCGCTCTATGACGATACGCAGGATCTGCTCTCGTTTCCGTACTTCGTCGATGAGGCGGATGAACCGTTTCCGCCGAGCCCCCCGGGACGAGGGCTTACGGCATACGTTCTTCGAACCGGAAGATCTCTCCTTTGCGATAAGCAAACTGATGAAGAATTGCAGCGAAAGGGCGAGGTAGAGCTTGTCGGCGCGTCCTCGCCGATCTGGCTCGGAGTCCCTCTCGTCGTCGAGAATAAGACGATCGGCGTCATGACGGTTCAGCATTATTCCGATCCGCACGCGTACGGCACCCGGGAGCAGCATATGCTGGAGTACGTTTCTTCGCAGGTTGCCAAGGCGATCGAGCTGAAACGGACCGAAGCGTCTCTGCGTCAGAATGAAGAGCGGCTCAGGACATTTGTGAGCAACGCGCCGATGGTGTTGTTCGCCGTCGATCAGCAGGGGATCTTCACCCTTTCGGAGGGGAGGGGATTGTCGGCGTTGAACCTGAAAGCAGGGCAGGCCGTCGGAAAGTCGGTGTTCGAACTGTACAAGAATTATCCGCAGGTCACTGAATCCATTCGCAGAGCATTGAGCGGGGAGACCTTCACGGCGACAGTCGAGGTCGATGAGCTAGCGTTCGAGTCGCACTATACGCCGATCAGAGACGATGACGGAACCGTCACCGGCGTCATCGGCGTTTCGAGCAATATCAGCGAACGCCGGGAAGCCGAACAGCTCCAGAATGCCGTCTACAGCATTTCCGAGGCGGCCGATGGCTCGGTAACGCTCGATGACCTCTACCGGCGCGTTCATGAAATCGTTTCAAGCGTTATGCCGGGAAGGAACTTCTATATTGCCCTCTACGACGAGGCGCAGCAGATGATCAATTTTCCGTACTTCGTGGATGAGGTCGACGTTGAGGCTCCGCCCCAGCAGGTCGGCAAAGGCCTGACCGCCTATGTCCTTCGGACCGGCCAATCGCTTCTCTGCGATGACAAGAAATTAGGCGAGCTTATCTCCCGCGGCGATGCCGAGTCTGTCGGAGCGCCCTCTCCCATCTGGCTCGGGGTCCCGCTCATCGCAGAAAAGAAAACAATTGGCGCGATGGTGGTGCAGCATTATACGAATCCGCGCGCGTTCGGTGAGCGCGAACGGAAAATGCTCGAGTTTGTTTCGTCCCAGGTCGCGAAGGCCATCGATAAAAAGCGGGGGGACAAGGCATTGTTTGCCTCCGAACAGAAATACCGGACGCTCTTCGAGGAATCCAAAGACGGAATCTTCCTCAGCACCCCGGAGGGGAAGCTGCTCGATGTCAATCCGGCCGGAGTCCAGCTGTTCGGATATTCATCCAAACAGGAGATGCTGCAGCGGGATATTGCGAACGACCTGTATTTCAATCCCGCGGACCGGGATTCATTCAAAAAAATCCTTACGGATCACGGCTACGTTGTGGATTTCGAATATGAAATAAAAACCATGAGCGGGGAACGGAGGGTGGTCCTCGAAAATGCTTCGACCGTGAAGGACGCCCAGGGCGCTATCGTTGCGTACCGCGGCTACGTGAGGGATATTACTGAACGAAAAAAACTGGAAGACCAGCTGCGCCAGGCGCAGAAAATGGAAAGTATCGGGACGCTGGCCGGCGGCATCGCGCACGACTTCAACAATCTCCTCGGTATTATCCTGGGGTATGCGTCGCTTCTTGAGGATGACCGGCTTTCAAAAGAAAAATCCGCCCAGAGCATCGAGACAATCAAGAAGGCGGCCGAACGCGGGGCGAATCTGGTCCGCCAGCTGCTGACATTCGCCCGGAAATCCGAGGCGTGGTTCGAGTCCGTGAATGCCAATGATACGATCACCGAGCTCGTTAAAATGCTTCAACAGACGTTCCCGAAAACCATCACCATCACGTCAAAGCTTGATCCGAAGTTGCCGTCGATTGTCGCAGACTCCGGGCAGCTTCACCAGGCGATGCTCAATCTCTGCGTCAACTCGCGCGACGCCGTTCTCGAACGGAACAAGGACGGGATCGGGGTAGGACAGCTCACGCTCGGCACGGGCCTTGTGACGCAGGCCGGGATCCGGCACCGGTTTCCGGAGGCGGCGTCCAAGGAATATATCGACATCAGCGTGAGCGATTCAGGGATCGGCATGAATGAGGAGACCAGGCTTCGCATTTTTGAACCCTTCTACACAACGAAGGAACTCGGGAAAGGGACAGGTCTCGGGCTGTCGGTCGTCTATGGCGTCATCAATAATCACCGCGGGTTTATCGATGTGGAGAGCGAAGCGGGCAGGGGCACGACATTCCATCTCTACTTCCCGGTGAAAACGCGGGAGATCCAGGCAGACCGAACGACGGCGCCGGGCGAAGCGTCCGCGTCACAGGGGAATGAGACCGTACTCATCGTCGAGGACGAAGAAATGCTCCTTGACCTCGTCAAGGCGCTTCTGGAAGACCGCGGATACAATGTCATGACTGCACGCGACGGACAGGAGGGCATCGATGTGTATTCGGCCCATCACGAGGAGATCGCATGCGTCCTGACGGACATGGGCCTCCCGAAGCTCGGCGGCTGGGAAATGTTTCTCAGGATGAAGCAGGTAAATCCGGGCGTGAAGGCCGTCCTTGCCAGCGGCTATTGCGATCCGAAAATCCGTACCGAGATGATAAGTGAAGGCGCAAAGGATTTTATCTCAAAACCCTATGTGGCAGAGCTCGTCCTGAAACGCATCAGGGAAGTCATCGACAATATTCCCGGGAATTAACGCGCGCATGCGCGTAACTAACGCGCGCATGCGCGTAATTAACGCGCGCATGCGCGTAATTAACGCGCGCACGCGCGTAATTAGGGCCCGGGCGTTCGCAGGATGCGTACGAAGTCGAAGACTGCGATGCCGAATGCGACCGCGACATTCAGCGATTGCTTCATCCCGTACATCGGGATTTCAATCGCCCGGTCGGCCTGATCGAGTATCTCCTTTCGCACGCCGGTAATTTCATTTCCGACGACAAGACAGAGCGGAAAATCGGTTTTCCTCAACGAATGGTACGGTGTGCTTGTATCCGTCTGTTCGAGGACGCAGAGCGGAATGCCCAGGGACTTTAGCTGCCGGAGTGCGTCCTGCGGATCTTTCATGTGCTCCCACGGGACTGTGGTTGTCGCCCCGAGCGCGGTCTTTTCGATTTCCTTCCGGGGCGGTGAGGGCGTATACCCGCAGAGAACCATCTTTGCGATGCGCGCGCCGTCTGCGGTACGAAACATCGAACCCACATTGTAGAGGCTCCGGACATTATCAAGAAGGGCGTAGATCGGGAGCCGCTCCTCCCGCTGAAGCTGTTCGGAACTGAACCGGTGTCTGGCAATCTCTTCGTGGGAGAGTTTCTTCATGTAATTTTATTGTTTCCAAAGGGGCAATTTTGTATATTATTAAGCCAAAAAATCTGCTAAAACGCAAGGAATTTGAAGAACTTGGTCATTGCCATTGACGGTCCCGCTGCCTCGGGCAAAAGCACAACTTCAAAACTTGCCGCGCAGCGGTTGGGATATATCTACGTGGATACCGGCGCGATGTATCGTGCGATGACGCTCAAAGTACTTGAACACCATATCGACACCGGCGACAAGCGGACCATCGCCGAACTTGCAGAGAAAACAGAGATTAGTTTCAAACGCCGCGACGGAGATCTTCGGGTCCTCCTCGATCAGCGGGATGTTACCGAGAGCATCCGGAGCCAGGCTGTCACGAAAGCGGTGAGCGCGGTGAGCATGGTGGAAGAAGTTCGGGAATCGATGGTGCGGATTCAGCGGTCGATGGCGGAGCAGGGTGGCATTGTCGTGGAAGGCAGAGACATCGGAACGGTCGTTTTTCCGAAGGCGGATTTGAAAATTTTTATGGTTGCCGACGTGCGGCAGCGCGCGACGCGAAGGCAGAAAGAGCTCGCGCAGCAAGGTACGGAAGTCGTCCTGGATGAGCTTGTGGAAGATATCCGGCTGCGGGATCAGAAGGATTCAGGGCGCGGCATCAGCCCGCTTCGCAAGGCGAGCGACGCCATCGAATTGGATACATCGGATCTTTCGATTGAACAGCAGGTGGAGTTTATCGTACGTGAGGCGGAGAAAATTCAGCGGCAAAGGACATGAAGGTTTCAGTCGATAAGAGTTCAGGGTTTTGCTGGGGAGTCATCAGGACCATCGACATCGCGGAAGACGAGCTTTCGTCGCTGCCGGATGGAGAGAAGCTGTATGTCCTCGGCGACATCATTCATAATCCGATGGAGATCAAGCGCCTGGCGCAGAAGGGCCTGACGACGATCTCCCATGACGATCTTGAGGGATTGAAGAGCGGAAAAGTCCTCATTCGCGCGCACGGTGAACCGCCGGCGACATACGCGCGGGCGGAGGGACTCGGCGTCGAGCTCATTGATGCAACGTGCCCGGTAGTCTGGAAAGTTCAGGAACGGATACGAAAGTTTTACGACAAAGGATACCAGGTCGTCATCTACGGAAAGAAAGATCATGCCGAGGTGACCGGCCTTGTCGGCCAGACGAACGGCGAAGCGCTCGTCATTAAATCGATCGAGGAGATCGAGTCAATCGATTTGTCCAGGAAAACGGTCCTCTTTTCCCAGACGACGATGGACAAGCCGATGTTCCACAAGATTAAAGAGGAACTCCAGCGGCGCATTCGCGAGCTCATTGTCGATTCCTTCGAAGAGCAGGCGTCGGAGTTCCACGCAAAGGACACTATTTGCGGCCAGGTTTCAGGGCGCGACAAGAAGCTGAGAGAGTTTGCGCGCCAGCATGACATTATGATTTTTGTTGCAGGTCGTAACAGTTCGAACGGCAAGGTGTTGTATCACATCTGCCAGGAGGCAAATCCGCGAACATATTTCGTGGAAGAAGAGTCGGAATTACAACCTCAATGGTTTGAAGGCGTGGAATCGGTAGGAATCAGCGGCGCGACTTCCACACCGCAGTGGCTGATGGAACGCATCAAGAAGAACATCGAGAGCGTTTACGCCCCGTCGGTTTCCGCATAAGTTTTTTCGTCATCCTTAACTAACAATCATCATCACGAAACGAAGTTCTTCTTCGTTACGCATGTGTCTGATGACGCACATCGTAAAGATGAAGAGCGATGCAATGGAGATGCCGTTTCCCGGCATGTCCCAGGAGATGTAATGGCAGCAGTACACAGTTCCACACAAGAAACCCCGGATACGATGACCGCCGCACGGCGGCCGTCCGCGTCAATGTTAAAAAAATTCAACCCCTCCGAAATCGAAGAGCGCGAATATTCCGATGCGGAGCGCGCAGAGCTCGCGAAGCTCTACGATAATACATTCGGCAAGATCCAGGCAGGAGAAATCATCTCCGGACGGATCGTGACGATCACCGACGACGGCGTCGCGATCGATATCGGCTTTAAGTCCGAGGGCCTCGTTCCGATAGCGGAGTTTCCCAATATCGACGAGTTAAAGCCCGGCGACGAAGTCGAGGTGTTTCTTGAGAGTGTCGAAAACAAAGACGGCCAGCTGGTTCTCTCCCGCAAGCGCGCCGACTTCATGCGTACGTGGGAACGTGTGACAAAATCATATGATACCGGAGAGATTGTTCAGGGCAAGATCACCCGGCGCATCAAAGGCGGCCTCGTGGTCGACCTCATGGGACTCGATGCGTTTCTCCCCGGCTCACAGATCGACGTAAAACCCGTCCGCGATTTCGATCAGTTTATCGGAAAGACGATGGAATTCCGCGTCGCGAAAATTAACCATCCCAACGAAAATATCGTCGTCAGCCACAAGGTGCTCATCGAAGCCGAAATGAACGAGCAGCGCAGCGCAATTCTTGGCACGCTCGAAAAAGGCCAGATGCTCGAAGGCACCGCGAAAGCGATCACCGATTTCGGCGTCTTTGTCGATCTCGGCGGCGTCGACGGCCTCATTCATATTACCGACCTTTCATGGGGACGCGTCAATCATCCCTCGGAAGTCGTGAAGCTCGATCAGACGATCACGGTTGTCGTTCTGGATTTCGACGAAACGAAGAAGAGAATCTCTCTCGGCTTGAAACAGCTTCAGCCGCATCCCTGGGAAAATATCGATACGAAGTACCCCGTCGGTACGAAGGTGACCGGCAAAGTGGTCTCGCTCGCCGACTACGGCGCGTTTATAGAGATCGAAAAAGGCATCGAAGGGCTCATTCACATTTCTGAAATGAGCTGGACACAGCATATCAAACATCCTTCCGCGCTCGTTTCAATGGGCCAGATGGTTGATGCCGTGATCCTCAGCCTCGATAAGGACAATAAGAAAATCTCCCTCGGTATGAAACAGCTTGAGCCGGATCCCTGGCTGAACCTGCTGTCGAAATATCCGGTCGGCTCCCGGCATATGGGCGTCGTCCGCAATCTGACCAACTTCGGCGTCTTTGTCGAGCTGGAAGAAGGAGTCGACGGCCTCGTTCACATCTCCGATCTGTCATGGACGAAGAAAATCCGCCACCCCGGCGAAGTTGTGAAGAAGAGCGACAAGCTCGAAGTCATCATTCTCGGCATTGACGTGGACCAGCGCAGGATCTCCCTCGGACACAAGCAGGTGAAGGAGAATCCCTGGGATGCGTTCGCGGAGTCGTATAAGGCGGGGACTGAGACTTCCGGCAAGATCGTCCGCATTATCGAAAAAGGCGTCATTGTCGAGCTTCCGTTCGGTGTGGATGGATTTGTACCGGTATCGCAGCTTGCCATGACGCAGGTGAAAAATATCGGCGATGCATTCCATGTCGGTGATGATCTTCCCCTGAAGGTCGTCGAGTTCGATAAGGACAGCAAGAAGATCGTCCTTTCCGTAGTCGATTATCTCAAAGGCAAGGAACAGAACACGATCGATGAATACGTCGCGCAGCATAAGCTTCCCCCGATGACGCTGAAGGAAGTGGCGAATGTCGTCAACAAGCCGGTGGAGGTGCCGCCGGATGCGCTTCCCGACCAGCCTCCGACATCAGATTTTATGATGTAGGATGGGAATAAGCTGAACACAATTCAAAGAGTTGCCTTTTCCGGCAACTCTTTGTATTTTTTGGACATGAAGAAAGTAGCACTCCATACGCTCGGCTGTAAACTGAATTTTGCCGAGACCTCAACGATCGGCAGGCAATTTCTCTCGCGCGGATACGAGATTGTCGGGGCCGACCAGCCGGCGGACATTTTTGTCCTGAATACCTGCAGTGTCACCGAGCGTGCCGACCGTGAGTGCCGGCAGATCATCCGCCGGACACTCCGCCATTCCCCCGAAGCCTATGTCGTCGTCACCGGATGTTATGCCCAGCTTCAACCTCAGGAGATCGCGTCCATCCAGGGAGTCGACCTCGTCCTGGGCTCCCCCGAAAAGTTCCACATTTTTAATTATGGAGGCGATTTTACAAAGAATTCCGCTTCCCAGATCTTTGTCTCATGCATTGACGAAGCTGAGAGTTTTTCTCCCGCGTATTCGGCGGAGGTCGGGGGCCGCACACGGGCATTTCTGAAGATCCAGGATGGCTGCGATTACCAGTGCTCGTTCTGCACGATCCCGATGGCACGGGGCGGCAGCAGAAGTATGCCTGCGGCAGAGGTTGCCGGCCAGGCGCGAATGCTTGCGGGCCAGGGATACAAGGAAATTGTCCTCACGGGAGTGAATGTCGGCGATTATCGTGCTCAGGATGCACCGACTCTCCTGATGCTCCTGAAGGAGCTTGACGGAGTCGATGGGATCGAGCGGATCCGCGTCAGCTCCATCGAACCCAACCTGCTGACACGGGAGATGATCGACTTCATCCTTTCCTCCGAAAGGTTCTGCAATCATTTTCATATTCCGTTGCAGAGCGGCAGCGACCAGATCCTCCGTCTCATGCGAAGGCGGTACGTTCGCGATCACTACCGGGAGCTCGTCGACGACATCAGGCGCGCGGATCCGGACGCCTGCATCGGTGCCGATGTCATCGTTGGTTTCCCGGGAGAAACCGACCGCTTGTTTGAAGAAACGTACAATTTTCTTGGCGAGCTTCCGCTGTCATATCTTCATGTCTTCACATATTCGGAGCGCGAACGGACAGCTTCGGAGAATTTCGCGGGGAGAGTCGAGCCGGGGTTACGGTTCCGGCGGAACGAAGTGCTGCGGCTCCTCGGACGTGAAAAGCGTGCGGCCTTTCATTCACGCTTTGTGGGGAAGACTCTTCCGGTGTTATTTGAACACGCGCATCCCCGGGGGAGAACCTCGGGGTTGACAACGAACTACATTCGCGTCGGGGCCGAAGGCGACGACTCGATGACAAACACGATCCGGAGCGTACGCATCAGTGGGGCGGACGATGAGTGCTGTTCCGGCAGCGTACAGGCAACCTCTGAACAATCAAGGGAATCCCTATCGAATCTTCCGACGAATTTGTACGGTCAATTCTTTATCCAATCACCAAACGTCTTTGAGCCTGTAGCCTCAGAGGCTGTCAAGGAGCTTCGATGAACCCACGAACCAATGTTGCCCTGTACTTCTGTGCCGCATGTGTGCTTCTCTTTCTCACTCCCATCTCAGCGTTGAGCCAGGATTCGTTCCTGACGCGCCAGTCCATTGTTCAGGATTTGCTTGGAAAAAACCAGGGATCGGTTGCCGCCCCCGTGTCGTTCGACCAGGAGACGCAACCCCGCGGTGAAAAGAAAAGCCCTGCGCTCGCCGCCCTGTATTCCCTGCTGCTGCCCGGAATGGGGGAGTTGTACGTCGGAGACTACGGGACGGGAAAATATTTTACGATTGCCGAAGGCGCCCTGTGGGTAGGATGGGGCGGCATGCAATGGTACGGAAACTGGCAGAAGAACGACGCACATCAGTTCGCCGCGCAGCATGCGCAGGTCACGCCTGACGGAAAAGAGGATCAGTACTTCATCGATATCGGAAATTTCAAAAATGTCTACACGTATAACGAAGCCGTCCTGAGGGGCAGGGATGCTTTTTCTGTCTACAATCCTCAATCTTCCTTTTACTGGCAGTGGGATACGGATGTGAACCGTGAAACGTACCGCCAGCTGCGCGTCTCAAGCGAAGAGACGTTTAATAACGCCAAGTTTGTCATCGCCGCTATAGGAGTCAACCACCTTATCAGCGCGATCAATGCCGGGCGGCTCGCCATTTCGCACAATCACTCTGTCGAAGAGGCAAGCACGATCGACGTTCACGCCGGCGTCCTCGGCTCCATCGCTCAGCCCCAGGGGTTTGTCATTTCGGTCTCGAAAAGCTTTTAAGAACCACCCTTTCAAAGATTCGCACGATTCCCCGCAGAAGTCACTCTCGCGATCTTGATCGCCGATGCGTAATATCAGGTTAATCGTTGAATACGACGGGACGAATTATTGCGGCTGGCAGCGTCAGGAAAACGGGCCGACGATCCAGGGGGAGGTCGAGGCCGCTCTCGCAAAAATATTTCAGGAACAGATCACTATTAATGGCGCAGGCAGAACAGACGCCGGTGTTCACGCCCGCGGGCAAGTCGCGAACTTCCGTGCGGATATTCAGATGGCTCCTGCCGCAATTCTCCGGGCGCTCAACGGGCTCCTGCCTCCGGACATTGTCATCCGGGCCGCGGATGAAGTTTCTTTCGATTTCCACGCGCGGTACAGTGCGCGCGAGCGTTCCTACTCTTATTCGATCTCAAGAAAACCTTCCGCGCTGAACCGGCACTTCACCTGGGAACTCAATTACGATCTGAAGGTCGATCCCATGCGTTGGGCGGCGGCATCCATCGTGGGGACGCACGACTTTGAGTCATTCTGCAAAGCGAATTCCGATGTGGAACACCACCGGTGCACGGTGCTCGCGGCGCGCTGGGATGAAAACGTCGATGAACTGAAATTTTCGATACGCGCCGACAGGTTCCTCCATGGAATGGTGCGTGCGCTCGTCGGAACGATGGTGAATGTGGGTAGAAGCTACACACCTCTGGAAGAATTCGTGAGGATTCTTGAGAAGAAAAACAGGTCCGAAGCAGGACAGGCCGCTCCGGCGAAGGGATTGATGCTTGAAGAGGTTGTGTATTAAAGGACCACTGTGTTCCCCGAACACATCCGGCTGACAGTTGTTCTGCCGCGCCGGTGAAAAACAAAAGTAGCTATCCTGCTCTCCGTTATACTTGCCTGCGGATGAAATCCTTCGTACATTTTTAATAACAACGTTACCTTCACACGATCTTTTGTTTGGGAGCTCATATGCGTCGGATCAGGTACAGTATTGCTGCGATCGTTCTTGCCCTTGTAACAGCCACATCATTTTATTGCGGAGCCAATATTTTCTCCGACGACCAGGATATCAAGCTTGGCCAGGAGATGGATCAGGAAATCCGGAAGAATACAAAAGAGTATCCAATCCTTAAGGGCCATCCCGAGGTAAAGGCCTACATCATGAACGTCGGGAATAGGGTCCTCGCGTCTCCTGACATCACGAAACGCGGCGTGTATGCATATACCTATGAAGTGATCGATCAGGACAGTGTCATCAACGCATTCTGCACGCCGGGAGGATACATTTACGTTTACACAGGGCTCCTGAAGTTTGTGGACGATGAAGCCACACTCGCCGGCGTCATGGGGCACGAGATTGCGCATGCGGAGCGCAGGCATGCTTCCAAGCGCATGACCCAGGCCTACGGCGCGCAGATCCTTCTTTCCCTCGTCCTGGGACAGAATCCTTCCCAGGTTGCCGAGATCACCGCAAACCTTTTTACGGGGCTGGCACTCCTTGCAAACAGCCGGTCGGATGAATCGGAAGCCGACGAATATTCCTTAAAGTATCTCTCCAGCACTCCCTACTATCCCGGAGCGATCACGCACTTCTTTGAAAAGATGAAAGCAAAACAGGGAGGGGGCGGCGGTGGATCATTGCAGCGGCTCCTATCGACGCATCCGCTCGATCAGGATCGCATCGATCATGTGAGCAACCTTTTGCATCAAATGGGAAATCCGAAGCCTACGGAGTCAAACCTGATGGCGCAGAAGTACCAGGTGTTCAAGAAGAAACTCCCCTGAGGGCACGATAACACGATCATCGGGGTAGCGAAAGAGGAGAATGCCTTTGAAAGCGGAATCACGAATGGATCGAAGCCTACATTTTCACCTGCCCTGAGTGCCACGGAACCCTCATGCGGATGAAAGAGGGCCCGATATCGAGATTCCGCGGGTTTCTTCTTGCCAAACTCCCTCCATTATTGTACATTTCAACGTGAATCCTGTGAAACCTTTACATTTCGGCTAATACTCCATGATAACGCAAGTTATCGGGAACCTTATCTTCATTTTTCTCCTGGTTTTAGCGAACGGCTTCTTTGTGGCGGCGGAATTTGCCATCGTGAAGGTGCGTTCGTCCCAAATTGCCCAACGGGTAAAAAAAGGACACAAGCGCGCTACCCTGGCGAAACATATTATTGAGCATCTCGACGCCTACCTTTCCGCAACTCAGCTTGGAATCACACTGGCGAGCCTGGCGCTGGGATGGGTCGGAGAGCCGCTCCTGGCGGAAATGTTCCGGGAACCCCTCGCTGCTCTCGGCATCTTGTCTGATCAGACGATCCACGTCATTGCCTTCATTTTTGGGTTCGGCATCCTCACCTTTCTTCACATCATCATTGGGGAGCTGGGTCCGAAGTACCTTGCGATCCAGTATACAGAAGAGACTGCCCTCCTGGTATCCGTTCCGCTGCAGCTCTTTTACCGCATCTTCAAGCCTTTCATCTGGTTTCTGAACAGATCCGCCAATGTCATCCTTCGCGGCGTTGGCATAACGCCGACACAAACCAGCGAGCGCCTGCATTCCCCCGAGGAACTGGAGATCATCTTTACGGAAGGGGCGAAAAGCGGCGTCCTCAATCAGACAGAGCAGGAGCTCATCTCGAGCATTTTTGAATTCTCAACGACATCCGCGCGCGAAATCATGGTGCCCCGGACGGAAGTCGTCGCCGTGGATGTATCGACGCCCCGCGAGAAGCTCATACGGATCGTCTCCGAGGAAGGATATTCCCGGATGCCGGTGTTTAAGGATACCATTGATAATATTGTCGGCATCATCTATACAAAAGACCTTATCAGCCTGCTCGAACACCGCGACCTCATCGTTCTGCAGGATATTGTGCGCACCCCGTATTTCGTTCCTGAAGCCGTAAAAATCAGCCAGCTTATGAGGGAACTGCAGGATCAGAAAATCCACATGGCGATTGTCGTCGATGAATTCGGTGGCATGCAGGGAATTATCACGATGGAGGATATTCTCGAAGAAATCGTCGGCGAAATCCACGACGAGTATGACGAGGTGCTCAAAGACGTCGAGCAGTCAGCCGACGGGTCAGCTCTCGTCAACGCGAGGATCAGCATCCGCAATTTTAATGAGCGTTTCGGCGGCGGCGTGCCCGAGGATCCGGAATATGAAACACTGAACGGGTTCCTCTTCAAGGTGACCGGGACGATTCCGGAATTGAATGAGGAGATACAATACGGCCCCTTTCAGTTTAAAGTCGTGAAGAAAAGCCTTCGCAGGATACGGCAGGTCAGAGTGCGGAAGGATGCAGCATCGGTTCCGCAGCGCTGACCATTGCCGGCCACGGAGATCATGGAGAAATTATCCGTTATTGTGGTGACCACTAATTGCGCGGAGTTTATCCCGGCATGCTTTGCATCAATACTCCGTCAGGAAACATCCTTCCCCAGAGAGGTGATCGCCGTGGACAATGCCTCAACGGACGGAAGCCCGGAGCTCATCGCGCGCGACTTTCCCAATGTTCGCCTGGTGACGAATTCGGCAAACGCCGGCTTTCCGGCCGCCAATAATCAGGGCATCCGGAATTCCGACGGCGAATTCGTCCTGTTGCTGAATCCCGATACGATCCTTCGCGGGCAAGCGCTTGAGGGGATGATGAAATTTCTCCAGGCTCGTCCCGATGTTGCCGCTGTCGGGCCGAAGATCCTTAACGGCGACGGCACACTCCAGCGCACCGGAGTATCGTTCCCTTCCTTATGGAATACGTTTTCCGAATCGTTCTTCCTCGATCTTCTATTTCCCCGCTCAAGGCTGTTCGGCAGGCATCGCCGGCTTTATGAAGATCCAGAGACAGCGTATGAGGTCGATTATGTGCAGGGATCCTGCATCATGGTTCGCCGGCAGCCTCTGCAGGAGGCAGGGCTTCTCGATGAGGAATATTTTATGTACTTCGACGAGCCGGAACTCTGTATCAAGCTTAAGGGGCGAGGTTGGAAGATCATGTACACCCCGGATGCAGAAGTCACCCACTTCGGGGCAAGCGGCGCGACGTTCTATGACGAACTGCGGCTGCGGCGGTATTATGAGAGCTACATTCTTTTCCTTAAGAAACATTACGGCGCAATTCACCGGCAGATGTTTCGCTTCCTCCTACTCTTGAGAGCCATCATCCGTGTCGCAGCTTTCTCTATTGCCGGATTCCTGCCGGTCACCCGGCAGGCAGAATTCAGGGAGAGAAGAAACGCGTACGCTGAGGTCATTTCAATGTTGGTGCGATTTTGACGGAAGCGCAAAGGATTTCTGTCGTTCTTCCCACGTACAACCGCAGCGCCAGGCTCCTGGAATGCCTTCAATCACTGGAACGCCAGTCGATGCCGCCCGATGCGTTTGACGTGGTCATTGTCGATGACGGATCGACAGACGACACTGCTGCAAGCGTTGCCGGCTTTCAGCGGCAGTCAAAGCTTCAACTTACCTTCATCGCGGGCGAACATGCGGGACCGGGGGCCGCAAGGAACAGGGGAGTGCAGCATGCCCGGTATGACATTCTGGGATTTATCGAGGACGATGTGATTGCGGAGGAGCATTGGCTTGAACGTGCGGCGGCAGAATTTACACGGACACATGCCCACTGCGTAGAAGGAACGACGCTGATTCAGCAGAATACAGAGTCCGTAAGAGTCTTTGATGACCCGGCAAATTTCAGCTTTATTCCGTGTAATCTATTTATCAAAAAAGAAATATTTCTCAAGGCCGGCGGGTACGATGAGAGATTTTTTGACCCGGAGAGAAACTTATATTTTCGGGAGGATGCCGAATTGGGCTTTCGGCTTATTGAATCAGGGTGCACTCTTGCTAAGGCGTCTGATGTCATCGTACACCATCCTGAGCAATACGCTGCACCGCTCGACGCGCTGAGGCATGTGCGGCGGTTCTTTTTTGACCCCCTTTTGTATGTCAAACATCCGCGTCTGTTTCGAACCTCGCTGGAAGCGAAGAAAATCGGGAATTTGCGATTTAATCGGCCATTTCATTACCTCAGCCTCTTTTATGTTCTCTTTTTTCTCTTTATATTATTTGAACTATTGAACAACAACGCTTGGGGTGTCCTTCTTGGGTCAGCGCTTCTCCTGCTTGCACATGCCGGGATCAGATTCCGGTATGAACGATCGTATGTTCCGCGGCTCTGGGATATCACAGGCACACTGGCGTATCTTG
>DATJGD010000097.1:0-3591 GCA_035495255.1 Bacteroidota bacterium | reverse complement strand
GGATGAAACACCTTCACGCGCTCATATGCAGAGGCGGCTTCCCGGTCATTGCCGGATGCGGCATAGGCATCTCCGACACGCAGCCACGCATCCGCCGCCTTCGCGTTGTCGGTGTACGTCAGCGCGAAGTCCTGAAAGGTTACTCTGGCCTCATCGTACCGTTTAAGCTTCATCTGCGCGAGGCCGAGATAATACCGCGCGTCAACGCCCTGATTCGTCGAAGGGTAGGCTGTAACGAAATTCTTCAGCTGCTCCGCGGCAAGGTCGTACATTCCGTCGTTGTATAAACCGACGGCAAGCTTGAATTCGGAATTTTCCTTCGTGTCCTGAGCCAACGCCACGCAATGAGCGATGGCAACAACGAACACCGATACGCTCAGTGCTCTCGAAAGGAAACGTCGCGTGAGAAAGAATGTCGGGGAGGGTTTTAACATCATAATTGCTGAATTCTGCATCACCAAGATAGGCTTTATTTGCGAGTTGTGCAAACGAATTTGCGTGATTTCTGCGGCACACGGTGATTATTCGTATTGCATTTCATCCTAATACTCCGCATATTTACTTTTAGTATGAATGGTATCTTCTCGTTCCTTCTTCTCTGCATTGCGCTCGCTGTGTCAGGATGTTGCAGCTCAAAAACCGTTCAGAAAAGTGGTGAGGCATCGACTGATACGACCAAGGCGGCTGTTCCCACCCCGGCTCCGCGCCAGGCCATCGTCCAAAACGTTTCCCGTGTTGACGCAGTCATCGAGGCGATCAACCTTATCGACAAGGCTCAATATAGCCTGAAGATTTTTGTCCTGAAGTCCGAACCGGTGACAGGCAAATTCAGCCTCATTGAACCTGAACAGCGGGTGACGGTGTATGCGCAGTTCACGCTCATCGACAACGGCGCTGTCGTCGATACAGCCAACGTGAAGAATCAGAAATTACTTGCCCTGCGTACCGCGAACGTGGGGGAATCATTCCGCGGCAAAATCTCCATCGATCAAAAGGGATTGTGGAGACTGCTGGAAGTTGAAGACCGTTAACGAATTGACTACAACATTATGAATCGAATATTTGCACTTAGCACATTAGCCACCATTCTTCTTCTCCTCTTCTGGCAGGTTGGCAAGAGAACACCCCACCAGCCGCTTCCCGAGAAAGAACTTCAACTTCCTCAGGAGCGCGAGGAAATGGAAGCTTCACACGCAATGGATGCAATGATATGGTATAACCGTCAGCGGGCATATCCTGCGGGAAGAATTCCGGTCGATTGGCGGGAGAAGGCAACTGTGTCGATCAACCGCTTCAATAAATCGGCGTCTGCGACGGCAGCGTTACACTGGTCACCTTTGGGGCCCGATAACATAGCGGGAAGAGTGCGCTCGGTGGCCATCGATCCAACCAACAGCAACATCATCTACAGCGGCTCGGTGAGCGGAGGAATCTGGAAGAGCACTGACGCGGGGGCAAACTGGGCTCCGACAAGCGATCTTGCATCAAACCTGGTGATCGGGAGTATCGCGATCGATCCGACCAATTCTAATATTATTTATGCCGGGACAGGAGAGGCGTTCTTCAATATTGACGCATTACGCGGGGCGGGAGTCCTCAAGTCGACCGATGCCGGTGCTTCGTGGTCGCTGCTTACGAATTTTGCAAGCCCCAACGCTCTATTCGGCTACAATTATATTACCAAGATCATCGTACGGCCCGACAACCATAATGTCGTGTATGCTGCGATGCTGGGAGGAGTCTGGAAGTCGACAGACGCCGGGGCAAGCTGGGCTAAGCTCGCCACAAACACCCAGGTGTCGGTGCGCTGTACCGATCTCGTGGCGGATCCGACCAATGCCGACGTCATGTACGCCGCGTTTGGCTTCTTCTCTACGGATGGCATTTATAAAACCACGAACGGGGGAACTTCATGGCTGCTCATGAACGGAGGATTTCCTCCGCGTACAGACGGTTATGTGAGAATTTCTCTTGCGATAGCTCCAAGCAATCCGCAGATCCTTTACGCGTGCCTGTCAGATTCACAATATTATACGCACAGCATCCAAAAGACCACCAACGGCGGCGTCTCGTGGGCTGCGACGGCAACGAAACCCATGGATCCGGTCGGCGGCGGCTCGCATCTCGGCGGCCAGGGATGGTATAACAACGTTATTGCCGTCCATCCGACGAACGCGAATATTGTGCTTACCGGCGGGATCAACATGTTCAAATCGACCGACGGCGGCGCGAATTGGGTGATGAAGACAAACTGGTATTCTGCGGCCGGCTACAAAGACATGCATGCCGATCAGCATGCGGTCGTATTCGATCCGGGAAATGCGTCCATTGTCTATTTCGGCAACGACGGCGGAATGTATAAGTCAACCGACGCGGGGGAAAACTATACGGCGATCAATAATCATCTCGCGACCACGCAAATGTACACCGGCTCGGTGCATCCGACTGCCGCGGTATATCTGGCCGGCACTCAGGACAATGGCACGGTGAGATCGGGAATACTTCCCGCATGGTCGGTCTCCATCGGAGGAGATGGCGGTTCTTGTGCGATTGATTTCACGACACCCACAACGATGTACACGGAGTATGTATATCTGGCGATACAGAAATCGACGAATGGCGGGAGTTCATGGTTCCGGACAATGACCGGCATTCCTGTTTCGGGCGCGTCCCAATCGAACGGCACGTCGGACAGATGTTTGTTTATCGCGCCCTTCACCATGGATCCTTCGACATCGACAACGCTTGTTGCCGGGACGTTTCGGCTCTGGCGGACGACGAACAGCGGAGGTTCCTGGTCGCCCATCAGCACATCCATGCCGAACAACGGCGATCTCACGGGAGACGGAGACGGCTCGAATCAGGTTGGAAGCAGCGGTTCTGCGATCTCTGCTATTTCTGTTGCGAAGAACTCTTCAGCGACGATCTATGTAGGAACGAGCGGAAGCGCGACGGCAGCCGCAAGAATTATGGTGACAACGAATACCGGTACCTCATGGACAAATGTGACGGCGGCGCCGCTGCCGGACCGGTATGTTACGTCGATTGCTATTGATCCGACAAATTCCAGCAGAGCGTTTGCGGGATTCTCGGGCTATAATTCCGCAACCCCTGCAGCGCCCGGACACGTATTTCTGACGACGAACAGGGGAACCACCTGGACCAACGCAACCGGCACGCTACCCGATCTGCCGGTCAATGCATTGCTGATCGACCCGAACAATACCGCTCATGTCCTGGCGGGAACAGATCTCGGAGTTTTCGAAACTTTGAACAGCGGCACCACCTGGACGCAGCGAAATAATGGCATGGCGAATGTTTCTGTGATGGATCTCGATATGAATAGTAGCGGCGTCGTGTTTGCAGCAACACACGGGCGCGGTATGTTTAAGTTGGATTCGGTGCTTACCGATGTTTCCGGAGAACCCGCACCATTGCCCCAGAAGTTTGGCCTCGGACAAAATTATCCGAATCCCTTTAATCCGAAAACTGACATCAAGTTTCAGATCCTCTCAGGTGGATTTGTGACAATTAAAGTATACGATGTCGTCGGGAGAGAGATTACGACGTTGGTGAGCGAGAGGCTTGAAC
>DATJGD010000096.1:0-15933 GCA_035495255.1 Bacteroidota bacterium | reverse complement strand
GAGCATTTTTTCGGTGAAGATCGCAATAACGCCTGCTTCGCCGTGGGGGCTTTGTCGCGGGCCATAGACGTTCGCGTACCGCAGGCTCACATACGAAAGATGGTGGACTTCGTTATAATAGAAGAGGTACTTTTCGACCGCAAGCTTAGTGATCCCGTAGGGCGAGAGCGGACGCACGGGATGGTTCTCATCCGCGGGAAAATAATCCTGCTCTCCATAGATCGCGCCACCGGTCGAAGCAAAAATGAATTTTTTCGTGCCAACCCTGAGGCTATGCTGGAGGAGGTTTAACGTTCCAAGGATGTTGACGGAAGCATCGAAAAGAGGATCGGCAACTGATTTCCGGACATCCATCTGTGCCGCCTCGTGGTACACGACCTCGAACCGGTGCTTCTCAAAGTGTTGTCCGAGCCCGTCATCACGTATGTCGGCCACGATCAGTTCCGCCTTTGGATTGACGTGCTCCTTCTTCCCGACAGAGAGATTGTCGATGACAACAACCGAATGTCCTTCAGCGACGAGCGCGTCGACGATGTGGGACCCGATAAATCCTGCACCGCCTGTAACGAGAATTTTCATGAAATTTGCTTCATCCGTAATACACCCTTTTTTCCGATGTCGCTTCTATAGTACATGTTATCGAACGTAATCTTGTTTACTGCCCGGTAGGCTGAGTCGATCGTATGCTCGAGATCGTCGCCGATCGCCGTTACGCCGAGGACTCGTCCTCCCGCGGTGACGGTCTTTCCTTTTTCGCTCGAGGTGCCTGCATGGAACAGCACGACATCAGGCTGTTCGCCCGCGGATTCCAGCCCAAGTACGGGCTTGCCGACTTCGTACCTATCCGGATACCCTCCCGACACGATCACGACGCACACCGCACTCTGTTTTTTCATGGTAACGCGTTGCTGAGAGATATTCCCCCGGATGCTGTCAAACATGATCTGGACGAGATCGCAGTCCAGCAATGGCAGGACAACCTGCGCTTCCGGATCTCCGAACCGGCAGTTGTATTCTATCACTTTCGGTCCGGTCTCGGTGATCATCAGGCCGAAGTAGAGACAGCCCCTGTACGGCATACCTTCGTTCTCCATCCCCAGGAGGGTGGGCCGCACGATGTTTCTCTTGATGCGCTCAAGCAGTTCATCGCCGATGACGGGCGCGGGAGCGTACGCCCCCATTCCGCCGGTGTTCTTCCCTTCGTCATGATCAAAGATTCGTTTATGGTCCTGCGCGGCAGGAAGGGTCGCGTAGTTCTTGCCGTCGGTTAAGATAAACACGGAGGCCTCTTCCCCCACAAGAAACTCTTCAATAACTAAATTCTGCCCTGCATCGCCGAAGATCTTGTCGTCGAACATTTTCCGGACGGCATCGAGCGCCTCTTCTTTGGACTGGCACACGAGCACCCCTTTTCCCCCCGCCAGGCCGTCGGCTTTTACGACAAGCGGTGGTGGTGTTTCATTGATAAACCGTTCGGCATCGAACCGCTGGTTCGCCGAAAACGCGCGAAACTCCGCCGTGGGAATGTTGTACTTCTGCATGAACTGCTTCGCGAACATCTTGCTCCCCTCCAGCATTGCCGCCTCCCGCGAGGGGCCGTAAATATAGCGGCCGTTCGCTTCAAACGTGTTGACGATCCCCTGGACGAGCGGCTGTTCGGATCCGACGACGGTCAGATCGATCGAATGTTCTATGACGAATTGCAGGAGCTTATCGATCTCCGTCGCCTTGATCGGCACAAGCTCGGCGATCTCGCCGATGCCCGCGTTCCCCGGCGCGCAGTAGATCTTCGAGACGAGCGGGCTCTGCCTGATCTTCCATACCAGAGCGTGTTCCCTCCCGCCGGATCCGATCACGAGGATCTTCATTCGGCGAGGAACCCGAACATTTTGGAGAGCTCGTCGGTCAGTTCGACCCTGTCATACCTTTTCACAACTTCTTCATCCGGACGAGGCAGGCTCTTGGATTTAAATTGCCGGTAGTATCCGGCAAGCGCGTTGGCGATCCCCTCGACATCGTCCGGTTCGACGACGATGCCCGCTCCCGTTTCTTCAACGGTTTGTTTCAGGAACCCGTCATTGACGCAGGCCAGGACCGGTTTTCGCGCGCCGAAATATTCATAGAGCTTTCCCGGAGACTGGCTGTCGTTGTTCAGCATCAGCCATAACACATCCGACGCCTGCAGGTATTCCACGCAGTGCTGATGGTCGAGGTAACCGGTGGTGTTCACATATTCCTCGAGCCGCATTTCTTTGATAAGCTCCAGATGCTCATCGTGCAGATTCCCGACGAAGCAGGCTTCGATATTTCCCTTGATGGCGGGATCGGAGACGATTCTCTGAAGCGCCTGAAGAAAATACTTCGGGGTCCTGTCTCCGTAGAAAACGCCCGCGTGCGTGATCCTGAACTTCGGTGTCGCGACACCTGGACGCGGCGGGCAAAAGTCTTTCGGGTCGTACCCCTGGGGAATGATGCTGACATCGTTGTACCGCAGGTTCTTGAATCTCTGGAGAATCATCTCCTTCACGCGGCGGTTCGTCGTGATAATTCTCGAAGCCGCATGAAGCACCCGTTTCTCGAGGACGTAGTTGCGCCACTTGTGAAGCGGCGTCGGATAATATTTCAGCGGGTATTCGTGCCAGGCGTCCCGGTAATCGATCACCAGCGGAACGTGGTATTTCTTGCTCAGCTCGGCGCCGATGAGAAAATCCGTAAACGGCGGCGCTGTCGCAAAAATAATATCAAACTTTCTTTCCCTGAATAAACTCTCCGCGTACTTGAGTACCTTCCGCTTCCAGCCGATCTTATTGTCCGGGATGAAGAACCAATCGCTCAGGTATGTCAGGATCTTCCGCCATCCCTCCGAAGGCATTTTGACAACCCCTTTTTTCCGGAACAGCCGGTTCGGATCGAGCGAGCCGACGCGCATAACATCGATATGCAGAGGATTTATTTCTTCGAGGAGCGTGAAGTCCTGCGCGAAGTATCCGGTCGGCGTGACGGTGAGAACTGTCGGCTGCCAGCCGAACTGCGGAAGATATTTCACAAACTTCAGCGTGCGCTGAACGCCGCTGAGGCCCATTGGGGGAAAATAATATGCTATTACCAGAACATTGCGGGAAGGTGCTGTGGTCATCTGCGCCGTACTATAGCACAATGAGATGTTTGGGAGATTTCGTCAGCACTTCGCACGATCCGTTGGTGATGACGACGTCGTCTTCGATGCGGACTCCGCCGAGCTTCGGAATATAAATTCCGGGTTCGATGGTGATGACGTTTCCGGTGGCAAGGATCGCCGGGCTCAGCACGGAAATCCTGGGCGATTCGTGGATCTGGAGCCCGATGCCGTGTCCGAGGGAATGGCGGTAATACTTATCGTACCCGTGTTCCCTGATGTGCTTGCGTGCGACGGCGTCGAGGTCCTTCGCCTTCATTCCGCTGTGCGTAGCGTCGATGGCACGCTGCTGAGCTTCCCGGACCACCGAATAAATCTTCTTTGCTTCCCCATTTGGCTTCCCGATCATGACCGTCCGCGTCATATCGCTGTGGTAGCCTTTGTAGACGCAGCCGAAATCCAGCGTAACGATGTCCCCTTTTTGGATGACCTTCGTCGTCGCCCGGCCGTGCGGCAGGGAGCTGCGTTCTCCGCTTGCGACGATCGTCTCGAAAGCGTCCGCCTCGGCGCCATGCTTGCGCTGGCGGTAGGAGATCTCCGCTGCGACATCTAATTCCGTAATGCCCGGACGCAACACCGAGAGCATTTCATTAAAAACTGTATCGGTGATGTTGACAGCTTCCCGGATGAGGGCGATTTCTGTTTGGTCTTTAATAACCGCGATCTTTTCAATGCAGTCGGCCTTGGGAAGAAACTTTACTTTCGGAAAAAGCCTCTTGAGTTGCTGGAACTGGCTCAGCACGACTGTGTTGCCGTCGAATCCGACCCGCATGCCTGAGCGGAGGCGGTTTCTGCGTTGAAGTTCTTCGAACGCGCTGGTCGACGTAATGACAACGCGCCATCCGTGGACTTCTGATCGTACCTGTGAGGCGTAGCGCCCGTCGGTAATAAGAAAGCAGGCCTTTTCGGTCACGAGCCCGACGCCTGAAGATCCGGAAAAGCCGCTGAGGTAGCGAAGATGGGGCTGGAATGTTACAAGGAATGCATTAATATTGAGCCCGGAGAATTGGGCGCGGAGTTTCGCGATGCGGTCGCTCATAGGTGATAGTTCGGGGCTTCCTTCGTCACCGTAATATCGTGCGGGTGGCTCTCCCGCAATCCCGCATCGGACATTTTCACGAATTGAGTTTTTGTTTTCATGTCAGAAATGTTCTTGCAGCCGCAATATCCCATCGCCGCGCGCAATCCGCCGACCATCTGGAAGACCGTATCGGAGAGGGGCCCTTTATACGGCACCCTTCCTTCGATCCCTTCCGGGACAAGTTTCGGAATATCATCTTCGACATCCTGGAAGTAACGGTCACTGCTCCCCTTTTTCATTGCTTCGAGAGAGCCCATGCCGCGGTACATTTTGTAGCTGCGTCCTTCGAAGAGTGTTTTCTCGCCCGGGCTTTCATCCACGCCGGCAAACAGGCCTCCGATCATCACCGAATCCGCGCCTGCCGCGATCGCTTTCGCGATATCGCCTGTCTGTTTGATTCCGCCGTCGGCGATCAGCGGTACCTTCGAGCGGGCTGCAACTTTCGCGCACTCATAAATTGCGGTGATTTGGGGAACGCCGACTCCTGCGACGACGCGTGTCGTGCAGATTGAGCCGGGACCGATGCCGACTTTGACCGCGTCGACGCCGCAGTTAATAAGATCTTTCGTCGCTTCGGCAGTCCCGACATTTCCGGCAATGAGCTCGCAGTCGGGGAACTGGCGTCTGATCCGCTTAGCCATCTCGATGACCCCCTGCGAATGCCCGTGTGCAGTATCGACGATAATGACATCGACCCCCGCCTTTACCAGCGCGGAGACGCGGTCCATCGTGTCTGCAGTAATGCCGACCGCAGCGCCAACGCGAAGGCGTCCGTGCTTGTCTTCGCTTGCGTTGGGATGGTGCTTTTTCTTCTGGATGTCTTTAAACGTAAACATCCCATGCAGCTTACCTTTTCCATCGACTACGGGAAGCTTTTCAATGCGGTGCTTCTGAATAATTTGTTCTGCGCGCTCGAGAGTTGTTCCCACGGGGGCTGTAACCAGCCTGCCGGAGGTCATGACCTTAGAAATCTTCAGCTTGCGATTGATCTCGAATCGTAAATCCCGGTTCGTGACTATGCCGATAAGCTTTCCGTTGCCGTTGACGATCGGAATGCCGGAGATCTGGTATTTTCCCATTAATTGTAATGCGTCTCCAACTGTCTGTTCGGCATCCATGGTGATCGGGTTCAAGATCATGCCGCTTTCGGAGCGCTTCACCTGTTCCACCTGAGCGGCATGTTCTTCGATCGGCATGTTTTTATGCAAAATGCCGATGCCTCCTTCGCGCGCGAGGGCAATAGCCATCCCCGCTTCCGTCACCGTGTCCATCGCGGCGGAGACAAGCGGAATATTTAATCTGATGTTGCGGGAAAACTGCGTGGAAATATCTGCGTCGCGTGGGAGGACGCTCGACTTGCGGGGAACGAGCAAGACGTCGTCAAAGGTGAGGGCTTCTCCTGAGAACTTCTTAGACTGAGCCATAATTTAGATTATTAAACATACGCCTGAATACCGGTAATGTCTTCACCGATAATCAGCGTATGCATTTCATGCGTTCCTTCGTATGTCTTCACCGACTCCAGGTTTGCCATGTGGCGCATGACCGGGTATTCGTCGAGAATGCCGTTCGCTCCGAGAATCTCGCGAGCGACGCGCGCGATCTCGAGCGCGATGTAAACGTTGTTTCGTTTCGCCATCGAGACCTGCTGATAGCGGAGCTTGTTCTGATCCTTCAGTCGCCCGAGCTGTAAGCAAAGAAGCTGTGCTTTGGTAATCTCGGAAACCATATGGACGAGCTTTTCCTGCGTGATCTGGAACGAGGCGATCGGTTTGCCGAATTGAATTCTTGACTTCGCGTAGTTCAATGCCGCGTCATAGCAGGCCATTGCCGCGCCGATGCCGCCCCAGGCGATGCCGTACCGTGCCTGGTTTAAGCACATCAGGGGGGATTTCAGTCCGCCTGAATTGGGAAGAAGATTTTCTTCGGGAATCTCGCAGTCCTGGAATATGAGCTCCGAAGTTACGGAAGCACGCAACGAGTGCTTGCCGGTCATTTCCGGTGCCGAGAACCCTTTGGTCCCCTTCTCGACTAAGAATCCTTTGACTTCACCGTTGAGCTTCGCCCAGACGACTGCAATATCCGCGATGGTGCCGTTGGTGATCCACATCTTCGCGCCGTTGAGAACGTAACCGCTCCCCTTTTTCTCAGCGCGTGTGATCATGCCGCCGGGGTTCGACCCGAAATCAGGCTCGGTCAACCCGAAGCAGCCAATCTTGTCCCCTCCGGCGAGTTTCGGGAGCCAGTTATCTTTCTGCGCATCAGAGCCGAACGTAAAGATCGGGTACATAACGAGAGCGCTCTGCACGGATGCAAAGCTTCTCACGCCGCTGTCGCCGCGCTCGAGCTCCTGCATCACGAGTCCGTACGCCACGTTGTTCATCTCGGCGCAGCCGTACTTTGCGGGAAGCGTCGATCCGAACATCCCGAGGTCGGCCATTTTCTTTACGAGGTCGAGCGGGAACGTTCCCGCGCGGTTGTGCTTCTCAATAATCGGAAGGACATTATCATCGACAAACTCACGGACGGTATTGCGGACGAGAAGCTCCTCTTCGCTCAGGAGACTTTCGATATTGTAATAGTCAACGCCTTGAAATTTCATCATGGGAGGTAGTTATATGGAAAACGCCCTTTAAACTGAGGGCGTAAAACTATTTTCTGTGGACGCAAAATTACGAAAATATCGGGGGAAAACCAAAAAACGGGGGGCTTTAGTCGACTACGATTCCGTACTCCTTAATCTTGAGATACAACCCTTTTTCACTAATGTTCAGGGCTTCAGCGCTCTTCTTGCGGTTGCCGTTAAACATCTTGAGCACTTTCTGGATGTGCTGTTTTTCAACCGCCTCGATGGCGAACGTTTCGGGGATCGCTTCTCTGTGTAAATCATTAAGGTGAAGGTCTTCGAGATCGATGGTCTGGCCTGGAGACATAATAATGGCTCCCTCGATGACGTGTTCGAGCTCCCTGACGTTGCCCGGCCAGTTGTACATCATGAGCGCCTTGATCGCGCGGTCCGTGAGGCGTTTCGGTTCTTTCGACCGCGATTTTTTCTTGAGAAAATGTTCGAGGAGAAGGGGCACGTCTTCACAATGATCCTTGAGCGCGGGAATGCGGATGGTGATGACATTGAGGCGATAGAGCAGGTCTTCACGGAATCTCCCTGCGCGAGCCTCATCCTGCAGGTCTTTGTTCGTAGCAGAAATTACGCGTACGTCCGCACGCAGCTCGTTTGTTCCGCCGACACGGCGAAAATCTCCCGTTTCCAGGAAGCGCAAGAGCTTGGGCTGAATGATCGAACTGATATCCCCGACTTCATCCAAAAACAGCGTGCCGCCATTGGCTACTTCAACCAATCCGGGCTTTGCGTTGTAGGCGTTTGTGAATGCGCCTTTCTCGTGGCCGAACAGCTCAGTCTCTAACAGTTCATTCGGAATGGATGAGCAGTTGACGGGCACGAACGGCCGGTCTTTTCGCGGGCTGTGGCGGTGAATGAGGTTGGCCATGAGTTCTTTGCCCGTGCCGCTTGGTCCCTGGATGAGAACGATCGAGTCGCTGTCCGCGACCCGCTTCGCGTTCTCGACAACCTGCGTAAAGGCCTTCCCGTGGCCGATGATCTCCGAACCGCCCGCCTTCCGCGTAAGCTCGTTCTGCATGAGCTTGTTATCGATGCTCAACTTCTTGCGCTCGATCGCGCGGACGATGGTCTGCTCGACCTGGTCGATGTCGTACGGCTTGCTGAGCACCTCGTAGGCTCCGAGCTTCGTCGTCTCGACGGCCATTTTGAGATCGGCGTACTGGGAGAGGATAATGACCTGGGAGCCGGGGGAATGTTCCTGAATAAATACCAACACTTCTTTGCCGCTGACGCGCGGCATTTTCATGTCGAGAAGTACGACGTCGTAGATAATGCGCTGGATGAGATTAATTGCCTCCGCCCCGTCGAATGCGAGGTCGACCTCGTATTCTCCGGCTTCCTGAAGCTCTTCCTTGAGAAGAGTCGTTAAGGAAGCTTCATCGTCGACAATTAAGATTTTGTAGCGTTGTGACATTGCGACCAAACCCCCGTTTGGATTATTCGCTGAGTACGCGCTCTATCGTGGTGAGGAGGTCGACAAGATCGTAGGGCTTGCTGACGAAATCTTCTGCACCATGTTTTTTCGATTCGATGGCGTTCTTGAGATCGGCAAAACCGGTAAGCATGATGACTTTCATGACAGGGTAGTTCTTCTTGACGAACTTCAGGACTTCGAAGCCGTCGACTTTTGGCATCTTGATGTCGAGAAGAACGAGATCAAATTTCTTGTTTTGGATTACGGTGATGGCTTCGTCTCCGTCGGATGCGGTGGCTACTTCGTACCCTGAGCTTGAGAGCTCGCTGCTGAGCACCATTCTGAGCGCATCTTCATCGTCCACCACAAGTACCCGACTTTTTTCTGCCATGACGTATCCTCAAAGTGTGTAAAATGAGAACTGAAGTATCTTACGATTGCGCGTAAAGTTAACGAAATCTAACAAAAAAAGCAAGGAAGAAGTAAAAATTTCTGATTTATTGTGAGGTGGGATACAAAGAGGGCGTAAAAGTTACCCGACGGCAAAAGAATCAAAAAGTATGGATAAAACGGGACAATTTTCTTTACCGGAATTGGAAGATTCTGCGAGCCTTATTCAAGCGGCAGCCCGATCTTCTCAACGCTCTCTCTTAAGTTGTCATCCACGATATGACTGTAGATCTCAGTCATCGCTAAGGATGAATGCCCCATGAGTTTCTGAACGTAGTACAGTGAAACTCCCGATTGGACAAGCCAGCTTGCAAATGTGTGCCGGAGCGAATGAAAATGGATCTCCGGGTTGAACCCGGCTTCCCGGACGTATTTCTTGAACCGATGCGTCAGATAATCCCTTTTGATTTGCTTGCTGTTGGGATAGACAAAGACATACCCTGAGCGGCCCTTTTGGGACTCCAGCACTCTCATCGCGCCGGCATTGAGAGGAACGATTCGCTCCTTCCCCATCTTTGCCCTGAACGAGTTGGAATTTCTCACATAGAGGCTTGCGCGTTCGAGATTGACGTTCTCCCATCGCAGATGAATGATCTCCCCCTGGCGAAGCCCCGTTGCCACGGCAAACATCATTACATCTTTGAGCCATTTCTCCTTTATCAGACCGTTAAGGACCCCGATCTCCGGCCTGCTCAGATAACAGGGAGCTTTCGATGGAATTCTCACGCGCAATACTTTGGTGCACGGGTTTTGATCCAGGATCTCCCAGTCCACGGCCTTGTTCAACGCGGCTTTGAGCGTTCTCATGTCAATATTGACGGTTGTGGCTGAGACTATGCCTGAGCGAAAAATCTTGAACCTTTCAATATCGTAGGGGGTTACCCGGCTCAGTAAAATGTCCCCGAAAAAAGAGAGCGCATGCTGAAATACCCTTTGGTAGTTCTCTACGTTCCTTGGAGCAAAGGTTGCCCTGGCATATTCCAGGAACTGATCGATGAATTCCCTAAGGCCGATTTGCGGCTGGGATTTGATCCTCGAAGCGCGCGTCCAGTGCGCGGAGCTTCGATTCTTCCGGCCGGTTGCTGCCCGGGATTCTTTGCCTCTTGACCGATTGGACTTTGATGACATATGACCTCCGGGGGATCCGGTTGGGGATACCTGAGGTTACGGGAGGAAAAGCTCAGGATGAGTTATGAGGGAGGCTGAAGATTAATATAAGCAGTTTGGCGGCGACTCGCAAAACTTCCAACACCTGTATACCCGCCCGTTCCGCGAAAACGATTGATACATGTATGAACCGACGATGTCGATTTGTAAAGGGTTCAATGCGCTTCGCTAGTGTCCGAACTTTTGATAGATCCTTCAGAGGAGGAATTTGTGCATACTTGAATAAGGTTTGGCAAACTCACGTACGTTAGTTTCATGCCATTGATATCCCTTGAATGAGACCTGGATACATCGTTCGCGACGACGAAGAGTTTCGATTTGGGATATTGAGTATGAAAAGCAATCAGGTTTGCGGGATTGAAATCTTCCGAGCTCCATTTGCATTCAATTGCCACCGGAGGAGCTCCTCGCTGCGGAAGGATAATATCTATCTCGTGACCCCGCTTGTCACGCCAGTAATTAATCTGCCGAGACTGCAGATTTGCGTGAAGCTCGTTAAGAACGAGATGTTCCCAAAGAAGTCCGACATCTTCCCCCCGAAGCTCATGCCAGCCCTTGTAATAGCTGACAAACCCCGTATCAAATCCATAGACTTTCGGCGCCGCGACTATTTCTGTTGCTCTTCTGGTGTTGAATGGGCGCAAAATATTCACGACAAACGTATGATCCAACACTCTGAGATAATTATTGATTGTGCCCCTGCTGACCTCGCACGGAGCTGCAAAAGGTGTTGCCTCGAAGATGCCCCCGCTTTGCGTCATCAATAATTCGACGAATTTTTGGAACGAATATCGCCGCTCCAGTCGAAAAAGTTCCTGGATATCCTTCGCCCAATATCCGTCCATCCATTCCTGAAAATCCTGTTCGGGCACCTCGTTCGAGAGGAAGAACGGAGGCAATCCGCCATACAATAACCTATGTTTCAGATTAGTCTTATTAAAATCATGAAGATCGGTTAACGTTAGAGGGGTCAACCATAATTCTGCCTTCCTGCCGGTTAGCGTATCCTTAAACTTCTTGGAAGCCCACAACGTCGACGATCCGGTGGCGAGAACTTTGACATCGGGGTAATGATCTGCAGCTATCTTAAGTAACTCAGATGGATTACGAAGTCGATGTATCTCATCGAGTACGAGGCGCGTCTTTCGGTGGTCCTCAAAAAAGGACTGCGGGTCCTGAAGCTCGGCACGCACACGTGGAAGTTCACAATCAAAATATTCCGCTCCGGGGATACTTTTACCCAGGGTCGTTTTGCCGACTCGCCGGACTCCCGAAAGCCATACAACGCTTCGTCTTGTCCAGGCCGATTCAATCTTTGATAACCAGAAATGTCGTTGTACCATACGTCATCAATATAGCGTTTAGCGCTACCAAACGCAAATATACTGACGTTTAGTACACCCCACCAGAGGTTCACGATCGGGGTGATAACTGCCCTAAAATAGGCGACTCTCTGAGCTTTAACCAACTGGGGCCAGATAATCAACCACCCTCGTAAACCTCCTCGACCCCGTGGCCACTCGTTTAACATCGCAAATTGCGATCTCAAGGCGGCGAACTGGATTTTTTTCTTATGGCTGCTTGGGACGGAAAAGAGACTGGGATCGCGATGGGCTCTCGGGAGAAGTAACCGCCCCGGGGAAACTCCCTGTCCCCTCTTGAATTCCCGGATACGCCGGGAGGGCCCGAACGGAATGTTCAGAAACGTATTTTCGGAGTAAATTCTTAAGATTCGTCGGGATGCCGAGATTCGAACTCGGGACCTCCTGCGCCGCTGCCAGGCGGCGTGGTAGCGTATGGTTATCCCCCGGTTCCTAGCTCCTCATCGATCTTATTAGGGCGCTGAATATCGCTATTACTTGACTTTTGTTCAATAATATTGTATGTTCAAAATAAATGAACATAATATTATAATGAACATAAACGCTAAATACGAAGAGAAATTAACAAAATACGGTGACCTGATACGAGAAGCTATGGAGGCATTTACTCGAAATACTGATATAACCATGGAAACTAAGCAGGAAAGACTTCCCAATGAGCGCGTGGATGCGAGATTACAAATGATGGTACACGGCCGTCCCGTGGATTTCCTTGTTGAAGCAAAGGCTTCTGTTAATGACGCAGCCATTGGCGCTATGAAGCACCGATTTGAAACCGAGCGGCAAAAGTGGATCCTGATAACACGCTATGTCCCGGCGCTGCTCGCTCAGAAAATGAAAAATCTGCGAGTGCAATTTATGGATACTGCTGGCAACGCCTACATCGAAAAACCTCTTATCTACATGACAGGCAACAAACTCCCCCCGCCACTCTACAGAACACCGGCGGAAGGTATACTCGGTCGCGCGGGGGTTCGTGTCATATTTGCTTTATTGTGTAATGATGGGCTTGAAAAGCAAACCTTTCGCGATATCGCCCAAACTGCAAACGCCGCCCTCGGCACTGTCGCAGGAGTGTGCAGGGATTTGATCAAGCAGGGGTACATGCTCGAAACCGGCAGAGAAGCCCGGAAGCTGGTGAGGAAAAAGGAATTGCTCGATAAATGGACTACCGCATATGCGGAGAAGCTCCGATATAAAAATCTAATTGGGAGATACGCAGCAACCCGCCAGGATTTCTGGCAGGAGGCCGATCTTGCTCCCTACAACGCTCTATGGGGCGGAGAAGTCGCTGCCAACAAGATGACTCGATACTTGAACCCGGAGATTCACACGATATATACTCATCGTGGGGTGAACGAGCTTGTGCTCGGACTTAAGTTACGCAAGGACGAGGCGGGCAATGTTGAATTGCGCGAACGATTTTGGAGGTTTGAGAACAATCAAACTGACAAGAATCTTGTTCCTCCCTTGCTTGTCTATGCAGACCTTCTTGCAACTGCCAATGCAAGAAACATCGAAACAGCAAACCTGATTTATGATGAATATCTCAAACGACATCTCGGGGAAAATTGATTCGGCTGTCATAGAGGCGATTGCCATCATAAGCACCCTTGCCTATGAAATGTCTATTCCTCTATTCCTCGTTGGCGCAGCCGCTCGCGATATGATTTTTTCAACGTTGTTTGATATTCAGGCGACGCGGCGAACCCTTGATGTAGATGTGGCTATCAGGGTGGCGAGCTGGAACCAAGTCAATGATCTCGCCGCGGAGCTTCGGAGGACAGGACTGTTTCTGAGAGATTCAAGGATACAGCACAGATTCCGGTTTAGGGATGGGGTGATCTTCGATATGGTTCCATTTGGAGACGTCGAAAATCCAACAGGAAAAGTCCGCTGGCCATCGCATGGAGACGTTGTCATGTCAACTATCGGTTTTCGGGAAGCGTTCGAGCACTCAATTGCTGTCACACTAAGAACGAATCCTCGTCTAGAGATCAACGTATGTGCGCCTCCCGGATTGGCTATCCTCAAGCTGATGGCATGGAATGACGCGTACCCTGCGAGAACCAAAGATGCCCAGGATCTTCTTTTTATCATGAAGCACTATATCGATGCGGGAAACGATGAACGCCTTCATGATCAGGACAAGGATATTATGGAAGAACCTGATTTTGACTTTGGTTTGGCCAGCCCTCGTTTGCTTGGCCGGGACATGGGAAACATTGCATCTCGTACAACTCGTGAACACATCACCAGGATTCTAACGACAGAGACCGGTACTCATGCTCACTACCGGCTGATCAGTGATATGTTAGCTGGTGAACTGAACAAAGAAGAGCGCATGGAGCAAACTGTTACACTATTAAATCACCTCCGCCTGGGGTTCGCGGAGCGCTCATAGGAGGAACCGATTTGCGAAGCGGGAAGGATTGGAATAACGTTCGGGAGGGAAGAGTTTCAAGAGGCAACCCGGGTGTGGATTGGCTGAATTCAGTTTCGGGGGCGAGGCTAAAGCCTCTGAATAGAAGTCGGGATGCAGAGATTCGAACTCGGGACCTCCTGCGCCAACAACAGGAGTACGGAATAAGTGAAAGCAACCTCCGATGTCACGTAAAATCTTTTTACATTTTGAACAAACGCATATAATCCCACGATGCCGCTATTTCCACTTCTGAGTCTTTCTGTTCCAATTGATGCGCATCGATTTGCCTTCACACTCCGCATTGATGACGGGCAAAATGAACGAACGAATTTCCTTGAAGAGAGTGGTGAAATCTTGTTTGTTCGCGAGTTTAGTCCGTCGTTTAAAAGCATCCCAATGACGCTGAAAATGGGATTCGTCACCAAAATCGGATTCAATCAGTACCTTGGCCGCCGTGAGCGGTGTTTGCCTCCGAAGGAAGGTTGCCTTTATTGCTGATTGTAATAGCTGGCCCTCGAAATCAAATTCGTGAGCTAGAAATGAGAGATCGTAAAAGTCTTTCATCCGGGTATTAAAGGTGGAGAGCTTAACCAGTGCTTCGAATTTTTCAGCAACAACCGTCTCCTTGGAATAGGCAAGCACTTTGATGTCATTGTTTCCGAGCAAGGTGGGATAATTCATTTGGAGAGGATGAGGCGTGACAATATCACCGAATCCGAAATCAATTTGGATCGTATTCCTCGCCGTACCGATTTTTGACGTAAGCTTAGCACGAACGCCCTCGTAATCTGCGGCCTCCTTAATGGCTTCACTTTTTACTGAATCGGGCAGAAATTTTACCCCATCGCCCCTGTCGATGGACGCGATTTCTTTTAGCAGCTTTTCAAGCTGCCCGCGATCTTGCGAGACGTTGACGCCGAGGAAGTCGATATCTCGTGTTGGTCGCGCGGTTTCGATGTTGTAGGCAAGAAGCAGGAACCCTCCCTTAAGAACAAACTTGTTGACGTGTCCGGAAGCCGCAAGGCGTGAAAGAAATCGCTCCTGCATGTAACGGACCAGCAGGAAATTAAAATCGAGATGTTTTTTATCAGCTATGTTCTTAAGCCGTGCAAGAACCGAGGCTGATATATTTGCCGGCTTTTTCTTCACCCGACTATGGCCTTTACATATTGAGAGATGATTCCCTTCACCCTGCATACCTGCGCGAACTTCATTAGTTTGTCCAGATCTCGATTCCGTCGTTTGAGATATTCTTTGAGTCCTTCAAGAGCGAGACTCTCCCCGAGCTTGTTCCTGTAGCGAAAGAGATCGCAAATCGTCTTCTCCGGTCCGTAGACACGAATATCCCCGGCCTTTATTTTGAGATACTCGATCCCGGCTTTGTATTGATTATCAGAGAAGAAATGGGGATCGTTTGGCGGATACGAGAGCTTAACTGGTTTGCCCGCACGCGGAATTGCAAATGAGATAGCTGTTGGAACAAAGGTCGTAAGCTCATGAAAAGCCAGAGCCGAACTCAGGCAAACTACTGCCTTCGGCATCGCGAGACAGATTTCCACTATGCCGTGGGACTCACCGGGTTGCAGATTGGCGAGGCGATAGAGTCCCGGCTTGATCTTAATGATTCGTCCGCTCTTCACCAGCCTTTGGATTTCCCGGGTGTGGATTCCGCTCCTTTTCATTTCCTTCATGCGGGCGTATCCTTTGTGCGCTTGCAGGTATTTGGTTATGGGATCCATGAATTGGTTCTAATTGTCTGCACTTAATATAAAGGTGCAGAAGAAAAGAAGCAAATCATTCAACGTAGATATTCACAAAAGCAGTGTTTTGGGAGGGATAAAGAGACTATGGACCGTTGGTAAAAAAACCTCCGTTCCAAGAAATAGAAGTCGGGATGCCGAGATTCGAACTCGGGACCTCCTGCGCCCAAGGCAGGCGCGCTAACCGGGCTGCGCTACATCCCGATTTACATCGGGATTTAATTTACAAAAAGTAGAGGGAAATATCAATGTCGTTAGTAAATAGCTTCTGCCTGAAACCGAGCTGCTCTAGTTAAGGAATTTAGGAACAAATAAGAGGAGGAGAATAATATTGTGGGATTATACACTTGGGCATGTCATTTTATAGCGATTCCCCACTTTGCCCAATTTATTTAACGTTTGAGGCCACTTTCCCACTAAACAGCTAATTATAGTATGTAG
>DATJGD010000095.1:0-3565 GCA_035495255.1 Bacteroidota bacterium | reverse complement strand
TGCCGTAATGCCGGTAAGTCCCTGGATCGTAATTTCCTGACGTACCATCGAGGGGCGCTGGTTGATTTCGGTGGTCGGGGCCTCGAAGCCGCCGCCGCCGATGAATTTACCCGAGCGCCGGAGGGATTTTATTGCCTGAATTTTATCCATCCCGCCGATGGTCTTGATATACTTGGCTATGATCTCGTCCGCTGTCTGCGCCAAAACCGGAAGGGGCAGGAGCACGGCGAAAAGGAGTGGGTAGAACAGTTTACGCATATGGTTTCCCTTGTGATGTGTCGTGAGTTGATGAGGTGAATCGCAGCCGTGTCAATGTACCAAGAAAAGGCTAGAGTGTCAATTCAGTTATACGATATCCCGGGCGAAAAGGTTAACTCTCATACGATATGAGGTTTACATCCTCCATTGAGTTTCAAGGATTCTTATTCGCAGGATATGCTATGACCGTCACCGCGATCACAGTACCGATCGCAAGAGCTGTCCCCGCAGACCGCAGCCAGGAGATCTTGTGCTGCTCCACATGCTGCGCATCGCTCTCCGGCACTTTGCCGACATAGGCTTTGGTTTCCTTCGCGCCCATGAATGACTTCGTGATGATGTAGCCGTTGACCCACAACCCCGCCCCCTGCTCTTTTGAAAGCCGGATCATATCGTCTTTCGTGCACGTCACCGTCGATGAATCCGACTGCAACATCGTGTAATACACCGCTCTTGTTTCGAGCATGAAGAGCCGTTTTACAACGGCTTCGCTCGAATCGATGCGCGTAGGGTGAACGATCCCGTGAAATTTTTCTTTTTCCGTTCCCCGCGTAAGTTCTCCGGCGACGTAGATGCCATCTGTCGGCTCTGCCACGTAGACATAGTGGTAAGGATCGACGACGACCTCTTCTCCCGTGCTGAGAACGATCTGAATGCCGTCTGATCCGCTATTGAGCATGGTCTGGCGCTCTTCTCCGGTAACACCAAAATACGAATAGCAGGACTGGAGAAGCATTGAAGTGAGTGCGACAAGGACGACAGTCGATTTCATGGTCAAATGGGATGGTGAGGTACTTCGTTGGGTCCAACACATGGCACGCAAATTAAGAATATTGCACAAAAATCCCAAATTAGGTTAGAATGCGAATGAGGACAGAGCGAGGCGCTCTCATGTCAAGCCTCGGTTGCGGTTTTGTCACACAAATACTTGAGATTATTGGCTTTTTCCGGTATATTTCCCGCATTGAAATGACTTCTACCAGGAGATGTGATATGAAACGGATGCTTCTTACGCCAATACTAACGTGTCTGCTCTATTATAGTATAGGAGCTGCTACCCTCTTTGCCCAGGATAACCTTCGCAATCAGCTGTTCGGCGAGGCAGATCAGCTGCTTTCCCAGGCGAAAGAGAAAAAGGCCGAGTTTTACGCCCCCGCGAGTTACGATAAGGCGATGCGGTACTACAATGATGCCATGGATTTTTACAACCGCGGCAGAGGCCTCGAAGACATCCGAGAACGCGTGAAAAATGCTTCCGCGTATTTTGCCAAATCACTCGACGTGTGCAAGAGCAGCGAAGCCGCTCTGAGTTCCACGATGGCCGCCCGCACGGATGCGACGAGCGCCGGCGCCCTGAAATCCTCACCCGAGCTCTGGAATAAAGCGGAAGAAAAATTCAAGCGCGCAGCGCGCGAGCTCGAAGATAACAACCTCAACAACGCGAAAGATGATGCGTCCTCTGCGCAGACGATGTACCGCGACGCGGAACTCGAAGCGATCAAGGCGAACTTCCTGACGCCGGCGCGCGATCTTCTGAAACGCGCCGATGAAATGTCCGTCAACGACCAGGCACCGAAGACGCTGCTGAAAGCACAGCGCCTCACCAAACAGGTGGAAGATCTTTTGACTCAGAAACGCTACGACACCGATGAAGCGCGCGTGCTCGCGCAGGAAGCAAAGTACGAAGCCGCCCACGCGATCTATCTGTATAACAGAATCAAACAGTTGAAAAAGGACGATAAAACATTCGAAGACGTGATGACGGAAGACGAAGCGCAGTTCCAGCGCGTCGCCGGGCCGCTCGGAGTTCAGTCGCGGTTTGATAACGGATACGACGGACCTGTCGCTGAGATCAACTCTGCCATGAAGGTCAAAGACGCGGCGCTTGGCCGCAGCGCCGATTCGCTGCGCCAGATGTCCGACGCTATCCGGGGAAGGGACAACGAGGCGGCTAACCTTCGCGAGCAGGTCGGGCTGATGGAGAAACGGCTCGGCACCCTGAGCGAGGCGGAGAAGCAGCTGCAGGACGCCGGCAAGGATCTTGAACGGAGGCTGTTGTTCAAGCAGCAGCAGGAACAAACCATCCGCGACGTCTCCGCAAAATTCACGGAGGATGAGGCGAACATGGTGCGCGATCGCGATAATTTGATCATACGGCTTTACGGCCTCTCCTTCCCGGTCGGAAGCAGCACTATTGAAAGCCAGTATTACACTCTGCTCACGAAAGTGCAGGACGTGATCAAGAAATTTCCGAACAGCAAAGTGACGATCGAAGGTCATACCGATTCGCAGGGGACCGATGACGCTAATCAGACCCTTTCCGACAGCCGCGCGAAGGCGGTTGCAGAGTATCTTATGGCGAACATGGGCGTCTCGCTTCCGATCAATTATCAGGGATATGGCGAGAGCCGTCCGATCGCCAGCAACGATACGCCGGAGGGACGAGCGAAGAACCGGCGCATCGACGTTGTGATAACGCCCGAATGGGCGGGGGCAGCAAAGTAGGCCGGGACAAAGTAACCAATAAAGAGTCGCCGATGATCTCTCAACAGAAGTGGTTCGAACGCAAGTTCGATTTCAGCTATCCGGTCTCCCGCTTTCCGGGAATCTTTCAACGCATTCTTGGCGCACCGGCACGGCTCGAAGAGCTCGTCCATTCGCTTCCTCAGAATATTCTGACGGTGAAACCGGGCGGAGCCTGGTCGATCAAAGAACACGTAGGGCATCTCTACGATCTCGACGCGCTTCATGACGCCCGCATCGATGATTATCTCTCGGGGGCAACGACACTCCGCCCAGCCGACCTGAACAACCGGCGAACGGATGATGCCAACCACAACGCGAAGCCGATCGAAGAGATCCTGAAACAATTTCGGGAAGCAAGAATGCACTTCGTCAAGCGATTGGAGCCGATGAACGAGGAACAATTGGCGCGTACAGCTGTGCATCCGCGTCTGAATCAGCAAATGCGGCTGGTGGATATGGCAACCTTCGTTGCGGAACACGACGACCATCATATGGCTGCAATTTCTGATCTTGCCGGACGCGCTCACTGATCCATTACTCCGCCATTGCGATCGAATCCGTTGAAGAACCCTTTCTCGCCCCGCGCCAGGAAACCAAAAAAGAAATCTTCTCCCTCGCCCGCCCCTTTCCAGTTTGTCTTCGACTGCCTTTATCCGAAGGAGCCGGTGGTCAGGCCAATGTTCGGCTGTCACGCGATCTATCTCGGCAGCAAGATCTATCTCATTCTAAGAAAGAAGAAAGATCTCAGGCGCATCAACGGCGTCTGGATTGCGACAAGCCG
>DATJGD010000094.1:0-33350 GCA_035495255.1 Bacteroidota bacterium | reverse complement strand
GGATTCCGGGATGTCGGGGTCGTCGGAGATTACGGTACGCCTGAGCAGGAAATTCCGCCGACAGGGTTACCGGGAATGTATTGGGAAACGTGCATGACGATGAACGATCACTGGGGGTATAATAGTCATGATAATAATTGGAAATCCTCCGCCGAACTGATCCGTGATCTGGCTGATATCGCATCCAAAGGCGGTAACTTCCTTCTGAATGTCGGGCCTACTTCTGAGGGAGTATTTCCTCCCCAGAGCATTGACCGGCTTCACGCAATCGGGCAATGGATGAATAAAAATAGTGAAGCGATCTATGAGACGCATGCCAGCCCGTTCGCAACGCTGGAGTGGGGACGATGTACACAGAAGCCCATCGAAGGCGGAACACGACTGTATCTTCATGTATTTAATTGGCCTGGAAACGGGAAGCTTATCGTGCCCGGGATATTTAATAAACCGCTGCAATCATACCTTCTCACAGATCAGTCGAAATCTCCCCTTGCTGTTACGAGGGATGAAGATGCCATCGTCATTCACATTCCTGCGGCAGCAAGAGATACAGTGAATTCTGTTGTGGTTCTGGACATCTCGGGCAAAGCAGATGTCAGTGCTCCGCCGAAGATAACCGCAAAAAACGATATATTCGTTGACTCGCTCAACGTCAGTCTCACCTCGGATCAGGAGAATGTTGAGATTCGCTATACTGTTGATGGCAGCGTTCCTACGAACGTGTCCCGATTGGCGAATGGTGAAGTAACCCTTCATCAATCGTCGATGATATCGGCGAGGTGTTTTCGTGCCGGGACTCCGGTCAGTTCGCCGTCGACAGCGACGTTTGCGAAGGTACTCCCTGCGCCTTCGCTGAAGATTGCCGCCGTCCAGAACGGAGTCATGATTAAATATTACCTGGGAGCGTGGGATAGCATGCCGGATTTCAATTCGCTCACCTCCGTCCAATCTACTGTTGGACCTAACTTCAGTATGACTCATATTAACTATGTAGAAAATTTTGGATTTGTAGACGAGGCTACTATCCTTATTCCGTACGATGCGGTGTATACATTTTATACGACGTCTGATGACGGGAGCAATCTCTACATCGACGGCTCGCCGGTTGTTAATAATGACGGGCTTCATGGTATGCTGGAAAAGAAAGGAGCCGTAGCGCTTGCTGCCGGCCCGCACTCGATACGAGTTACATTCTTTCAGAAGACCGGTGGTGTCGGTTTGACCGTCGATTATGAGAGCCGTAATATCAAAAAACAGCATATCCCCGATCGAGTACTTTTCCTAAAACCGTAACGTGCATGAGCAGACAACTTCAAAGACATTTGAGGGGAACAGCATTGGCTACTATCGCCGGTGTTGCCCTCATACTCCTGGGTTCAACGTTATGCGCGCAAGCCACTTCTGGCGACAAGAAATCCCGTGAACGTATAGACAAGGCGGTTGAAGAGCTGCTGTCAAGAATGACGCTCGAAGAGAAGCTCGGCCAGCTGCAGTGCGAAATTCAGGAAGTCGACGGCAGAGACAGCATCATCACGAAAGGCATTGGCAGCCTTGCGGCTCCGCTGAGACAACTTTCTGCCAGGGAAGCAGCGGGGAAAGCCAACCGCATCCAAAAACTAGCACGAGAAAAGACGCGTTTAAAGATTCCGGTGCTCATTCACGATGAAGGTGTTCACGGCCTTTGGGGGAACGGGGCTACGAGTTATCCCCAGGCAATTGCTCTTGCGAGCACGTGGGATCCGGATCTCCTTCACCGTGTTGCTTCCAACATCGCCGTTGAGGCGCGAACGAGAGGTATCCGGCAGCTTCTCTCCCCCGTGATCAATATTGCCCGCGATGTTCGCTGGGGAAGAGTTGAGGAAACGTACGGCGAAGATCCGTATCTCACCTCCCGGTTGGCAGTAGCGTTTTGCAAAGGACTTGAAGAAGAAGGAGTTATTTCGACTCCAAAGCATTTTGCCGCGAATATCGGTGACGGCGGGCGCGACAGTTATCCCATAAATTTTTCGGAACGCCTGCTGAGGGAAATCTATTTCCCGGCCTTTAAGGCGTGCATCCAGGAAGCCCACGCCGGCTCGGTGATGGCGGCATACAATTCTCTTAACGGCCTGCCGTGCTCCGGGAATCGTTGGCTCTTGACCGATATTCTCAGGAAGGAGTGGGGCTTCGATGGCTTTGTGGTTTCCGATTACGGTTCGGTCTCCGGGATGGTGGATATGCACCGCGTCGTCGCAACAGACCAGGAAGCAGCAGTACTTTCTCTGAACGCGGGCCTCGATGTGGAACTTCCCAATATTTATATTTATGGGTCTCCGTTGTCGGAAGCGGTGAAAAGCGGAACCGTCTCACAAACTGCAGTTGATTCTGCGGTGAGAAGAGTGTTATCTGCAAAGTTCCGATTGGGAGTCTTTGAAAACCCATTTGTCGATCCGAATAAAGCAGCAATAGCAAACGATGCACCAGAACACCGCGCCCTCGCACTTCAGGCAGCCCGGGAAGGAATAGTACTTCTCAGGAACGAGCAACATTGCTTGCCGCTGAAGAAAAGTGTAACATCAATTGCAGTCATTGGCCCGAATGGTAATGCCGTCCGTCTCGGCGGCTACAGCGGTTTCGGAACAAAGGCTGCGACGCTTCTCGAAGCTCTACGGAATAAAGTCCCTCATGCGATAGTTGGGTATGCAAAGGCAACGGATCTGAAAATATCAAACCTCGTTTCTGTTCCCGGAACATATCTTTACGCAGCAACCGTTGCGTCCGGTGTTCACGGATTACACGGCGAGTACTTCAACAACATGAACCTCTCCGGACCACCGGCGCTTGTTCGCACCGAAAACGAAGTGGATTTCGATTGGGGCGAAGGATCACCGGATGCAGCGGTTCAGACCGATCATTTTTCTGTACGATGGACAGGGAAACTGGTTCCTCCCGTTTCGGGACGATTCAAACTGGGCATGACCACCGACGACGGTGTACGGTTATTTCTGGACGACAAGCTGCTCATCGACAGCTGGATCGACCGCGGCCCCACATCGGACGAGACTGCGGTTCACCTCGAAGCGGGGCATGAGTATAGTGTACGGATGGAATATTATGAAAATGGCTACGGTGCCGTGGCGCGGTTCGGCTGGGACTACAAACCCGCTGTCGACACGATGATGCAGGCGGCAGTTGCTCTGGCCAGGAAATCTGACGTTGCAATCGTCGCCGTGGGAGTCATTGAAGGAGAAGGAAGTGACCGCGCCAATCTCGATCTCCCGGGAAAACAGGAGGAGTTGATCCGGTCAATCAGCGAGACAGGAACGCCTACCGTCGTTGTCCTGATGAACGGAAGTGCGGTGACGATGGCAAATTGGAGCGACCGCGTCTCGGCAATTGTCGAGGCCTGGTATCCCGGTGAAGAAGGCGGAAACGCCCTTGCAGATGTCCTCTTCGGCGATTATAATCCCTCGGGAAAATTACCGATTACGTTTCCCCGGAGTGTCGGGCAGGTGCCGCTCTATTATAACCACGGACCGACGGGACGCGGAGACAATTATATCGACATGAGCGGTACACCGCAGTTTCCGTTCGGATTTGGTTTGAGCTATACGACATTTGAGTACAGCAACATTGAGGTGATTCCTCAGAAGATGAATCTTAGCGATAGCGTAACCGTTCGACTGCAGATCAAAAACACCGGAATGCTTCAGGGAAAAGAGATCGTCCAACTCTACCTTCGCGACGTGGTAAGTTCGGTCGCCTCCCCCGTCCTGCAGCTTCGGCGTTTTAAGAAAATCGACCTCCGTCCCGGCCAGTCTGAAATGGTAGAGTTCACGCTGACGCCGGATGATCTCGCGATTTATGATGCTCAAATGAATCACATCGTTGAGCCCGGCGAATTTGAAGTGCTTATCGGGAGTTCATCGCAGGACATTCGTCTCAAAAAGAGTTTTATTGTTAAACAATGAATTATGAACAAGAATAATTTGAGGGTGACAATGAAAGTTGATCGGCAGCAAATGAGTTACGCGCTCGTTCTGTTTCGCATCATCACGATGTGTTGCTTGTGCTCAATCGGCCACTTCTTCGGTAACGAATACCGTACATTCGGCAAAACAAAACCGGTGCCCGTCTTTCTACTGGAGAATACGCATGTTCAGCAAGCGATTACGGTCCAACATGATACACTCATGGATGACGTTCTCAGGCTTCTGCCCGAATCCGGACAACAATCGGGATCCACGCAGCCAATGGTTGTGGCAACCGACGCCGATTTCGGCTTGGAAGTCATGTATACCGACTGGCAGGCCCCCGGAAAACCGAACAATGCGGAGAATCCGATACTCCTGACAAAAAAAGATTTCACTTTTGTCAATCAAACATCAGCGCGCGCAGCAGACGGATCACAGGAGCTGGTACTCTATTTTAAAGCAAAAGAAACTACGCTTGAATTGCTTATAACATATCGCCTCGGCAAGAACGACTTCTTTGCGCGGAGGAGCCTTGCCGTAAGCGACACGGCATTTGGCCACCACTTCCTGCGCTGGATGTGGCCGCGAAGGGGAATGATTCATGGAGTAAGATCGATTGTCAAGGCGGGCGGGTTCGGCCAGCCCGTAGCGCTGTTGATGAATGAAGGCGGGGCATTTTTCGGACTGGAATATCCCACCGCCGACAACAATGTCGAATCGTTATACAACGAAACGTGTTCCATCCGGTGCGGGCAGGAATTTGGCCAGGTCATCAGCAGTAACTGGGTTCAAAGTGAATTTGTTGTCGAAGCTGTCACCCCAAATGACTTCGTCAAAGATTGGTTTTTCAAGTATGTCGATGCAATCCGCGCGTCGCCGTTGCGCCCCTTTACACTCTATAATAGCTGGTATGATCTGCGTTCCCCGGAATATCCGAGAGTTCCAAAAGAGCATTGGATGAGCGAAATCTCTGCAATGGGAATGGCAAAACTCTTGCGGGAGAATATGATTGAGAAGCACAATATCAAGCTCGATGCGTTTGTGCTTGACGACGGATGGGATGTGTACGAAAGCGACTGGGTTCTCCGGAAGGAACAGTGGCCCAACGGCCTGAAGCCGCTTGCCGATGAGTTGAAAAAAACGAACACGACACTCGGCATATGGGTTGGGCCGACCGGCGGATATTCGTTCAGAATGCGGCGGGTGAACTGGATGAAAGACCACGGCTACGAAGTTGTCGGAAAGACAAGAGACAATTCGATGTTGTGCCTGGCCGGGACTCGCTACAGCGAGCTGTTCAAGAAGCGGGTCACAGACTTCACCGGCAATGACGGAGTGGGGTATTTTAAATGGGATGGCCTCCAGTTTTCATGCAGTGAGCCGAACCACGGACATCCGGTCGACATATATTCGCGTCGCGCCGTGATGGAATCGGTGATCGACAAGTGCCGTGCTGTCCGGGAAAAGAACCCGAGCACCTTTCTCAATATTACATCCGGGACATGGCTCAGCCCGTGGTGGGTGAAATACGCGAATACAATCTGGATGCAGGGTTCGGATTACGGATTTTCCGATGTTCCTTCGATCAGCAAACGCGACGGTGCGATCACCTACCGGGATTTTATCTTGTATGACGATTTCAAGAACCTCGATTCGTGGTTTCCGATTCAAAATTTAATGACACACGGAATTATTAAAGGAAAGCTCGAATCAACCGGCAGCCCCGATGAGCCGCTCGATAAGTTTGCCGATGACGCGCTGCTGTACTGTGCCCGCGGAGTCTCAATGTATGAGCTCTATATCTCTCCCGATATCCTCTCGGAAGGCGAGTGGAACACGCTGGCGGCGTCGCTCACGTGGGCGAGGGACAGGTTTGCTATTCTGTCGTCGACATACATGATCGGCGGTGACCCGATGAAACGGGAATCATACGGGTATGTGCATTTCAAAGGAAACGAGGGGATTATTGCGGCCCGGAACCCGTTTATTCCGAACGCCACACTCGATGTGGAGCTCTCAGCGGCGCAGGGCCTTGACCCGAAAGCGAGCTCTCTCGTCGTTGAAAAAGTATATCCCACCCATTGGATCGCTCCCCGGCTTTATTCAGCGGGGGACAAACTCTCCCTTCCGCTCGACGGATACGAAACAGCGGTCTATGAAATTTATCCGGTTGAGAAGGCCTCCGCTCCACTCGTAGCCGGCGTTATGTTTGATGAAGAGGCTGGCAATGGTTCAGGATATGCGTTGAATTATCATAGCGCGTCGCCGGAAGCAATTATCCTCAATCCATCCGTCGTTAAATCGATGTCGGTGAACGGAAAGAATCAGAAACCGGCCGACTTCACATTCACATCTGAGCCAACGGTTCCTATCGTGTCAGGTTTTGAAGTTACCTCCCCCCTTGCCGGAACAAATGAGTTGAATGTGATTTTTGATCTTTCTGAAACTTCCTCTCAGGCAACGATCTCTATACTTCTTACGCCGGACAGCAGCCTGACAGTAAAGAAAAAACCGACGCTCTCGGTGAAACTCGATGGTGCTCTGGCAACAGTCCGGCAGGAGGACCAGGAAGGTAAATCGCAATGGTATCAGATCGATGTCACTCCCGGGAAGCATACAATGTCCGTTGCCCTCACCCCCGGTAAGGATGAAAAGGAGTGGAAAGGGCGTGCGTATCTCTGGTTGATCGCGCAGCAGAAACAGAAGACGGAAGAGATTTCGTTCACACTTGCGAAAGACGCAAAACGTCGCCCGATGCCTCCTCACCCATGGAAACCAGGCGAAGTCCGAAAGAATCTCCTGCTGGCAGATGTCCGGTTATCCGCGTCCACATCAAAATAAAGGGATCAGCATGAATCGAAACATTTTATTCTTGTTCCTGGTCTTGGTGCTGTTTGGCTGCAACAAACCGCAGGAGCAATCAGCGGCAAGCCGAGATAAAATCAAAATTGGTTTTATCGTAAAACAACCGGATGAACCGTGGTTTCAGAGCGAGTGGAAGTTTGCCCAGCAGTGCGCCGACTCGTTCGGCTTCGAGTTAATCAAAATCGGCGCGACCGATGGCGAGAAGGTGCTTGCGGCGATCGATAATCTTGCCGCCCAGGGAGCGAAAGGGTTTGTTATTTGCGCTCCGGATGTGCGGCTTGGCCCCTCGATTATTGCAAAGGCAAACGGTTACGGGTTAAAGGTCATCAGTGTCGACGACCGTTTCGTCGGGGCGGACGGAGCTTTTATGAACAGTGTTCACCACCTCGGAATTTCTGCGCGCGAGATCGGTAAGAACGTCGGACAGGCCTTATCCGAGGAAATGAAGAAACGCGGCTGGACCAGCGAAGAGACGGCCGTGTGCGCAATGACATGGGAGGAACTGCAGACAACCCGTGAACGCACCGACGGTGCCATCGAAGCGCTGACGGCGGCAGGATTTCCGAAAGAGAAAATATTCAAAGCACCGCAGCGAGTTGCCGACATTCCCGGCGCGTTCGACGCCGCCAATACGCTGCTGACGCAGCATCAAAATGTCAAACATTGGCTGATTTGCGGCAACAACGATAATGCCGTGCTCGGAGCCGTCCGGGCGATGGAAGGGCGCAGCTACACCGCATCATCCGTTGTCGGTATCGGAATCAACGGCACGGATTGTATCGTCGAATTTCAGAAGGCTCAACCTACCGGCTTCTTCGCCTCGGTCTTGTTGACCCCGCGCAGGCACGGATTCGAAACTTCCGAAATGCTCTATCGATGGGTCAAAGATAACGTCGAACCCCCGCTCGAAACGTACACGACCGGTATTTTGATCACGCGGGATACCTTTCAATCGAAGTTGAAAGAACAGGGATTGATGTAATGAGCGATTCATCCCTCCATCAGGAAAAACCGTCTTCGATGTTTCGGGCTCTTTTTAGAAATTCCGGAATGATCGCGGTATTCGGCGTACTGTTCATTCTTGTAGCGCTGCTTGTTCCCAACTTCTTTAGTCTGGTGAACCTGAACGGGTTGATGTTATCCGTGGCTACGGTCGGCATTATCGCATCGACAATGCTCTTCTGTCTTGCCGCAGGAGATTTCGATCTGTCGGTAGGTTCTATCGTTGCTGCCGCCGGAATCCTGGCGGCTGTGACAATTAACGCTACCGGCAGCGTTATGATGGGCATTGTCGCCGGTATTGTCCTCGGCGGTCTCGTCGGCATTATCAACGGATTTGTTATTGCCGCGCTCGGTATTAACGCCCTCATCTCAACGCTCGCGACAATGCAGATTGTTCGCGGGTTCGCGTACATTATTTCCGACGGAAAAGCGATTGGCATTCGGGAAGAAGGATTTTTCTCTCTGGGAGTTACTACGATTCTCAGTATACCTGCCCCCGTATGGATTATGATCCTCTGTTTCCTCGTCTTCGGTGTTCTTCTCAACAAGACAATTTTTGGCAGGCATACTCTCGCGGTCGGAGGAAATAAGGAAGCCGCGCGGCTCGCCGGTATTCCGGTGAAGCGGGTGAAGATGACCATTTTTGCACTCCAGGGAGTGATCGCCGGCTTTGCAGGAGTTATTCTCGCCTCACGCATGACGAGCGGCCAGCCGGCTACGGCGCAGGGGCTGGAGCTGCAGGTTATTTCCGCGTGCGTGCTGGGGGGAGTCTCGTTGAGCGGCGGTGTCGGATCAATGAGCGGAGTCATTGTCGGCGTGCTCATCATGGGAACCGTGCAGAACGCAATGAACCTGCTGAACATTCCACCCTTTTATCAATATGTTGCCAGCGGAGCGATTCTTCTGGCGTCGGTCATGTTAGACCGCTTGCGAAGAAGAAGCATCGGCTGATATATGTCTCGGAGTGACGGACTTGTCGCTCTCGCGAGAAGTTCTTGTCTCGTCGATTACAAGAGATTCTTAGGAAGAACCAAGCAGATTTTTCGACAGATCACTTAGTGGAGCTACCATGAAATTGCTATATTCCCTGACCCTCTTATTTCTTTTTTCATCTCTGACGTATGCTCAATCTCTCCGTCTTGAAGAGCTCGACCTCTCCGCGATGGAGTGCGGGTGGGGTACTCCCGAGGCCGCAAAATCAGTAGACGGCAACCCGCTGACAATAGCCGGCCATAAGTTCGAGCACGGCGTGGGGACGCATGCCGTCAGTTCCTTCTTGCTGAACCTTCACAGCAAAGGAAAGAGATTTTCAGCGGCCGTCGGCGTCGATCAGGAGACGGGCAATGCCAAAGCGAGCATCGCCTTTTATGTGTTGGGAGATAAAAAAATATTGTGGGAAAGCGGAGTCATGCATATCACGGACTCTGCAAAGGTCATCGACCTCGATATTGCAGGCGTTGAACAGCTGGGATTATTGGTTACTGGGACGGATGACGGCATCGACTATGATCATGCCGACTGGTGCAATGCAAAGTTAGAATTTACCGGAACAGTAACAGCCGGAGACGTGATTGCAAAACAGTCAAAAGCATCATACATACTCACTCCCCGTCCCTCAGATGCACCTCACATCAACAGCGCAAAAATTTTTGGCGTTCGTCCGGGAAACCCGTTTCTCTATACTGTCGCCGCGACAGGCAAACGACCCATGACATTTGATGCCGACAAACTTCCTGCCGGACTCACGTTGGATGCGCCGACCGGGAGGATCACTGGAGTTCTGAACCAACGTGGAGAGTACAACGTTACCCTGAAAGCAAGGAACGCGAGCGGAGAGGGACAACAGCGGCTACGCATCAGTGTCGGCGATACTATTTGCCTGACGCCTCCGATGGGATGGAATAGCTGGAACTGCTGGGCATGCGCTGTCGATGATCAAAAGGTCCGGGTCTCCGCGGACGCGATGGTTGCCTCCGGGTTAGCCGATCATGGATGGACATACATTAATATCGATGATTGCTGGGAAACAAAACCGGATGCAAAAGAAGAAAATCTCAAGGGTGAGGCACGGGACGGCGCGGGGATGATCAATACAAACAAAAAATTTCCCGACATGAAAGCGTTGAGCGAATATGTTCATAATAAAGGATTGAAGCTCGGCATTTATTCCGGGCCGGGACCAAAAACCTGTGCAGGATTCACGGCGAGCTATCAGTACGAAACACAGGACGCCCGCAGGTATGCCGATTGGGGCATCGATTACCTGAAGTACGATTGGTGTTCATACGACGGAATTGCAAAAGATCGCAGCCTGCCGGAGCTGAAAAAACCGTACAGCGTCATGCGCACGGCGCTTGATACAGTTCGCCGGGACATCGTCTACAGCTTGTGTCAGTACGGCATGGGGAATGTGTGGGAGTGGGGTGCTGAGGTCGGCGGAAATTGCTGGCGCACAACCGGGGATATCACCGATACATGGGCGAGCATGTCGGCGATCGGATTCAAACAAACTGGGCATGAACTCTACGCCGGGCGGGGCCACTGGAATGATCCCGATATGCTTGTCGTAGGTCTTGTCGGATGGGGTCCTCAGCTGCACCCAACGCACCTGACTCCCGACGAACAGTATACGCATATCAGTCTATGGTCGTTGCTTTCCGCGCCGCTACTTATCGGATGTGATTTAAGTAAGCTCGACGAATTTACATTGAACTTGCTGACAAATGATGAAGTCATTGCCATCAATCAGGACCCCCTGGGCAGGCAAGCGCACCGGGTACTCAACAACGACGGCACCCAGATATGGGCAAAGGAACTCGAAGACGGGTCTTTGGCCGTTGGGTTGTTTTTCGTGGACGATCGGGAGAGAACCACCCCGTCAGATTATTTCAACTGGGAAATGAAAGATAAGGCCACGATGACACTCCACGCTTCAGACCTTGGCTTTAGGGGAAAATTTAAAGTGCGGGATGTCTGGCGTCAGAAAGATATTGGCGTATTTGAGGGGCAGTATCAGGCAGACATTCCCTATCATGGGGTGAAACTACTTCTAGTAACGGAAGAGAAGTAGCAACGTTTAACGCTGATTTTTGTTTCTCCTAATAATCAATTATGATTATTTACGGGAATGCCAAATTCTGGATTCAAGAAAGCAATTTGCCGCTCCAACGAGTAAATGACCTAAAAGACGTTATGGAGCAAATGTCCAGATTATAGATAGACACTATGCCAGCACTTCAATATTCTCAAATGATATATCGTGCATGCGGACGCAGCGGCTTAAAATTGCCTGCAATTTCACTGGGACTATGGCACAACTTCGGATCCGTGGATTCGTTCGAAACTGCCCGGGCCATGATCCTTCGGGCATTCGATCTTGGCATCACTCATTTCGATCTTGCCAATAATTACGGCCCCCTTCCCGGTTCAGCAGAAGAAAACTTCGGGAAGATTCTCAAACGGGATTTGGAAAACCATCGTGACGAGCTTATTATCTCGACGAAGGCAGGCTATCGCATGTGGGACGGTCCATACGGCGACGGAGGATCGCGAAAGTACCTCGTCGCAAGCCTGGATCAGAGTTTGCGACGTATGGGTCTAGAGTATGTCGACATTTTTTATCATCATCGACCCGACACGGAGACCCCTCTCGAGGAAACGATGTCCGCGCTCGACCACATTGCGAGAAGCGGTAAGGCATTATACATTGGCATCTCTTCGTACGACGCGGATCGAACCGCGCAGGCAGCAAGCATTCTCCGAACTCTTGGGACACCATGCCTGATTCACCAACCGAAGTACAATATGTTTAACCGGTGGATCGAGCCGAGTCTACTGAGCACGCTGGAGAAGGAAGGCGTCGGATGTATTCCGTTCTCACCCCTTGCACAGGGGCTACTCACCGACAGATACCTGCATGGAATTCCCGACGACTCGCGCGCCGCGAAGCCGCATGGATGGCTGAAACGCGAAGAAGTATCAGATGAGAAGCTGACGAAGATCAGAGAATTGACAAATGTTGCACGGAAGCGAGGGCAGAGCTTGGCCCAAATGGCGGTCGCGTGGATTCTGCGGCACAAGGCCGTGACATCGGTGCTTATCGGCGCCAGCCGTGTTCAGCAGATCGATGACTGCGTTGGCGCGTTGAATAAATTAGAATTTACTGCAGAAGAATTAAAGTCAATTGAGAGCGTTCTGCAAAACGCCGGCCAACCGTCCTAAGCTAACCGCCTAAATAGAAAAGGCTGCCATAGTAGACGGCAGCCTTTGATGTAACAAATTGTAACGCTCTATATCGGGTACTACTTGCTCCTCCGGCGCAGTTCTACCCCGCCTTCAACGGATCCTTCCCCGCCTTCTTCAGCTGCTTGTTTGTTGTCGCGAGACCCTCGGTCGTGAACGTGCGCCACCATGTCAGCATGACATCGAGTTTTCTCTGCTGCTCTTTGACTGAATTGGTCTGCGAGACCGTCGGCTTTGCTTCGGCATTCTGAATAACAGTCATGAGGTAAAGCAATCTGGTCTGCAGCATGCCAAAGGTCTCACGGTCTTTCTTCAGGTCATCCGCCTTGAAGTACATGACGTCGATATCCGCAGGTACACCATCCCCCAGGAGCGCGTTCATCAGTTTGTTGAGCGATGAAAGGGTGTCAACCAATACTGAATCCTTCAAATTATTATTTGCTTTTTCTATCTGCCGTCGCAGCTGTTTCACCTGGCCGGTTGCTTTCCGAAGACGCTCAAGCCCCGCATAACATTCCATCGAAAGTTCGAATCGCGACTGCAGGATACCTTCCGGCGTGTTGACTCGCGGATCCATCTTTACCGTCATGTGTTGTGAATATTTCTTACCGTCGGCGTTCAGTGTTACCGTATATGTCCCGGGATTCGCCCACGGCCCCTTTGGCTGGCTCGCCGTATTATGGAGTACCGCCGAAATCGGGAACGAGCGGGGCATGCTATCCGGCGGGGTATAATGCAGGTCCCACACAAGCCGGTGTACACCCGTCATTGCGGAAAGCTTTTGCTGCGGACGAATCCAATAGGTTGGAATGCTCAGGCTGTTCGTGTCTATCGCTTCCGGCAGATCGTCACTTGCATACGTGCGCACGATCCCTCCTTTCGCGTCGGAGATCTCAAGCGATACATGTTTCGCGTTGTCCGCGAGGAAATAATCGATCATCGCCCCGTCGGGGGGATTTTCGCCCGCGGGTTCCTCCGGCGGCAACGGTGTATCAGTGTTCATGTTCCACCGAACAACATATGCCGAGTCGGGTGAAAACAATGTCGTCTTGGAGAGTTTCCCATCCGGTGCCAACTGGCGGATCGAACTGATATTGTCCAAAATCCAGAACGACCGGCCGTGTGTCCCGACAGCGATATCGGAATTATGAATAACGAGATCCCGGATGGAGGTTGCCGGCATATTCAGTCTGAGAGGCAGCCAGCTCGCACCGTCGTTGAGTGAAACATACACTGCGCGCTCGGTGCCCGCAAAGAGAAGCCCTTTTCTCGTAGGGTCTTCCCTCACAATATTCACCGGGCCGCTCTCAGGAAGCCCTTTGACAATTTCATCCCAGGTAACACCGCCGTCGTGTGTCCGGTAAATATGCGGGCGCATGTCGTCGAGCTTAATCCTATTGACAGCGATGTATGCGGTCTTGGAATCAAAATGTCCTGCATCCATTCCCGCCACCTTGCTCCACGATGTCAGCGCAGGAAACGTTACATTCGTCCAGTGTACACCTCCGTCCCACGATACGTGGACAAGCCCGTCATCCGTACCTGCCCAGATAATCTTTTCATCGAGCGGTGAGAGTGCGAGAGCATAAATGACTCCGCGCCGCGCCTGGTTTGCGAGTTCCGGAGTCGTAAAAATTCCGATGTTTGCGGGGACTTCAGGCTTTTCGCGGGTCAGGTCGGGGCTGATGATATCCCAGGAATCTCCTCCATTCATAGTCTTGAACAAAACGTTCGATGCAAGATACAGCGCATGAGGGTTGGCCGGCGAGAACATCAACGGCGAAGTGCGAAGAAACCGGTATTGACCTGTGCGGAGAGCTTCGGGGGCTACGTTCTGAACCTGTCCGGTAAGTTTATCGTATCTGGAGGCCTTGCCGCCGAAAATGATGTTCGGATGAAGCGGGTCGGGGGCAATATAGGCGTACTCATCCGCTGCAACAGGGTGCCATTCGCGGAATGTAACGTGTCCATCATTTCCCCTGCTTGCAATCCCCACAGAGCCGCTCTCCTGTTGGCCGCCGTACACGTTGTATGGAAACTCGTTGTCGGTAATTACATGGTAGAATTGGGCGGTCGGCTGGTTGTACCAGGAACTCCAACTCTGCCCGCCATTCACCGTGATTGTCGCTCCCTGGTCGGTCGCGAACAGCATGATTTCCGGGTGAAGCGGATTGATCCAGATCGTATGGTAGTCGTCCCCTCCCGGGGCGCCTTTAAATGCAACAAACTTTTTTCCGCCGTCGGTCGAACGATAGGAGCAGGTGTTTGCAACATACACGATATTCTTATTTTTCGGGTCGACTTTGATTTCGGCGAAATCGCTGCCGCGGCCGAAGACCCGGTCTTCTTTGTTGATCCGGGTCCAATGTTCGCCCGCGTCGTCGGATTGATAGACACCGCTGAGGTCGCCGGCATCGACAATGGCATAGATGCGCGAAGGATCACCAGGAAAAATCGTAATACCTATCCGGCCCAATCCCTGATCGCCGGTCGGAAGCCCTGCCGTCAGCTGCTTCCATGTCGTCCCGCCGTCGGTCGATTTGAACAGACCGCTTGTCTTCCCGCTCCAGGAGCCGTTTTCCCACGGGCCATGACGGTCCGACCACAAGTCGGCATAGATGATGTCGGGATTTACCGGGTCAATGGTGAGCGCAATCGCACCCGTGTTTTCGTCTTTGTATAATATTTTCTGCCAGCTTTTTCCCCCGTCGGTCGAACGGAACACGCCGCGCATTTCATTGGCACCATACGGATGCCCGAGAACAGCGACGAAGACTTTGTTCGCGTCTCGCGGGTCGACCACCACTGCACCGATCTGCTGTGCATCCGCCAGCCCGCAATAGGTCCACGTTGTGCCGGCGTCGGTTGATTTGAAAACGCCGTCTCCCACGGAGAGATCCGGGCGATGGAGGCCTTCTCCGCTTCCGACATAAATAACATCGGGATTCGATGGAGCCACTGCAAGCGCGCCGATAGATCCGGTCGGCTGGTCGTCGAAAATGGGAACCCATGTGCGGCCGTAGTCGCTGGTCCGCCAGACGCCGCCATTGTTCACCCCGATATAAAAGACATTTGGCTGTGTGGGAATTCCCGCCACGCCAACTGTCCGGCCGGCGCGGTGAGGACCGATCATTCTCCAACGGAGGTTCTGGAAGAGAGATGGATCGGATTTTTGCGCAAAAGCAGAAACTGGGAATACTGCAAAAAGAAGGAAAGTAAGAATCCGACGAAACGTCATGGAGGCTCCGGCAATTGATAAGGATTGGGCAAATTTCAGCTCAATATAGAAAGTAGAAAGGAGAAAGTAAACTTCGCGGCGTACTGCCGATGTTAAAACAAAAAGGCTCCCACTTTTCAGTAGAAGCCTTGCTCCCCGCATGAGCGGGGGAGGCGATTAGGAATACTAAACTTAGTTGCCCGTGTACGTCGCTGAACCGATGATCTGGCCTGTGTAACCTCCTGCGAACGCGGTAAGAGGAACATTCACTGTCGCGCCGAGATACAACGAAACGAACCCGCCGCCGCCGATCGTCATTGTTACTCCGCCGCCGGTCACCGGGCCTGCCGCCGCGAAGGATGAGGATGACTCGCCTTCAAACGTCCAACCGTAGGTCCAGTTGCTTGCGGGCAAACCGCCGTTTTCATCATCTGATTGCAATTGCGAAGGCAATACCAGGGTCACAAGCACTTCGGAACCCGCATTGCCGTCGACTTCGAAGCCAACCGGCCCGACGACGATCCCTGCGCCCTCACCCGGTCCGGGGGGCTCTTTGAATCCGCCGGGGGTGATGGTATAGGTGATACCGGGCGACATGACGCCCCAATCTCCGTCGATGTTGACGAGCGCTAACGCGTTCTCAACAGACGCTGTAACGAGAGCTTCAGCTTCGCTCTGTGCGACAGCGTAACTCGAAAGTCCCGCGACTAACAGCAACGCGACCAAGAACAAAAGACTTTTCATTGCAAAATTCCTAAATGTTGAATCGTGAAAAGGGAGATTAGAGATTTACTAATCAGGTATGGTGAATTAATTTACTTGATTTCCCCCTTATTGTCAACAGAAAACTGGGTACTTGTTGCTCTGAAGAAGGGTTTGTTTCCCCGTTATCGCCCTGCAAAAGGGACCGTTTAATTCGCTTTTTCCTAAATCTTTGCTATATTTTTCACATTCCCCAACTCATAAGGATCCTATCATGCCGTTCTGTTCTTTCACAGGTTTTTTACCCCGCCGCTCGTTGCTCGTTTTTCTCATTTCACTTTTCACGGCCCTCAGCACACCTCTCCGCGCTCAACTCACATACGACACCCTGCTCTATAATAAGATGCAGTGGCGCGAAATCGGCCCCTTCCGGGGCGGCAGATCGGTGGCTGTCGCAGGGCACAAGAATCAGCCCTACACGTTCTACATGGGTGCCACAGGCGGGGGCGTATGGAAAACCGACGACGGGGGCAAGACGTGGCTGAATGTCTCCGACGGACATCTGAAGACCGGCATTGTCGGCGCGCTCGCCGTCGCAGAATCTGATCCGAACGTCGTCTATGCCGGAACCGGAGAATCCTGCATCCGTGGAAACGCGATGCCCGGCGAAGGAGTCTACAAATCCGAAGATGCGGGAAAGAGCTGGAAGTTCGTCGGCCTGAAAGAGGCTCAAACGATCAGCAAGATCCGTGTTCATCCGCGGGATGAGAACCTCGTGTACGTCGCAGCATTCGGTCACGCGTTCGGCGCAAACAAGGAACGCGGCGTTTACCGGTCGCGCGACGGCGGAAAAACTTGGCAGAATATTTTGTTCAAGAATGACAGCACGGGCGCCGTCGATATCGCACTCGATCCGACCAATCCACGGATCATTTATGCCGGACTCTGGCAGGCATACCGCAATCCCTGGAGTATGTCGAGCGGCGGCAAAGGGAGCGGTTTGTGGAAGTCAGTCGACGGCGGAGACACCTGGAAGGACATTTCCGCAAACGAGGGATTGCCAAAGAGCGTGAAGGGCAAAATCGGCATCGCCGTTTCTCCGGCAAAGCCCGATCGCCTCTGGGCAAGCATCGAGGCCGATGACGGCGGGTTGTTCCGGTCGGATAACGGGGGACTGACATGGTCGAAAATTACCGACGACCGCCGCATCCGTCAGCGCGCCTGGTACTACTCGCACATCTATGCAGATCCGAAAAATCCCGACGGGGTCTATATTTTGAATGTCCAGTTCTTCAAATCGGCAGACGGCGGGAAATCGCTCACGAACATTTCTGTCCCGCACGGCGACAACCATGATCTGTGGATCGATCCGAACGACCCCCAGCGCATGATCGAGGGAAACGACGGCGGCGCAAATGTTACCTATAACGGCGGGCAGACATGGTCGGAAGAGGACATGCCGACCGCTCAGTTTTATCACGTGGTCCTCGATAACGAATTTCCCTACAACATTTACGGCGCACAGCAGGACAACAGCACGATCCGCATCAAAAGCCGTACGACCGGGTTCGGCATCGACCGGCCCGACTGGATGAGCGTGGGCGGCGGGGAAAGCGGTTACATCGCCCCCGGCACGAAGGACGCGAATATTATCTACGCAGGCAGCTACGACGGATTCCTGACCCGCTACGACATCCGGACAGACCAGGAACAGGACGTCTCCCCCTGGCCCGATAATCCGATGGGAGCCGGGGCGAAACATGCCCGGTACCGTTTTCAATGGACATATCCGATCGTCGTGTCACACCACGATCCGAATGCTCTTTACGTTACCGCAAATGTCGTGTTCAAGAGTACCAACGAGGGCATGAGCTGGGATATCATCAGTCCCGATCTGACCCGCAACGATTCTTCAAAGCTCGGCTCTTCCGGCGGGCCGATCACGCAGGACAATACGAGCGTCGAATATTATTGTACGATCTTCGCCTTCTCGGAGTCTCCGGTGAAAAAAGGCGTTCTTTGGACAGGCTCCGATGACGGGCTTGTGAATGTTTCGCAGGACGACGGGAAGACGTGGAAGAACGTAACTCCGCGCGACCTTCCCTCCTGGTCGATGATCAGCATCCTCGATGCTTCGCCGCATGACGCAGGGACCGCCTACGTGGCCGCGAACAGATACAAACTTGACGACTTCCGGCCATACATCTATAAGACAACAGATTACGGAGCGTCATGGAAGAAGATCACCAGGGGAATTCCCGACAATGAATTTGCCCACGTCGTACGCGAAGATCCTAACCGCAAAGGCCTTCTGTACGCGGGGACAGAACGCGGAATTTATGTCTCTTTCAATGACGGCGAGAGATGGCAGCCGCTGCAGCTCAATTTGCCGGTGACACCAGTCCACGATCTGGCAATTCAGGCGCGCGAGAAGGATCTTGTGGCCGCCACGCACGGGCGGGCATTCTGGGTACTGGACAATCTTACCCCTCTCTATCAGCTGAACGATCAGCTTGCGAAGTCGGATGTTATTCTCTATCCGCCGCGCGATACGTACAGAATGGGCGGCGGTACATTTGAGCGCGCGGGACTTGCGCTGGGGAAAAATCCCGTCGGCGGCGTTGTCGTGAACTACTTCCTGCGCCACAAGCCGCGGGACAAAGACACGCTTAAGCTTGAATTTCTTGACCAGAACAATACGCTCATCAAGTCGTTCCTGGGTAAACGCGAGGACAAAAAAGCAGAAGGAGACCAGGGCGGAAGCGGCGATGACGAGCCAAAAGCTGCCGCGGACACGGGAATGAACCGGTTCGTCTGGAACATGCGGTATGCTGATGCGACAAAAGTCCCCGGAGCGATCATGTGGAGCGGAACCACGACAGGCCCGCTTGCGGCTCCCGGAAAATATACGGTGCGTCTGAAGGTCGGCGAAAAGGAATGGACACAGCCGTTCGTGATATCAAAAGATCCGCGCCTCCAGACTTCGGACGCGGACTTTAAAGAACAGTTCGATTTCCTGATCAAGGTTCGCGACAAAGTATCCGAAGCGCATGAGGCTGTCAACGCGATCCGCGATATCAGGAAGCAAACCGACGATCTTGTCAAACGGCTGGAAAAGCTGCCACAGAAGGACACGATTACTTCCGCGGCGAAGAAACTCAACGATAAGCTCAAGAAGATCGAAGAAGAGATTATCCAGGTAAAAATTAAGAGCGGCCAGGATGCGCTGAACTATCCGATAAAGCTGAATGACAAGATTGCCGGGCTTACGGGCGTGATCTCCAGCGCGGATACAAAGCCGACGAAGCAGACCTATGATGTTTACAACGAACTCTCGGCTGCTCTGGATAGACAGCTCTCCCTGTACCGGACTATTACCGACGCCGACCTCGCGACCTTCAACGCGTTGGTCAAGACCCTGGAGGTACCGGCCGTGATATTGAAACCGCGCGAAGCTCCGCGCCTTCCATAAATGAAGCTTATTCTTCTTCAGCCGAAGCTCGCGGTATTCGACTCGACGGGAAATCTCAAGGCTATTTCTTCCCTCATTGAGCAGGCTGCACCCGGTGTTTCGGCTGATGACATTATCCTCCTGCCCGAGCATTTTACGTTCGACGACAATGAGGAAATCTACAAGAACTTTTTGAGGAGCCTTGCCAGGCTGGCAGGCTGCACGATCGTCGGAGGGTCGCATCACCGGAACATCGACGGAAAGCGAATCAACATCGGCAATGTCGTCGATAAGAACGGGAACGAGATCGGCAACTACACCAAGCTTCGCCCCTACTTTAATGAACAGCAACATGTCGTTCCGGGCGACCACGTGGGGGAGCTCAGGATCAATGGGAAGAACTTCCTCATCCTTATCTGCGCGGATTTCTGGTACTCGGATATACTTCATCGAACAACTCAACTGCCCGACGTTCTGCTCATCCCCTCCCTTTCCGTCAGCAGAAAATCCGATCCCGAATACTCACGCTCGCTCTGGCATCATCTTGCCATCAGCCGTGCGTATGAATTTGGTGTCTACGTCGGCATCAGTGACTGGAGCGAAGAGTCCAAACTCCCGAAGCACAGGACGTGCGGCGTCGGTGGCTTTGCGAATCCGGCGGAGCTCAATTCTGAGGATTTTTTTCGTCCGGTTGTTGACGGCGTATCAGTTGTTGATCTTGATTTTGACGCGTTGGAAAAGTTTCGGGAGGACAGAAGAATGAGAGGATTTTTCTGGCGATGATGAAACTCATGCGGTGAAACAAGCTCGCCGCGCATCCTCCCCAAAAATAAGAATCCCGTCTCAGGAGACCCGAGACGGGATTTTGATTACAACGAAGAAGGGATTATATCTTTTTTACGTTCAACGCTTGCAACCCTTTGGGGCCGTTCTCGACTTCGAATTCGACCTTATCGCCCTCGTTGAGGGTCTTGTAGCCGTCCATCGTGATCGATTTGAAGTGAACGAACACATCTTCACCCTGTGAACGGGAAATGAAGCCATAACCTTTGGCTCCGTTGAACCATTTCACTGTACCTTGTTCCATGTATTACTCCTTATATAAAGTTAACCCGACTAACCGTGGGTAAGGTGTACGCCGACCATCTTTCGATCATCTGTTGCTGGTGACTCATACCACGATTGGGGTTGTGCATCAGCAGGGTGTATCGCAAGCGATCCCTCAGGAAAAGCGTGGTGACACGCGGAAAATTTTTGGCGTTGCACTGCCATTCTTTTGGGACAACAACGGTGTACTGTTATTTGTTACGTTTAATATAGAGAGCTTTCCTATAATTATCAAGAGTTTGTGTGAATTTTCTTGAAACTGCCTAAAATATGTCGTATTATGGGGTTATGAAGATTTCCGTAGTCCAAACACACCCGAAATTCGGCGAAAATACGTCCAACATAAAGCGGGCAATTGAGCTCATGTCCGGGTCGCCGGCCGACCTGTATGTGCTGCCGGAACTCTGTAATACTGGATATAATTTCGTCGATGAAAACGAAGTCCGTGCCCTCGCAGAAGAAACCGACGGACCAACGATGCGTTCATTCGCTGAATTCGCGAGTGAACATCGCTGCCACATCGTCTACGGCTTCGCGGAGAACGCTGGCAACTTCTACAACTCCTCCGCCCTGCTCGGCCCCTCCGGACTGATCGGCATTTATAGAAAGATCCATCTCTTCTATCGCGAAACACTGTTCTTTACACCCGGTGATCTCGGGCTTCCCGTGTTCGATCTTCCGTTTGGAAGACTCGGAATGATGATTTGTTTTGACTGGATGTTTCCCGAGGCTGCACGGACTCTTGCGCTGAAAGGAGCTCAGCTCATAGCTCACCCATCAAACCTTGTCATGCCCTACTGTCCTGACGCGATGGTAACGAGATGCCTGGAGAACCGCGTCTTTGCGGCGACAGCAAACCGAATCGGCGAAGAAGATCGAGGAGGCCTGAAGCTGCGGTACATCGGCAAGAGTGAGGTCGTGTCGCACAAAGGGGAAATCCTTCACCGAATGGGTGAAGCCGAAGAGGGGATTGCCGTCTGCGAAGCGGATCTCAATTCGGCGTCGAGCAAAAAGATCAACGAGTATAACGACTTATTTATCAATAGAAGGACCGATTACTACGCCTGAACTAGTTCCTTCCTGAACCCCACGCCTCACGAGCAGTACCCAAAGCGCTACGCTTCCAAACAGCCGCACAAATGCAATGAGCGGCGCTCCCCCGACATCATACCAGCCGAGTATCGAATATACCAGAATCCCTGGTAGAGCAAGAGTGCTGAAATGAATTTCTCCCGTCGCAACAAAATGTTCAAGCAGAAAAAAGAGCGGCAGCACAAGCAGGATAAAGTGGTGCTCCGCTGCCATCGGAGTGAACAATACTCCGAGCACCAATAAGCCAAAAAATGTTCGCCCGGGCGGCTCTCCTTCAACCTGACGTTTTCTGAGCGTCACAACCAGCATCGCGAGAAGGCTCATCAATGTCAACGCCGTGGCGAGCCCCGGTGAGTCAACAAGAACCCCCGTATTCCACTGAGAATGATAAACAAGAAACTTCCCGAAAAATGCGGCTACGTTCGGCAGTCCGGTAATCGCAGCGTCATAGGAAGCAAACGAAGAGAACAACCGCTGAACGTGTGCAGCGTACGTTTCCCCACCGACGACATACAGCGTCGCTGCAGATCCCAGAAAAAAAACAAGTACGGCGATGGCAACGGCCCTCCACCTGCGTTCAATTGCCAGGAATATGATAAACATCCATCCGAAATACTTCAATAAAAGAAGCAGCGCGAGTGAAATACCTGTCAGCAAATCGTTGCGCGTTAGTATACCGCGCCACAACATCAGCACGAACAGCAGCATGAGGATGTAGACCTGGCCTCGCTGCAAATTCCGCAGGAACGGCAGCGTGCAGACAAGCAAGCCAAACAGTAACAGCTTGTGCCAGAAGAGATCCGATAGACCGGACCAGCGGGTGTACAGAAGGTAGATCAAGAGCGCAATACATACGGAAAGACTATTCCAGACAAGCTTCGCCTTCTCAGGATCCAACCCTACAAGCGGCACCATGATGAGCGATACGGGAGGTGGATTGACATACATGACCATCCCGGTGTCCCGAAGCCCGAGCTTCCGGACCTGGTCTGTGAAGAGTTCGTCCCGGTACATGTCGGGAATCGAAGTTCGATGCGCCAAGATCGAAGAGGCAGTGTAGTAGCCGGTAAAATCAGAGAGCCGGCCCGGAGTTGATCTCATCCCCAGATAGATCACCAGAACAAAAAGACAGAACGCACCCGCGACGGCGATCTTCCGAATCCAACCCTTTTTGGAAATCTCATTCATGTGCACACGCTGTCGGCAAGATAAGGAAATTTTCGGCAGATTTCCTTTGGATTTGCCGTGTATTCACCGCAGTTGACTTTCACACTATTGTTTCGTACGATGTACCCGAATTTGTGGGACAATTCACGATTTATTCACTTTCAGTGGAGAAAGTATGAATAAAAAATTTTGGGTCGGCTTTATCATCGTCGCAATCGGGCTCTGCGTGACGAACATCCTCATTCATGTCGTCCTTCTCGGAGATACGTACCGGTCGGCGGAGATGGCGAACATGATGCGTCCGGAGTCTGAACAAAAGACGTGGATCCATATCGTCTCCGCGTTCATTACGGCATTCTTCTTCACCCTCATCTATGTCAAGGGATACGAGGGGAAGGGTATCGCGGAAGGTGCACGGTTCGGGTTGTATGTCGGCATCATGATGTCGATGCCGATGGCCTACGATACCTATGCCGCGATGACTATTCCGTATTCTCTCGCGCTGCGGTGGTTCTGCTACGGGGTCATTCAATACATCATCCTTGGAATTCTTGTCGCGGCGACCGTCGGTAAGAAACCGATACCTGTAATGTAGCTCGCCTCGATCATCATTACGGCAGCCCCCTGTGTTGCGGGGGGCTGCTTTTTTATTTAGTGAACGATTTGTATACTTTCTTCCATGAACGAGCATAACCTTAACATCCTCCTGACGAACGCTACCGACATTTACGGCGGCGGCGAGTATTTTGTGTCAGAAGTGGCAAGGCTGCTGCGCGATCGGGGCCACAACACATGGGTGGCGTGCAAACCCGGCAACCTGTTGATCAAGAAATGTCAGGACAATGGCATTCCTGTCTATCCGCTCGATTTTCCGGCTCGGGGCGAGCTTCGAAAATACATCGGGCTTCTGAAAGATTTCGCGCTCAAGAATGCAATCGACGTCATCCACACCAACAGCAATTACGACAGGACCGCCGGGGCGTTTGCGGCAAGACTTGCGGGCGCGAAGCATGTCACGAACGTACATAGCTTCCATTCTATCCAGCACAACCCTACCCAGTGGATCCGGAACCGATTTGCTACAGACCATTTTCTTGTGGACGGTTTCAGCGTGAAGGAGCTCCTTGAACGGCAGGACGGTATCGCCGGCAGGATGATCACAGTCGTACATCTCGGTGTGGATCCGGATATCATGCGCACCGACAAAACCCTCCGCGCAAGCTTTCGGGCGGAGTTTGGGGTCGCCGACGACGAAATCCTCATCGGAAATGTCGGAAGGCTTGTTCCCATGAAAGGACAGGAATATCTCCTCGACGCCTTCGCCGGAATCGCGTCATCCTATCCCAGGTCCAAGCTGCTCCTCGTCGGTGACGGCGAGCTGATGGAGACGCTTAAGGAAAAGTCGAAAGGAATACCAAACCGCATAATCTTCGCCGGCTTCCGGGATGATTTGAAATCTGCGTATTCAGCATTCGATATTTACGCCCATCCGTCGGTCGAAGGTGGAGGAGAGACGTTCCCCTTCGCCGTTCTGCAGGCCCTTTCACAGGAATTGCCGGCCGTCGTCACGCGCGTTGGAGATGTCGCCCACATGGTTTCGGAGGGCGTGAACGGCTTTGTCGTCCCCGACCGAAATCCTGACGCGCTCGGAGAACGGCTCCGCGCGCTTCTGCAGGATGAGGACCTGCGGCAGTCGATGAGCAGAAAGAGCCGCGAACTGCTTCTGAACCGTTTCACTTCGGGCAAGATGCTGGAGACAATCCTCGGTGTCTACGCATCGGCCGTGCGCCCCGCCTGACCGAAGTTTGTATTTCCGCGTAGCATTCTCTACATTGGGAAACCAATTGCGGGAGGAATACAACACCTCTTTGTGTAGAACATTACCGTAGATTATGGAACAGCTTGCACAATTACAGGAAGAGAATCAACGTTTACGGAAAGCCGTCGAAGAGCTTTCCATTCTTAACGAGCTCGCGCGCGTGATCAGCTCGACGATGAATCTCGATTCTGTCATCGAAAACGTCGTAAAACGATCCGTAAGAGCGGTCCACGGACAGCAGGGAATGATCACCCTCGTCGACGAGCAGGCTCCTACCGAAATGAAAACATTGATTCGCGCGCAATCTACCTCCGACCATCAGCAGTTCCATCTCAATCAGAATGTTCTCGGTTGGATGATGATCAACAAGAAGCCGCTGTTGTCGAACGATATTACCAACGACTCCCGTTTTTCAGGCGTCCGTTCCGAAGGGGATCAGCGATCGCTTCTCTGCGTTCCACTCCTTGTAAAAAACAGGCTTGTCGGCATTCTGGCGGTCTTTAATAAGAAGGACAGCTCTGAGTTCACCCAGGATGACCAGCGGCTGCTGTCGATCATCGCGGCACAGTCGGGCCAGATCCTCGAGAATGCCCGCCTGTATGAGACCGAAAAGTCACTGATCACAATGCAGGAGCAAGTCAAGCTTGCATCGAAGATCCAAACGGATCTTCTCCCCAAGAAGCCCCCGGCGATCAACGGCTACGAAATCGCAGGCAAGAGCATTCCGGCCCAACTTGTAGGAGGAGACCTTTTTGATTTTATTCCGGTGGACAATCATAAGATGGCAGTTGTCCTCGGCGACGTCTCGGGCAAGGGACTCCCGGCTTCACTTCTCATGTCGAACACGCAGGCAACGTTGCGAGGCCAGACGCTTTTGGCCACCTCCGCAAGAGAATGTATCGAGCGTTCAAATACTCTCCTCTACCAAAGCACCAGCGATGAGAAGTTTGTAACGCTGTTCTATGGAATTCTTGACTTTGAGCAGCACCAACTCCGGTTTTGCAACGCAGGCCACGATAACCCCTATTGGCTTTCCGAAGGCAAAGAAGCCCGCAGGCTCAAAACAGGCGGCATCGTCCTGAGCGTCATGGAGTCTTTCCCCTATGAAGAAGAAATCATTTCGCTCGAACCGGGAGATATGCTCGTGATCTATTCCGACGGAATTCCCGAGGCGATGAATTCGAACCAGGAGCTATTCTCCGACGCGCGGCTTGGCACACTGCTCAAGGAGTGCCGCAATCTCTCCGCTTCCGATGTTATCACCAAAGTTGTCGCCGCCGCAAAATCTCATGCGGGCACCTGGCCTCAATCCGACGACATGACCATGGTCGTCATCAGGCGGTTGGCCGGATGATTCCGGAAGCTCAGGACTCCCGTCCGGGCTACATCCTCCCCATCATCGTCCTCTCGCAGTTCGCGGGGACCTCTCTCTGGTTTGCAACAAATGCTGTACTCCCGGATCTCCGGCAGGCATGGCAATTACCGGCCGAAACCGTCGGTTACGTTACATCGGCTGTTCAGTTGGGATTCATCATAGGGACGCTTGTCTTCGCGGTTCTCACCATCTCCGATCGCTATTCCCCACGGCTGCTGTTTTTTATCTCATCCCTGATTGGAAGCGGGCTGAACCTCTGCATCTATCTTTTTGCAGAGGGCTTTCCGTCATTATTGGTGCTCCGATTTCTCACCGGCGTGTGCCTTGCGGGAATCTACCCCGTCGGCATGAAGATCGCCTCCGGCTGGTATCGGGAAGGGCTTGGGACGGCTCTGGGATTCTTGGTCGGAGCTCTTGTCGTGGGCACATCGTTTCCGCATCTGTTACGGAGCTTCACCGAAGGAGTCCACTGGCAATCGGTGATCATCGCCGTTTCCTGTATCTCTCTTGGAGGAGGAGTTCTCATGCTGATGTTCGTGCCGGACGGTCCCAATCTTGTTCCTGCGCCTCCGCTGTCGGCAAAGGCGCTGCCACTCATCTATAGTTCAAAGGAGTTGCGGGCAGCCGCATTCGGATATTTCGGCCATATGTGGGAGCTCTATACCTTTTACGCCTTTGTACCCCTCATGCTGACCTCGTTTATTGTAACTCATCCTCAGGATAACATCGATGTATCATTGTGGTCGTTTCTCATTATCGCCGCGGGTGGACTGGGGTGCGCCGGAGGGGGTATTCTTGCCAGGCGATTAGGCAGTGCGAGAATGGCGTTCGTATTTTTGCTGATATCGGGGCTGTGCTGCCTCTTCTCGCCTTTGTTTTTTGAGCTGCCGAAAGGAATGTTCCTGGGATTATTCTGCTTATGGGGTATCGTCGTCGTAGGGGATTCGCCGCAATTCTCTGCCCTCATCGCTGGCTCCGCCCCTCAGGGGCTAGTGGGTTCAGCATTAACGGTCGGCAACTCCATCGGCTTCGCGATCACTATAATAAGCATTGAAGCAGTATCGTATCTTTCGCATTTCATATCCCCCGAGCGGGTGTTCCTTGTACTTGCCATCGGCCCGGCATCGGGGCTTTTCGCATTGCGGCCACTCCTGAAGAAGCCCGTTCGTAATCAAACCTAAGTTCGAAGATCCTTCAGCTGCGATAACAGCTGGAGCACATCCCGCGGAGCCCTGAGATTAAACTTTGCATGTGTCCTGGCAAGGCCGACGTGAATCGAATACGCGGACTCCGGCATCGCCTTGAAGAGATCCTCATCAGTCCAGTCGTCTCCAATTGCGAGGATAAATTCCGGGTGAACGCCTGCAAGAAATTGCGTTGCGGCCAGGCCTTTGTTGACTCCGGCATTTCGGACTTCGACAACTTTATTTCCCAGTAACACCTGGACATCGATATTTGCCGTAAACTCCATGACGTCGTCGACGAGCTCTCTCGCCATCATGTCCCCCTGCTCCGGATCCGCGACCCGGTAGTGCCAGGCGAGCGAGAATTCCTTTTCTTCGACAAACGCGCCGGGCAACCGGTCGGCGTACGTTTCGAGAACGGGCTGCACTTTCTCTTTCCAATCGTTCGACATCGACTTAAAGAGCCTCCACGATCCCATCCCCTCTTTTACCCACGCGCCGTGTTCCGCCACGAGGCTAATCGGGAGGTTGCCGAACCATTCCTCGAGGTTATCTTTCTTGCGCCCGCTGATGATAACCGGATGCGCTTTCGAATCCTCTCCCAGCTGCTGAAGCAACGTCAGGATTTCCTCGGTCGGCTTCGCATCCTTTGGCCTGCGCGCGAACGGGATGAGCGTTCCGTCATAATCCAGAAATAACAAGCGCCGGTCGCTGTTTCTGTACGTTTCGAGCAAAGAGTCGCGCACCCTGGGTGAGAGAAGCCTTGCATTCATAACACTCTTTGACCGGCGTATAGATCGCAGATCGCCGATAAAATCTGTCGCCCACTTGTTGACATCATACCGCGAGAGCCTGTTTCGCATAATCGTATTCCGGCGTATCTGTTCGTCCTGCGGCATTTCAAGAGCTTCTTTGAGTGCGGCGGCAATCTCTTCTCTGTTATTAGGATTGATAAGGATGGCCTCTCCCAGCTCCTTCGAGGCGCCCGCCGTTTCACTCAGGACAAGGACTCCGGTCGCATCGCTTCTGCTGGCGATGTACTCTTTCGAGATAAGATTCATTCCGTCGCGAAGCGGGGTGATGAGCGCAATATCGCTGACGCTGTAGAGCGCTACCAGCGGCTCGAACGAGATCGTCCTGAACTGGTAGCGGATCGGCGTCCACTGCATCGTCCCGAATTTTCCGTTGATTTTTCCCACCATCTCCTCGATATGACGTTTCATCGCGTCGTACTGATCGAGCCCGACGCGCGACGGGGCAACCATTAAGATGAGCGTTACGTTGCCGTGCCATTGCGGATGCTGGTCCAGAAGTGTCTCAAACCCTTCCAAACGGTGGATTATTCCTTTTGAATAATCGAGCCGGTCAATGGAAAGAATCGTTTTGGAATCCGGAATGTGCCGCCGTATTTCTTCCTGTTCCTTGTGAACGTTCGGAAGCTCGAGTGTTGCGGCGAATTTCTTTACGTCGATCCCCATTGGAAATGTCCCCGCCTTCACGATCCGGTCGCCGATGAGCATCTGCCCCATATTATGCTCGCAGCCCAGTATCCGGAGAACGCATCGCAGGAAGTACTGCATATAATCGTAGGTGTGAAAACCGACGAGATCCGCTCCGAGCAGTCCTTCAAGCAGGCTCTTGCGCCACGCTCCCGGAAGCAACCGGAAGATCTCATATGCCGGGAATGGAATATGCAGGAAGAAGCCTATTGAGACATCCGGCATGACTTCACGAAGCATTTTGGGGAGCAGCATGAGATGATAATCGTGAATCCACACGGTATCGTCCGGCTTGAGGATCTCTGTCAGCGTATCGCAGAACATTTTGTTCACCTTTTCATACTGCTGCCAGTACTCCGACCTGTACTTCGCGTACACAGGAAAATAATGAAAGAGAGGCCAGATCGTCTTGTTGCAGAATCCCTGGTAGAAATCCTCTATTTCTTCTAACGTAAGAAAGACGGGATAGGAATGGTAGTTCTCGAGCGAGGTCGCCTTCACCTGGCCTTTCATGTCATCCGGAACGGTGCTTCCCGGCCAGCCGACCCAGAGGTACTCTTCGTTGCCCGAGCCACTCTTCAGGGAATCAAGATAGGCGCTGAGCCCGGTGGCGAGTCCGCCGACGCTTTCCTTGAATTTCCATTCCCCTTGTTCCTGGGCAACAGTAAATGGAAGTCTGTTCGAGACGACTACAATGCGTTGCATGGCGGGTATGCGTGTGAATTATAGATGCACGACGTCGCCCGGATTGAAGAGCGAAAGAAATAACAACAGGTAATCCTTGATGTGGCGCGTAATGAGAAAGTTGTTTTTGATGTGTTCCTTTCCGTTAACTCCGAGCTGCTTCGCGTAACCGGGCTCGTTGATCAGCTGTTTCATCCAGTAGGCTGTCCCGTCAATGGTATGCGTCAGGATGCCGGAATATTTGTGCGCGATCTGAAGCGGTATTCCGCCGACCGCGCTGGCGATGACGGGTTTGCTTTTCCAGAGCGCTTCCGATACGGTCAACCCGAATCCTTCCTTCAGCGATTTCTGTAGAAGGATCGTCGAGCCTCTCTGAAGGGCATTGATCTCGATGTCGCTCGCCGGGGGGAGAAAGAGCACAAAGATGTCCTTGTCTTTATCGGCCTCGATCCGCACCTCTTCCATCACCTTTGCTCCTTCCGGATCGTCGGTTGCGCCGCCGCCGGCAAGGACGAGCTGTGCGTCAACGTATTTCTTCACCTTTTTGTATGCTTTGATAACCCCCACGGGGTCCTTGAGATAATCGAAGCGAGAGATTTGTGTAATAACGGGGCGCGAGCGGTCGATCTGAAAGCGTGAGAACACTTCGTTGATCGTTTCTTCCGGAAGCTCTTTATTTTTATTCGCCAGCGGATCGATCGACGGAGCGATGAGCACCTGGGGGATTTCAAGCTCGCGGGAAAATGAAGGGGCGGAAAAGACCGCCGCATCATACTTGTTGATGTACTGCGCGAGGAAATCCCATGTCTGCAGGTATGGTTTGGAAAAATCGACATGCCCGCGCCATGCCCAGTGTTTTCCGACTTCTTTTCGTTTCTCGATAAGGCCGATCGGCTGCGGATCGTGGACAAAAATAAAATCACCGGAAAAGTCCATCTCGGCGGCATTCATCCTGTTGACCTCAAGAAAATATTCGAAATCGTCTTGCGAGATGTCGACTTTAACTCCGTGCAGGGCGTTGTGCATGTTCTTCGTGATAACAAAAAACCGCTCATTCCCTTTGATGACATCCCACCGCGCATTGATCCCGAGCTGCTTGAGGAGCGGTATCATGTGCGTGAGGATTTCGGCGACGCCGCCGCCGACCGCCGTCGAGTTGATATTCTGCAATGTCTTCCCCTCGAATTTCTTCGCAAGGAGAAACAACTCATCGAGCTCATTTTGCCCGATGACCGATGCATACTCTTTGATGTCAATCATATTGGTCGACCAGTTTGAGGACTTTTTGACGTAACCCTTCGAGGGTATGTGTGTACGGATCGAGCCGGAGAATCTCCTCGGCGAGGCGATCATGGCCGAGCTTCCGGAAAAAGATTGAAAAATCATTCTCTCCCTGTTCAAGCCGCAGGCGGGCATCGAAAATGTGATAATACAGGGATTGAATGCTGACGAGCTTCAGAAAGTTCTTGAAGTCCGTCAGCGTATGCGCCGTGTACGGGGTGGGAAGGACAAAAATCTTGAGTGCCATGAAATAAAACTCTTCCCCCTGCGCGGCTTCCACGTTTCTCGGCCCGGAGGAGAGGAATTTTTCGATCACCTCAGCAATACTTTGGCGAAGGTCGTCGATACGGCGGAACTGAATGACGTCAATACTGGAAAGCCCTTCCCCGAGAGCGTCTTCGCTGAGAACGGTGCTTACCCAGTACGCGAAATCATTCGGCGGTTCCGGCGAAAGGTAATGGTGCTGCTGAAGAAACTTGTGCGTATGAAAATAGATTGAGGAATCAGGGACGGATTTGATGTTCTTCAATAATTCCGCCACGGATTTTGCCTTCTTCCCCAGCAGGATCGTCTGATCAAATTTTGTCTTGAAATGAAATTCTACACCATTCTGCGTCATGTGGGCTCCGCGTCGAATAGTTTAGGAAATGAAACTCTTAACTCTTGTAATAACAACAATCAGTCCACAATTTGTTTCCCAAGAATGATTGTGAAGCCATTCTGCAGCCATTTTACGAGGGGATTTCTTGATTCCTGCGTTTTGCCGGAAATTTTCCCGCAGAAACACCTCTCATTCCGGCGAAAATGGCCACGTGTGCGCTTTGGCACTCAAATTGAACTCTCTTGCATTGTCTTCCGGCATGATGACGAGTGGACGAATGGTGAATGAGCGAGGAAGACACGCCGGGGTTGCTGTGGGGGCGGGGGATCCTTCGGATTCATTCCGGGATTCATTCCCACGGCAACTTCCGGAATATTGTTTTCGCAATCCGAAGATATTTTTGTAGTACCAATCAGAAAGGAGAACTGTTATGAAACGACTTCTTTTCGCAGCGATGATGCTGCTCATCGGTGTTCTTACGTGCCAGGCGCAGAATGATCAGCGGAATACGGAATGGCAGCCGCAGGGTAGGTTCGGCTTAGGCGCGGTCATCGGCGAGCCGACCGGTATCGCATGGAAATACCGCATGAATTCAGTCAATGCGCTTGACGGCGCGATTGGATTCTCGCCGTATAACGCATACCGGGTGCACGTCGATTACTTGTGGCAAAGCCACCCGTTCGACGAGTACAATCTTGCGATGCACTACGGTGCTGGCGTCGCGTTCGGATCCGGAAGAACGACGTACTATTCCAATAACGGCGGCGTTCTCTTCCGAAACCAGGAGGTTGGGTTCGGCCTGCGAGGCGTCATCGGCCTGAACTATCTTATCAAGCGCTCGCCGGTGGATCTGTTCTTCGATTTCGCGCCGCTCATTGTTCTGACGCCGAATTCGACGTCGGGCATTGATCTCGGCTTCGGTGCAAGAGTATACTTCTAACGACGGAGACCGCTCCTCCTCCTAAAATCCGGTCCCGCATTGGCGGGACCGGTTTTTTTTTGTTCATTCCACGGCATGTTCCGGCCCTGCTGCGGACGCATTCACCGAACACTTCCATTCTTTGAAAACAAGCCTGTTTTTCCCTACCTTGACCTATTCCCCAACTATTTTCAAACAATCGAGTCTAATATTCTGAATGGCAGATTTCACCTCGGTCACTGATTCTGATGTGATACGGGAAGCTCAGCGAGGAAACCGCGCGGCGTTCGACGAGCTTGTGTACCGGTACGATAAGCAGGTCCTCTCCATCGCGGCCCGATATGTCAACCAGGCCGATGACGCGAAGGATATCTATCAGGAAGTCTTCATGCGGGTCTACCGGGGGCTCAAGAAGTTCCAGGCACGAAGCGAGTTCTCAACATGGCTTTATCGGATCACGATGAACGTGTGCTACACGCATGGCTCGCGGCGGCAGAAGCACGCCCGGCACGTTCAGGACCGTGACATCGAAGGAACCGACAGCGAGGATCATGGTGCGCTCGGCGTGAGCGAACATGGTTCCGATCAACACACTCTGAATATGGAAATATCATCGCGCGTACAAAAGGCGTTGGAGACTCTCTCTGCACAGCAGAAACTCGTCTTTACCCTCAAACATTACGAAGGCTACAAGCTGAGGGAAATTGCCGTGATGGCCGATATTTCGGAAGGAACCGCGAAGAAACATCTCTTTGTCGCTACGCAGCGGTTACGGGAGCAACTGAAGGATCTCTATTAAACAGGGCAATAAGGAATTCCTATGAACCACGAACACAACAAAGAAACAATAGAATTATTATTCTACGGCGAGCTCTCAGGGCATGACCGGGAGGCAGCTGAATCGAATATTCAACACTGCGCGGAGTGCCGCGCGTTCTATGAAGAACTTAACAAGCTCCACGGCATACTCGCACACTATGTTCCCCTTCAGGCAACAGAAGGCCTCCTGCGCGAGGCGCGCGCTACGCTGCGTTCTTCGCTCACATCCGCGCCTGCCCGGCAACCATGGTGGGAAGGGCTTCTCGACCGCATACTTCCGGCATCCGGAGTTCCGGTGCGGCTTGCGTTCGGCGGTGTCATGACCGTTGCGGCCGGTTTCTTTCTCGGCTATCTCGCGTTCAAATCTCCGG
>DATJGD010000093.1:0-3961 GCA_035495255.1 Bacteroidota bacterium | reverse complement strand
ACTCGAAAATTTCTCTCGACCGCCGCCCTGAAGAACTTACGATGGAAGAATTTATTACATTGACGAACGACATACAGCACAGCATAGGATGACACAGGACGCACGCGATATCGACCAGACGATCATCACCGAAGACGCGATTATCATCCCGCGCAAGCGGGGTGTGAAGACGTTCGAGGTCGACGATGAACTCATGCAGGATATCCAGGAGCTTGCAAGAGACAAGGCGGGCCCGCTCCTGCTGAACATCATCGCGGAGATGCACGCTGCCGATATCGGCGTGATCGTCAACAGGCTCGAAGGCGACGAGCGGCACTTCGTTTTTGACCTGCTTCAGCCGGAAGTGGCCAGCACCGTTCTCCTCGAGCTTGATCCCCCGGTCCGTGAAGCGCTTCTGGAGAACCTGCCCTCGGAGAAGATCACCGCCTATGTGTCGCTGCTGGCATCCGATGACGCGACCGACTTAGTCGCGGAGCTTCCCCCGCACATTGCCGACAAGGTCCTCCGCGCGATGCCGGTCGAAGAATCGACCGACGTCAAGGAGCTCATGAAATATGACCCCGAGACGGCCGGCGGTATCATGGGCACGGAGTTTGTCGCCGTTCAGATGAACGACACGGTGGCGCAGTCGATCAAGGCGGTCCGCACGATGGCCAAGAACAACATGGTCATCTACACAGTGTACGTTGTCGACGAGGAAGGGCTGCTTGTCGGAGTTCTCCCGCTGCAATCGCTCGTTCTCCATGCGCCGAATCGACGCGTGTATAAGATCATGGACTCCGACGCAAAGAGCGTGAGTGTCGACGTCGACCAGGAAGAGGCCGCGGCAATGTTCCGAAAATACGATCTCGTCGCGCTTCCTGTCGTTGATAAGGCCGGGAAGCTTGTCGGCAGAATTACCATCGACGATATCGTCGACGTTATCGAGGCTGAGCACACCGAAGACGTCGCAAAAATGGTCGGTTCCGACGCCGACGAACTGGAAAAACGTTCGCCGTATCAGATCGCCTGGCTTCGGTTGCCCTGGGTGCTCACGACGCTTGCAATCGAGTTCGGCGCCGGCATTGTCATCCACGCTTTCGATGCAACACTGAGCCGGGTTATTCTTCTTGCTTCATTCATGCCCATCATCTCCGCGATCTCCGGAAATACCGGGCTACAGTCCGCAGCGATCATCGTCCGCGCGATGGCGACAGGCCACGTGACCCTTGACAACTGGTGGAAGCCGGTCTGGCGCCAGCTCCACACGACATTCATCATCGGGGGTGCCTGCGGCATCGTCATTGGAGTGGTGGGAGCGCTTTGGCAGGGGAGATGGGAGTTCGGCCTCGTCGTCGGCACCGCGATGTTCGTCTCCGTAAATCTCTCGGGCGCCGTCGGAACAACGGTACCAATGATCTCCAAACATCTTGGGTTCGATCCCGCTCTCACAGCGGGACCCTTCGAAACAGCATTCCAGGACGTCGTCGGCATCAGCATCTTCCTCGCGTTTGCCACAATGATGCTTCAGTTCATCGCCTGAGAGAATTCACGATGATATTGCCCGGCGCACTCCAATAATGCGCGACGATCTCCGGCCCGTCGACGCGATAACCATCGCATTTCTTGCGCTGCTTTCACTTATCCTCATCGCATTCACGACGAGAGATTCCGGGGCGCTCACCGTTGCAGGGATCAACATCGCAGCCGGCATCGGCCTTTTTTTCCTCGCCCGCACCTGTTCGCGCGCGCCAAATAAGCTCCTCACGCCAATCTATCATTGGTATCCCGTCGTCGCGATATTCCTTGTGTTCAAGGAAGTTCATATCGTTCAGCAGAAACTTGGCGGGGCCGATTGGGACAACCTGCTTATCGCCATCGATCACGCGATCTTCGGGGTCCATCCCACACAATGGCTACAGCAATTTGCTTCGCCGGCGCTTACGGAGCTTCTGCAGATTTCCTATGCGAGCTACTATTTCATCATGCTTGCGGCGGGGATCGAGGTGTTTTTGCAGCACGACCGGGAAAAGTTTTCCTATGTCCTCTTCACAATCGTGTATGGATTCTTCCTCTCATATCTCGGGTATATTATCTTCCCCGCTGTAGGCCCCAGGTTCACGCTTCACGACTTTTACGCGCTCGACAATGACCTTCCCGGAATGTTTCTCAGCACCCCGATCCGGAATTTTCTTAACGCTGGCGAATCCATTCCCGCCGGCACGCTCAACGCAATCGCGCTCGCGCAGCGGGATGCATTTCCCAGCGGTCACGTCGAGATGACGCTTATTTCCCTCTATCTTGCCTATCACTACCGGCTGAAATCGCGATACGTCCTGACCTTCTTCGGCGCGCTGCTGATCTTCAGTACCGTCTACATGCGCTATCATTACGTGATCGATGTTGCGGGGGGCGTGGTGTTCATGCTTGTCACGATATGGACCGCGCCTGCGATCGTGTCGTGGTGGAAAGGCAAGGGAAAGATGAGTTCCGATACAAACAACAGGCCGCGATAGGAAGTCGCCGTTCCCTGAACCTCTTTGCATTTCACTTCGGCATTTTGTATTATTACAAAACCACGATGTAGAAAATCTTGTTGAGGACTGTATGGCGAGCTACGGTGCTGTTGGAATGGCAATCAATCGACGCTGGCTCAGTCCCCCCTCTTCTCTCAATCCCGGCTTCACCCGCAACGCAGCAACCTGACCGTCGATGATTTCTCTACTCAAAATACTCGCCATTGCGGTGTATTCCTGTCTGATGGCCTCACTCTCCATTTTGTGCGTACCCTTTGTCAAAGGGGAAGATACGCTCTTTAAGATCTTCAGAGGATTCGCGAAGGGAGTATTATCGATTGGCGGGGTCGAAGTTTCAGTAACCGGCGCAGAGCATCTTCAGCGCGGCAGCCACTATATATATATCGGCAACCACGCAAGCCTTTTTGATATCCCGGCCGTTGTCGCCGGGATTCCGGACAACGTGCGATTTGTCTATAAGAAAGAACTGAACAACGTGCCGATTTTCGGATGGGCGATGAAAATTACCGGTTATAACATCGCCATCGACCGGGCGAAAGCGCACGACGCGATGCAGAGCATTGATCAGATCGCCGCACGGCTGCAGAAGGGAGCATCGGTGATGCTGTTCCCCGAAGGTACCCGTACTCCGGACGGCATGCTGAAGCAATTCAAGAGAGGCCCCTTCAATCTTGCCACGAAGGCGCGGATTCCGGTGGTACCCGTTGCGATCAATGGCAGCTATGAAGTTCTCTCCCGCCACTCATGGAAGATCACGCCGGGAAGGATTTCTCTTGTCATCGGGGAGCCGATAACGAGCCCCCAGGCAAACGGGCGCGACACCGAGCTGGAGCTCAGGGACAACGTCCATGAAGTTATTCAAAAGAATCTTGTTCGGGGTTGACGAATGTCGGTTACGATAAAAGACGTTGAACATGTTGCCATGCTGGCGAAGCTCTCCTTTACCGACGCGGAAAAGGAACGGCTGACGAAGCAGCTTAATGAGATTCTGGCGTACATGGAAAAGTTGAACGAGCTGGACACCACGAATGTCGAACCGCTGGCGTATGTAAGCGAAAAGGTCAATGTCCTTCGCGATGATGAGGTAAAGCCGTCGCTGCCGCAGGAGGAAGTCCTGCAGAATGCGCCTGTGAGGACGGAAAAATACTTCAAAGTTCCCCGCGTGATCGATCGTTAACTGTGGATACGAAACTGAATATTGTGGGAGTGATACCGGCGAGGTACGCCTCGACCCGGCTGCCGGCAAAGGCGTTGGTGGATCTTTGCGGAAAGCCGATGGTGCAGCGGGTTGTCGACCAGGCCCGGCAGGCGACATTGCTCTCCCGCGTTGTCGTCGCCACCGACGACCAGCGCATCGCGGATGTTCTTGCGGGCAATGGCGCCGAGTTTATGATGACGCCTCAGGAAATCAGGACGGGAAGCGACCGCATCGCATTCGTTGCGCG
>DATJGD010000092.1:0-21366 GCA_035495255.1 Bacteroidota bacterium | reverse complement strand
GCCTGTCTGAACTTCGGAGCCAGCTCTCGAATGATAGCTTGTCGTTCACGCATAGTAAGTCCCATTGAAATATCCTTCCGGATGTATTGGTGATACCGGAAGGTGTGAAAAATTTATCGATTTTGGAGTGGAAGGATACGTTGGGCAAACACCCCGCTTCGTGTGGTTTTTTAATGAGGCAAATCGAGCACTTGACTCACTGATTTTTTTTCTCTACTATATATAACCCGTTTTTACCCTGCTTCAGAAGGAGTTCATGAAATCCACCATCGCCCAACTTTTGGCAATGGCGTTGCTGCTTATTGTCGGGTCCTGGTATCTCAATCCCCGGGATTCGCACCCAGCGAGCGCGTTGCGCTTTACCGATATTGCCTCCTCTTCGGGAGGCCGGAACGTCCATTCCAAAGTTCAGCTCTCCCATCAGTTCGATAACATCATGCCATGGCTCTCGTCCGTCGGCGCCGCGGTTGCCGCAGGCGATTTCGATAACGACGGCAATGTCGATTTTTACGTGACGAACAGCGGCCGTAACTCGCAAAACCGGCTCTTCAGAAACCTCGGGAACGGTAGATTCGAAGAAGTCGCCGCGAGAGCAGGCATTGCCGATTGCAACCGCGACGGCGCATGCATGGACGCAGTCTGGCTCGATTACGACAATGACGGGGACGAGGATCTGTACGTGGTGAAGTGGGGAGCGAAGAACATCCTCTACGAAAATTTGGGAAACGGCACGTTCAAGGACGTCACCGAACAGGCCGGAGTAGGATGTTGGGGGTACGCGAACGGGGTTATCGCGTTCGACTATGACCGCAACGGCCTGCTCGATCTGTTTGTCGCGAATTACTTTGCCGACAGCCTCACCGATCCCTCGACCGGAAAAATGGCGCGCAGCGATCTCTGGAATCCCGTCACCACACGCATCATGCATTCCACATTCACCCACGCTGTCAACGGCGGCAGAAATGTGCTCTATAAAAATCTCGGCAACGGAAAGTTCAAAGACATCACGGTCGAAGCGGGGGTGAGCCACACCGGCTGGTCCCTGGATGTGGGAGCCGCCGATCTGAACAACGACGGCTGGCCCGATCTGTATGTGGCAAACGATTTTGGAGCCGACGAGCTCTATTTTAGCACCGGCGCTTCCGAAAATCCGCCCCGGTTCCGTCTTGTCATCGACCCCGACGGCCATCCCGGCATCGGCGCCGACTGGTGGAAAGGGATGAACGTGGACATCGCCGACGTGGACGGCAACGGCCGGATGGATATTTACATCACGAACATCCTCGCCCGCAAGTATAAGACCGACGAAGGGAATATGCTCTGGCTGAACTATGCCGACCCCACAAAGGTGGGAGGATGCAAGTTCATCAACGTGAGCACTGCCGCCGGCACGAACGACGGAGGATGGGGATGGGGCGCGAAGTTTTGTGATTTCAACAATGACGGGCTGATGGATATCCTCGCGCTGAACGGTTTTTCGACAGGACCGGACCCGAACAAGACGTACTGGTATCAGCTCCAGGAAATGGTTACTCAAACCAAGAACAACGCCGCGGATGTGAAAGACTGGCCCATGATGGGCGACCGCGATCTGTCGGGATACGAAACGAGCAGGCTTTTCATTCAAGACGATCCGAAGAATGTCCATCCAAAAAAAGCAACCCAACGGTACGTTGAGGGATCGCTTCCGGAACCGCCCCACTTCACGGAAATGGCGGTATCTTCGGGGATGACCGACGATTACAACGGCCGCGGAGCCGCCCTCGCGGACATCGACAATGACGGCGACGTCGATGTGTACATCGCAAACCAAGGAGCGGCGAGCTGTCTCTATCGCAACGATATGTTCAATGATGCGTCGAAGGCATCGGATGCGCATTGGCTGGGCCTTTATCTGATAGGCAATCCGCGGATTCCCCGGCAAGTGGGAGACCGCTCGTTCGCTACGAGCATCGATGCATTAGGCACCCGCGTCGAGTGCTGGACAAAGGGTGTTTCCAAAATTTCTGAGCTCACCTACTGCAATGGGTTTGCCGCACAGAGTGAACGAAGAATGCACATCGGACTCGGCGCTATCCAGAAACTGGACAGCATCGTGGTGCGCTGGCCCAGTGGAAGGAAAGATGTATTCGAGGGGAATGCGCTGCCGGTCGACCGTTATCATACTATTAAAGAGGCCTCGGGCAAGGCCGAGCTTGCGTTGGGGAATAAATGAAGGCGCGGCTGAGCATCATATTGGGGATTATCGTATTGGGCTCGCTCGTTGCGGTAGCATACTATCGTTCCGGGCTTCTCAGTCTGCCGGAAGTGCCAAACGAGGTTTATGCGGGGGTCGCGGGCCTTCAAGGTATCGACGAGATGAAGATATATGATGATGATTTAATTGGCATAACACCGCCAGCGGCTGATCCATATCAAACAGGCGAGACTAGTCCGGTTAGATCTGATTTCGATTCAGCCAAGTCAGCGCTCGACGAAATCAGGAATGGAGAAGAGGAAGAGGGTTTCACAGCGCTCGAAGAGATCGTGCGAAGAAATCCGGCCAGCCTTGTACTTGGAAACGCGCTGAGGATGGAAGCGTTACGATTAAAGCGCAAATGGCTGGTCACGAACGCAGACAAGAGCGAAATAGCCCTTGTGTTTCCCGATTACTTGCGCGACGAGCCGATTCATTTTTTCCGGGAGCTGGTAAAGACGAATCCCAGCCGCGAAGTTAAACTTCAGCTTGCCTCGTCGCTTGTCGACCATATGCTTCTGTTTCCCGCGCTCGAGATCAAGGCTCCGTCCAGCGTCGAGGCTGTTGAAATCCTCACCGGTATTCTGAAAGATCGGGAAAATCAATACTACGTCCCGGCGCTCTACGCGCGCGGTTTGAACTATTTGTACCGGCCGTTCAATCTCGTTTGGCCCGAGAGGATCGCCGCCCCGGCGGATGCCGCGAGCACCGACATCGCGATGGCAGTGGCGGTCGGTCAGAAGATCGGTGCCGGCTCAGACCGGCTGAAAGCCGAACTTTCCCTTGCGCTTGGCGACGCATACGCCAAAGAAGGAAAGCTCGGCCTCGCCCGTTCCTGGTGGCAGATCGCCAATAACATGGCGCGGGAAGACGCGTTTCGCCAAAGGGTTTTCACACGGCTGCATTGGAGCGACGACGACGTTTCAGCCAATCTCGAAGAAGTTTTCGATCATCAAATGAACGATCTCGATCATCCGCTGAGCGACTTGAGGATTATGTGGAGATGACCAGAAAGTGAATGACCTGAACAAACATAGTATCGGGTTTGCCGTCCCCAGCTGGCGGGATCCGCGCATTACGGTTTTGGTCGCGAATTCTCTCTGGATTATTCTCGGCCACGAGATACTCTATTTTAACCGTAGCCTCAATCAGATTTTCATAGCTCTCTCGACCTGCGCGATTTTGGATTTACTGACGGCTTTCATGCTGAGCCGGAAGATCGTCGTTCCCCTGAGCGGACTCCTTACCGGGTTGAGCATCGGATTGCTCCTCGAAAGCTATGACAGCAGATTATTTATTGTCGTTGCCATCTGGTCGATCGCGTCCAAACACTTTGTCAAGATCCGCGGCCAGCACATCTTCAATCCTTCTAATTTCGGGATCGTCTCGGCGCTGCTGATAACGCACGGCCTCGCCTCCGTCGCGCCGGGATCCCAGTGGGGTGGAGATTTCAGGTTCGCGGTCGTGATCTTCGCGATCGGGCTGGTCACGATGTGGCGTATCAAACGGTTGCCACTGGTGCTCGGTTGGCTTTCCGGATATCTTATTATGGCGGCGCTGCGGATGGCGGTCGGCCAGGGAGGACTGATCTTCGCTCTTGGCCCCTGGACAGGCGCTGAGTTTTCGCTCTTTACGTTTGTGATGATACCGGATCCCAAGACGACGCCCGGTGAGAAAAACGCACAGGCATGGTTCGGCATTACGCTGGGGATCGTCGACGGCATATTCCGGCTCGCGGAAATAAGGTATTCGATGTTCTATGCACTGTTTATCCTGTGCGCGTTGCGCCCGCTGATCGGAATCGCGCAAGAAAAACTCGCGGCGCTCGCGCCGTCCAACGGTGCGATCCGCGCGCCGGGGTTATCACGGGTGAAGGCGGACTAAGGAAGAGCCGGTAGAACGTACGGTTGCTAATTCGTGAGGTCGTGAAGGACAGGTAGTTCACTGATGCAGAAAAAGAGGAATTGAAATGAAACTTTGGACACACAAGAAATTACGAACTAACATAATCGCTCTATTCTTTCTTATTTCAACTTTTGCGTTCGGCCAGTCCCCGGCTCCTGATACATCGGGCTTAAGTCCGCATACGATCGCGATGTATAATGGACTTTTTGAAAAAGAGTGGTCGAGAAAATTCGTCGACGAGTGGAATGCCATCCCTGACAGCGCAAGAGTCCTAAAAGGAATGGGAGCAGTCCGCTTCGTTTCAGTCGGGGCAGAAAGTGTTTCAACCATAATGAGTTTTGATTCAACAGGAAAAGCATGGCTGCCAGGTTCCGGCGGTGTCTTCCTGATGACTGCCGATTCGATCCCGACCTTCACGGCGAAGCTTGAGAAATGGGCGGAGTTCATGGAAGGAAAGTTCAACGCGGTGGCCGGGGTTCTCACAAAGAAAATCTCCTACAAAGGCCCCTTCACGCTGGCAATCAAATACGGATTTCAGTTTAACAAGGTCGCTCCCGTCGGAAAACGGATCGCCGAAGCTCTTCATAAAAAATGATCGGTTCTATCCTGGCAAATATCGTTGGAGGGGTGATTCACCGGATGCGTTTCCCGCATCAGGGTGAAGGAGGGCGCGCTGTCTCCGATACCGTCCTCACGACGTTTCAGCGTGGAAGCGAACTTGGGCTGAAAGGCTATGCGTATGAAGCGGTCCGCAACGAATCCCTCTCCCTTCCCTGGAACGTACGTGCCTTTTTCAACGAAGGGCACGCGATGGGTGCGGCAGGCCGCTCAGCCTCCCTTTTTCAGGCGAACCCCGAGTCCATGATGAGCTCTTCCGATTACGAGGTGATGAGATTCGTCGGTTACGGGTTCTGGAACGGCGTGGCAGCGATCTATCCCGTCCGAAGAATTTCTGAAAAAGCATCGTACTGGAATACCATAGAGACATTCCCGAAATACCGTCTGCTCATGCCGAACGGGCACGGGTTTGCGTATGTCCTGTTCCGAGGGTCCTTCGATCAACAGGCGAAACGGTTATTGATGTCGGTTGACGGCGAAGATGAGCGCCGGGCGATGTGCCATGGAGTCGGGAGAGTGCTCTGGTTCTTATATCTCAATAATCCGCAGGCGCTGAACAACATCCTGGCGGAGCATGACGACATCGCCGAACATCTCGCTATCGGGCTCGGGCTCGCGATCGCCTTCACGCAGGCCGCCACACCCGAGAAGATTCTCCGTTCCATAGATGAGTTTCCCGAAGTTCACCGCCGCAACCTCGTTCGCGGCGCCGCTATCGCCCTCCAGGTTCACGCGAACAACGACCCGGAATGCAGAAAACATGTCGAGGCGATTACCGGCGAAATGCGTGAATGGTACGAAGGCGCGCGCCAGGCGTCCGACGCGGCAGGGAACGGCGAACACTGGTACCCGATGTATCACGAACTGACAAAGAACTTCGCGTCTACGAAAGCCTATGTCTAAGGGCATTGCCGTCATAGGAATCGGCTGCCGGTATCCCGACGCTCAGAACCCGAATGAGTTTTGGGAAAACATCCTTGCCCAGCGAAGGGCGTTTCGCCGGATGCCCGATGAACGCCTTCCTCTGAAAGATTATTACTCAGCGGACCGGAACGAGCCGGACAAAACCTACTCGATGTACGCGTCGCTGATCCACGAGTTCGAGTTCGACCGCGTGCGTTACCGGATCGCCGGTTCAACGTACCGCGCCACGGATGTTGCCCAGTGGCTCGCGCTCCAGGTGGCCTCGGAGGCTCTCGCGGATGCCGGCCATCCCGACGGTACGGACATTTCCCGCGATACCACAGGAGTCATCCTCGGCAACACCCTCACCGGCGAGGTGACGCGCGCGAACACGCTTCGTCTCCGCTGGCCGTATGTTCAGAAAGTTCTTCGCCGTACTCTTACAAAATTAAAGATTCCGGCAGAACAACAGGCGCATATCATCCGTGAAGCGGAAGAAAAGTACAAAGCCTCGTTTCCGCCGATCAATCATGAGAATCTCGCCGGAGGACTGTCCAACACTATCCCCGGGCGGATTTGCAATCATTTCGATTTCCATGGCGGCGGATATACCGTGGACGGGGCATGCGCATCGTCTCTTCTCGCGATAACGACGGCGTGCTCGCAACTTGAGGCGGGCGATCTGGATGTCGCCATTGCAGGCGGCGTTGATATCAGCCTCGATCCTTTTGAGCTTGTCGGTTTTGCCAAAATGGGCGCGCTCGCCGAACAGGAGATGCTCGTCTACGACAGCCGCTCGGCTGGATTCTTACCCGGAGAAGGTTGCGGGATCGTTGTCCTGAAACGATTGGACGACGCTTTACGGGATAAGAACAGGATTTATGCGATCGTAAAAGGCTGGGGTGTTTCGTCGGACGGCCATGGCGGACTCACCACGCCGTCGTCGAGCGGACAAGCGCTCGCGGTCAAGCGCGCATACTCACGCTCCGGCTATGGAATCGAGACTTCGGCGTTCATCGAAGGCCACGGCACAGGCACTACTGTCGGCGACAAGGTGGAGCTGGCCGCTCTGGCCAGCGCGGCAGGCACTCCGGCGCACTCCGGGATCGCACGGCTCGGCGTCGGCTCGGTAAAAGCGAACATCGGCCACACCAAGGCTGCCGCCGGAATCGCAGGGTTCATCAAAACGGCTCTCGCGCTGCATGAACACATCATTCCCCCGATGCCCGGTTGCGTCAAACCGAGCGGCGTCTTTCGTGACGAAGCCGCAGCGTTGTATCCACTGCGTACCGCACGGCTACCGGAGCCCGGAGCGACGCTCCGCGCCGGTGTGAGCGCGTTCGGCTTCGGCGGCATCAACACACATGTCGCCCTGGAATCCGCAGCCCAAAACGAGAAACGCGAGTTTTCCGTTAGAGAGCGCCTCCTTACGACGAGCAGCCAGGACTCCGAGGTTTTTCTCTTTTCGGCGAAGAAGCAGGACGATCTCAAGGAACAGCTGGAACAAGTTCGCTCGTTCGCTATGCACATAAGCGCGGCGGAGATGACCGACCTCGCCGCAGCTCTTGCGGCTAAGCCCTCCCACAAGGAGCTTCGCGCCGCGATCGTGGCATCTCATCCTGAAGAGCTTTCTAAAAAGCTCGAGCGACTTTATGCCATTCTGATCAACAACGGGTCTGTCAGCCATTTCAGTCACATTGATTTGCGCGACGGAGTATTTGTTTCGCGGGGACAGCGTCCCCCGAAGATCGGGTTCCTGTATCCCGGGCAGGGCACCCAGCAGCTGAACATGACGCATCCTCTCTATCAGCGATACGACCTGGTGCGGGCGTCATACAAGCTTGCGGACAAGATGGTCGGGCCGATCGACGGGAAACCTTTGTCGGAGTATATTTTCCGCGATGTCGACAGATCTATTTCTGAAATCGAAAACTGGAAGCTTTCTCTGACGCAGACACAAATCGCTCAGCCTGCCATCGTCGCTGCTTCCGTAAGTATGACGTCGGTGTTGAGTCATTTTGGGATCACGCCTTCGGTGTCAGTCGGTTACAGCCTCGGCGAGTGGAGCGCGCTGTGGAGCGCGGGAGTATTTTCGGAGGCCGATCTCTACAAATGCGTGGCCGCTCGGGGAAGAGCGATGGCCGCGCACGGTGATGTTAAAGGCACGATGGCAACGGTCGCAGCGTCGCCCAAGGCCGTACAGAAGCTTCTCGACAAGATCAAAGGTTATGTCGTTATTGCCGGTTACAATACTCCGAAGCAAGCCGTCATCTCCGGCGAGGCGTCTGCGGTGAACGAGGCGGTCTCACTCTGCCGGCGCGAGGGATTTGCCGCAATCCCGCTGCGGGTTTCCAACGCGTTCCATTCGGCGCTTGTCTCCTCCTCGACCGAACTTTTGCGGATAGAATTGTCCTCCATACCGATCGCGGAACCGCGGAACCACGTCATTTCAACCATAACAGGGCAGGAACTGAGGCTGCAATCGCTGCGGGAAGATCTCTGCACGCAGATCCTGGAGCCGGTGCGATTTTCGGACGCGATGTCGCAGGCCGAGCAGTTCGGCGTCGATGTCCTCGTTGAAGTCGGCCCCGGCCGCTCGCTGTCGGCAATGATGGATGACATCGAGCTGAGCGGGTTGCAGGCTATACTTTGCACCGACGACATGGAGGGAACGTCATTCCGCGCGATGAACAGCGCGCTTGGGTGTCTCTACGTCCTTGGCGCGCCCGTGAACACAAAAGAAATTTATGCGGCGCGATTCACGCGGCCGTTTCAAATGGACCACCGTCCCCGGTTCATTTCGAACCCGTGCGAGACGCCGGATGAAGAAGATCAGAATTTTGTCGACGCGGTACTGGACGGTATGCCGAAGTCAGCGCATCAGCCGCACGATCCGCAGATCGAACAACCAATCCCTGCCGAGGCGCCGGGATCGGTACCCGCCATGGATCTCGGGCATGTGCTTGAAAAAGTTCTTGATCTTGCCTCAGAAATTACGGAATACCCGCGCGAGGTCATACAACCGGAGCAGCTTCTTCTGCGCGATCTCAATCTTAACTCGATCGCTTCGGCGCAGCTCGTCGCCGAAGCAGCCCGCCGGCTGCAGCTTCCGCGCCCTGCCGACGTGATGGAATACTCCACCTGCTCGCTTCAGGATGTCGCGCAGACGCTCTTCGGGCTGCTCTCAACGCAGAAAGGTGGAATACCCGCGCAATCCGAAGCCCCGGTTCCGGAAGGGATATCGCCCTGGATACGCACCTCTGTAGTTGAAATGCGGGAAGAGATATTATCTCCGAGCCCGGTCAGCCATTTGCGTGAATTCCACAGATGTCTGTTGATCAGCGAAGAGCATCATCCCTTCGCCGGCGAATTTCTGGAGCGGCTCATCGCCAGGGGAGTGGATGTCGCACACTGCCACGCGAACGCCCCGGAAGCCGAATTCGAATCGTTATTCTCGCCCGAACATGAGTATGACGCGGTGTTCGTTGTCATGCCGGCGCCTGAACCGACCGGTTCAATTGATGCGTGGAAGATTTCTCCGAACGAGTTCTCGTCCCGCGTGCAGCGATTGAGCCACCCGCTGTTCACCTTTGGCAAGCAGTTTGCGAAATGGAGTTCAGAGAAGAAACGGCGCGACGTGTTTCTCGGGCTCGTCCAGTTTGGCGGCGGGATGTACGGAAGGGGAGACCACGTTTCGCCCTCCATCGATCTCGCGTGCGGGGCCGGGTTTGCCAAGAGCCTCCATCTCGAGCTGCGGCTCGACGCGGCGTGCGTGGTCGACCTTGCGCCGGAGATCCCGGCACATGTGGGCGCGAATACGGTATTGCGTGAGTTCCAGGAAGCCTCGGGATTTGTCGAAGCCGGATATACTGCCGACTCGACGAGAAGGGTGCCGTACCTCAGGCTGGAAGAGCATAAGAGTTCGAGATCAACGTTGCTTAACAAAGAAGACGTCCTGCTCGTAACGGGAGGCGGTCGAGGGATCGGCGCCGAGTGCGCGGTTTCAATCGCCCGAAAATATGGATGCAGGGTTGCCCTGCTCGGCCGCACGGACATCGATGCTCAGCACGGCTCCACCTCCGCCGGAGCCGCGGACGTCCGCGCGACGCTCTCACGGCTGGATGCGATCGGAATTCACTGCAAGTATGTCGCCTGCGATATTTCAGATTCCGCAAAGCTTGGCAAGGCGATGCATGACATCAGATCTTCGCTGGGAGAAATCACCGCCGTTCTCCACGCCGCAGGAAATAACATTCCCCAGGCGACGAAAAATATCGACGCGAAATCGATCAATGATGTCCTTTCGCCAAAAATCCACGGCACGATAAATCTTCTCAACGCCGTTTCTCCGGCGGCGCTCAAGACATTCATAACGTTCGGCTCGATCATCGGACAGACCGGTATGCAGGGAGAAGCGTCGTACGCGTTTGCCAACGAATGGATGAATCTGCTCATGCTTCGCGCGGCGGACGCGATGCCCAGGACGAGATGGTACAGCCTCAACTGGTCCGTGTGGTCGGCTGTCGGCATGGGCGAACAGCTCGGCAGCGTCGAAGCGCTCGCGAGGGAGGGGATCACGCCGATCGATCCTGCCCGGGGAGTCGATGAATTGTTGGCTCTGCTCGACCGTGAAGTTCCGACTCCTGAGCTCATTATTTCCGGAAGGCTCGGCGGCTCGCGCATACGGCAGTTTGCCCCCCGGGCGTTGCCGCTCCTGAGATTTCTTGAAGAAGAGCGAGTTCACTACCCCGGTGTCGAGCTTGTTTGTGATTGTATTCTTTCTGCGGAAAACGATCTTTATCTCCCGGACCATTTGTTTGAAGGAATGCAGTTGTTCCCGACAGTGATCGGCATTGAAGCAATGGTACAACTAGCTTCCGCGCTGGCTCCGGGCCAAAAATGCCCGGCAGTCGAAAACCTAGAGCTGTTGAGGCCGATCATGGTGCACCCCGGCGGAAAAACAAAAATCCGGATTCTGGCTCAGGTGACTGAGAGTTCGCCGAATGCCGTGGATGTCGTCATCCGGAGCGAAGAGACAAAGTTTGAGATTGATCACTTCCGGGGCCGGTGCATAATCGGAAGCATACCAAAGCCGATCGAACAGAACATATCGAAAATCGCAATCCCGGAATCTTCTCATCCGCTCTCACCGGCGGAGGACCTGTATGGACGCATGCTCTTCCAGGGGGAAATTTTCCGCCATCTCGCGGGATACAAATTTCTTTCGGCGACATCCTGCCTTGCTGAGATCAGCCCGGGAGGGCGGCCGATCTTCGGCAGGTATTTTCCGCAGACATTGCTTACAGGCGATCCCACAATGAGAGACGTATTCCTCCATGCGATCCAGCCCTGCGTTCCACAGCAGCAGATACTTCCCGTTTCGATCGATGCCGTGCGATTTCTGAAAGATCCAGGCAGTAGCACTGTGTATGCCCATGCCGTTGAGCGGGGACGATCCGAAAGCGAATACGTGTACGATGTCTATATATATGAAGGCGGGGAGTGCGTGGAGATACTTGATAGATTCCGGTGCCGGGCCATCGGGATGAGGACTATGAGCTCTCCGGGGAGTTCAATACCTTGCCTGCACGCCGGATTGCTTGCGCCGTATCTCGAACGATCCATCCAATTCATGTATCCGCATGTTCAGTGCAGCATCTCGGCCGACTTCCGGCCCTCCAATGTGGATGGGGGAGCACGTAGCGACATTGAACGAAATAATATTCTCCATGACCAAAGAAAAAAAACGAGCCGTGCGGCAATGCAGCATGCATTACGGGATCTTTTGATGAGGACGGCAAACGGGGAGTTTAACGGGTTGACGTTCGACATATCGTATGCCGGTAACGGCAAACCGGAAGCATTGTTGCCGGAGAATTTCCGGCATCTGCAAGACTCTCTATCGTTATCCGCAACACACCTTGAAAGCCTCACCCTTGGAATGGCAGGGTTGAATAACTGCGCGTGTGATCTTGAGACTGTCGAAGATCGGACAGAACCGGTGTGGACGGACTTGCTTGGAACAGAGGGGATGTCGAGAGCCCGCGAGATAGGTTCTATGATTGACGAGCCCGCCGCAGCGACGCGGACAAGAGTCTGGACAATGCTCGAATGTCTGCGGAAATCCGGCATCGGGACTGCGATTCCCAATTCGGGAAAGATCTCCGCGAACAACGGCTGCATAATCTTAAAGCTGCAGAACGAGGGGGAGGATTTCGACATAATGACTCAGCGCATTCAATTGTTGCCAGGAACATCGGAAGTTGTGGCTGCAGTCCTTGTGACCGCTTCCCCAAAGAGCGCGAAGAGTCGAACAGCGGGCGGCAGTGAGCGGCACGATAATCTTTCTGGAGAAAAATAAGGAACGCCTGTGCGAACATACGAATATCATCACGTCGTAGGATTTGAGGAGACCAATCTTCTCGGAAATGTGTATTTCACGAATTTCTTTTCCTGGCAGGGTAAGTGCAGGGAAATGTTTCTGCGGGACCACGTCCCGAACCTTCTTCAGGATCTTCGAGGAGACCTCTACCTGGTGACCAGCCGGAGCAGCTGCGATTTCTTCGCGGAAGTGTTCGTATTCGACGAGATCGTCGTCCGGATGAGCCTCGTGCAGCTCTCGCAGTCCCGGATCACGATGGGCTTCGATTATTCCCGGATCAGGGACGGGCGTGAAGAACTGGCTGCCCGCGGCGAGCAGCAGGTCGTGTGCATGAGGCGCCGCGAGGGCAAGGTTGAGGTTGTGGATGTCCCCCCGAATATCCTGCATGCCCTTAAGGAATACCAGTCTCAGTAGGAAGGGGAGTCGGCAAAATTGACCCAAAAGAGGAAAATAATTCCTGAAGGTGTTGATGTTATCAACATCGAAAAATGACGATTTTTTTCGGTTGCGCGATTTTTTCCTTGACTTTGATATGGTTTAATGATAAAATAAGGTTGCTTCGAGTCGATTGAATATATGCGATAGAGTAACTGTGTCCGATGACATGGTTCACGAGTTGTAAACTACAAAAGCTCAAACCTTTCCCCCCATTTCACCTGAGCCGTGGTTCTATTCGCGAACTTGATTTCAATTGATTGTCCCCAGTAGTACTTTCATCAGAGAAATAATTGTTCTTTTATCAGTCGTAGTTTTCTTTCATCCACAACTTTTCAATCAGGAGAGTTTATGAATAGAAAGGTTACTCTGTTCTTTGTGCTGACATTCGCCGTACTGTGTCTTGCGAACGTCGCAGTGGAAGCACAATCGCTTACCACGGGCAGTCCCAATCTGCCTCCTCCCGCGGGGACATACATCAGCCCCCAACTCTATCACCAACTGTATGCCATTGGTATCGTGATCAAGGATATCAAGCATCAGGATTTCACGGCCAACCAGCCTCCGCCTCCACCCGGCGGCTTCCAACTTCATACGTTTAATTCCACCGTCTTTTTCAACGTCTCCTTTGACGGAGGAATGACATATAGTCCCGGAAGTGCGCCCGCAAACTGCGCGGTGGCTGTTCAATCAACTCCGACCAAAGATATCGGTACGACGAGGGCGTTCGATACCGAGATGCTGCAGCTCAATCTTTCGGGAGGAACGCTTCCAGGAGGCGTGATGATCCGGGAGAGTCCCACGCTTCAGTCTCTGGGCAAGACGCATATCACCCAGGACGGGGTGCAGTATCATATCGACAGCTTCTTTGATATTTTTACGGAATTAAGTATCGACGGCGGAATGACGTGGATGCCCGCGACGAACGGCGCAGGGCACATGGCGCTGCAGGGTGATCCGGAGCCTCCGGTCGTCACAACAAATCCCAACCTTCCGCTAAATCCGAGTCATTACGTCAGTCCGACAGAATGGCACCAATTATACGCTGCCGGAATCGTTGTCAAAGACATTAGCCATGACCGGTTTACGAACAATGATCCTCCGCCTGATACGGGCGCCGCTGGATCGACACATTCGTTCGGCTCCAATGTTCGCATGCAGGTTTCAAACGACGGCGGGATGACGTGGAACACGGTAAATGCCCCCGCCACTGTTCAGGTTCACATGCACAAGAACACCGGATCATCCGGCACTCCGATCGGAACATATGACACCGAAATGCTGACGCTCGACATCACGGGCGGCGGCTTGCCGGCAGGAGTTATGATTCGCGAAAGTCCCACGCTTGCTTCGACCGGTAAGACAACGATCAAGGCTGCAGCCGGCGGCGGCGGCAAGTTCGAAGTAAACAGCTTCTTCGATATTTTTACGGAGCTGACGACTGACGGCGGTATGACGTGGTCGCCCGGACAATATGGACCGACGCACATGGCCATCGAGCCCGATCCCCCGCCGGTTGTTGAGAATAGCCCCAATATTCCTCCTTCACAGGATCATTATGTGAGCCCCGCAGCATGGCACCAGGCGTACCAGAACGGCATCATCATCCGGGATGTCAGCCATGAAAAATTCCTGACCAACGATCCGCCTCCCGCGGCCGAGACGACGCATACGTTCGGCTCCGGTGTGACCATGGAGATCTCCACCGACGGCGGAATGACGTTCAATCCTTCCGGCGCGAGCGGTGATGTGACGGTCCACATAAAGCACAAGAACAACGATCCGAGCACGAACACCGACTATTACGAAACAGAAATGCTCGCACTGGATCTCAACGGTGGCCCCGGCGTCATGGTACGTGAAAGCCCCTCGCTTCCGTCGAAAGGCAAGACCTCGATCCGACAGCTTCCCGGCGGACAGTACGCCATTGGCAGCTTCTTCGATGTCTTTACGGAGCTCAGCACCGACGGCGGCATGACGTGGTCGCCCGCGACAGGCCCTGCGCAGATGGAATTGCAGATCGACAGCGGAATGATCTGCGGCCGTAAATACGAAGACCTGAACGGCGACGGCTCGGATGTTGGCGATGCCGGCCTTGCCGGTTGGAAAGTCCAGATCACCGATCAGGGTTCCGGCACTGTGTACAGCGCGGTCACGGACGGAGCAGGCAACTACTGCTGCAAAGTTCCCCCCGGCACGTACCGTGTCGAGGAAGTGCTGCAGGCCGGATGGACGCAGACCGGCGGACAGCCGTACTACACTGTAACCGTACCCGGCGGCGCTACGATCGGCGGCAAAGATTTCGGCAACTTCAAGAGCGGCTCGATCTGCGGCGTGAAGTTCAACGATTTGAATGGCAACGGCGTAAGAGACTCTCTCGAGCCTGGGTTGGCAGGCTGGACAATTTGCATCCAGCGCAATCAGCCCCCACCGAGCGGGACATTCCCGACGACCGGCGGCACCGACTTCATGGGTAATACTCAAGCCTTTATCGATATGGATCTCTCGGCAGCCTACGGCGGACAGCATATCAAGCTTTGCGCAGCCGGAAACTCGAGCGTTCAGCGCGCAGCTCCGTCGGGCAACACCGCGGCGGACTCGATGCTGACGGAGATTACGCTCCTGGATATGGTGGGAACACTGCCTCCTCCGTATGCGCCGACCGATACATTCCACATCCGGCACAAGACGGATCGCCGCTCGTTCGGCCAGATCCAGGGCAACAGCTTCCCGGCCGTCAGCTTCTTCGACGTTTTCTACGAGCTGTCACTGCCGGCATCGTTGGGCGGCGGTACGTATGTCAACTATACCGCAACCCAGATGGGAACGACAATCAACACGGTTCCGCCCAGCGGCCAGAGCTACCTGGGTGTCGGATCGTACATTATTAACAAAGCCAATCCGGCTGATACCCTCGGCCAGATCACGTTCGTGAACCACTGTCTTGCCGGACAGCAGGCTGGTGCGCATTGCGACACGTGTCCGAAGCCTCCGCCGAATCCGACGCCTCCCGGAAGTCCTCTGGGGACGACATGCGTGGTTACGGATGCGAACGGCAACTTCTGCTTCACGGATTTGCCTCCTGGCACGTATACCATAGGGGAGATTCCGCAGGCTGGTTGGACTATGACAAGCCTGCCTCCGGCGCCGATAATTGTCGAGAGTAATACGGCATCTCTTGGAAACGACTTTGGCAACCATTCCGACGGATGTACGGTCTGCGTAACCAAGTACTGGGATGCGAATCACAACCAGAAGGTGCCGCACGATCCGTCAGATCCGCCGATGTCGGGTGTGCAGTTTACGCTGGTGACTTCGGCGAACGATACGCTCGTCGGAGTTACGGATGTGAACGGACAGGTTTGCTTCAGCAGCGTTCCGGCAGGGCCCTCGGTCCTGACCGAAGCGTTGCCTGCAGGATACACCTACAGCGTGCCGAAATCAGGCGTTATGAACTTTGACGTCGACTGTTCAGGCGGAAGCATGAACATCGAATGGCAGAACGCCTCGGCGATGGTGGATTCGACATTCAGATCGGCAACATCAGAACAATGGGCGACAGCTCTCGATCTGAAAGCGAAACGGAAAGCGCTCAAGTGCAAGCCGATCAAGGTTGACTTCAAGCTCAACCTTGTTGTTCCCGGTGATTCCCCGGCTGGGACGCCGTACACGCACCTGAAGATCGGATTTAACATGGCAACGCAGATTACAGGCATATGGGCTGATGGCAAGAACAAATCCATCCCGCTCACTTGTCTCGTGCCCGGCGCGCCGGATCCGAAGCAAAAAATCTTCACGTACGACGTCACTCCGATGTGCGTCCTGCCAGGAATGACCATCCAGTTCGACGGAGTCGGACTGAAGGGATCAGTCATAAAGGCGGCCTACGTATGGTCGACCACTGATGCCAAACCCCTGGTCATCAAAGGATCGCTCTCGCCCGTTCCCAAAGGCGGCGTCCCCGGTGATGAACTGAAAGAGATCCTGCGACTGCCGATGCCGAACCTCAACAACGTCGGCGAGGAATTGTTTGCGCAGGGCGCGTTCCCCATACTTGTCGCCGGCGCAAGCTCGGACAGCAACGTTGTTCTCCTCAAGAAATACAACGATGCGGTCAAGGCACTGGGCAAGGACAACAAGGGAACGATCATCCTCCACGATTCACTGCTGGCGGCGGATTGCTTCCATAAGCTTGCGAAGCTCGGCAAACCGAAGTCCGGCTTGTCTCCCGATAAGATCAATAACAAGCTCTTCGCGGAGATTCTGGCCCTGAAGTTGAACGTCCTGGCCAGCCAGCACGGGAAGTTCCCGGTCGGGTTCGACTCGCTCATCTATGACTATCATAAGGTGACGCCGGGACCGTTTGACGGTCAGCCGATCGCATCGATCCTCCAGTACGCGGAACATTATCTGCGCACATGCGAGATGCAGATCATGGGCGAAACCGCGGAGAATATCTACTTCACGCTGCGGCTGATCAACAGGTCGTTCGCAGGACCGGTTGATACTGTTCGCTGGAGCTGTGACAAGCTGCAGCTCACCGGCGTGCGCACGCTGAAAGACGTGCCGTGGCTGACCGCGAACCCGGGTACGACCGTGCCGGTCATCGCAGCCCCTGAAGGCAGAGTAGCGCCGTATCAGGTGCCGGAGTCGTATTCACTGCACCAGAACTATCCGAATCCGTTCAACCCGACGACGACGATCTCGTTCGATCTGCCCGAGCAGGCAGTTGTCACTCTCAAAGTGTACAACACGCTCGGACAGGAAGTCGCGGTGCTGATCAACCACGAGGTGATGGATGAAGGGACCGAAGATGTCGAGTTCGACGCGTCAGGCTTGCCGTCGGGCGTCTACTTCTACCGTATCATCGCGCAGGGTGTCGTGGATGAGGAGGGTACTGCCGGCCAGACGTTCCTTGACGTCAAGAAGATGATGCTGTTGAAGTAACGGCAGGAGCATCAGGTAGAGTCACAAAGCCGGATATCCGAGAGGGTATCCGGCTTTTTTTTGCGCAAAAATCGCGAAGTTTGGGCTCTCAATGGGCTTAAATCTATTGACTTTATGCAGGAATTAGGGTATACTAAATCATCATCCCGCACACATTAACCGTACCGGATTCTTGATAAACCGTATTTCCCAATTTCCATAGCCATCGCTCCACAGCTATTCCCATGAGAATTCGAACGTACATTATTTTGAGTTTGCTCTGTGTCGCGCTGCCGGCCTTCGGCGGTATGCGCCATCTTCCCTTCGACGCGTCCGAGCTTTCTCTCACCATCGCTACTCCACCTGCGCCGGTCATCACAAGCACAACTCCGGCATCGCCATCCAGCGATGGCTCACCCATCGTTCACGGATTATCGGATCCCGGAGCGACAATCAGGATTTACAAGAACGGGACATGCAGCTCCCCCCTGGCGGCGTCTACAGTGGCCGATAATTTTGGCAATTTCAGCGTGGCCGTAACCATGAACGCGAATACCTCGAACGCGCTGACAGCGACCGCGGCGGTCGGTGGAGCGACTTCTCCATGCTCGGATATTTTCTTCTACGTGCACGATAACATCGCCCCCAACGCTCCGCTCATTACAGGGACGACACCCGCGTCGCCGTCCAACGACAGCAGTATCGTCGTGAGCGGCACATCTGAAGCGAACTCGATGATCACGGTCTACCTGAACGGAAACTGTTCAGGCCCCCCGGCGACGTCTGCCTTTACCGCAAGCGGCTCATTTAATATCGGCGTGAGCGTGCCGCGCAATGCGACGACGCCGATCTCAGTTACCGCGACCGACCAGGCGGGCAATCCGTCTGTCTGCTCCGCTCCCATATTTTACTCAGAGGATGATGTTGTTCCTTCGGCCCCTTCGTTTTCGGGGACATCGCCGCCGTCACCCGCTAATAACAATCACCCCCACATTCTCGGGACCGCAGAGCCGCACGCTCAAGTGACATTGTACGCGGCCGCCGGCTGCTCCGGGCCGCCTGTAGGAAGCGGCACGGCGAACGGAGCCGGCAATTTCGATATCATGGTCACCGTCGGTAATAACACTTCGACCACGTTCTACGGGACTGCAGTCGACACCGCCGGCAATCCTTCGACCTGCTCCGTCAACGGCATCTCGTACGACGAAGACAGCAACCTGCCGACCGGATCCATTTGCGGGATGAAGTTCTTAGACGTCAACGGCAACGGCGCGTACGAACCGGGACTGGGTGAAACGCCAATCGAGGGTTGGACGATCTATGCGGTTAATCCCACCGGCGACACGCTTTGGACTGTAACTGATGCCGGAGGAAACTACTGCTTCACGAATGTTACCGACACGTTGTATGGAGTGTTCGAGCAGCCGCACGCCGGGTACATCCAGACGGGAGGCCAGCCGTATTACCTCCTCACGATGGGGGGCGTTACGATCAACAACATTGATTTTGGAAACTTTAAGACCGGGCAGATCTACGGAATGAAGTTTAATGACCTCAATGGCGACAGCGTGAATAACGCCGAGCCGGGACTGCCGGATTGGTCGATTTGCCTCGTGACAACATCCATCGCAAACTCCTCCATTGATTATTCGAACGCGGGCGGTGTATTCGGCATGCACCTCGACGCGGTGCCGGGTTCGCCGATAACCGGATCGCTGTCCGGTACGATGTCTGATCATCGGGGTTCGTATAATGCCGGTCAGAATTTAATTCCGATCGAACTCACCACGTTAGGTCTCGCGACTGCCGCGCCAATTACGATCGGCGGGGACCAGGGGACGCTCCGGATCAAGCTCCGGGACGTCCGTCAGTCCGGCGAAATCCAGGGAGACGGGACCACTCCCGTATCGAGTTTCTTCGATGTCTTCGCGGAAATCGAAGTAACGACTGCGGGTCCGGGCGCAGGGCGCTACATCACCCACACGGCGGTGCATCTCGCAGGCGTAACCAACAGCGTACCGTTTCCTCCGGGCACGACGTTCTTCGAAACGAACGTCCAGTTATACGATCAAACAACCGACCTGCCCGCGGGCATGCTGGATTCGCTGCGCCTGGTTGTCGGCGCTCCTGTGACAGCCCTGACTCCAATCTGCACGCTGACCGATAGCCTGGGAAAATACTCCTTCACCACGCTCCTCCCGGGTACATACAATATTCACGAAACGCAGCAGGCGGGCTGGCTTCAAACGACAGCGACTCCGCCTGCGATGACGATTCAGACGGGCGACAGCCTCACCGGCATCGATTTCGGCAACCGCCAATGCGAGAGGCGCATTTGTGTCCAGAAATTCTTCGACGAAAATCATAATCAGATTCATGATCCCGGCGAAGATCCGATGGAGGGGGTTGAGTTCGTCTTGACGGGAGACGACACGTCGCACCACTATTCCGGATTTACGGATGCCAACGGGATGGTGTGCTTTTCCGATATCATCCCCGACTTATATGCCCTCACGGAAAATGTTCCGGCCGGGTACGCGCTCAGCGTTCCGAAGCCGGGTCTCATGTCGTTTATTGTCAGTACATGCCTGGATACGACGGTGACCTGGCTCAACACGGCCGCGTTTACCGATTCGACATTCAGAACGGCAACCGCCGAGCAGTGGGCTCTTTCTCCCGATCAGAAAGGAAAGCGCAAGCCGGTTAAATGCAAACCGGATAAGGTGGACTTTAAGTTTAACCTGGTGTGGAAACTCGATCATTTGAAGCTCAAATTTCCGATGTACACGCGCGGGGCGGTGCGCATAGGAAAGGACAAAAACTCTCCGACGGTTGCCACCTGGGACAGCCTCAAGACCGTCGACATCGTATTGCCCGGAATGGACACGACGAAGGTGCTCCAGATTGACGGCCGCGGATTCAAGGGCAAGCTCATCTCCGTCAATTATGAATGGTCTACAGCCGGAATCACGGTCGCGAAAGGAAAACTGCCGGGCGTGAAAACCGTGGATAAGAGAGACTCGTTGAAAGCGAATATCCTGCGGCTCCCGATGCCGAACCTGCATAACATCGGAACGGATCTCCAGCTGCAAGGGGTGTTCCCGCTCGTCGTCGGCGGCCTCACCGGCGTGAATTCCGTGATTCATTCGAAGTATACCGACGTTCAAAAGTCGCTGGTCAAAGACGTGCACGGCATCCCGACGTTCCATGTCGACTCGACACGGTGTCTCGATCTGGCGAAGGGCAAGCCCATCACAAAGCAACTGAAGACCTATCCTCCGGACGCGTTCGGAGGCAACAGGCTCTTCGCCGAAGTCCTCGCCCTCAAACTTAACATCGCGGCGAGCCAGAAGGGGAAATTCCCTGCCGGCCTGGACACGCTTATTTATGATTACAGCGCCCTGGAGCCGGGGCATCCGCTCAACGGCCATTCCATCGGCGAGATCGCGCGCCAGGCGGATTCAATTCTTATCTGCAATACGGATCCGAAGAACTTCGGCCTTTCGCCGCTCGATTACTACGTCGTGGTCCACAGGATCAACGGCGCGTTCAGCAGCTCCGTGATGGATACGGTGACCTGGAGCTGTTCAAAGCTCGCGCTCAAAGGTGTAAAATCGCTGAAATCAGTTCCATGGCTCTTCGCCCATCCGGGCTCGATTCACAACGTGACGGTCTCGGATATTCCGCCGGCGCCGGAGCCCAGCTCGTTTGTCCTGAGCCAGAATTATCCCAATCCGTTCAATCCGACGACGACGATTCAGTTTGAACTTCTCGAGCCCGCGTTCGTAACGTTGAAAGTGTATAACACCCTCGGGCAGGAAGTAGCAACGTTGCTCGACAACCAGCTCATGGAAGACGGCACCGATGAAGTCGAATTCGACGCCTCCAACATGTCGTCGGGAGTTTACTTCTATCGTCTCATTGCCCAGGGAATCGGCGATCCGGATGAGGGAACCGTCGG
>DATJGD010000091.1:0-48412 GCA_035495255.1 Bacteroidota bacterium | reverse complement strand
TCCGCGACGCTGGGTTGGCAGATAGTGTCCGAAACAAGTGACCGGGACAGGAGAGCGAGCCGATTTCTTACGTTAAGCGTGTTCGTTCGGCGGTACAAATATCAAAAGCCGACGATATCACCGATTCCGCTTCGTAGTGCGAACCATGCAACCTCAAGAAATGTATCACCGCTCTTACTGTTGTAGCTCACCCTGCCGATTTTCATAGAACCTGAGTCATCAGGCATGTTTGTCGTGCGGAATTTGATATTGTTGTAGAAGAACGAAACGATCGATTTTATGATACCCGATTCGCTCCCCGTATCTTTGTCAATCTCTACAACTTTCAGATCCTTGTACGATGCGCGCACAGTACCTCGTGCCGATCCCGCGATAACCTGAATATCAAAATCTGCGTCATACAGGACGCCGGTTTTGAGCCGCTTATGTTCGGCGATTTCAAGGAACGGATTCAGTCTCTCGAGGTCTATCCGGCCCAGAGAACCGGAGTAGTGAAATGTAAAATCCCGCGACGCGGCCTGGATTGACACAAGCACTTTCACCGCAGCCGTCGACATGAATGTTCCCTCTGCGCGGACAACCACTGGTTCGCTGTGCCGCAAACTGTTGGATGGCCATTCTGCCGTACCCCCCAGTCCGTCAAACGTAAGAACGGCCGGTTTTCCACGAACAGCAAATCTCTCGCCGTATTCCAGCCGCGCATTCGAGACGTCCAGGGTATTGAGCCGGATAATGTTCGTGACCGAGGAGAGAAACTCATCCTGTATAACGGAATGTGTTGAGTCTGGCGGGGATGATTTTTCCTTGTTTATGAGAATATCGATAGACGCATTCTGGATGTGTGCAGTACGCGCATGGCCGACATTCCCTTCGAAGATACTGAGACAAGCGGAGCCTTTCACCGTGCATTGAGGAATAAGAAGACGGTATCGGGTTCTCCTGAACACGCTCCCTTCGAAGAACTGTTCGTCGTCGCCGGACGGATGAAGTTTCAACATATGAATAACGATCTCTGAATCCGGCATCGAGACACTCAGTCGCTCACAATGAAGTTCATAGAGCGACCGGGGAAACTTTACAGTAATGCCTTTCGCATGCACATCAGCACACTCGAGATCCTCCGGAGCAACAACACCCCCGGCCAGAAGAAGTCGGATTCTGCTGATCCCGCTAAGAGAAAGTCTGGAAATACTGCACGAAACGGAAGAATCAGTCTTCAACGCAGTCACGGAATCGCATTCAAGCTGGTTCGTCCGGATCTTGTATTGCAACCCGGCAATGTGTATCGAATACTCAGGATAGGCTTTTTCAAACGTGCTCGCGATCCGTCGTTTGAGAAATCTATCGAGGTAAACATTCGTCAGGAAAAAAGCAATCAGTGCAAGCACAAGCAAAATCGCACTTGCCCAGATCGCAATCTTTCCCACTGATCGCCGGACCGATTGGTTATGTGAGGACGTGATGAGCAATTTCCCACCTATGTATAAGGTATAACAAATACATACGCAAAATCAATCATGAAAAGAGATGATCTTCGCGGGTTCCACGCGAAGTCTAATACTGGCCTAATGAGGAGAGACTTTGAGGCCCTGCGATCGTATCTTCGGAGTCTTGATGCGGTAAGATCTTGGTAGGAAAAACTCTCAAAACGTGTGCCCGGGACAGGACTTGAACCTGCATGAGCTTGCGCCCACTAGCTCCTGAAGCTCTTCATGGTCAAAATATTTCCGGACATTATTTCAATACTATCATCTTCTTGATATCCATAAAGCTTCCAGCAGTGAGCCGGTAGAAATACATGCCGCTGGAATATCTGCCCGCATCCCAGGTGATCGATTTAAACCCCGGCTCCTGAACCTCGTCCACGAGTGTCGCCATCTCTCTTCCAAGAAGGTCGTACACCTTAAGGGTTATCATTTGCCTGCTCCCCACTTCATATAAAATCCTTGTGACGGGATTGAATGGGTTGGGATAGTTTTGTTTCAGCTCAAATCGATGCGGCATCCCGGGCTCTGAGGCCTGAAGATCCGGGGGAGGGGGCGGGGTTTCCGAAGTGGGGATAATCTTAATGCGGTTCGACGGTGACGCCGTGCTTGTTGAAATATTCAGTTCTCCGTCTCCGGTTACCTTCACCCAATACCCGCTGCCCGGATAAATCGTGTCGGCATTAAAATAGCTACCAGCATATCCGAAAAAACTACTTGTGACAAGCCCCGGGGGTGTACTCGTAATAGACGAAGCGGCGGCCGGCTCGGAAATTGAGCCCACGAGGTTCCAACCGTTCTTGACCATAATGGTAGAACTGAGGACCTGAAAGCCGGCCAGACTGGAAATCGCGGGCCCGGCAAATTTCAGCCAATACCCCTGACCATTCGACATCGTCGCAGAAACGGCATAACCGCCTGTGTTGTACGCAAACGCATTACTGATGCGCGCGGGAAACAGCACATCCACAGAATCATTATCCGGAATTACCGGTACGGAAACCAGGTTCCATCCCGAACGCAGTGAAAACCCTTTCTTCACGGTGGGATAAATCTGGTGCGATCCCAGTTTTGCGATGAAAGCATCCGCGTTATCCTGATTTGTCACAGTGAGAGTTCCAAAACCAACGGACCCGCTGAAAAAATATCCCGCGACATAAAGATTTCCTGCCGGGTCGACAGTGATGTCGGTTGCAGATTCGTCCTCTGACTCTCCCACAACCTCCGGCCAGAGCGCAACTCCCGCAGAGTCATATTTCACGACAAAGAGATCTTTGCGGCTTGCATACGCATTCCGGAGTGAGAATCCGGCTGCGGCGAATGTATTGCTGGTGAACGAACCTCCGACATAAATGTTGCCTTCCCTGTCCGTGCAAAGCGCTGAAGCTAAGTCAGCAGAACTCCCGCCCGCTCCGCGCGCCCATAGAATGTTCCCTGACGGCGAGTATTTTGCGACAAAGAGATCGAATGTCCCGTCTGCACCGGTATTGCTGAGGGTGGTCGTACCGAATGTTGTCGACGTGCTGGAAAAGGCGCCCCCGACGAAAATGTTCCCCCAAGGGTCAAGTGCTATGCAGGTACCCGCATTCGAACCGCCATCGCTCTTTCTGGACCATAGTGGAGTACCGGCGGAATCGCACTTTACGACGAAAACTTCTATTCCGTCCGCCTGCGTCAACGGAGGGGTTGAACCAAAAGTGATAGAGGTTCCCGTAAAGTATCCCGTGCAATATGTCGTGCCAGTCGAGTCAGAGGTAATCTTCAAACCATATTCACCCCCATTTCCGGCTGCACTCCGGGACCAGACTGCAGATCCATTCGCGCTGTACTTAACGATGAAGAGATCGGTCCCACCGCCAAGGGTAAGGGCCGGCGTTCCTCCAAACTGGAGGGTTGGACTGTTGAAAAATCCCGTCATATAGGCGTATCCTGACGCATCAGTGCAGACAGATTGCGCATAGTCGGATGATGTACCTCCCGCGGCCCGTGCCCAGAGACAATTTCCGGAGCGGTCGTATTTTACGATAAAAATATCATTGCCGCCTCCCGCATTGTTTAGGGATACCGTGTCAAAGTTCATTGTGGTGCTCTGAAATGTGCCGGCGACATAAACGTTTCCTGAGGGGTCGATGCTGATCCCAACCGGAGAGTCATACATTAAACCGCCTGCGCCTTTTGCCCACACCACATTCCCGTGAGCATCGTACTTGGCCAAAAATATATCGGCGCTTCCGTACGATTGTATGGATACTCCTCCAAAGCTTGCGGACGAGTCGAAGTATCCTGTCACATAGACATTGCCGGAATCGTCCGTGACGACACCGGTGGCGACGTCGTTGCCGGTTCCACCTGCATCGTTTGCCCACGACCAGTCAGCCGGGTGTGCCAGCTTCCACCGGGCGATATGTGTCGAGTATTTTCCGCCGGCCTTGGTAAAAGAACCTCCGGCATAGAGGTCCGGGCCATTTGACAGGAGCGCGTTGACGCCCTGACCATCCATACCGCTCCCGAGAGCCGTCCAGCTTGTTCCATTCCACTTCGCAATTTGGTTTACTTGTGTCCCTCCCGCAGTCGAGAATCCTCCACCCGCATACAATTCATTACCGCTCGCAACGAGCGATAGAACCGCCGCATCCATGCCGGATGATGGTGCGGACCAGGCCGATCCGTTCCATTTTGCGATATTGCTAGCTACGCTTCCGCTCGCCGGCCATTCGCCTCCGCAGTAGAGGTCTGTGCCGATCGCAGCCAGGGCGTTCACAAACCCGCTGAGGCCTCCGCCGAGAGCAGACCAACTGGCTCCGTTCCATTTGGCAATATTGCTTGCAGCGCCTCCCCCCGCATTGTTGAACGCCCCGCCGACATAGAGGTCGGATCCTATCGTTTCAAATGCCTGCGCTGTTCCGTTTAAACCCGAGCCCAGAGCCGACCATGTGCTTCCATTCCACTTTGCGATATTATTTGCAGCGCCTCCCCCCGCGGTGGTAAAATATCCTCCCACATATAAATCGGACCCGATCGCTTTGAGGGCAAGAACTTCCGGTCCGAGGCCTCCCCCCGTTGCTACTCCGGTTCCGACGGAAAACCAGTTGGCTCCATTCCACCTTGCTATACACTTGGCCCCGACTCCCCCGGCCGAATCAAATATTCCGCCGGCGTAAAGGTCGTCACCTATGATCGCGATTGCTCTGACGGCTCCCTTGACTCCTCCTCCAAGCGGGCTCCATGTGACTCCGTTCCACCTTGCAATACTATTTACAGCAACTCCTCCTGCGGATGAGATTGTTCCCCCGGCGTAGAGACTCGACCCCGAGACCGCTAGCGCAGAGACTGTGCCTACCATTCCTTCTCCCTCTCCGTGCAGAGGAAGCCAAGCCGATCCGTTCCATCTGGCGACGCCAATGGCCCCAATACCTCCCGCTAATATGAAGTCCCCGCCTGCAAAGATATCCGAGCCGGACGAGGCTATCGCATTTACCCCGCCAGAAAATGGATCTCCACCGGTCATCTCAGAGCCGCAATCGCTCCAGCTGATACCGTCCCATTTTTTTACCTTTGATTTGCCTGATATCGCATATCCTCCCGCATAGATATCGGTCCCGATCGTTGTCATTGCCTTAATCCCCTGGCCCATGCTACCGACCGCCGACCAGTTAATCCCGTCCCATTTTGCAATGTAAAACCTGGGTACTCCTCCTGCCATAGTAAAGGCTCCTCCGGCATACAGTTCGCCCCCAATGACGAGCAAGGCGTTAACCGTGCCATTTGTTCCGGCTCCGAGGGGTGCCCACACGCTCCCGGTCCATCTTGCGATATTGTTCACTCCGTTACCTCCCGCAGTTGCGAAGAGCCCGCCGGCATAGAGATCTGTCCCCATTGCCACAAGGGAGTTGACAGATCCGGATGTACCACCGCCCAGGGCCGTCCAAGCTGTCGAGTTCCATTTTGCGACATGGAACGCGCTGACTCCTCCGGCAGTGGTGAAACTTCCTCCGGCATATAAGTCACTACCCATCATCGTGAGAGCGCTCACAATGTTATTCATCCCTCCGCCGAGAGGGGACCAGGTACTCCCATTCCACTTTGCAATCCGATATGCGGAGTCACCGTTGACGACGGTGAAGCTTCCTCCGATATAGAGTACCGTATCGTTTGCCAACATTGCGTTAACGGTTCCATTCGTCTGACCGATTGAGGACCACTCTGAGCCGTTCCACTTTGCGATCTCATCGAAATTCCCACCTGCAATGGATACGGAGCCGCTCACGTAGAGATCTGATCCCAGGAAAGCGCATGCGTAAACGGTGCCGTTTATCCCGGGGTATCGGAATCCGTCATCCCACGAGGAATCTGCATTATTTGTAACGGGGATGAATCTCGGCTCGCCCTGCCGCCCGGTTCGCATTCGAAATCCGTTCGCATCGAGACTGCCTGAAAAATTCTCAGGCAGATTGAGCGTTCCGTCCGGCCTGAGATAATTTCTGAGCGGCTGCGATTGCTGTGATAATCCCTGGCAGGTAGCGGCGAATAGAAGTAGTAAACCGATAATTATTTTCATTGTGTATTCTGCTCCATTGTTTTGACCTCTTCCAAATTAGTGAAGAATCTTTTGAATCGCAATCGTGATTAGCGCGAGGCTATTACGATGTGCTTGACATGAAAGCGGCAAAACAAGAGTCTCCAAATATTCAATTTGCACTCGTTGAGGTGTGAACGAAAAAGCCCACAGGAAATTCCTGCGGGCTCGTTCATTGATGGTAACACTCGGTTTGTGTGGAACTACTGCTGATTCAAATAAACGGAAAGGTGAGTGCCCGGGACAGGACTTGAACCTGCATGAGCTTGCGCCCACTAGCTCCTGAAGCTAGCGTGTCTGCCAATTTCACCACCCGGGCATTGAAAACAACTATCTAAAGACAACTTCTTAGGAAATTGTCACAAAAGATAGCAATATTCTGTTTCTTATCCAACCTTCAAGTCCCGGGCACAGGATATTGGGAGCCGCTCTGTCTCATTCCATCAGACGCGCTGCAATTTCCAGAGCAATCCCCGGCGTCTTATACTCCGCGTGAGAATTGTTCTCTCGCATGGAATTGCAACAAAACATTACACTGAGGTGAACCTATCGATTGTATTTTGTCTAAAGCCTTCTTAACCTCCCTGATCTTCTTCCAGATCGGTGTGGTCATCACCTCCAATGCTGTAAAAGTTATTTTCTTCATCTTCACTTCCAATGTTCTCTTGTTCATCGTCTAGTTCGGAACCGGGAACATCTAAATCGCTGCCCGATGCATCCTCACTGAAATCCTTTTCATTATGTTTCCCCGCTTTATCATTTAATTCTTTTGTTGTAGAAGTATCTTCGGGATTAAGGCCACTCTCTTCTTTGTTTCTGTTGAAAATGTCATCGCGAGATGGATATGGAGGGTATCCCGGGTGACGTGTGCGTTTTTTTTCGTCCGCTCGTTGTAGCGGCAGGCCGGTTTGTTTATCTCTGGTTTTCATATTGCCCTTGAATGTTAATAGTAGTGTTGAGCTCGCTGTAAAGGTAAGGTAAAATTATCAAGGCGAGAATCAATCAATCGAAAGGATGAAAGGCGGGCTACGCCTTAGGAACGCAGATCGACTTGTCCGAAAAGCCGATTCGTATAATAAAAAGCCGGCGTGAGGCACCACTGTAGCAACTACCCGCTGTTTCCTCCATCATCCTGCCACCGTCCTTCGGCATCCGACTGCTCTTGAGCTCGGGACTCGTGAACAGCAAGTTCCATGTTTTGTTCTTTTCTTGGTTCGATCTTGCGAGGCGGGGTCGCCGGATCTTCACGGGCAGGTTCGATTGACCGAAGGTTTCTCACCCAGCGTTCGAAGCCTCGTTGCATTTCCTCGCGAGGAGAACTTCCCCTGACGTGCTTTCGCCGATGATTAGTGCTCTGCATTCTGAAGTTTCCTCGTTGCATCATCGCGGCCCGATTGTTCATCATGCCCTCGTCTCAGTTCATGTGCAAATGCCAGGGCTTGACGTTCATCATTAAACCAATCCGATGAGACCCTCTTTTTGAACCAGAGAACTTTTGTCCAGCGTCTTACAATCCATGTGAGGGGATCAGAGTCGCGGTGGAGTAGTTCAATGAAACAATCGCGGGCATTCGATATGACGGTAGCATTCTTCATAACCGTGGTGTCAGATGTTTCGCCGGAGCTTTGAGGGTAACGAATGCCCGGGAGAAAACAAAAGCCCCGTCGTGAGGCGGGGCTCTTGTGTCTCTCGTACTTCGGGCAACCCCGGGAATTTATTTCTTATGCGCCATCTCAAACGCTGCCGTCCACGCTTCCGGTGTCACGTCATTAACGTGTTCCGAGAACGTAAGGGCATAGCCGTCCGGGTCTTTCACAGTGAACTGTCTGTCGCCCCAGAATTCCGTCTTCGGCTCATTCATCGCAGTGATTCCTTTGGCCTTCACTTCTGCATAGAACGCATCGACCTTCTTGGATCCGTTCAACCCGAAGGCAAACTCAACGCCGACGCCGAGCTTGTTCTTTGTTAATTCTTCCTTCGTTTGCGGGGTATTAACGTACTCAACCGGCGAAAGCATAAGCAGGGGTGATTCGAGCCCGACGACGGCATGAACGATTCTTCCATCCTTACGTGTTAATTTGTCGGACGCCTGAAACCCGAGTGTCTTCGTGTAGAAGTCTAAACTCTTCTGCATGTCTTTCACCTTGATGCTTGGTGCGATGGTGTTGTTTTTGCGTGCTTCCATAGATGTACTCCTTACATTGTAGATCATGATGAACGAGGCAAACTTCCGTCCCGTAGCGGGATAGCAGCATGAATGTACTGAATCGAAGTAGGCTTCCAACGAATGCTGTATTACGAAGCGACCCCTGCGAACCTAAGAATGCTCACCCATCACAGGACGGCGAGCCCAGGAGGCCAGAATTAGTATGTGTAAGATAATGCTCTCGGGCTACGAATCAATAGCCCAGAGGGATGAAAGAGTAGTTACATCTTTTTTTGGTCAAGTATGAAATTAATGAACGAGAAAGGTTGTTGCAGATTGTCTAAGTACGTATATTCATTCATCTCCAACCGTCACAATGAGGAGCATTCGATATTCGCACCAGATGTAAGCCATACGCCCAATGAAAAAAATCCGCCTGCTTATTATTGAAGATAATCGGCTTCTCCGCGAAGGTATTGCTGGGTTGCTGAGGAAGCATAGCGACATGGCCGCGATCTCCGCTCTTGATGATCGTGGAGAGATGTCGAAGAAAATGCAAAGCTTCAAACCCAATGTCATACTCCTTGACCTCGGCCTGCGAAGCCAAAACAGCTTGAAACTCGCGAAACTCGCGAAGGTAAATTCTCCCGAGGTCAAAGTAATTGTCATGGATCTCCTTCCGGCACAGGAGGATATTCTTGAGTTTGTACGAGCGGGAGTATCCGGATTTATCCTCAAGGATGCGACCATCGACGATTTTCTGAGAACCATCCGGTCTGTCTTTCACGGCGAACAGGTATTGCCGCCCCTGATGACCGGTTCGCTTTTTTCTCAGATTGTCGCTCATGCAGTCGGCGGAACTGCAAGTGCTTCTTCCACATTGATGCAATCGGTACGCATGACAAAGCGAGAGCGGCAAGTCATCGAGTTAATTGTCGACGGCATGACCAACAAAGAAATTGCACAGAAGCTTAATCTTTCCACGTATACAGTCAAGAGTCACGTTCACAACATACTTGAAAAGCTGACACTCCGTACCCGGGTCCAGATTGCCAATTATGCCCGCACCTCTGAAAACATTCAGGAGACGGTGAACTCGATAACATTGATGGACGAGTAACTTCCCCCTTCCGATGGAGTAATCCATTTTTCATCCCTTTGCACGATTGATTCCCAGTTCGATTTGGAAGTATCTTACATCCTGATGGTGGATTAGTAGAGACCCGGAAATAGTGAAGCCGGGTCTCCGCTTTTCAAACGTCGGATGAGGTACAGGAGATCAACGTGGCTACGAATGCCAATCCATCTGTTCAAAGTTCAGATGCATTACGATGGTCGAACAATCTCCGATTCTTCGTAACGGCATCGTAGATAACGTTGAATATTAAATTAAACTGAAGAAAGGAATTTCGTTATGCTGTTTACCATTGCAGTTGTTTTGATCGTTCTGTGGGTTCTCGGGCTCGTCAGCGCTTACACGATGGGCGGCTTCATTCACGTTCTTTTGGCGGTTGCCCTTGTGATCCTGCTGGTTAGACTCATCCAGGGGCGCAAGCTGGCTTGATCTTACGGTTTGAGCCAACGATTCATGCGGGCAGCCATCATACGTGGGGTTGAGGACAATCCTCCCGGGGCCAGGGAAGGGTAGATGAGGGGTATATGATCTTCCTGGTGCTCATCATCATGGCTGCCATTGCTGTCGTCGTCACTTCGGTCAGGGTTTCAGCCAAACGGGCTGAACCATCCGACGATGAGCGTACGCTTGAACTCCTGAAAAAAACCCGGCTCATGTTCCCTTCTGCAGAGGATAATATTTTTGCGCTTGATGCTTTGTATCAGAGCACCTATCGTGAACTGCTCGTCACACAGGAAGAAAACAAGGCTGACAGGAAAACTCTGAAGCACGATTTGATTCTCATTTTCAATGCAAAGAACAAGGCGATCATCGAAGCGGTACAATTCGAAGAATCCTCTGCCAACGTGGTGCCAACCGCGCAAGGAACTCCGCAATGAGTGTCTGATGAAGATTAATGAAATCAAAATGCAGGTGCGGCAAGTATCGCCGGAATACCAAAAATCAAAACGCGTTTGACATTATACTCACGACTTGACGATAAAGGCAGAACTATGAAACAACATACGACGGTTCTCATGGCGGGATTGCTTTGGTGCTCCTTCGCCTTCCTGGCCGGCTGTTCATCATCCGAACTCGTAGATAAGTGGAGCGATTCTTCATTTCAATCTCCCCCGTTGAGTAAGATATTTGTCATTTCCGCTGGTAAGGAGCCGCGAAACCGCCGTATTTGGGAAGACGCCTTCAGCGCGGAGCTTACAAAACATGGTGTACTCGTGACACCTTCGTATCGCTTGTTTCCGGACGCGGTACCGGATACAAACCAGGTGCTCCAGAGTGTGAAATCAAATGATTTCGACGGAGTCCTGGTCATCCGCAGGCTTCCTTCAGAGACAACGACCCAATACTTGCAGGGGTATGTGGCGAGCGAAGCGGAGACGAGATACGATCGCCGTACGGATAGATTTGTAACATATTACCGGGACGTTGAGTACGCAGGATATCTCGATTCTCAAAAAGTCAACATCCGCTCTATTGATGTATGGACGACGAAGAACGAAGGACAAATGATCTGGAGTGCAACGAGCAAGACTCCCGAGCCGAATTCAGTGCAGACGGTCCGGCCTGAAATTGTCAAACTCGTTATGTCTGAATTGACACATCAGGGAATCATTGCCGATGAACGGTAAAATTGCCGGCTCAGAAACAACCGGCATAAGCGTATCAATACAGCGGGTACGCCTCCCTGGCGATACACCAATAATTCGGAAAACATAATCTTAACACAAAGGAAGTATATGAACAACAATAAACAATTACAAAAGCAAGCGGCGCCGCGTGCTGTTTTTGCCCTGTCCATTCTTGTCCTTCTCTCCGTCATGTTCGTCCCTGTGGATTCAGGATTCGCACAAAAGATGGAAGGGCGCTGGGTTTTCGGTTTGCACGGCGGCGGCAATATGTGGATTAACGACTACAACAAAATGGTTTTCGGTCCCGGAGGAGAAATCATGCTCCGGTACGGCATCACGCGGGCGTTCTCGGCCGGTTTTCTTGCGGGATATGAAGAACTAAAGTCCAAAGAGGAGATCCCGTCGACCGGTCAGACGATCGGTTATCTGAAACTGCACTCGATTCCGGCGGCGGCAACCATGTGGGTTCATTTTGCTTCGGGTGCGTTTGTTAATCCCTATGCTTACGCGGGCCTCGGCGCCATGATTTATAAGAGGTTGGATGGCGCGGGCACGTATATCCCGAACAGCCAGTTCCAGACTTCGATCCTTGTGCCGCTCGGTGTCGGACTTGAATTCTTTCCTTCGGAGAATGCCTCAATCGTTGTTGACGCCGGTTTCCGGATAACAGACGATTATCCCGATGCCCTCAAGATCGGGAACCTCGACGGGTATGCGACTGCTAAATTGGGGATAAATTTCTATCTCGGCTCCGGTGATGACAAGGAACAGGCTCAGCTCCTGAGGGACGCGGAGGCAAGGCGGCAACGGGATCTTGCAGATGCCGAAGCCCGCCGGTTGAAACAGCAGGCCGATGCCGAAGCAGAGGCGAAGCGGCAGAAAGATTTGGCAGATGCTGAAGCGCGCCGGTTGAAGGATTTGGCTGATGCTGAAGCCCGCCGGTTATTGGCGGAGCAGAAGGGCCGCGATACCGTGATTGTTCTGGAAAAAGGGAAGACCGTTGTCCTGAAAGGCGTCAACTTTGAATTCAACAAGGCGACTCTGACACCTGAATCAGAGATCATCCTCGGAAGGGCTCACAGGGCGCTCCACGCGAGTCCGGAACTCAACGTTCTCATCGTGGGTCACACCGACAATGTCGGCAGCGCGGTGTACAACAAGAAACTTTCCCTCCGGCGCGCGGAGACAGTCAAGGCCTGGTTGGTAAAGAGGGGGATATCCGTCAGGCGCTTATCGGTCGCGGGCAAGGGATTTGACGAACCCATCGATGACAACACTACCGCCGAAGGCCAGGCGAACAACAGACGAATTGAATTCCATGTATTGAAATAATAAACGGCTTACTCTTTATCACAGTCGATATGGAGGATGGAGAATGATAAGAAAAAGTATGTCGGACCGTCTCAGGCCACATTACGGAGTCGCGCTTTTAGCGGGATTGATGATTGCGTTGACTCTTCCTGTTGCCGGCGTTGGACAGTCGCCCGGGCAGATTCCTTCCGGATTAGCCGCAGGAGAAGGCAATGCCATCGGCAGGGCACCGGGAATAATAGCCGACGAGGCAGGATCAGCTCCTAAAACGTTCGCGCTCTCGCAGAATTATCCAAACCCGTTTAATCCCTCCACAAAGATTCAGTACAATATTGAGAAGGCCGGAATGGTTTCGCTCAAGGTCTACAATTTGCTTGGCCTTGAGATTGCCACTCTTGTAAACGCCCGCCAGGAAGCCGGCATTCACACTGTGCCGTTCAATACGAACGAGGGCACGCTGAACCTTGGGAGCGGAATATACTTCTATCGACTGGAAGCCGCACAGCTTCATTCCATCAAAAAACTCGTCATCATCAAGTAAGCATGTACACAATCAAGGGAGAACCATGAGTATGGAAAAGATTATCGGTCCGAACAATTATCTCAGCAAAAGCTCATTGCCGTTTCAGGAAATTGAGGAGCGGTTCGACGATTGGGTGAGGTGGATCCGTACAATCGCACAAACCCCCGAAGACTCATTCACAACGCAACGTACCGAATTAAAAATTGATCCCGGGAAGCATACTCCTCATGAAAAGAGCGACTACGATCAGCGTGTGAGCGAAGAATGGCGTTGGGTAGATGACGGCGGAGAAAGCGGCGAAGTGGTCTGAAGAGAATGCATCGTGATGAATCATAAGATACGTATGAGTGGAAAATCATAACTAGCTCAATGCCGTAGTTCAATAGCTGCAATATCAAATCACAACATAACTAAAAGGAGATACGACAATGGAAACAAATCGAAATAAAATGAATGAGGATGTTACCACGGATCGCGCCATGGTAACGGGAATGTTTGCCGATCGCGAGAGCACACTACATGCGTATAATACACTGCACGATAAAGGTTATACGAAGGACGAGATTAATCTCATAATGTCAGACGAGACGCGCAAGAAGCATTTCTCAGGCGATATGAAGGGGACTGAAATTGGAACCAAAGCCGCAGAAGGTGCCGGAAAGGGCATGGCAATCGGAGGAACTGTTGGCGCGGTCGCAGGTCTCATTGCAGCGATCGGAACCAGCATTGTTGTTCCTGGTCTGGGACTGCTCATCGTTGGACCTCTTGCCGCGGGTTTGGCAGGTGCAGGTGCAGGCGGCCTTACGGGCGGAATCATCGGAGCACTCGTGGGTTCCGGAATTCCGGAAGAAAGGGCGAAATTGTACGAATCAGGTGTAAAAGATGGTCGTATAGTTATGGGAGTCCATCCGCACAATGATGAGGATGCCGAGTACTTTGAAAAAGCCTGGAGCAACGGGAAATCCGGGGACGTACGCAAGTAAGAACATACATGAAGATAAACGGGGTGCATTATGCAATGCATCCCGTTCTTGAAGTAGTTACAAAAATTGAACGCTACGAACCATGTTATCACCGAGCTCTAAAAAGAGGATTCACATGAAAAGCAAAATTGTTGCCTCTCTCCTGGCGGTGCTTGCGCTTCTCGCTGGCTTCAGATTTCACGCTGACGGCCAGGGCAAACCAGCGCCGCAAGCTGCAAAAGAAAAACTGTCCGAGAATGACCGTATGATCACCGCTCATGCGCAACGAATGCTCGAAGAGGGCAGGAGAATCTTCCGCTTTGATACCTTCGGCAGTGAAGCATTCTGGGGCGACGCACTCCAGCTTCACAAAGCTATCGCCGGTGAAAAAAATGGAGGTGTCGGAGGCGGGGTGAGCCCAAAGACTGCTCTGTCAGTTGGACTGAAGGTAGATGTTGAAGCATTGCCCAGGAACCTTCAGGATCAACTCAAAGCCGGCAAAGTAGACTTAGACGATCCTGCTACAACTATCGCTTTGCTCAAATTGGATGCCGTTGTCGGCATTAAAGGTTTTTTTGACAACAAGGGAAATTTGAAATCGATGGGTCTTCAGTGCGCATTCTGCCACTCAAGTGTTGACAATTCGTTCGCACCCGGCATCGGAAAACGGCTCGACGGCTGGGCGAACCGGGACTTGAATGTCGGTGCGATTGCTTCACTCGCCCCGAACCTCAAGCCCTTTACTGATCTTCTCAGCGTCGATGAAGTGACGGTAAAGAAAGTATTTGCCAGTTGGGGTCCCGGCCGATTTGATGCCGAGCTCGACAAGGATGGAAAGGCGTTTCGGCCGGATGGAGGTCAGGCAGGCACCCTCATCCCGCCCGCATTTGGTCTGGCAGGTGTAAACTTACACACATGGACCGGTTTCGGATCGGTCACGTACTGGAATGCATATGTCGCCGCGACAGAGATGCATGGTCAGGGTACCTTCTTCGATGCGCGGTTGAACGACAAGAACCAATATCCGGTCGCTGCCAAGACTGGTTCCGGAAATACACGCGGCGCACCTGACATGGTCACGCCGAAGCTTGCTGCGCTTCATTTCTACGAGCTTGCAATTCCTTCGCCGAAGCCTCCGAAGGGAAGTTATGACGAAAAGGCGGCTACGCTCGGAAAAGAGATTTTTATGAACAAAGCCAGATGCGCAACGTGTCATGTCCCGCCGCTCTTTACTGAACCGGGGAACAATGTGCACGCACCCGGCGAGATTGGCGTTGATGCTTTCCAAGCCGACCGATCGCCGACACACATGTATCGTACTGCCCCCCTTGCGGGACTCTGGACTCACGCTAAGGGCGGCTTTTACCATGACGGCCGTTTTGCGACGCTCGGTGACGTCATCGAGCACTACAATGGTTTCTTGAAGCTAGCACTGACCGAGCAACAGAAAAAAGACCTGGCTGAATATTTGAAATCATTGTGAAACCACCGCCGCTGTACCCGTCTGAAGGGTAGAGCGGTGACAACTGTAACGGAAAGGAATAGTATGTCATACGGACTTTACATCATCGGATTTTTGATCGTAATCGGCGGATTGATTTACGGCGCAGTGTTATTGCATGTTCCCCCGCAATGGATTGTCGTGGGTTCAGTCGTGCTGCTGGGTATCGCGATGGCGACGGGTGTCAAGGCCGCGCGTCAAAAGGATCCGGGTTAATAATCCCCTGGACACCGAAAAGCAAAAAAAATAATTCATCAGGGCTTTGTATTCACAACTAAAAACAATTAAAATGAAAACTTCAAAAACAAACAATACCAAGAAACCCGCTGGAAAAAAAATAGACCCCGTAGTACATTTTGAAATGCCCGCGGAAGACAGGAAAAGAATGGCAACATTTTATGCCAAAGCATTTGGCTGGCAAACACAGATGCTGGGAAAAGAAATGGGAAACTACGTACTGGCAACGACCACTTCCGAAGTTGATAAAACCGGAGGACCAACAAAAACAGGGATCATCAATGGCGGGTTTTATACCAAAGATAACGATAAGCCGGCACAATACCCCTCGGTGGTTATTTCTGTTGATGACGTAAAAAAATCCATGAACAAGGTTACCAAAGCCGGTGGAACAGTGATCGGCGAGCCTGTCAAAGTACCCGGATTTGGATTGTATGTTTCATTTTTTGATACCGAGGGCAACCGCGTGAGCATAATGGAACCTTCCCTGGAAATGAAACGAAAAACTGATGGGCGGTAAGTGTGTAGCCCATCTTTCATCCCTTTGCAGTATTGAGCTTTGAACGCTTCTATTGTAACTTGGGTTCAGGAGTAATGACCATTGGAGAATAATCCAACATTATCCCGTCGTTTCGGTTCTCTCTTGTATCCCGCCCAGCGTTCGCAGATTCCCGGAGCGACTTGAGTTCACCAGTCTAATTAAAGGATTTCCGATTATGAGAAAATCTAAGTTTAGCTTCTTCTTGCTTTGCGCTCTGGCATTTGGGGGGTTAACACTCACCTCCATTCACTGCGCGGGCCCGGGTACCATGAATGGTAGTCTTCGTGTCAATATCGCCGATCAACCTGATTGGGGACCGACGGGCTATGATCATGCTGATTTCTATTACATCCCCGACATCGACGCCTATTACTCGGTCTCAGAGCGTCAGTATATCTACAGGGATGGATCAGCCTGGACACGTGGCGTATCGTTACCGGCCAAGTACAGCGGTTATGATCCGTACCATTCCTATAAAGTAGTCATCAATGAAGAACGGCCTTTCCAAAACAACGACAGCCACCGCTCAAGGTACGGCACCTTCAAAGGCAGGAGGGATCAGCAAGTAATTCGCGATAGCCGTGACCGAAGATACTCTGCGAACAGAGATCAGCCCGAACATGATAACCTGGTCGCAAGTGTTAATCTCAGCGCACAGCCTACCTGGGGTCCGACAGGATATGATCGTGCTGACTACTATTATATACCGGACATTAACTCCTATTATTCCGTGGCAGAGGGCCAATACATCTATAAAGATGGATCGAGCTGGGTTCATTCGGTGTCATTGCCGGCAAGTTACCGTGGCTATGATCCGTACAGTTCTTATAAGGTTGTCCTCAATGAGGATCGGCCATACGAGAATAACGATAGCCACCAGGCGAAATATGCTACGTTCAAAGGTATGAGGGATCAGCAAATGATTCGCGACAGCCGCGACCGGAAATACTCCATGAACAAAAACCTACCCGAGAATGACAACATGGTCGTTGGCGCAAATATCGGCGAACAGCCCATTTGGGGGCCCACAGGCTATGACCGGGCTGATTATTACTACCTGCCTGATATCAACGTTTACTACTCTGTCTCGGATCATCAGTATATCTACAAGGATGGAACAGATTGGAATCATACCGCGATGTTACCGGCCAACTTCATTGGTTATGATCCATACCGTTCTTATAAAGTTGTGCTCAATGAAGCCCGGCCCTATCAACACAACGAGAGCGACCTTGATCGATATAGGTCGTTCATAGGGATGAGAAACCAGCCGATGATTCGGGATAGCCGAGAGCATAAGTACTGGGCTAACAAAGATCATCCCGAGCATGATAATTGGGTAAGAGAACAACATCATTGAACTGCACTCCCGGCTCGATTCATGGCGGATGCAGTGAAGTTGTTCAGCCCATGGCAACTCGATGAAGAAGAGATCCTCTGCCGGATACGGTCCGACAGAGGGAAAGAAGGCGGCAGGTTCCTCATAATCTGCCGCCTATGTATAAGGATGCTTCACAAACGAAACCACCCAAAAGGTCGGTTTATTTTACTCAGATGAATCCATGAAGGAGAAGTATTATGCGTTACTTATTGTTAGCGATCGTAACAGTGCTCTGCGTGAGCGCATTACCCGCACAAGTAAATTTCAGGCTCAATTTCAATGTCGATAAACAACCAGTGTGGGGTCCGACCGGCTATGATCACGTTGAATATTATTACCTGCCGGACATCGAAACCTACTACAATGTCCCTCAACACATGTTTATCTATAGAGAACGGGGACGTTGGGTCAGCAGATCACGCTTGCCGTACCGTTATCGTAATTTTGATTTCTATAATTCTTACAAGGTAGTCGTGAATGATCCAAGGCCGTACCGAAATCATCGTATGTATAGAGATCGCTACGCCACCTACAGGGGGCGCCACGATCAGGATTTGATCCGCGACAGCCGTGATTCAAGATATTATGTAAACAAAGACCATCCCGAGCATGACAACTGGATGAGGCGTCAACGGCAGGATAATGGGGATGGGAGAGGAAGGGACGAAGGGTCCAGATATAATGATGAACGAGACGCGCAAGACGAACAGAGTAACTATGACAATAGCTATGATAGAGGAAGAAACGACGGCGACAGGCGTGACGGCTCCGGATCAGTATCCGGCACAGGGGCCCTTAACGGCAGTGTCGGTGTTGATATCGCCAGTCAGCCCATTTGGGGACCGACCGGGTATGACCGCGCTGTGTACTATTACATTCCTGACATCAATGTCTACTACTCTCTTGCAGAGCATCAGTATATCTATTGGGAAGGTTCAGAATGGAACCATGCGGCATCGCTGCCATCCAGCTACCGGGGTTTTGATCCGTACCATTCCTATAAAGTCGTCATTAACGAAGACAGACCATATCTCAACAACGAAAGCCACCGGGACAAATATAGAACATTCAAAGGTATGAGGGATCAGCCGGTCATCCGCGACAGTCATGACCGCAAATACTTTGTGAATAAAGATCATCCCGAGCATGACAATTGGCTCAAAGACCAGCGGCGTTGACCCGATGCCCCGGTTACCGTGAAGAGTTGGACTTCGTCACGATGCCGGCTCCGGGCAACTCGTGGAGAAAAATGAAGCGGCAGACCGGCAAAAATCTGCCGCTTCTTCATATTTGTTGCGGCCATTCGTAAGCTTACGAAAATCATGAAATCGGATTTTTGTCTCCTTCCAAATGTGTAGTCCATCTTTCATCCTTTTGGGTGATTGAAACCAATCCCGGTTAAGCTGTAAATTACTATGATCGTGGACTAGTTGAGCCCCGGTGATTTTGAATCTGGAAGGTATGATGTTCTATGATTGAACCGAATTCTCCTCATCGCGGAACGCGCATCCTCCTCATCGCGGCCGCGCTCGTGATTATCATGTATGGCATCAACGAGGCACAGTCGGTTGTTTCGTTGATTCTTGCCTCCGCTTTCCTTGCCCTTCTCGGAACGTCCCCGGTGCTCTGGTTAGAGCGGAAACGCGTTCCATCTCTTCTCGCGGTGTTAATCGTCATGGCAAGCATGATTACTCTTCTCCTGATAATTGGCGGAGTCGTAGGGGTGTCTCTCAATACCCTTTCCCAAACCCTCCCGCTCTATGAGGCGCGCTTACAGGAGCAAATCCTGGCTCTCAAGCCCTTCCTGGCAAGCAAACATATCGTCGTAAGTGACAAGGTCTTACTTGAATACCTCAATCCCGGGCTGGCGATGGATCTGGTTGTCGGTGTGCTCGCAAGGATGGGAACATTGCTCTCAAGTGGGGTCCTGGTGTTGCTCACCGTAATATTCATTCTGCTTGAAGCTCCGAGTTTTCCCGTCAAACTCAGATCTGTGCTGGGTAATCCTTACCAGAATTTTCCCCAGTACACAACGTTTGTCGATGATATAAAGCGTTATATGGTTATCAAGACTGTCCTGAACCTGGCAGGGGCGGTTCTGGTGACGTTATGGCTGTACGTCCTCGGCGTGGATTTTCCGATTCTTTGGGGTTTCCTGGCATTTCTGCTCCACTTCGTGCCTAATTTGGGCTCAGTTCTGGCAGCCATTCCACCTGTTCTGTTGGCGCTCATTCAACTCGGTCCCGGATCTGCCGCACTTGTGGCAGCGGGGTATCTCACTATAGGCTTCTCGGTCGGGAATGTCGTCGAGCCCCGCCTCATGGGCCGCAGGTTCGGACTATCAACGCTGGTCGTCTTTTTGTCTCTGATATTTTGGGGAAGCCTGCTCGGGCCAATCGGCGTTGTTCTCTGCGTACCGCTTACGATGACGCTGAAGTTTGCATTTGAAAGCAGCAAAACGACTCAATGGGTGGCGACCTTGCTCGCGTCGGAACAACCTTCCGAGAACATTCCACCGGCATCGAAAAAAGGGAATCGTTCTTCCGTCTTGAGGAGGGTGAGATCTCGCTCGATCACTCATGGGAATTTTTGAGAAGAGTTCGGGGGGGACACTCCACAACGTGGTAACGACAATAAGATGACCGGAACATGAGAATATGGAGCCAATCTTTTTCTTACAAGGACTGATTATCGGATTTGCAATGGAGGTGCCGATTGGGCCGCTTGGAGTCTTGTGCGTTCGCAAAACACTCACTGAGGGGCATACCCGGGGTATGATCATCGGTCTTGGAGCCGCGACCGCAGATTCGCTGTTCGGGAGTATCGCTGTGTTCGGTCTCACGTTTATCTCAGATGTCATCAACAGCCAGCATTTTTGGGTGAGTCTGGTCGGAGGAGCAGTCCTTTTGCTTCTTGGGATAAGGACACTTCGTGCAAAGCACAGGGCTCCGAGTAACCGCTTTGACAATAAAGGATTATTTGGATCGTACCTCTCCGCCCTTCTCCTTGCGCTTACCAATCCGGTGACCATCCTTGCATTTGTCGCTGTGTTCGCTGTCTTTGGCCTGGGACATGCGCTTGTTATCATTTCGGCGAGCACTCTTATCATCGGGGTATTTACCGGTTCATGGTTGTGGTTTCTGACTCTTAGTCACCTTGCCATACTCTTCAAAAAAAAGCTGAACGCGGGCGGACTCAGATGGGTAACCAGGGTTTCCGGCGCCCTGATCATTTTGTCCGGGGTTACCGTATTCGCGAGCCTGATATGACGAATTATAACCATCACTCATTCTCTGATTCAGCGTACCGTAAGAAAAGGACGCGCATCGCAATCGTGACAAACAACGTAAGGTGGTAGAAGACATGCAGAATACATCACCCTCAACCGACCGAAGAAAGCTGTCGCCGCTGAAGATCGTATGGTACGCCGGCGTTGCCGTAGGAGGAATAGCCATCCTGTGTGTATTGATGTTTCTCTGCTTTCCCAACCCCATTGTAAACAAATTCATCAAGCCCAGAATGTTAAAATCCTTTGCCGATGCGCATCCCGGGTATTCGCTGCGCACCGGGGACATGAATTACAATGTGTGGAAAAATCGTTTAGGCTGTGATTCCCTCACACTGAAGACGGACGGGGTTACATGCAGTATGGCTTCAGTCTCGGTTAAAGGAATCGATTGGATGAAAATTCTTCGACAGACAGATGTACCGTCCGATCCTTTTATGAGCTCGGAAATGTTTGCAAATGATATCGTCATTAATTTTCATCAGTCTCAGAGCGTGCTCCGTTTGGGAATGGTGTATATCTCCTGGCCTGATTCTGAAATGGAGGTTGATTCAATCAAGTACTCCTCGTTACTCCGCGATGAAGAATTGTTCGCACAAAGCCGGTTCAGGCAAACCAGGTTTCGTATTGACATCCCTCAAATCGAACTGCAGGGTTTCGACTATTTCGCATTGCTTCAGGGAAACATCTATACTGCCAGAACCATTACTGTGCACAATATGGCTGCTGATATTCTGGTCAATAGGGATAAACCTGCCGACAAGAATTCTCCCCATCCTCAAATGCCGAACGAAGCTCTCTCTTCGATGAAGGAAATTATAGCGGTCGACAGTTTGAAAATTATCAATGGACGGATGACATATTGCGAGAGGTATGCCGTTAACGCGAAACCGGCCGTGCTGGCGTTTGATAACATCGCCATCACTGCAAGCGGCATTGCCAATCATACAGCCTTCCCGGAGACCGCTACTGTTCACGGCGAGGGAGTGTTACAGAACTCCGGCACGGTGAGACTGTTTATGAAGATTCCCCTCACCTCGAAGGATTTTTCTTTTCAATACTCCGGTTCACTGAGCACGATGGATGCCACCGCGCTGAATTCATTTATCGAACACAGCGACTATCAACGTATCAAATCCGGGATCGTTCAGTCTGCAGCATTTAACGTCAGTGTTACTTCGGGGCACGCACAGGGGACCCTGAAACTCACCTATCAGGATTTGTCCATCTCCATCCTGAACAAAGAGACCGGAAGTGAAAATGGAATATTCAACCGGATCTCCTCTCTCATTGGGAAAATATTTGTTATCCGCGGGAGCAACATGCCGGATAACAAAGGGCAAATGAAAGTCGGGGTTGTATCATACACAAGGAAACCGGGAGATTATTTTTTCCAGTTCTTATGGTTTGCGCTTCGCAACAGCATTGCCGACATCGTCGGATTTCCCCCGATAATCCCTGAATAAGCTCGAAAGGATTTGTCCAGCAAAGACATGCTCGTTGCAATAATTATTGGTGCCGGGAACGAGCGCACACCCAGAGATAGGCATCCCGGCCAGGAATTACATTTTGGTGACAGAATCAATATGCTGAAATTATTAATTCCCTCGCTCGTGGTGCTCGGTATTCTCAGCACCATGGGTACACATGCGCAACAGAGATCAACCACCCTCGTTCAATCCATACTCGATGAAAGCATTCTCATTTCTACCGACAAGCCGGTGTATTTTCCCGAGGATACCCTTCACTTGTCAATTCGACGAGAGGACAGCACAACAACGGAGAGCGTTACTCCGATAGTTGCTATCGAAGGAATGAAGCTCACGCCTGCCGGGCACAATACGTACTCCGCGGTTATTCCTCAAACTGTCACACCGGGATCATACCGTATTCTCCTCAGAATTATCGACGCCAGGGGTCGGCGGTTTATTTATGAGACCGGCCGGGCTGTGGAGGTAGAAGAGTATCAGGCGGTAGAGCAACTCAGCAATTATGCGAGTATACTCCCCTCCGACGGCAGCGGCGATCCCCGCACGGCCGTACCGCTTGACGCCGAACAGATTCGAACTCTTCAAGTAGTTTTCCGGAGAGACAGTATCAGGTCGCGGATGGGACCGCAGTTCGTCACAATCAGAACGACAGTGCAATTGAGGGACGGAACAACGGCGCAGACGATCGAACGGCGGGTGCTGACGTTTCGAAGTCATGGCGACCCGGAGCGGGACCGCGCTGTGTTCATTCAGTACCGCACGGCCTACGGTGCGTATGCGGCAATCAGCACCGAGGAACTCCTGCGCGTTCGCCTGACGCTGGATTCCCTGCCGCCCTGGTCGACGATCAAAGTAAATATCGAACCGGATTATACCATCAGGATCGGTGGGTTCGATCGGTCCAACTCCATCACGCGCTATTTCCGTGTGAGAGGCCCGACGATAGAAATCGGTTTCTCGCTCGGCATCCCCAAAGTGTTATACGATACAAAAGCGGAAGATAGCATTGAATACGGCAACACAAGTGCGATGGTTCGGTTTTACTCTATCAACGGCGAATCAGGAAATCGATTCCCCGTCAGTTTTGGAATGGGAACGTTCGGCGGAAGCTCGCCGATCGACGTGGGAACCGGGCGAGGCGGTTTTGCGGTATCAACATTTCTGGATTTGGTCGAACTGACGAAGGTACGTAATCTCGGATTCCTTAAGAAAGTAATCGCAGGCGTCGAGTTGACCCAATTCTTTCCCATCGGGAGAAAAGCCCGTCTCTTGATCAACGCACAAGTTGGCTTCTCACCTTGAGTTTTCAGAGTCGGATGGAAATTGATCGCGTTTTTATTCTTCAAAGGAATTAGCCCATCTTTCATCCTTCTGGGCGATTGTCTCACATCTCTTATCTCAGTACGTTACATGAAGTAACGTAAGCAAAGTAACATCGAGATATTCAACCAACCAATACCGGAGCACGATCATGAAAAATCGAATCAGCATACTGTTAAGCGCCGCACTTATGATTTCTCTTATTGCATACGGCTGCACAGCCAGCGGAAGTGTAGGGACAAATAAGCAGCAAAACCAAACGTCTGCTGCGCCGCGCAAATAGACCGAACCACCGGATCAATCTGATCGCATATGTCCGTGATTGATCCGGCACGAGGGCAGCCGTACCAGTTTGACTACAATGCGGGATAGACATAATGAGATGTTATTTCGCAATAGTTGCATTCGTCCATTACCATAAACGATTTTTACTAAGGAATACCTATGAAAGGTCAGATGCATAAGCCGCTCAATCACCAGGCGCACGATAATGAAGTTTCCAAGCGCGCTACGTTAAAGAATCTTGCGCAAGCGCGTGTGAGAGGGCCACGTGATAACGGAGATGGGCATACCAATGAACACTCCGGCCACCTTGACCATATGATTGTCGATCTCGACGACTCCCCGGGTGGCAGCCCATACAAGACCAAGAACGATATTCAGGAGTCAAAACGAATGGAGTTGGTTCAGCTCCTTAACCAACGACTCGCCGACGCAGTGGATCTGCAGTTACAAATGAAACAGGCTCACTGGAACGTGAAAGGCCCGAGTTTTATCGCTCTCCATGAGCTCTTCGATAGAATCAGTGAAGACGCCGAATCCTATGTGGACACGCTCGCCGAACGTGTTGTTCAACTAGGCGGGATCGCGCTGGGGACAGTGCGGATATCGGGCGCAGCCTCAAGACTTGAAGAGTATCCACTCAACGTCGCCGAAGGTCCGGCACACATTGGAGCGGTGAGCAGCGCTCTCGCTGATTTTGGAAAAGAGGTTCGACGCTCGATCGCTGAAGCGGATCAACTGGATGACGCGGGAACAGCCGACATCTTCACGGAAATTTCGCGCGGCACCGATAAGTGGCTCTGGTTCGTTGAAGCACATGCGCAGGCGGCGAGATAATTCTGTAGAAGTACTTACTTTATGCGATGCCTCGTTGCTCTACGAACTCTCAAAAATCACGTGCGGGCGTGTGGGAGGAGCAACGGGGCTTTCGCATACTATCGGATGTTTGAATTTCTCATTCGTTGACAGTTTCAGCAATCATACGAAGCTCGCCAAACCGGACCACAGTTTCGTTGGTGTCTAAAGAGTTACGCAATAATCCCATGAATGTGTACCGGAGATTTCTTTTCCCAGTCTGACATCGCTGCCCGGCCTCCGTTCGTCTCCACCAAGTGGTGTAGCCCACTTTTCGTTCCTTTGCACGATTGATTATGCATCCGCGCAGGTTGTATTTTATACTATGGCTCGTAGTGCGGCAGCGAACCCGTAAAACATATCTCCGGGTAATCGCTTTTGATAATGATTCGACAATCAAACAGAGGATTCTTCTATGAACAAAGCACTCTCATTCGCCCTCCTTGCCGCAGGCATCCTTTTGGTAATTCTTGGCATCGTTGCGTACGACTCGACGAGCTCGGATATTTCCCGCATATTTTCCGGCTCAGCCACCGATAAATCTCGATGGCTGTTGGTCAGCGGCATCATCGCGACCATTGTTGGCCTGGTCGGCGTATCGCGCACATTCAAGGTTACGTGAGATCCTTCAGAGTAAGGCTCGCGTGTGCGCGATGGAACAAACCATCAGGAAGCCACTGCCGAAGTCAGAAGGAACTTAACGAGTCATATCATCATCTAAAATAAACTGAACGGAAAACATTATGAAAGCACTCCTCAAGATATTCGCGGTCGTTGTGGTCCTGATTGCCGGAATATGGATACCACCGCAAAAACTATTCGCACAAGAGGCAACCGTGAGCTTCCAGCTATTTTATGATCAATTGAGCCCCTATGGGATGTGGGTAGATTATGAAAATTACGGATACGTCTGGATACCCGATGTCGATCAGGATTTTAGTCCATATGGCACCGACGGTCACTGGGTCTTCACCGTCGACGGTTGGACGTGGGTTTCCGATTATTCCTGGGGATGGGCACCATTTCATTACGGTCGTTGGGCGTATGATGATTCATACGGTTGGCTCTGGGTTCCTAATAATGAGTGGGGGCCTGCCTGGGTGACATGGAGGAGATCCCCGGGATATTATGGGTGGGCACCGATGCGACCAGGGATAAGCGTTGAATTGTCTTTTGGGGGAGGATACCGCGTGCCGAACGAACGCTGGACATTTGTCAGCGACAGGTATATTAGCAGCCCCCAGATTAATCGCTACTATGTAGACCGATCCACCAATGTTTCGATCATCAATAATTCCACTGTCATCAGTAATACGTACGTCGACAATAGCCGGCACACCACCTATGTCGCAGGTCCCGCCAAAGACGACGTGCAGAAGGCAACGGGGGCAGCAATCACACCCCTCACTATTCGGGAAAATAATAAACCTGGTCAGGCGCTGAGCAACGATCAGCTCCGCATCTACAGGCCGCAAGTACAAGCCGGCACTGCCAACGAGCGCAAACCTGCGCCTGCGAAACTGGTGAGCTTGAAAGATGTGAAGCCGGTCTCTGAACGAAAGCAAGGGAATCAGCGACGGAGCGAAACTCCACCGGCGAATGGTGTGGAACAATTATCACAACCACAGAATGCAAAGCGACCAGATGAGAGGTCAAAAGATCAGCAACCGCCAATGATAAATCCATCCGACATGAACAAGAGAAAAGGACAGACACCTCGACCGGAGCCTGCCAGGCCATCCGACGAGAGGAAGATGGGACAACAGCCCCCGATGATGAGCCCTCCCGATATGAACAAGGGGAAGGAACGCTCATCGCAACCGGAGCAGGCCAGGCGGCCGGACGAGAGGAAGATGGGACAACAGCCCCCGATGATGAGCCCCCCCGATATGAACAAGGGCATTGAAAAAACACCACAGCGGCGGGAAGCAGCATCGGAGATCAAAGGAAAAGATAAGCAACCACGGCGGACTCCAACACCAAATAAGAAGGGCAAGACGCAACCCAAACCCAATCCGGATAAAAAAGATGAACAGAAGCCGGTTCAGTGATGCTCGTGCCTTGCGCGTGATATGAAATGTTGTATTTCTTCGGAGATCGGGTTTTCTGAACTTGCAGCAATCTCAATGACATGTACCTCACATTTTTGAAAAGAGAAATAGTATGAACTTCAACAAGAGAATTATCAGCGCTGTTGTCCTAAGTGTGCCGATCGCAATCCTGATGGGGTGCGGAGGCAGCTACATGGGGAGTAGCGGTCCAACCGGCACCAGGGGCCGAGTAATGAACGGCTACGCGACCGGCAATACAGCACAGGGCTCAGTCAGCTTTCAGCTTTTTTACGATGAGCTCAACCCCTACGGGAACTGGGTGGAATACAAAAATTACGGGTACGCCTGGATACCCAACGTGGAGCCGGAATTCAGTCCCTATACTACTGACGGACACTGGGTCTACACCGACGATGGCTGGACGTGGGTTTCCGATTATTCCTGGGGATGGGCACCGTTCCACTATGGCCGCTGGGATTATGATAATTATTACGGTTGGCTGTGGGTCCCCGGAAATGAATGGGGGCCTGCCTGGGTGACATGGAGGAGATCTGAAGGGTATTATGGATGGGCACCGATGGGACCGGGAATCAGCATCGATGTGTCATTTGGCAGCGGGTATCGTGTTCCCGATGAACGCTGGACATTCGTCAGCGATACTTATCTCGGTAGACCCGATATCGATCGTCATTATGTAGACCGGTCGACCAACGTTACAATCGTCAATAATTCTACGGTGATCAATAATACATACATCGATAATAGCCGGCACATCACCTATGTCGCAGGACCCGGCAGAGAGGATGTACAGAAGGTAACGGGTGCGGCAATACGACCTGTCGCAATTCGGGAAAATGACAGGCCGGGCCAAGCGCTGAGCAATGATCAGCTACGAATCTACAGGCCGCAAGTGCAAACCGGCAGTACGAATGATCGCAAACCCGTGCCTGAGAAACTGGTGAACTTGAGAGAAGTGAAGCCGGTCTCTGAACGAAGACAAGGAAATCAACGGCGCGATGAAAATCTACCGGCGAATGTCAACGAACAACCATCTCAACCGCCGAAGGTTAACATACCTGACACTACGCCGCCAGGTGAGCGGCCACCACGGATCAACATACCGCCCGATAGTAAGATGATCATCCCGGAACCATCTCCTCCGCCAAACGTCAATCCTCCCGGCGATACGTCCTCCGGAGTCCAACCCAGGATATTCAATCCTAATCAGAGAACCCGGGACATCGGAAAACCGCCGCAACCTCCAACCGGCAACCCATCTGAAATCAGGGAACGAGGCCAGCAACCCCGGTTCGTACTTCCACCCGACAACAAGAAAATCCTTGAAGGGCCACCGGAGACACAGCCTCTCAACCCAGCCGATGACAAGAGAAAAGGTCAGCGGCCCCCGGTCTTTAATAAACCTGAGAACAACAAGGGCATTCAAGAACCTCCGGAAACGCAGACTCTCAACCCAGCCGATGAGAAGAGAAAAGGTCAGCGGCCCCCGGTGTTCAATCAACCGGAAAACAACAAGAACATTCAAGAACCTCCGGAAACGCAACCTCTTGATCCGGCAAATGATAAGAGAAACGGTCAACAGCCTCCGGTCCTGAATTTACCCGAAGAGAAGAACACCCGCGAACAACAGTTGGAGATACAGAACGCGAGGCCAGCCGATGATAAGGGAAGAAGACTGCAGCCCCGAATCGTCGCCCCGCCCGATACGGGTAAGAATATATTTCAACAACCGAGGCTGAACAATGTCCGGCCGCCCACCAAACGGGGGAAGAGCCGGGAGATTCAACCCCAAAAACCTACTAAACAAGAACAAGATAGTGTAAAGAATCATTCACAATTTTATCCGAGGTAATTATGATCAAGAACAATGTCACGTTTGCAGTTATAGGAATTCTAACAGGAATACTGTTCGCCGGCTGTGAGAAAACGCCGGAACAAAAAATTGACGCTGCCAACGAAAAGGTGGGAGAAGCCAAGCAAGAGATGAAGCAAGCTCAAACTGACTATCGCGCTGAATGGGAGGCATTCAAGCGCCAGTCTGAGCAGACAATCGAGGCAAATGAAAAGAGAATTGACGCATTCGAAGAGAAAATGGAAAAAGCTGGCCCCAAGATGAAAGCGAAGTACGGCATGGAAGCGGATGAGTTGAAACAGAAAAACCGAAACCTGAAGAAAAAACTGGATGAGTATAAGGATGAAGGACAAAGCAATTGGGATGAGTTCAAGACAAACTTCAAGCATGATATCGACGCCGTTGGAAAAACAGTTGAGGATTTGTTTAAGGATAACGATTAGCAATGAAACAATTTAAGAAAATGCAGTTATGCAAAGCTCTCATACTCTAGTTATCCTCATCAGCGTATTCTTTGCTGTTCAGGCCTGCCCTGCACAGAGCGGCACCTCCGGACCCGGTACGAACACTGACCGGTCGGCAGCAGCTGTCGCGAATTCGGGGACTCCTGAGCAAAACCAGATTACGCTCGATCTCAGTTGGTCCCGGGGGCCAGACTCTCCCGGAGGAATAATTGCCATGCTGGACTCAGTACCATCGAAGACCGACACAGTACCTTCGAAGACGGACAGCCTTCCACAGCATACAGAGGGAGTCAGCACGAAGACTGTGAAAGTTTCCTACAGAGACTCCACGGTATCCAATATTTACGGTGATTTGCTCGAAGACGATTCGGCAGCCAACCCGAGAACCTCAATCTGGGTTCCGATTCTCGGGATTTTTGAAAGTAATCTTGTTCTTTGGGGGTTTGACAGGTACGGTTCAAAGGCAGATTTTTCGCGGGTAGGTTTTCAATCGTGGAAAAGAAACTTTGAAGTGGGTTTCGAATGGGATTCAGATGGATTCGGCATGAACCATTTCTTTCATCCGTACGGCGGAGCAATGGCGTTCACCGGCGCCCGCGCAAGCGGGTACGGTTACTTCGAATCAGTCCCTTTCGCCTTCGGGAGCAGTTTAATGTGGGAGATGTTTGGGGAAAATACGCTCCCCTCGTATAACGACCTGATCAATACTACTCTCAGCGGCGCCTTCGGCGGCGAAGTGCTCTACCGGCTGAGCTCGAATGTCCTGGATGACCGGACGACAGGTGCAGCAAGGTTCTTCCGCGAGCTGCTTGCCGCAGTGATCAATCCCAAGCGGGGGTTCAGCAGACTTACACAGGGGAGAATGTTCCGACAGAGTTCTGAAGAGGTCTACCAGAAGGAACCGTTGAACGTCTCGTTTTCTCTTGGAGCGCATAACGTCAATGACGGTTCGAAACTCGGAACAGGAACCGCCAGTGTTATGGCAAACGCTCAGTTCGTCTACGGAAACCCATTTGAACACAGATCCCGAAAGCCCTTCGATTTCTTCAACCTTCGTTTTGATATGGATTTCGGCGTAGGGAGCAAAGTGATTGATAACATCGTCGGCTATGGACTTTTATTCGGTTCTGATGGTCAGATGGGAAGTCTCAAAACAATGGTGGGGGGGTTTCAGCACTTTGACTACTGGGACAATGACCTCTACCAGGTAGGCTCCCTCGGCTTCGGCGGGGGAATAGTAACCCAGTTTCCCATACTGAAGAGTTCGACGATCGAATCGGCCGTTCATCTCGCGATTATACCGTTAGCAGGGATCAGCTCTCCGTACGTTTCTATCGAATTTCGACACTATACCTACGGCGGCGGGTTGCAGGCAAAACTTAGTAATATCTTCGATCTCGGGTGGGGGAGTCTTACAACCGACTATTTTCTCTACTGGATTCATACGTATATCGGTCCCGCCGGGAATAATCTTATCGGCATTTTTAAACCCCGGCTCGGAGTTCAACTCTACCGCAATCTCAGCATTGGGTTTGAATATTTAGTCTACCATCGGGCTGCGTCTTTTGAAAACTATCCGAATTTTTATTCGCTGCACACCGAACAGAAGGTGTATGTTATGCTCAACTTGGAAAATTTCGGAATCACACGGCGGTGAGATTTATTTCCCGAATAACGGAAGAACCATGGCGAAGATAGGACTTGTATTTCTTTTTTTGCTCCTTCTGAGTTTCAGTTGTGGAGCTTCCCTCTTCGGACAGAACAAATACAATTTGTCTCAGTTCGGCGAGGAAACGGGAGCGTTTGTGACGCAGCCGCTTCGCTGGGAAGGAAACGATTGGCTCAAATTCGGATTGGTCGGCGCAGGTACATTTTTAGCTATGCAAGCCGATCAGCCAATCCGCGACGCAGTGTTCAGAGATCACCAAAGATATTACGGTAGCACTCTCGTTGAAGGGGGCAGGATATGGGGGGAATCGTATATGACCCCGGCATTGGCCGTCTCGTTCGGGTTATACGGATGGGTCGCCGGGTACACTCCCGCAAAAAAAATAGGCTTTGAACTTGGTGAAGCCATTATGTATTCGGCGGTGATTACACAGGTACTATCGAAAGGAATCGGAAGAGCAAGGCCGAATCAAAATCTGGGCAGGGCCGCTTATCAGCCATTTACATATTCCGGGGAGGATTTTCATTCGCTTCCCGGAGGACATTCGTCGGCCGCATTTGTGCTCTCCACCGTTCTTTCAAGAAATCTCTCGCCGGGATTCCTGAAAGTGTTGGTGTATGTACCCGCTGTTATTACTGTGGGTGCCCGGGTGTATCAGGATTTCCACTGGACATCCGACGATCTTCTCGGTGCGGCAATCGGCTATTTTGTCGCCGACTGGGTTGTTAATCAGCACGAACAAAAAGATAACCGAATCGATGTGTCTTCTCTCTCTCCGCTCACTATTAGAATAATTATCAACTAACTTGTATGAACACTGCATATATTCCGCTGCACAGAATCTCAAAAGAGATTCCCCCCCATTCCAGGACCCGGTCTGATACATTGCGACAGACTTTCACTCTATTTCTTTTTCTTCTCATTGTGTCACAATCTTCCCTCTTCGCCCAGAACAAATATGATTTTTCACAATTCGGGCAAGAAACTGGGACATTCTTCACACAGCCGCTTCGCTGGGAAGGAAGTGATTGGCTCAAATTCGGGGCGATTGGAGCCGGCTCAATAGTACTTATGAGATTTGTAGACCAACCTGGCCGGGATTTGGCCTTCAGGGACCGGAGCTATTTCTACAGCGCACCGATTGAGGGGGGCAGAATGTATGGAGAGTTGTATACACCCATGATACTCTTTGCCGGCTTCGCTGCACATTCTTTGATAACGAATGATAATTTGACAAGGAAAATTGCGTATGAAATCGGACAGGCTTCACTTTATGGGGGCCTCATCGACTTTGCTTTGAAAAGTATTATCGGCAGAGCACGGCCGTATACGAACGAAGGTACATCCAGTTATCATCCATTCAACTTTTTTTCCGGTGATGATTATCATTCATTTCCCGGAGGGCATACAACCGTTGCATTTGTCCTATCAACCATTCTTTCCAGGAACGCCGGCCCGACATGGTTGAAAATACTCGCGTACGTCCCGGCGGCCTTCACCCCAATTTCCCGCATCTATCAGGATCAACACTGGGTCTCGGATTGTGTCGCCGGTGCTGCATTCGGCTACTTTATTGCCACCTGGGTTGTCGATCAGCATGAGCAAGGGGAAAGTCGTCTCGGGCTGTCTCCCTCCAATCCTATCACTGTGAGATTCACTTTTTGAGCTCATAGACTCATGATATTCAAACAACTTCGTTTGCTTCGTTGGCCCGATATGTCTACTCTCCTGGGGCTCTTATGCGTTTCTTCTTCCGTGTACTGCTCATTCAAAGGCTTGTTTGCACTCGCATACATCCTCATACTCGCGCAATATCTCTTTGACTATGTTGATGGAAAGTTAGCGAGAACTATTGGCGGAGGGGTCCTTGGTACCTCCCTGGACAGCTTTTCCGATTTCATGTCGGTGACGGCGGCGGTGGTGTTCGGGTGGTTTGTCGGGATAGCCGGCCTCGCAATGTACATTGCGGGGTTCTTAAATATCGGGGCGGCAGCAGTACGTCTGTCGTACTTCACGGCAGCGCCACAAAAAACCTTTACCGGTGTACCAACTGTCCTCGCCGCGGTCACGGTTTCAACGATAGCGTACGTTGGATATTTCTTCGCAAAAGCCGGCATTGGCTGGTTTGTGGTTTTTTACTTCGCTTCTGCCGTCGCAATGATTTCTGATCTACGAATCAGAAAGATTTCATCCTCTCTGTGCGACACATGAGAAGAAACAGGCGCCTCGATGGACAACAAAGAAATTGACAGGTTGTTGTTTGACCAGAATGAACACCTGAGCAAATTGCATCAGAGAGTCAGGGATTCAATCCAAGCGGAAGAACTGATCATCAAAAACCTGGTCCATCCTCCCAAAGAAATCCTCACGCCGGGACAATCCATATCGGATAAAGTCGCTCGTTTCGGAGGCAGTTGGAAATTCATCATCCTCTTCGGAGTCGTTTTGACAGTGTGGATTGTATTCAACGCGGCTGCGATCGCGGGCTTCAAGTTTGATCCCTATCCGTTCATTTTGATGAATCTCATTCTTTCTTGTATTGCCGCACTCCAGGCTCCCGTAATTATGATGAGCCAAAACCGCCAGGAAGAACAGGACAGGATGCGGAATGAAAACGACTATTTGATCAACCTTAAGGCGGAGATGGAAATCCGAAGCCTGCACCAAAAAATGGATTCATTGCTCGAAGAACAAATCAAGACGCTTTTCGAAACCCAGGCAAAACAATTTACCCTCCTCAAAGAGATCAATCTTAAACTCGACAACGGGCACTGAGATGATCCCCCGGAACATACGAATATGATAAAGATAGTGATCACACTTTGCCTTTTTGTCGCCGTTCATACGACAAATTCTCAACAACACACTCTCCGCTATGGAGCCAGCGAACGTGAAGTAACGGGATTCAGCGAGAAGGCATGGGCATCACCCGACTCTCCATTCGGTTGCGGTACCGGTTCTCCGGACGCGGGAGACGGAGTAAGCGAAGATGATGGTCTCTATGGGGGGCATTACTGTAATCCTGTACACCCAAAATATCCCGGTCACCCGCGCACAACCTCAATCCTCACTGTGGAGCCTGCCATTGTCATCAATCGGAAGCTCACCGCGCCCATTTTCGACATCATCGGAATGAATGTACAACAGAAGTCCAATGGATATCTCTTTCGGATTCACTCGACAAAGCAACTGCCTGATTTCGAAAGCTGGCTCAAGCCGATCGGCGAAGATACCTGGCTCTACATCACGCTTGCAGATGCGCAGGCAGACGTTGCCGTGCTTGAGGAGTTCAAGCTAACAGCCTTTGTTAAGAAGATCCTGATCTTCCAGTCGCCAAATTCCGTCCAGCTTACGCTGATGCTCAAAGGTCATGTGAGCAGCGTTTCGATTATTCCGGTACAGGATAGCCGGGACATTTACGTTATCGTCTGTACGCCCATGGATGAGCCGCTTGCGAACAGCAAGGACCGGTGACACCACTCAGGTACGCTCGCTCGTCACTCATGGAGTTGCCCCGCCTCGTGAGTAGTAGCCCATCTTTCATCCCTCTGCACGATTGATTTAGCCCACGACTTAGTTGTACCTTACATCTAGCTGGAAAAGTGATTCGGAAAAAATTGGTTCCCGGCTCTTCAAATGACACGAAGAATTTTTTAACTAACGAAATCAACCAAGCAGTCGGTTTATTCAACCAGATGTACTACAAAGGAGAAACATTATGCGTTACCTATTTCTATTGATCTTAACGTTGATCGTGTTGAGCACGTTACAAGCCCAGGTAGGTGTGAGGCTCAATTTCAACGTAGGCAGCCAACCGGTTTGGGGCCCGACGGGCTATGACCATGTCGAATACTATTATTTGCCTGACATCGAAGCGTATTACTACGTTCCCCAACACATGTTCTACTATCAGGAGGGGGGACGCTGGGTAGGCCGATCACGTTTACCCTCACGGTATCATGATTTTGATTTCTACAATTCTTACAAAGTCGTCGTGAATGAACGGAAACCGTATCGTAACCATAAAATGTATAGAGATCAGTATTCGACATATAGAGGCCGCCACGATCAGCAGGTGATCCGTGATAGCCGCGAGGAACGATACTATGTGAACAAAGACCATCCTGAGCATAATAACTGGATGAAGCAACACCGCCATGACAACGGTAACGGCAAGGGAAGAGGGAACAGACACGATAAGAATAACTGACGGCAGAATCACGGTAACAAGACGATTGAGACCAGGACAGGTAGTCTCAAGGAACGACGAGAGCTGCGGCTCTTTCTGCCGCAGCTCTTTCCCGGCCTCTGATGAAGGAGGCTATAACTCACAAGATATTATCGAAAGGATCAACAAATGAAAACTCACGAGCGACATGAACACCCAGCGACAAATCGACCGATTACGCGCGCCGGCCAGTACCTGCGTGATACCGCCGGTCAGTTGGGTGAGAACGCGGAACGGGCAAGCGAAGAGCTGGAAGAAAACGTCGACAACATTCAGCTGAAATTCAATGAGCTGCGCGATTCCCTCATTGATAAGACGAAGGAATATTCGCGGGCAACCAACAGCTACGTAAGCAAGAACGCTTGGATGGCAATGGGAATCTCTGCCGGCCTGGCATTCGTGGCCGGGATGTACGTCGGTTGGAAGCGTAACGACTAGAAATCATATGGGAGGCATTGAGTTTATTCCACCTCAGCATATTTAGAATCGATCAGCCGCATACGAACCAAAGAGTTAATTCCTTTTTCATCCCTTTAGGCGATTGATTCTGGGATCGAAGTAGCTGTATCTTATGATAGTGATGGTGGATTACAATGGAAGCCCGGCGCGAGAATGGCCGGGTTTCCATATTTTCTCCAGGCGCGCAAAGAGGTACTATGCCCATAAACAAACCGTTCCCAAATAGCTTTTCCAGACCCCAAAGATTGACATCAGCAAACGTTAACTCCTTTGACGGCACATTGTCGGGGGTGTACATCATATCCCCATGTCCGTCGCTTGAAATCACCGACGCGCTGATTATTGAATCCGGCAATATCAGAAATGGGTTGCAAAAGTGCATTGCAGTGCATACGAACCGATCATTATTTTTCATGTATCACAAAACAGAGCCAGTTCCAGCATGCGTTTAACAAAGGATCACCTATGAACAAAATCCGATTGCTCCTGATTGAAGATAACCGCCTTTTGCGGGACGGTATCGCGGAAATGCTGAAAGGGCACCGGGACATCAAAATCGTCGCGGCATCCGAGAAAACCGATAACAGCATCCTGAAAATTCATGAATTAAAACCCAACGTTATCCTTTTGGATTTAGGCCTGCGGAGCCAAAATAGTTTACATGTAGTGGAAATCGTGAAGAAAGAATTTCCCCAGGCAAAGGTAATTGTGATGGATCTTGCTCCTGCTCAGGGGGATGTCCTGCAATTTGTCAAAGCGGGCGCCTCCGGGTTCATCCTCAAGGACGCCACGGTTGATGATTTTCTCGCCACAATACGTTCCGTGGCAGGGGGGCAAAAAGTCCTCCCTCCTGTCCTGAACGGATCGCTCTTTACACAGATTATCGAACATGCTGTAGGTGGAGGAAAGGCGAATATCAACAGGGCCATCCGGATGACCAAGCGTGAGCAAGAAGTTATTGCCTGCATTAGCAACGGATTGACCAATAAAGAAATTGCGGGACAGCTTAGAATAGCGTCCTATACCATCAAGAGTCACGTTCATAACATCATGGAAAAGCTTGCACTCCACACGCGCCTCGAGATTGCCAACTATGCCTATACCGATGGCACCCTCACCAAGGAAGTCGCCAAGAGCATTTCAATGATCGACAACAATTAGTTTGCCTCCTTCGGCAACCCAATCAATCCGACCTGCCCGTTTTTCGTTCCGTTGCACGCTTTCCGGTTCATCCCAATGGTGTAGTTCTCTTTTCATCCCTGCGCTCTATTCACATTAGAGGCTTTCTTTTGTAAGTTGAAGAAGTGAGGTAAGTAGGGTAAAAAGGAAACAGCAAGAAGGAACCGTCTTTTTCATATCTGCCTCAACCATGCAGAATCCAGCGATTTGACATTAGATCAAGCGATTCCCGCCAATGTTGCACGCCGGAGATTCTTTTACGCAATCGATCACTGAAGATCGCTCTTTTCACTGGCCAAGCGACAAAAGGCTACCATCGTTCGAAACTTAATTGCACCACCTATACCCTGAATTTTCCTGACAACATGAGCCTCAACAAAAGAAATCTGACAAGTTCACCAAGATCACGCCGGGCAGCGAACCCTCCTGCTTCGAAGAAAAAAATGTATTCACCCCTCTCCCACCTAGTTCATACCAAAACTAGGGGGGGTGAATATTCCGCTCCAGAGTTCAAGACGTTGTCGTCCGGCGAACCGAGCGGGAAGCGGACCGGAAATCGGCACCGACGGTTTCCCGTCGTCGGCATAGGGGCATCTGCAGGCGGATTAGACGCGTTCACGGAATTAATGGTGCACCTCCCGCTTGATACCGGCCTCGCGTTCGTGCTCGTGCAGCACCTCGATCCGTTGCACGAAAGTGCGCTGAAGCAGCTTTTGACGCGTTCAACTTCGATGCCGGTGCAAGAAGTAACAAACAACCTGACCATCGAGGCCAATCATGTGTATGTCATTCCTCCCAACACGAGTATGGGTATCGCAGATGGTATCTTAAAGCTTCAGCCGCGCCTGCACGTTGGCGGCATGCAACGTTCCATTGATTTCTTTCTTGAGTCGCTGGCGCAGGACCAACGGGAATATGCCATCGGCGTAATCCTCTCCGGTACGGCGAGCGACGGGACACTGGGGCTGGAAGCAATTAAAGCCGAAGGCGGGATTACGTTTGCCCAGGATGAATCTGCCAAATACGATTCCATGCCGCGAAGCGCGGTAGCCGCAGGCTGTGTTGATTTCGTTCTATCGCCGAAAAACATCGCGAAGGAACTGGCGCAAATTGCCAGGCATCCCCTCATTGCGGGTGGTCTTCTTAAACATCTCGCCGATCCCCCGGATGAGAAGAGATCCGAGGCGATGACTCGTGAAGTGCCGCAGCCCTCTCACGGCCGGGTTAACACGAAAAGCAACAACCGGCTCAAGACTGCCCGGGCGCCGACGGCCGCTCACGAAAACAACGGCTACAAGAATATCCTTCTGCTTCTGCGCAATCATTGTGGAGTGGATTTTTCCCTGTACAAGTCGAGCACGATCAATCGCCGCATCGCCCGGCGCACGGTGTTGAGCAAACATGAGACGTTGGAGTCTTACGCTGATTTCCTGAAGGGCAATGCCAAAGAACTTGATGCCCTGTACTCCGACGCACTCATTGGTGTGACGAGCTTTTTCAGAAACTCGGGAGCGTTTGACGTTCTCGCGAACAAGGTATTCCCAAAGCTTCTTCAGCAACGTGTCGATGAGCCCTTACGCGTTTGGGTGCTCGGATGTTCGACCGGGCAAGAGGCATATTCGATTGCAATGTCCTTTTCAGAATGCGCAGAGAAAGCGTTACGCAAGCGCGATCTCCAGGTGTTTGCCACCGATCTCAACGACGCGAACCTGGAGAGCGCCCGCCGCGGCCTTTATTCCAAGAGCATCGTGCAGGATGTCTCGCCGGAACGATTGCGCCGATTCTTTGTAGAAGAGGAAGCCGGCTACCGTGTTATCAAGCCGTTGCGCGAGTTGGTTGTATTCGCCCGGCAGAATCTCATCAGTGATCCGCCCTTCTCCCGTATGGACCTCATCAGCTGCCGGAACCTGATGATTTATCTCGAACCGAGCTTGCAAAAGAAGGTCCTCTCCACCTTCCATTATGCGCTTAAGACGGGGGGATTTTTGTTTTTGGGTGCTGCGGAATCCATCGGCGGTTTCACCGACTTGTTTGAACCGGTGGACAAAAAGCAAAAGATTTATGCCAGGAAAACCGCCCCCGCACAGAAGTTTCATCTGCCGGTCAGGAGAGAGAGTGAACAACATTCGCCGTGGAGCAAGGCATCATCCCCGCTCGCAGTTGGGAAAGGTATTGGACGCGGTACGGAGAATTTCCGCGTCGAACTTAACCCGCAGCATGAGGCCGACCGCGTGACGGTCAATCAATTCGCTCCGCCCGGAGTCCTTATCAACGCGGACCTGCAAATCCTGCAATTCCGCGGGCCGACGAGCGCGTACCTTGAGCCCCCCACAGGCAAAGCGAGTTTTGATTTGCTGAAGATGGCGCGAACAGGTTTGACAATGCCGTTGCGCACCGCAATCAACAAGGCAAAGAAGGAAAACAGAACGATTCGCAAAGAAAATGTTCCTGTGAAGCATGATGAAAAAGAACGGAACGTAAATGTGGAAGTAATTCCGTTGAAGAATCTGAAAGAACGATGTTTTTTGGTGTTGTTCGAAGGATCGGAACGGCAGGGGCCCGCGGCTCCGGGCACCGGGTCCCGGAAACAGTTAAGAAACGCCGCGCGTACACTACGTTCTGTCAGCAAGAAGGAAGAATCCTTCCGTGTCGCCGAACTGGAACAGGATCTTGCTGAGGTGCGCGACTATCTTCAATCAACGCAGGAATTTCAAGAAGCTGCCAACGAAGAACTTCAGGCGTCCAACGAAGAGAGTCAATCCTCAAACGAGGAACTGCAGAGCCTCAATGAAGAACTGGAAACCTCCAAGGAAGAGCTGGAGTCAACAAATGAAGAACTGATAACTGTCAACGAGGAACTGGCACACCGGAACGCCGATCTCAATGTGTTGAACAGTGATCTCGCAAATCTCCATGCTTCGACCAAACTTCCCATTGTGTTACTGGGAAGCGACCTGACCATCCGCCGCTTCAGCGAGCAGGCTGAACAACAGTTCAACCTCCGGACGTCCGATGTGGGGCGGCCCCTCAGCAGCGTCCGGCATAATCTCAATTTGCCCGACCTGGAGGACATCATCGATGAGGTCATCTCGAGCGCGAGCGCGAGCGAGCGGGAAGTACAAGACAATAATGGACATTGGTTTTCTCTCCGCGTGCGCCCTTACATGACGCTTGATGACAAGGCAGATGGTGCGGTGTTAGTGCTCATGGATATTGACGACTTAAAAAGGAATAAACAACTGATATCAGAAGCGTGGAAGCACGCCGAGGCTATTATTCGGACTGTGCGTGACCCGCTGGTGATTCTGACTGCAGATCTCCGGATCCACTCGGCAAACGATGCCTTTTATAGCGCCTTTAAGCTGTCGCTGATCGCAACAGAAGGCCGTTCGATTCTCGAACTTGATCACGGCTCATGGAACATTCCCCGGCTGCGTCAACTGCTGGAAGAGATCATTCCCAAGAACAACGTATTCAACGACCTGGAGGTCGGGCATAATTTTGAACGAATCGGTCACCGGACATTGCTGCTTAATGCGAGACCGTTGAACGACTTTTCGGGAAAACCCACCCAGATCCTTTTGGGGATCCAGGACATCACCGAAGGGGAGGAGTTCCAAACCCAATTGCGCCGGTCGGAATTGCGTTACCGCCGGCTTTTTGAAGCCGCTAAAGACGGGGTATTGGTGGTCGATCCCTCGTCGCGAAAAATTCTCGACTCGAATCCGTTCATGTCGGAGCTGCTTGGCTACACACGCGATGAACTGTGCGGCATGGAAATGTTTGAAATCGGTTTGATAAAAGACCAGGATGCCAGCGAAGCTGCTTTCCGGAAATTGCTGGCAGAGGGCAATATCCGCTACGAATCATTGCCTCTTCAAACGAAAACCGGCGATCGCAGAGAAGTTGAATTTGTCAGCAATCTGTACTACGAAGACGGTGAACAAATCATCCAATGCAACATCCGTGACATCACGTTACGCAAACAGGCTGAGGAAACGTTGCGCCAGGCGCAATCGGAACTGGCAGACCGGGCGGGGCAGCTCAAACACCTGGTGGATGAGCGCACGGCGGAACTCACCGCGACAAATAAACAGTTAGAAGCCTTTGTCTACACTATCGCGCATGACCTCCGTGCGCCGCTTCGGGCGATGCAGGGGTTCGCAAAAATCCTCCACGAAGATTTTGGACCGAAGTTGAATGAGGAAGGCGATGGCTACACGGTAAAAATTGCAGATGCGGCGAAGTCCCTCGACAGACTGCTTACCGACCTTCTTGAGTATAGCCGGATTAGCCAGGCCAAAATTGTCCTTCAGCCGGTGGAGTTAGAATCGATCGTCGCGACGGTGCTTGAACAGTGCCGCGAGAAAATCACGGAGAGTCATGCTGCAATCGAAGTCATAAGACCGCTTCCAAACGTCCTGGCATACGCACCGATACTCACACAAGTATTGATGAACTTAATTACCAATGCCTTGAAATTTGTCGCGGCGGGTGTTCATCCTCACATCCGCATTAGTGCCGAAACAAAGGCGGAAACCACCCGCATCCGGATTGAGGACAACGGCATCGGCATCGCCACCGAACATAAGGAACGCATTTTTCGCATCTTCGAGCGGGGACATACGAAGAGTTTTCCCGGTACCGGAATCGGTCTCGCAATTGTTCAGAGGGGCATGGAACGAATGCGGGGGCAGGTAGGAGTAGAATCTACCCCCGGCACCGGAAGCCGATTCTGGATTGAGCTCGCACATGCAACATCTCCATCAACCTGAGGACATCATGAAACCTGAACATAAACCTATCTTACTCGTGGATGACAGTGAAACCGATGTGTTCTTAATGCAGCGGGCTTTTCAAAAAGCGGGCGTGATGTACCCATTAGTAATTGTGCGAAACGGAGAAGAAGCGATTGCATACCTGCAGGGCGAGCGGATGTACGCGAACAGGGAACAGTTTCCACTGCCGATCGCCATGCTGCTGGATTTGAAGATGCCGAACATCGATGGTTTTGAAGTGATAAAATGGGTAAGGACCCAGCCCATACTTAAGCGCCTTATTATCATCGCTCAGACCTCATCGCCGCGAATTGAAGACATCAATCTGGTCTACGATTTAGGAGCAAACGGTTTTCTCACGAAGCCTGGCTCCATCGACGAATTAGTAGAGATGGCGGCAACTCTCTCCGCGTGGCTGCAGATCAATCAGGTATCGGAGATTGCGGAAGTTGAAGCGTGATGGCGCAAAACATTATACTAACGCTCGCAGCCGGTCGCAAATGACGTTGAGATTGAATTCTCTCGCCACACCATTGATGAACCCGGAATTGCAAAAAGGCGGGAAGGGTTCCCCGGGTCATACCGCTTCCGGCAAAACCAAAACTCAAACAATTAAAACTGTTGTAACCCTGCTGTTCCATTTTCGTGTTAGCGAAATTTTGGCCAAAGTACGCCATCGCATTCGTTCCCGGACAGTTTCGTATGGGCTCCGAAGAGATCTTCGTATTCCCTTCGAACCACTTCCCGCGAAGATACCGGTCACCATCCGTCCGTTGGTGCGTAACGACGTTTCTCGGCTGCTCGGTGCGCATGGACCCGAGCTATCGAAACAAGACGCCACAGAACAGGCAGAGCGGATGAGCTTTCTCCTCGAGAACATACCGACATGCTACGTGGCTGTCACCGGGGATGACGTCCCTTGCTATATGCAGTGGCTCATGAGCTCCGAGTATAACAGCAGCATCCGGGCACGATTCAACCATGTGTTTCCGGAGCTCGCTCCGGATGAGGCGCTGCTGGAGAATGCATTTACGCCCGAATCGTACCGTGGAATGGGTATCATGTCATACGCGATGGCCCACATCGCAAAACAAGCAGAAAGCTTTAACGCCCGTTGGGTCATTACCTTTGTCGCCAAAGAAAATGTTCCTTCTCTCAAGGGATGCAAGAAAGCCGGGTTCCTTCCTTACCTCTTGCGCGATGATGAGTGGTTTCTTTTCAGGCGGAAGCTGGCCTGGACTCCGCTGCCCGAAGGTTCGCCCTATCCATTTGAGTCGACTCAGATCAGCAACCCATGATGAACAACGTATTGTGAAAAGGAGTTTTGCGATGTCAAGATCAACTGATGTGCTAACACGAAAATCGAACGGGAATAGCGCCCCTGAAGTCGCTTCGGCCCTCCTGAGCGAGCTCGTGGCACACTTGAGACAACACCGCGCCCAGTTGCGGGAGGAATGGATTCGGCACATCGCCGAAGCACAATTGTTGCTTGCAATGACAAAGGAAGAAATCTTTGCCGAGGCGACGTCCGTCTTCGACAATTACGTTGAGGTGCTCGAAACGGGAAGTATCGAGGCGCTCCAGGCATACGCGCGCAGTCTTTCAGAACGCATTATTCCACGTGGAGTGGAAACACAGGAAGTCGTTGGCATTGTGCTCCTCCTGCGCGATGTTTTGGGCCGTTCATTGTTCAAAAAATACCAGTCAGAATTTGATTTACTCAATCGAATACTCGATGCGTATGAACCCGCAGCGAACAGAATTGCCAACACGGTGGCGGTGGGATTCGTCCAGGAACGCGAACGTATTATTCGCCAGCAACAAGAAGCTATACGTGAACTATCCACTCCCGTATTACAAGTTCGTGAGCGCTTGCTCATTTTGCCTATTATCGGCGTTATCGATCCGCAACGCGCCCGCCAACTCACAGAGCAGCTCTTGCGTGCGATCAGAGCGAATCGTGCCAAGGTTGTCGTTATCGATATTACGGGTGTTCCCACGATTGATTCTTCCGTTGCGAACCATCTTGTCCAAACAGTCGAAGCATCCCGGCTCATGGGGGCAAAGGTCATTGTTACCGGTTTGTCTTCCGAAATAGCCCAGACGCTTGTCACCATTGGAGTGAACTTGGGGAAAATGAAGACTGTCGGTGATTTACAAGGTGGCATTGAAGAAGCTGAGCGCCTTCTTGGTTATAAGGTTACGACATCTCCGGAAGCAGCGGCTTCCGAACGTTCTTCACAATCGTAACATAGGAACCACATGATAGTTCCTATACTTAAGCAAGGCGATACTCTCATCGCTTCAATCCAATCTGCGCTTAGCGACGCGGACATGATCAAGCTTCAGGAAGAACTGACGGAGCGTGTAGGTAGATACCGGTCTCGCGGAGTCATTATCGATGTCACCGTCCTTGATGTTCTGGACTCGTTTGCTACACGGACAATGCGGGCAATTGCGCAGATGTTAAATCTTCGCGGCGCCAAAGCGGTCATCGTCGGCATTCAGCCTGAAGTCGCGTTTGCCATGGTTCAATTGGGGCTGACGCTTGAAGATGTCGGCACTGCGTTAGATTTAGAAGAAGGCCTCGCATATCTCCATCAACAGAGAAAGGAGAGCGGCCGGTGTTAACTGAAGTACGCGTGCAGATTAGCTCGGACGCCGACATCGTCATTTCGAGACAAAAGGGACGAGCATTAGCGGTAGAAATCGGATTCACTCAAGTGGATCTTACGTTGATTACCACAGCAATTTCAGAACTTACTCGCAATATTGTGGAATACGCAAAAAAAGGAGAGGTCATCATACGCAGCATCCATAGCGGGACTAAACATGGAATTGAGATCGTCGCCCACGATGACGGCCCCGGTATCGCCGATGTTGCGCTGGCAATGCAAGACGGCTACTCCTCGCGAAACAGTTTAGGACTTGGCCTGCCGGGGACGAAACGACTTATGGATGAGTTCGATATTACTTCAAGATTAGGGGCCGGAACTACGGTGAAAATAAAAAAATGGATACGATGAAGACAGGAAACCTGGAAATGACGGAAGCGGCAAGAGTTCATGGCACGGAGTTGCCCATTGAATGGGGCGTTGCCTCGTTCAAGCTCCCGGGGCAAACTGAGTCCGGAGATCAGTTCGTCATCAAAGCGTTTGACGGAGGGGTACTCATCGGGGTTATCGATGGATTAGGGCATGGCCGTGAAGCAGCCGCTTCGGCGAAAACAGCAAAGAGCATCATGGAGGCGCATGCCCGCGAACCGGTCGGTTCGTTAATCAATCTATGTCACAAAGAATTAAGGAAAACACGCGGGGCGGTAATGAGCATCGCATCACTGAATATGCGGGAGAATTCGATTACCTGGATAGCAGTAGGAAATGTGACGGCGGTACTAAATCGGGTGGATTCTCCTGTCATACCATTGCGGGAATATATCTTCTCAGGCCAGGGTGTGGTTGGAGATCAGTTACCCGTGTTGCATGCGTCATCCATCCCGATTTCCAGGGGAGATCTGCTTATGCTTGCCACGGATGGAATTCGGGAAACATTTGTCGTCGAGACTTCTTCGTGGGGGCATCCACAGCAGATTGCAGATAAGATCCTTGCTCAGTATTCCAGGGGAAACGATGAAGCTTTAGTATTAGTTGCCCGATACATAGGTGACAGGCGATGAACACCTATCCTGCGAAAATTTCCGAGTCATACAAGATCTCCCTCCAAAACTATCTTAATGGGGAGGGCGAATCAGCCCTGCGCGTCGCGTATGAATTGGGAAGACGCTCGATTACCGAGGAGATGAGCAGCGTCAATCTGGTCGCAACCCACCAGGAAGCGCTTCTGCATATTCTTAAAGAGACTCCGGCAAGCGAAAACTCCTCCAGGTTAATTCAGGCGTCCTGGCAGTTTCTTCTCGAAAGCTTATCCCCCTTTGAGATGACGATCCGAGGTTACCGCGAGACGCTCAACACGCTTCAGATTTCGGAAGAACGGTACAGGAGACTTATTGACACAGCCAGAGATGTCATCTTCTCGCTTTCTCCGCAAGGAAACATCAGGTCCCTCAACCCCGTATTTGAAGATCTTACGGGGTTTGCTAGATCGCAATGGCTGGGGAAATCGTTTGAGTCCCGTATTCATCCTGATGATCTGAACTTTTCCCGGTTGATCTTTCAACGGATCCTGCGGGGCGAGACACCGCCCGCGTTCGAACTACGCATTGAGGCAAAATCCGGCGAATATCTTACCGGAGAATTTACGACAGCGCCGCAGTTTGAGGAGGGTGAAGTCATCGGCGCATTCGGAATTGCCCGGGATGTAACCGAACGGCGGCATGCTCAGGAACAAATGCGCTCTCTCGCCAAGCGGGTTGTGAACGCGCAGGAAGAAGAACGCAGGCGTCTTGCAAGAGAACTTCACGACGATCTTTGTCAGTGGTTGTCGGGAATGAAACTCTCGTTGAATCTTCTTGAGGAAAACCTTCCCGGTCCCAGGACTCTGCGCAAAACACTCCGGGCGCTGAAAGAGGAAGTAAATGGAAAAATCGGTGACATCCGCAGGTTAGCCGTCAGCCTCCGGCCGTCCGCGCTTGACGATTTTGGATTGGTGGTGGCGCTCTCCCGTTTGTCGGAGGATTGTGAGCGCCTTCATAAGATTGCAATTACATTTCAGGCGAACGGACCCGTACTTGAACATTACCATCACGAAGTGGAAACGGCACTCTACAGGATTACGCAGGAAGGACTTTCAAACATGGGGAAGCATTCGCGGGCCAGTCGGGGAAAGGTGAGCATTTCTCACGTTGGAACCAGCGTGACACTCGATATCGAAGATGATGGCATCGGGTTTGACAAGACGAAGCTTGAGCAACAGAGAATTCCGGGCCAGGGTTTGGGTTTCGTTTCAATGAACGAGCGTACCATGCTTCTCGGGGGAGCGTTCCGGGTTGATTCCCGGCAAAACGGTGGAACTAAAATTCATGTGGCTATTCCAATGGAGTCATACTCTCAATGAAGAACGTCAAGATTCTCTTCGCTGATGACCACAGTATCGTTCGCAATGGGCTCAGAGCGCTCTTCCGCAGCACGCCCGGATTTTCTGTCGTCGGCGAAGCGCCGGACGGGGAGAAGGCCGTTGAGCTCGCATCGTTACATACACCGGACATCGCGATTCTCGATATCTCTATGCCGAAACTTAATGGCATCGAGGCCATGCAAATAATCAAACAACAGCATCCCGGAATCAAAATTCTTATGCTCACAATTCACGAGGATGAAGCGTACGTGGATAAGATTATTCGCGCCGGAGCGAATGGTTATGTCGTCAAAAATGCTGAAAAGAAAGACATCATTGCCGCGGTCAAAGCTGTGGTGGCGGGACAGCCTTTTTTCAGTCAGGGAATTTCAAAACTCATTGTCGGGAAATTCATCCGGCGGGCTCAACGGGAAAGCGCTTCTCCGCCCGTGTCAAACGATCCCCGGGCTAAACACGAGCGCCCGGTATAATCATCGCTGCATTTCAGATCAATCACAGGACCTAAGGTATAATACTATGACACGGAACATTCTTTTTCTTTCATCTAACGGCAGCAGCATTTCGTCCAGTGTCGGCCCCCTGAAGAAGGCAAACGCTTCATTGACCGAGGTTAAATCCATTGAACGCGCCCAGCTGGAATTACAGACGCATGACTATGATATCTTTGTCAGTCGTTGCGAGGTATTCGACGAGGCGCAATCCGGGGTTCTCCAATTCGCCAGGAATCATTATCCGCCTGTCACCACGGTCATTGCGCCAAAATTTGGCTCAATCGAAGATGCTGTCCGCGCGATACGGATGGGGGCGAGCGATGTACTTGTAAGGGAGAATATAGACGCGGATTTCTTCAAGGGGATCCTGGAGAATACTGCGCATGATCGTTCTCCCGCATTGCCATCGAACGGCACCCAGGCAGCAAATCCGGAAGGAACAACCCTTATAGGAAATAGCAAGGCGATTTGCGATGTGCGGTCGGCAATCGGCCTCGTCGCTAAATCCCAGGCCGCGGTTCTTATTACCGGCGAGAGCGGGACGGGAAAGGAAATAGTAGCGCGGCGGATCTACATGCAAAGCGATAGAAACACAAAACCTTTCGTCGCAATCAATTGTGCCGCGTTTCCGAAAGAACTCATTGAAAACGAATTGTTCGGGCACGAGAAAGGTGCATTTACGGGCGCCTTGAATAAGAAGAGCGGCGCGTTTGAACTGGCACATGAAGGGACGTTGTTCTTCGACGAGATTGCCGAGATGAGTCCGGAGGTCCAGGCAAAACTGCTGCGTGCCATTGAACACAAATCGTTTCGCCGGCTGGGAGGAAAAGATGAGATTCATGTCGACGTGAGGGTAATCGCTGCAACAAACAAAAATATCCTCACGGCACTTGCCTCGGGTGAGTTTCGCGAAGATTTATACTACCGGTTTAGCGTTATCGAGATCGTGCTTCCCCCTCTTCGTGAGCGGCCGGAAGATATTGCGCCGCTGATTGATTACTTTTCGTCGATTTATACTCTAAAATACAACAGGACGAAGCAGCGATTTTCTGAAAAAGCAATTGAAGTGCTTCATCAATTCAATTGGCCGGGAAATGTGCGGGAGCTTAGGAACACCGTCGAACGCGCCGTTGTGACTTGCCCCGATGAAGTCATCGGCATTGAATATCTCTCTCCCCGTATCACCAAACATCAGAAGCTCGGAAGCTCGTTCAACATCGCTATCGGGAGTACATTCAAAGAAGCGGAACGGACGATCGTGCTTGAAACACTTGCGTGCGCGCACAATAATAAATCGAAAGCCGCACGCATTTTGGGTTTGAGCAGGAAAACACTTCACAACAAGCTGCGGTTATTTGGCGCATCCGTCGTCTAAGTGTTTCACCTCCTGGTTATTTCACAAGAACATTCTTTGTTTGCCCGGGTTTACGGCACACCGGCCTTCCGTGTTCTAATTGCCCGGAATGTTTCGAGCGGCTTTCTTCACTGCTTGCAGCAGGAGATCCCGCTTTCCGACCGGCATAGTTGACCG
>DATJGD010000090.1:0-111634 GCA_035495255.1 Bacteroidota bacterium | reverse complement strand
CCTAGGAAATGCGACATCTGGAGAGGGATAGTAACCGTAAATGATATTCATTGGCTCTCATTCGGTATCGTTATGATTTACCTGAGCTGTCAATACTACAGAATGACAGGCTGTTCTCAGCCCAGGAGTTGTCACCATAAGACGGGCAACGAGCCATGATGGTTAACATTTGTGTAAATAAAGCATGGCGGTCCGTCGACCTTTTTTCAGGGCCGATGTTTCAATGTGTTGGGGGTGCTGCGAGAGGCGTGGTGTCGAGTGGGGCTGTCGGGTTCCTTGCTGTGCGATCTCATACTTCTCTTCGTGGTTTAGTCGATTATACTGACCCGATAGAGTACGCGGCCACACAGTATCTGCTTTGCTGATCTTTAGACGCGACGCTCTATCCTTCCAGTTTCTCTATCGTCTCCCGTGCATTCGCCAACCGGGTCTCCTTGTTCTTTTCGATTAATTTATTCGATGTCCACTTTTCGATTTTATGATGCAGCGGGACCAGCACAGCCGCAATGCAAACCAACGCAAAGAGCATAAACATAGGTGTGTGATTCGTAAAGTTTTCGAGAAAAGGGTGTAATACGAGATTTAAGAACTCAAACACGAGCAGCAGTGCCACCACGCTCAGGAAGGAAATCACTTTTGCATTCGTGATAAAGCTCCGGCTAAGGAGCAGGAAGAGGGTGATAAACACAATGATGCCGAGGGCGAGCAGGGCATACTGAATGTTATGCTTGCGCTCTTGTTCCGCACTTTCTTTTTCAACCGACACTTGCTGCTGGCGGGCCTCCTCTTCAAACGTCATAAGCTGCGCCTGCTGGATCGCTTTAATGTTGAACAAGCTGTCCTTTGCGATCTTATACATTTCAGAATACTTAAACGCGCTGTCAACATTATGTCCGCGGTAAATGTCCAGAAGCAGTTTTGCAGGTTTAATGGTCAACGTTGAAAACGGAGTATGTTCAACCGCAGCGATCGCCTTCTTCGAGTACATAATTGCTGAGTCGATTTGATGAGCATTTGCATAAAACTCAGCCATCGATTGATACGCAATGTTAATGAACTTGGGCGACTGAATCTTCATACCTTCCTGCAACGCCATGTTGTAGTAATTCAGCGCGAGCGTTGAATTGTTCAGTTTTGCCTGCACGGCGCCCAGTTGCCCATAGACGCTGCACAAGTAGTACGTAAACTTTGTGCTGATACTTTGTTCATACGCCCTCTGCGAATAGATCAATGCCGAATCGGGCTTATCCATGGCAAGATAGATCTGACCCATTGCCACGTTGGTAAGGATGGAAAACATGTTTGCTTCAACAGAGGCCCCCTTCTCAAATCCTTTTCTGCAATATCCAAGGGCTTTTTGAATGTCTCCCATATCCAAATAATTTGTCGCAATCCCCATAGAGGCCGCTGCGATCAGCCTGTTGTCGTTTGATTTTTCTGCGACGACGATTGCTTTGAGATTGTACTCAAGACTCCTGGCGGTATTTCCAAATACCTGGTAGTCATATCCCAGGCAAGCGAGACCCATGACCTGGCAAATCAAATCATTATTTTTCTGGCCGAAGATAAGGATAGTATCCGCTTTTCCCATGTCGTCGACGGGATTGGTTTCAGACTCCGTCAATCCGCTGAAGGCGAGATAGAACCTTACACTGTCATTTTTTTCCGCCTTGATTACAGCAAGTAACGAATCAAGATTTATGCCCTGAGAGTAAGCGGTATAGCCTGTAAGGCAGAAACAACCGAAAAGCATTAAGAAGTAATGCCTGAAATGTTTTCCGGCTTTCGTGTTAGAGCGATGCGAATCGGATTTCATATAATTGTAGTAACGGGCAAATATTGCTTTTATTGTTCATAATAAAGAATAACCGCACCACCGTTAAACGTCTTGGTCTTCGTGAGTTTAAGCGTAATCTTTTCACCGATATTCCTGAAGAGCGGCAAACCACTTCCTGCGATAACGGGGTGAACACAAAGTTGATATTCATCGATCAACCTAAGATTCGTCAAAGCCACAATCAAGCTCGGGCTACAAACAAAAACGTCTTTACCTCCATCATCGGATGATTGTTTGAGGTCCAAGACTGTTTTCTCAAGATCCTGGCTTGCTAACTTCGCACTTTTCCAGTCTATGCTCTTCAGTGTGCGGGAAAATACAATCTTCGGGGTGTTGTCCATTGCGACGGCAAAGTCGTCCATGGCCTTCTCGCCTGTGGGATGTTCCAGCACTGTTCGCCAATATTCCATGAGCCGGTAGGTTATCCTCCCATACAAAACGGCATGGGCGCTTCTCAACAATTCAGCGTAATGCTGATGTATCTCTTCGTCGGGGATGCCTGAGGTATGGTCGCAATACCCGTCGATCGTCATATTAATTGCCGCAATTACTTTTTTCATCCTCAACACAAAGAAATATGTATGCGGCAAGCCGTTCGTTCAAAACTCTGGTTGCACTGAGTGTTTCACGCATTTTTGATGAAAGCTCGGACAACAACGATACTCATCTGTACAGGACGATCACTGTTCACAATGTTGGCCGCTATGGCAGCCCCGTGTTCGGCGAACGCATAGGGAAGGGTTCTTCTCCCGCCGCGCGATTTGTTTGATATCGCAATTTGCGATGTCAAAGCAGCGAACTCCTCACGGGTCAGCTGGAAGAGGAAATCGGCGAGTTCAGATAACGCCTTCAGGAACACGATGATTCATTCTTCTCCGGCTCAATAAATGTATTTTTTGAACCAGAATCAATTCACTTCACCCTGCAAACAACCCAAACTCCTTCGCTTGCATATTCTAAGCGAATTCCGTATCATTATTGCCACCATGCCTGGATTGCGATGAGTTCGGACGACAGCGCAGAACGAGTAGTTGTCACCAACCGGAAAGCGCTCCACGATTACTTCATTATCAGCACGTACGAGACCGGTATCGCCCTCAAAGGCACGGAGGTGAAATCGCTCCGGCAGGCCAGCGCGAATCTTCAGGACGGCTACGCCGTCATCAAAAACGGCGAAGTATGGCTCCTGGGAATGCAGATCAGCCCGTTTGAAAAGGGCAACATTAATAACCACGATCCCAAGCGCGACCGGAAACTTCTCATGCACAAGGAGGAGATTCGAAGGCTCATCGGTAAGATTCAGGAAAAGGGATTGACGCTCGTCCCGCTCAAAGTATATTTCAAGAAGAATATTGTGAAGGTCCAGCTCGGACTTGCCCGCGGAAAGAAAGAGTACGACAAGCGGGAAGCAATCAAGAAACGCGAAACCGAGCGGCAGCTGAAGCGCGATTATTCCATGTAAACATTCCACCGATTATTAAACAATTTAGCGATTTATTCATCTAAGTAACCAGATAACTTAACCAACTACTCTCTCTCCAGAAGGATCACCACGTGTACGTACCATCGAAAATGTTCTTCACCAAAGGCGTCGGCCGCCACAAAGACTATCTCCAGTCATTCGAACTTGCTCTTCGGGATGCCAAGATCGAAAAATGCAACCTTGTCACCGTATCGAGCATCTATCCGCCAGGTTGCAAGCGCATACCGACGGAAGACGGCCTGAAGCTGCTCCAGCCCGGACAGATCACCTTTGCGGTAATGGCGCGAAACGCGACGAATGAACCGAACAGGCTCATCGCTGCTTCGATCGGCGTGGCGACACCGGCGGATACATCCCAGTACGGTTACCTCTCAGAACACCATCCGTACGGCGAAACCGACGAGCGAGCGGGCGAATACGCTGAAGATCTCGCAGCGACAATGCTGGCGACAACGCTCGACGTGGAGTTCAATGCGGATACGGCATGGGACGAACGCGAAAAGCTTTACAAGATGAGCGGAAAGATCGTCAAGACCTACAATATTACCCAGTCCGCGGAAGGCGACAAGAACGGACTCTGGACGACAGTCATCGCGAGCGCGATTCTTCTCCCCTAGTTTTTTCTTTGAACTGAATAACGGGGTTCCGCACTGCGGAACCTTTTTTTGAAATAAAGAAGGTCGAGAACACTGTAATGGTATCGAACCGCCTCCAGAGCGATTCATTAGCAGCGTGCCCCCGACCTTTCTGATGAAACATTTCCGCGCCTCCCTAAACTACGAGGAAATGTTTCGTGTCGAAGTAAACCCGTGACGGACTTTGATGGTACTGCAGGTGAGAGAACTTCCAACTATTGCACTCGTCAAACTTCCTTAATATACATCGCGCCTCCGCGCGAGTCAATACCCCGCAAAAGTTAAACTACGGTCTCTTCCCCATGCATACACTGGGAAGTCACCGTATCCTTCCGGAAAAAATACCTTAGATGGAAATCAGGGAAGAATTGTTACGCAGGCTGGCAATACTGCCCATACGTCTTCATAATGCTGTCGACGTATTTGACGGTTTGATTGGCGCCGCCATAATATCCGTTCGGCGGCCTGCTTGTGCCCCAGACGGCCTGATGGAGAGAGTAGAATCTCTTGGAGAGCAGCGGAAGCATGTTCCGGATTGAAGACCAGCTGTGGGGATCTTCGCCCAGGTACGCCGCAAGCTCCTGCGCGTCGTAGATGCGCGACGGTCCCGCGTTGTAAGCCGCGAGGGTCAGGCTCATTTTGTCTGCCCCCTTAACTCCCTTGAACAGCTCGCTGAGCTTTGATACGTAATATACACCCGCCCGCAGATTTTCTTCGGGAAGGTACGGATCCTGGATATCGATCTCCTCCATGATCTCCAGGTGAGTCTCCGGCATAAGCTGCATGAGCCCCATCGCGCCCCTTCCGCTCTGGGCGTTTTGATTGAAACGGGATTCTTGCTTGATCATTGCCAAAATAAGCCGAAAATCGATACCGTAGCGCGCTGCAAATGAACCAATGACGTTTTTGTCCACATACTGCAGATCTTTCTTTATGGCGTCATTCAATCCATTTTGCGAAGAAGCCCTGGAAAGGCTCACAAACGGGCTCTTTGCCGACATACGCGAGTACGGGGCATCGCTCTCGCACACGCTTGAGAAGACCAGAATTGCCAATAAGAATGCGGCGATAATATGTAAATTTGCTTTGTTCAACCTAAAATGCTTGAAATTCAACAAGGAATTACTGAAAACTACTTCTTAACGGTAGGGATTCTCTGTTATAATATATTTGATCCAGCTCTCACGGTCAAGTGAAAGACCAAATATAACAGGAAAATCAGGTACTTATGGTGAAAATTACAAGAAAAACACTAGTATTTTAAGGTGAGATTTCACCGGCCTTCAATTTCGGTGATTTTCGCAACTCGCTTCATATGCCTTCCCCCGCCAAAATTTGTCTCCATCCAGGTCTTCACGATGGCCTTTGCCAGCTCTACGCCTAACACCTTGCCTCCGAGCGTCAATACATTGGCGTCATTATGCTCGCGGCTGCTTCTCGCTCCGAATTCGTCGGTGCAACATGCCGCCCGTACGCCTTTAACCTTGTTGGCAACCATCGCCGAGGCGATCCCAACGGAGTCGATCATAATCCCCTTTGAAGCATGGCCCAGGGAAACCGTCCGTGCCACGGCATACGCGTAATCGGGGTAGTCGCACGCCTCTTCCGAGTAGGTCCCGACGTCCACAACTTTCGCTCCGATCGATTCAAGAAACGCCTTCAACTGCTCTTTCAGCGCAAATCCTCCGTGATCGCTTCCAATGACGACCGAATCGCCGGCCTGAAAGCTCTTCGTGACCGCGCCTGCGGCAGGAGTCGTCGAAGCTTTCTCGGCAGCTTTCTTTGTAAACGTAATGCCGAGCTGGCGCGCGCGGTCCTTCGCGGCATCCGTAATAATAGCCTTGTCGTCGACGGTGAGAGTCTTTTCGCCCTTCTTCGACGCCTCAATGACAGCCTGTTCCGAGATCAGTTTTTTCATTTCAATTCGTAGAATCGCCGAATGCAATTACGTCAAGACGCACTTTTGCCGTCCCTGTTCCGATCATCTCAATGGCTTTCGCGGCGGCAAGCGAGAGGTCGATGATCCGGTCCGACTTGAACGGCCCGCGGTCGTTGATCCGGACAACGACCGATTTTCCGCTGACGAGGTTCGTCACCTGGACCTTCGAATTAAACGGGAGCGTCCGGTGCGCGGCCGTCATCGCGTTCATGTCGTAGGTTTCGCCGTTCGAGGTCTGACGTCCGTTGAATTCTTCCGCGTAGTACGAGGCAACGCCCTCTTCCTGCTGATCATGCGTCACGGGCCTCACTTCGACCGGCATGTTCGGTGTCTTCCGGTCCATTGTAAACCGCGGCGAAGAAACGCATCCAACAAACAGCAATGCAATCCCAAAACAACCGGCACCGGGAATGATCCTGTTCATAGCAGGTCGTTCATTTGTTTGCGGCGAAGATAGTCGACCACTTCCTTCACTTCCTGGGAGGAGTCGCGCTTGCACACCAGCACGGCGTCATCGGTCGAAATTACAATGAGATCGTCCACGCCGATCGTCGCGACGAATTTATCGCCGGCATACACGAGAGTATTCGTGGTGTTTTGGAGGTGCGCTTTGCCCGTAACAGAATTTCCTTTTTCGTCTTTCCCCGAGACGCGGTAGACCTCGTCCCACGAGCCGACATCGCTCCATCCGAAACTTCCTTTGATAACGTAAACGTCGTTGGCCTTTTCCATCACGCCGTAATCGATGGAAATGCTCCGCATGATCCTGTACGCGGAATCGAGGACGTGCTCGTATTTTTCAGTACCGATCGATTCGTCGATCTTCGAAAGCTCCTGGTACATCTCCGGAAGGAGCCGTTCGATTTCTCGCAGAATGGCATCCGCCCTCCAGATAAACATGCCGCTGTTCCAGAGAAAATCCCCGCTCTCGAGGAACTGCTGTGCTGTCGCAAGGTTCGGCTTTTCCGCGAACGTCTTAACCCGATGCACGCCCCGTTCAAGATACGGATTTGCCGCGTCTTCTTCCGCGTCCACAATCTGGATATAGCCGTAGCCCGTATCTGGCCTCGTGGGCTGTATTCCTACGGTGATAAGCTTTTTTGATTCATACGCGACCCAGATCGCGAGCCCCAGGACGCGCCGGAACTCCTCTTCGTTCTGCATGATGTGGTCTGCCGGAAGCACGACCATCACTGCTTCGGGGTTATTCTGCCGTACAAACAGCGACGCGAGCCCGATGCACGCCGCCGTGTTCCGGCCGAAGGGCTCAACGATAACATTGGAAGCGGGAATCTGCGGAAGCTGCTTCAGGACCGAGGGCTTTTGAACTTTGTTCGTGACGATGAGAATGTTTTTCGGCTCGATGAGATCGCTCACGCGCCTGACCGTATTCTGGATCATCGTATCCCGGTTCACGATCTCCAGAAGCTGCTTTGGAGACTTTTCGCGGCTGCGGGGCCAGAACCTGGATCCCACGCCTCCTGCCATTATTACTGCGTAAACGTCGGGCATGTTCAGTTACTATATATGCGCGGAACGCGCGGCAGGATGCCGGTGAGAAGTTCGTACGGGATTGTCCCGAGCGTATCGGCAAGCTCCCACATTGTGATTTCTTCCTGGCCCTGGCGGCCGACAAGGACAACTTCGTCCCCGACGCTCACAGCCGGGTTCATACCGACATCGACCATGATCTGGTCCATGCAAATTGTGCCCACGACAGGAAAACGCCTGCCGCCGATGAGCACTGCGGTATTGTTGGTCAGTCTCCTGCTGTATCCGTCGCCGTAGCCGATCGGAACAGTGGCTATCCGGGTATCTGATTTCGTATAATATTTTCTTCCGTAACTCACGCTGGTGTTCGCCGGAACTTCCTTGAGATAGACGACCTGCGACTTTAACGATAACACCGGCTCAAGCCGGACGCTTTCACTCGTCTCGTGCGACGGGTAGCAGCCGTAGAGCATGATGCCGGGGCGCACCATTGAATAATACGATGCAGGCAAGTCGATGATCGCGCCGCTGGCGGCAATATGCACAAGCGCCGGCGGGCTGTTCATCCCTTCGAGCACCTTATTGAAACGATTCAATTGTTCCCGGGCAAATGTTTTGTCTCGCTCGTCCGATGTAGCAAAATGGCTGTAGATGCCGGCGATTTCTAAATTTTTCATTTCCGAAACCCGTCGTATGAAAGGGCCCGCGTTTTCAGCCCTGATGCCGATGCGTTCCATGCCCGTATCGATCTTAAGATGAACCCGCGCTTTCATGTTCCGTTTTGCCGCTTCGGCCTGGACCTGCTCCGCGATGAATATAGACGAAACAGTAATATCAAGTTCATAGCGAAGGAATTCACTGACCTGGCTGCCAAGTACTCCGCCGAGGACTAGTACGGGTAGCGTTGTCCCGTGTTCCCGGAGCGCAATCCCCTCCTCAAGAAAGCCCACGCCAAGATAATCGCATCCGAACCCTGCGAGGGCATCCGCCACCTCCGTCATTCCATGGCCGTAGGCGTTCGCCTTCACAATCCCCATGACTCTGACACCGGTTCCGACACGCTTTCTGATCCCATCGAAATTATGTTTCAGCGCTTTCAAATTTATCTCAGCTCTCGTGCATCGCATTCGTTTGATCAGTAAGTTGTCGGAAAATATACTCTTTCCCGCGTAGAATGTCAATCCAATGCCGGTGTTGCAGCAGTGCCAATCAATAAACTAAAAAACCCACTTCGGTCTCTTCAACCGAGTGGGTTTTCTCAAACTTGCCGCCAGACTCATCCACGCTCTGCTATTTTCAGACGGTTAACTGCGCGTGCCAGGGCAACCCGGGCGCGATCGACATCCATCTCGCTGTTCCGTTCGCGAAGCCGTTGTGCGGCGCGCTCCTTCGCAGACTCAGCGCGGGAGACGTCGATTTCATCGGCACGTTCGGCAGTTTCCGCGAGCATCGTGACGTTATTGTGGACGACGTCGACGAACCCGCCGCTTGTCGCGTACCGCGCTTCTTTGCCTTCCGCGTCCCGCAACTTCACCTCGCCCACTCCTATTGCAGAGAGGAGCGGCGCGTGATTATAGAGTACCTGAAAACTTCCCACAACCCCGGGGGCTGTAAAGCTTTCGACATCGCCGCTAAAGGCGATCTTTTTCGGCGTAATAATCTCGAGCTTAAAGCTTTTATCCGACATGAATGGTCTTAGGCGTTCGCTTTGGAATGTTTCTCGACGACTTCCTCGATCGTACCGACCATGTAGAAGTAGTTCTCGGGGATATGGTCGTACTTCCCTTCGATAATTTCTTTGAAGCCTTTTATTGTATCGGCCAGCTTCACGTATTTTCCCGCGATGCCGGTGAACTGCTCGGCGACGAAGAACGGCTGCGACAAGAACTTCTGGATCTTTCTGGCGCGCGCCACGGTAACCTTGTCGTTGTCGGAGAGTTCGTCCATTCCAAGGATATTGATGATATCCTGAAGATCCTTATAGGTCTGGAGGATTTCTTTTACCTGTTTCGCGACACCGTAGTGCTCGTCTCCGACGATATGCGGATCGAGAATACGCGAGGTTGAATCAAGAGGATCCACGGCCGGATAGATGCCGAGTTCGGCGATCTGGCGGCTTAATACTGTTGTGGCGTCAAGATGGCTGAACGTCGTCGCGGGGGCGGGATCGGTAAGATCGTCCGCGGGCACGTAGATTGCCTGCACCGAGGTGATCGAGCCTTTCTTTGTTGAGGTAATGCGCTCTTGCAGCTCGCCCATTTCAGTGCCGAGTGTCGGCTGGTAACCGACGGCTGAAGGCATTCTACCAAGAAGCGCGGACACTTCGGAACCTGCCTGCACGAATCTGAAAATATTGTCGATAAAGAGAAGAACGTCTTTCCCCTCTTCATCCCTGAAATATTCCGCCATCGTCAACGCGGTCAACGCTACGCGCTGGCGTGCGCCGGGGGGTTCGTTCATCTGTCCGAACACGAGAGCTGTTTTATCGAGAACTCCCGATTCTTTCATTTCCAGCCAAAGATCGTTTCCTTCACGCGTACGCTCGCCGACGCCGCCGAACACCGAATAACCGCCGTGATGGAGGGCGATGTTATGGATAAGCTCCATGATAACGACTGTCTTTCCTACTCCCGCGCCGCCGAAGAGGCCCGTTTTACCACCCTTGGAGTATGGCTCCAAAAGATCGATAACCTTGATACCTGTTTCAAACATCTCCTTTTGAGTGCTGAGCGTATCGAACGGAGGGGCTGTCCGGTGGATCGGGTACTTCTTGTCGGATACGATGGGAGGAAGGCTGTCGATGCCGAAGCCGGTAACATTGATCAGGCGGCCAAGCGTGCTCGGGCCGACGGGAACCTCGATGGGCGAGCCAGTATCGTGGGCTTTCATGCCCCGAACCAGGCCGTCCGTAGAGTCCATGGCCACCGTGCGAACGCGTTCTTCGCCGAGGTGCTGCTGAACTTCGCAGACGAGTTCTTCGTCAACACCCTCAATGTTTTTGCGTTGAATCTTGACTGCGTTCAGGATGGATGGAAGCTTTCCGCCTGAAAAATCGATGTCGATAACCGGACCGATAACCTGGATGATCTTGCCTTCGTTCATTCAAATCCCTTAAAATTAGACCTGTCGATAATGTGATAACTGTGGAGAGGCTTGCCTTGCAAAAGCGTGATAATATATGAATTCAGAGGGAAAGAAGCAATAAGAATTGGCAAACTGGAAATTATTCACTAGATTCTACATTCCCAAAGTTAACATATGAGCTTGTCAAGGGACCCGGGACAACATTTACGGCTCAAAGAACGTATGGATTCATTGAACCCCAATGGTGAGAATCATCGTTGGTCATTTAGAATAAAGAAAAGGAACGCAGTCCATGGTACCTCGTCTGAATTGGAGGAACACTGTCATCATTATAGGCATGCACGTTCTTGCCTGTTTCGCTCCGTTTTACATCTCAGGACCTGGCATTCTCGCCATGATCATTCTACATTATTTGACTTTTCATCTGGGCTTGATTCTCTGTTACCATCGGATGGTATCGCATCAGATGTTTGTTGCCAAAGGACCGTTAAAACACCTCCTGCTTTTGTGTGCCTCACTCAGTTTGGAGGGCGGCCCCATCAATTGGGCCAGAACGCACCGGATTCATCATCGGTTCGCAGATACGCAGCTGGATCCACACTCGTCCTTACGCGGCCTCTTCTGGTCACATATCGGATGGTTACTGTTCTATGACTCACGCGAAGAAGAGAAATATTCGGTGACCAGGGAATTAGATCGTGACCCGTCGCTCAAGTTTTACGAACGGAATTTTGTGTTGATCAACATTCTTTTCCTTTGTGTCGTCGCAGCTATCGTGAAACTTACGCTCAATGTTGATCCTTTTGCATTCCTGATCTGGGCCTTTCCTCTTCGCATTGTGACCGTGTGGCATTCGAGCTGGTTGGTCAATTCTCTGGGCCATGCGATTGGAGAACGTCCGCACGAGGTTAAGAACCGCAGCGCGAATAACGTCTTATTGAAGACGTTTACGCTCGGCGAGGGACTTCATAACAACCATCACGCTGAACCGTGGAACCCAAATTTCGGCGAGAGCACTCGTGAATTTGATCTCAGCTACAGATTCCTTGTAGCCTGGGAAGCGCTGCGGTTGGTGGAGGTGAAAAGACGCCGGGACATGCCAGTTTAGGAGGATCGGACCAAAAATATTATCTTGAGCTGGTAATGATTAACCAGGAAAAATGAATAAGTATCTCACGCGGGAAAAGATCCTCCTTTTACTGATACTTCTCGCAGCGGCATTTCTCAGATTTTGGAATATCGGATGGGGATTGCCCGACATCCTCGAAGAAGCCACCCCCGTCGTAAAAGCGAATGCCATGTGGAACTGGGCCGGACACGGAGTTGATCTTGATCCGCATTTCTTCAATTATCCTGCCCTGACCTTTTACATAATGTTCATTGTCCAGGGGATTCAGTACTGTGTCGGCCATCTTTTGGGCTTCTTCCCGGACATGCACTCGTTCGGAGCTACGTTGTCGAATGCAATGATTCCGGCCCGGATTGTCATCGGGCTGTTCGACATCGCGACAATCGTCCTGGCCTACCGCTTCGCGAAGGAATTCACCACCGAAACGACAGCGCTTATCTGCGCCGCGTTAATTGCCCTTAACCCGCTCCATATCCTGCAGTCGCAGTATATCACGGTGGATACCCCGCTAACGTTCTTTATCCTTCTCGCACTTTATTGCATCTACAGAACGTACCGGCGGTCTTCGACAAAACACTATGTGATTGCAGGCATGTGCATCGGCCTCGCAACAGCCACCAAATACACCGGAGCGTTTCTCCTCCTCGTGTTGCTCATTCTTCATCTGCTCCGTTCAAATACTGTCTCAAAAGCCATAGAATCGCTTATCGAAAAGCGCCTGATTCTCAGTGTCGCGGCGACAGTCGTCGTCTTCTTTCTCCTGAATCCCTACATCGTTTTAAACTACGACAGATTCAAACGAGACTTTTCGTTCGAGCAGTACCATGTTGCCGAAGGGCATCTCGGAATCGATACATCCCAATCGACGGTAGATTACTATCTGTTCGATGCTCTTCCCTCGAACCTGGGGCTGATTCTGGCTGCCTTCATCCCCCTGGTGGTAATTTATTGGATCGTGAAAAAGGAAAAAGATCATCTGCTCCTGCTTCTCTTTCCGGTCATTTACTTCATCATCATCAGTACCTGGGAGATGCGGGTCGAGCGTTACCTACTGCCTATCATACCGCTGCTTCTGCTGGTCTGCGCGATTGGAATAAAGACGATCTGGGATCGCATGCTTCCCACCATGCAATCCGCAGGAGTGAAGAAACTCCGGCCGGGTATCGCATGCGTTATCGGGTTAGCGTTCATCGCTCAACCGGTGGCGACTGTGTACGACTTTCAGCGGTCGATTGTCATCCCGGACACGAGGACGGTCGCAAAACAGTGGATCGAGCAGAACGTCGAGCCCGGTTCGTTCATTGTCTCAGGGCCATTTGGCATTCAGATCCCCGAATCGACCTACCATACGCTGTACATACCTTTTCTGATGGTCGATGTCGAGGGAGTGGCGCCGTTTTATGATACGCGCTGGTACGAAGATCTGGAACTCATCATAGCCTCCGATTTCGACTATGCCCGTTACGCAAAAGACACTGTGAAGTACGCTCATTTCATGCCCTACTATGATTCGCTGAAGACGCGATGGAAGCTGGTCGGAGAGATCACGCCGCAGGAGCATCAGCGGGGGCCTGCCATCCGGTTTTACACGTATCCCGACTCTTTGCGCAGGGCGATGTACGATCCTGCGCTCTTCGCACGCCTGCACGAGACGCCTGAAAGCGCCAAGGTAAGCTATTTCCTGAACAATCTGTCTGTGGCGCTCGCGCAGAAGAAGATGCTCGAAAAAAGCGAGCAGGTCTTAAGGGAAATTCTGTCGGTCGAAGTGGAGAACCTGAAGGCGCGAAATTCTCTCGCCCGGGTCTTGTTCAAGCTGGAAAATTACCAGGGGGCGCTTCTCCAGGTGCAGAAATCCCTGCGAAGCAATCCCGATCAGGCGGAGCTGTTCAGCTTCGCCGGGGATATATTACAAAAATTGGGCCGTTCAACCGACGCGGAGATGAGTTATCTGAAGGCCATCGAGGTGAACAAGTGGACGCCGTCGGCATACCGCGCGCTGATTGCGCTCTATGACGCGCAGAACACGAAGCCGAAACTGATTTCTATTCTTGAGCAGTATGGAAAGATTTTGCCCCCCAACAGCAATGAAGCGCGGGAGATTGCCGCACGGGTGCAGGAGCTAAAGGCCTCGTCGTAAGGCTGCGACGATTTTCTTACCGTGTTCTCTCCCGTTCTCGATAAACACTTTGTTGTTGAAACGGCCGCCGACGAGCCCTCCGCAGACAAACAAGTTCGGTATGTTGGTTTCCATGGTCTCGGGATTATGCGCGGGCGCAAGGGTGCCGGGATTGATGTCGATGCCGGAAGAGCGCAGGAATCCAACGTCCGGGAGGTAACCAACGAGAATAAACGCAAAGTCGGTCTTGAACTCCTTTGTACTCCCCCCCTTTTCCTCCACGATGGTACAACCCCTTCGAAATTCTTTGACCTTCGAGTTCAGTTGTAATGTAATCGAGCCATCGGCTACACGGTTTTGAAAATCGGGCAGAATCCAGTACTTCACCCCGCTGCTGAGAGCCTCTCCGCGGTGGACAACAGTCACAAACGCACCATGCCGCCAGAGGTCAAGAGCGGCCTCCACTGCCGAGTTTTTACCTCCCACGATAAGGACATGCTGGTTGAAAAACGGCAGAGGATCCCGGTAAAAGTGCGTAACGTGCGGAAGATCTTCGCCCGGAACACCGAGAGGCGTGGGAGTGTCATAGTATCCCGTGGCGATGACGACCGCCTTCGCCGAACGTTCCGCTCCGTTTGAACTTTTTACCGTGAACATACCATCCTGGGAGACGATGCGTTCGATCGGATCGTAGAACGCGCACTGCAGGTCGAAATATTCTACAATGCTCCTGTAATAATTGACGCAATCGAGGGACGTGGGACGGGTTGTAGGAACCACGAAGGGCACTCCCCCGATTTCCAGCAATTCGGGGGTGGAGAAGAAGAACATGTCCCGTTGGAATTTCTGAATGCCGTCGGCGATGCCCCCCTTGTCGATGACGAGGTAGTTCAGCCCCGCATGCTTCGCTTCGATCGCGCACGACAGGCCCGACGGCCCCGCGCCGATGATGATGAGATCGTATGTACTGTTCAAAGACTGCACCGTCCTTTTGGTAATTAAGACTTTGCCCCTCAGGTTGCCTGAGTCTTTCTTATTGATTCAGCCGCTATAAGTGAAAACGCGGAAAGAACAATCGGAATGAGTTCTCCGAATATTCTTAATTCTGTGATGATCCCGACGAACATCATGCCTGCCACGAAGAACGGCACAACCATCAATGTGGAACTCACAAAGTCATTATTGACAAGCCGCCTGAATAATAACACCGGGAGCCACAAGAATCCAAACAAACTTGCCAGGATAACAAATCCATAAAGTCCGCCGGCAACGGCAGAATCTTTCAAAAAAATTATGCTTTTGATGTTCCCCCAGAGGTGAATTTGAAACAGCTCCCCGCTGTTTTCCCGGTACACGAAGAACAATATCACTTTAGCGATGATCCAGAGAGCGGACTGAAGGCAAAAATGTTTAACAATCCATGCGCGCTCGCCGGTCTTCCAATTGACCAGCACGTGCAGCAGGATGAGGAATACCGTTGTTTCCTTGTTGAACGTCCCGATGAATAAAAGAATGTAGAAGGCCGCCGTCTTTTTTTCCAGCAAGAAGATCAATCCAAGCGTAAGCACGAGGATGGCCGAAGTGTCATACGGATACCAGATCGGAAAGCCGGAATACATATAATGGAACGGGATGATCGCCAGCAACAACAGGGAGAACAGGAAGCCCGAAGTCTCATTTCGCAGCAGGAGGTTCATATAGTGCCAAAAATAAAATACCAGCGCGATGCAGATGAAACATTCGAGGAAAAAGACTACGTGCGCTTCAACGACATTCGGGAATATCAGCTGGGACGGAACATAGATCGGCGGAGTTTTGATATGAAGGGCCGACAACATGGTTGTCATGTATCGTTCCATCCACGGGATAAGCACCCTGTACTGGTACGGGGTGGCCACTGTCCCGTCGATGAGTAACTGGAGGTCGTGATTATTCGCCCCGCCGCTGACGAAGAATCTCCAGAAGGTTACCCAGTACGAGCCGGCGCAGATGATCAACGCGCAGAATATTTTCTGGAAAGATTTCATGCTAAGCATCTGAATATAAACAAAAAATCCTGTTCAAAAAGAACAGGATGGTTTGATCCAACTCTGAGCTGAAGGTCGGATTTGAACCGACGACCTGCGGTTTACGAAACCGCTGCTCTACCAGCTGAGCTACTTCAGCGTTGCCTTACACTTGGGGTTTATCTCCGTAAAATACGGTTGGAAAGAACTCGCCGGTGTCCGTTTGGGTCCCCTGCATCCAGTCCTTCTCGGGCATGACCGTCCGCATCGTCCAGTCCCGGGCTACGGCCGGGGCCTTCTCGGAATCGATCATCTCAATAGTCTCCCAGGGACAGTATTTCACGCAAAGCTTGCAGCCGATGCACACGTCAAGATCGATTTCCACAAGCTTCTTATGAACGTCATACTCTGGCCCTGCAACGACGTACATGCAGTCCACAGGGCATACTTCCAGGCACACTTCGCAGCCTGTGCATCCCGACTGGTCGATGACTGCAAGCTCCTTTGGCCGTTTCTTGCGCGCCGGAGCAGCCGGTTTTGGGGCGGCCGCAGCAGCAGGAGCGGGAGTCGGGGCCGGTGCTTGTGGGGTTTCTGACATAAATATCGATTTCTTATAATTCTCGTAGATAATAAACGAAATTTTCCCCACAGTTTCAAATATTTTCTCCGTTTCCCGGGCGGCGGCAATCTGCTGTACGTTTGCTTGATTTCTTACCGACGGTTTTGTATTATCGAATTACAAACGCAGCCCTACAGAAGGGCAACATCTTCAGAAAGGCAATGATATGACGAGATCACTGTATCTCTGGTTAATTCTTTGTTCAACATTCGTTCTGTCACAGGCTCTGGCTCAGGAAGAGCAAGAGGTATCTCTCAGGAAGAACGACGTCCCGAAGCCGATCCTGGAATCGTTTCAGAAAGCTTATCCTAAGGCTATGATTACAGGCTATTCCAAAGAGACGGATAAAGGCGTTACCTCCTACGAGATTGAAAGCAGGGAAGGAAGCGTTCACCGGGACGTACAATATGCCCCCGATGGCACGCTGATCGTCGTTGAGGAATCCATGCCTTACAATAAGCTGCCCCGGGCCGTTCGGAATGCGGTTACGAAAGAGTATCCGAAAGGAAAAGTTACGTACTGCGAAAAGTTATCGAAGACAGAATCGACGCAGTATGAAGTCGCCTTGAAATCGGGAAAACAAAAATACGAGGTGGTTTTTAACAGCGACGGAAGCATTGCCGAAACAGAGAAAAAGTAACGCCACGTTCTTACAATTTAACGGGAATACCACTATGGGAAAGCGAGACGAGCGGGTCGACGCGTATATCAGAAAGTCGGGCGAATTCGCAAAACCAATCCTCACGCGGCTGCGAAAGCTCGTGCATGAGGGATGCCCTGACGTCGAGGAGACTATCAAATGGGGAATGCCGTCGTTCGATTATAAAGGCCCGTTCTGCGGGATGGCGGCCTTCAAGCAGCACGCGGTATTCGGATTCTGGAAGTCGAAGCTGTTGAAAGACCCGGGCGGTTATCTCGGGGAGCGGTCTGCACAAGGGGGCGAGGCCATGGGGAATCTCGGCAGGCTCACAGCCCTGAAGGACCTCCCGCCTGACAAAGTTATTCTCGCGTTCCTCCAGCAGGCGAAGATTTTAAATGACGACGGCGTGAAGTTGCCGGCAAAGCCCAAAGGGCCGAAGATACCCCTGAAGGTCCCGGCCTATCTTAAAACCGCGCTGAGCAAGAGCAAGAAGGCTCAGGCCGCATGGGACGATTTTAGTTACTCGCATAAGAAGGAATACATCGAATGGCTGACCGAAGCGAAGACAGAAGAAACACGGAACTCGCGCCTGGCGACAGCCATCGAGTGGATCGCCGGCGGAAAATCGAGGAACTGGAAGTACGCCAGGAAGTGATTCAGCTGCACTAAAGCAACATAAAAGGTGCCGCACAATTGTGCGGCACCCATCCACGATTCACCTCACATCATACCTTACAAAACCGATAAACGCCGCTACAAACGCCAGAAGGGCGTAGAGCGCCATCGACCCGACATCGATGATTGCCGAGCGGAGCGCGCCACCTAGCTGCCACCGGGGATCGGAGAACTGCGGGAGATCTCCCAGGTTCAGCGTTCCCCGCTCCCGCGGCACATCGAACTTAAATCCTGCGTCCGAATCGAACGTGACACGAATCCCCCCCATTCCACCCGATTCCTTCTGCTTCTTCTCGGTGAACTTGTTGAACGCGTCCCTGTACGTCACCATCGCGTCTTCATAGCGGGATTTGATATCGATGTTGGTACCTGCAAGATTCATCGCCGTCAGCTGAAATGAGGATGCCGGTGAAAACCTCGACAAGATAAAGGCGAGTTCCTGCTGTGTCGCCTGGCGGTTCCGCAAGTCTTCGTTCAACCGTACTGCATACGCGTCGATCTCTTTTTGCATCGTCTTCCTCGCAGAATCATCCTGTTCCATCCATGCCCAGAGGTGAGCATCGCGGTACGATTCACGATCTTCTTTGCTCATGTTCTGTGTCGGCGCGTTCCGCTCCTGCCAGAGCTTTTCCTGGGTGTTCATGAGCTGCTGCCACCGCTGCTTCGAATACGCGTCGTGCTGTCCGTCGATTTCCGCGACGCTGGGGACCGGAACGAGCTGCCCTGCTACGATGACGCCCGCCCGGGGCACGATGAGGACTGCCAATACCCAAATGACGAGCGCAATCAGAAACGACGTATTCGAATGCCGGGTCACGGATGAAACAAACAACCCTATTGAAACAAAGACGGTAAAATAAAGCAGCGCGACACTCAGCAGTACCAGGAGCTGGAGCCAGTTCTCCGCGGAAAAAGGGATTTTATAGACAAACAGCATGAGGATCGCGAGAGCCACCGGAACGAGCAGCGGGACGACCAATCCAAGCCAGGCACCGATGAGCTTTCCAAGGACATACTTCGCCCGCGGCACCGCGTTGGAAAACGTCAATTGCAGTGTCCCGGACTCCCGTTCGCCGTTGATCGCGTCATACGTGAACAGCAGCGCGAACAGCGCGAGCACGACCGTGACGATAAAGCTGAAATCGACGAACCGGAAGACGGCAAAGATCGGATCGTCGGAATACGAACTATGGCGCAATTTTACCGTTGAAAACTGGTTGATCCCCGACCACCTGCCGACATCATAGTTCACCCCCGAGACGAAAATCTGCATGGGATCGGGGCGGCGGTAGGTGCGGTTCGTCAGCCCCTGCCAGGAGGCGGATTCGCGCATTTCCTGGTTCACGAGCTGCGTTGCCGTCTCGTACTGCTGCACCGATGTCCGGTATTCCTGAATGCCGACATAGACGCTCAAAAGCATGAGCAGCGAGCAGACCGCGAACGTCGCGGCAAACTTCGGGCTCATGATGATCGCCTTGAGTTCTTTATTGATAACTAACGAAGTCATAGGTACCCTTTCCTTACCGTACGTCGTAACGGGAGAACCCGGCGTATGCGGCTATGAAAAATATAAGGTTGAAGAACGCGAGCAGCCCAATGTCGGGAAGGCCGGCGCCAAGCACGGTTCCCATGGGCACAGGCTCGTACGAAAACGAAGGCATTTCGTTCGCGTCGATGGGTTTCGGTTTCTGGCCGTTGTCGGTTTCGCTCCGGAACACCATCATGCGGCCACCGGTTACCATACCGGTCTTGGCTTTCATGAATTTCGCGTACTCGGCCTGGTACGCCGTGGCTTGCTGTTGAAAATGATCTTTCAGCGAAAGGGTCGTTCCGGCAAGGTTCGTCACCGCAAGTGAAAACGTCGCGGCCGGAGAGATGCGCGCCAGGCCGAAGGCGTACCGCTCCTGCACCCTCTGCCGGTTCGCGCGTCCTTCGTTCAGCCGCCCCGAGAACTCATCCATTTTTTTGTCCCGCTCGTCGGCGATTGTTTGCATGAATTTGTTGAAGTCCTGCATGACGGTATTGGGATCGGCCCCTGCAACCGGCTTGTAGGTCGCCATCTTTTTTCGGTCCTCTTCCCACAATTGGGAGCTGTAGCGGTTCTTCTGGGAAGCTATTTCGTCCACGGAAGGAACTTCCACCGCTCGCCCCGCGAGGAGCACCGATGTCCTGGGAACGATCAGTACGGCGAAGATCCAGATAACGAGCAGCAAAACGAATGAGCTGGATGTCCGCTGAGTCCTGGATGAAACAAACATCGCGATCATGAGAAACGCCCCAAAATACAACAGCCCGCAGAAAATAATAAGCGCCAGCCTCGCCCATTCATCCCCTCTCATCGGGACACCGAGCAGGGGAAGAAACAGGCAGCCGATAAGCATCGGCACGATCAACGGAAGAGCGAGGGCTGTAAAGGATCCTATCAGCTTTCCCAGTATATATTTGTCCTTCGGAACGGCATTCGCGAATGTCAGCCGGAGCGTGCCCCGCTCCTTTTCTCCGCTTATTGCGTCGTAGGCGAACAATATCGCGAAGAGCGAGAGGACGATCTGGAAGATGAAATCGAGGTCGAGAAACCGGAAGACCGCAAAGACAGGGTCGTCGTTAAAACGGCTGTCCTCGGCGACGAGTTCTCCTCTGCCGCGGACTTCGGTGGTCCTCCCGATGTCGTTTGAAACCCCGGTTACAAGAGCGGCAAGAGGCTGGGGCGGAAGAAACACCCTGTACTCCTGGACGCTGAACCAGTCGGTCAGCCCTTCCATCCGCCGGAGGTTTTCCCTTTTTGCCGCTTCGTATTGGGAAACACCCATCTGGTAGTTTTTCGCGCCGACATAAAACGAGAGCAGAATAAGCACGGAGCAAACTCCGAACGTTACGGCAAACCGCGTTGACCCGATGGTCTCACGGAGCTCTTTTTCAAGGATGAGTTTGATCATGCTGCCTCTTCGACGTAACCGGCCATGTTTTCCATGTACAGCTTCTCGAGATTTTCTCCGATAAGGTCGTTCGCGGGCCTCTGCATGACGAGTTTTCCGCGATTCATGATTCCGACGATATCGGCGATCTCTTTCGCGCGGAAGATATCATGCGTCGACATGAGAATTGCTTTGTTTTCGGATCGTAACGATTCAAGAAGCTTGATGAACTCGAACCCGGCTTTCGGATCGAGGCCGGAGGTCGGCTCGTCGAGCAAAATCGCCCCGGCGTCTTTCAGGATCGCGATTGCAATGCCGCATTTCTGCCGCATGCCCTTTGAATACCCTTTGAGCCGTTTATCGTGAGCCCGTTCGTCCAATCCGACTCTCAGGAGAACGTCCCGGTACTGATCCTTCGTGTATCCGGTCTTGCCCCCAAGCCTCGTGAAATAATCGAGATTCTGCATTGCCGTAAAATTCTGGTAAAGCATGACGTTTTCCGAGACGAAGGCGATTTTTTCCTTTGCCTTGAGAGGCTCTCTATGCGTCACGATGCCGTCGATTCTCGCCTCTCCTTCTGTCGGTTCTATGAAATTGAGAAAGAGATTGATCGTCGTCGTTTTCCCGGCGCCGTTTGCTCCCAACATGGCGTAAATGTGACCGGGATTTACCTGGAACGAGACGTGGTCAAGCGCCAGGACTCCGTCGTCGTACCGTTTCGTTAAATTCGAGGCCTCGATCATCGGCCGAACGCCGTTTACGTGACTCATAAGTTCCTTTCGAAATAATTATTTTCGTGAAAGCCGTATGCCAAACACAACCATCCCCGCGACGAGGCCGACGATGAGCAGGACGATCAGCGCCGTCCCGAAGATGTTCGCCTCTGCCTGTACTTCTACCGTAATAGTCTTGTCTTCACCCTGAACCGGTTGATTATCCGAGAGCGAGGTTGTCTGCACGCGGATTTCGTATCTGCCGACGCTCGCGTCGTGCGGCGGCGTGAATTGCAGCCGGACCCGTTTCTCCTCGCCGATATTCAGCGAAGGAATGACCTGCGGATCGATCTTCTTCGTCCAATTAATGGGAGGATCCGCCTTGATCTCCACATTATCCAGGCGCCGCGAACCTTCGTTCACGATGTCGATGCTGAGGTCAACAGTCCCGTCCTGCCTGACCGTATGAAAGAGCTGCTGGGCACGCACCAGAAGCTTGCCGTTGCCGCGCGGGAGAAGTTCCAGCTTCACAAATCCGACACGCAGTTTTTCGATCTCACCGACACTCCATATTCTTGATTGCAGGTCTTTGATCTCGCCGGACCCGTTATTGGGAATAACAAGCACGTAAAACTGAATCGGCTTATCAATAACCACCGATTCCGTCGGCCGGTCCGGAAGGGAGATCTGAAGTGACGCACGGCGGGTATTCGTACTCTCTGTGAATTTCAGCTGGCTGAGCCGCGCCTGGCTGTTCGCGTCCCTGAAATACCGGTTCACCTGCGGAGGGAGGTTCACCACTTCGAGGTTGAAGGTCGTGAGGACTCCGCCGAAGAGTTCAAGCGTGAGATCGTACGATGCGGTTTGCCCGAGCTCGACCTCCTGTGAGAACTGCTGCGATTGGACGATGACCTTATTTTCGGATGCGTCCTTCTCCAGGAAGACCTTGAGGCTTCTTTGCGTCCCTTTTCCGTAAATCATGTTGACGGTAACGACGTCAAGATCCTGAAGAAGGGTAAAATCCAGCTGTCTCGGCTCGCCGTGCCTGAGCTGTTCTATTTTCAATTCGTACGGCTGGGCGATGACGGCGCTCTCGTTGTTTTGAAGAGAAACGTAGACATCGTTGATGACGTCCGGTTGAAGGGAGCGGAAGAGCTTGTCGTCGATGTTCAGCAGCTTTTGGTACTCCTCTCCACCGCTCGACGCGTTGGCAACCGTCAGCCGCACGTGCTTCGCGCCGTTTTTCGTCTGGAATTTCACCGCTTTCGCGACTGTCACGTACTGCTGCTCGAAGAGCACCGCGAGCAGCGACTGCTGGTAGTTGACTTCGGCATCTGAAAAATTGCTGTGCCCCCGGTCCAGCTCGGCCTGGGAAATGAGCCCTTTCGCGAACAGTGTCTGTTGGCGCTCGTAGTCCTTGCGCGCCGTTTCGAACATTTCTTTGGCCCGTTTCAGGCCCAGGAGCCTGTACTGATCGTCCCGCTGGTTGAACATCGAGCCGCTTTGGGCGTACGCTCCGGCGCTGAGACAGAAGAGCAGCAGCGCAAGCAGAACCGGGGAGAGGATGTTAGAGACAACTCTCATTAGTCTTGCGTGCGCCTGATAATGCGCTGCGCGCCGCCATCGGACTTCGTGAACGTGAACGAGATGTTCTTGTTGTTCCTCGAAGTATGGATGGTCACCTTTTCTCCGACGCCAACTTTCTTGAACGCGTCGGCGAACTCTTTGAACGAAGTTACTTTCGTGTCGTTAACGGCCGTAATCAAGTCTCCCTTTTTCGCATCGGCGTCTTTGAGAGCCGAGGGGCCGTCGCTCATGACATCCTCGATCGTCACTTCCTTCCCTTTTGATCCGACAAGCATTCCTGCGCCGGAAAGCATCATCATGTCGCGGCCCCCTTCGCCTCCGCGGTTGATCATGATTCGCCGTTTCGGCATTTTCGCCGGATCCGCCTTGGCGAACGAGGCAATGGACATCTGATCGTTGCGCTGCAATCCCAGCTTCACTTCGGAACCGATTTCTGCGGCTGCATACGCGTCCTTGAGATCCTGGATCGATTTAATGCGTTTCCCGTTCGCCATCATGATCACGTCGCCCGGCTGAATATCGACCGACTCGTTCTCTTTTGGCCGCATATTTTTGTCCATAACATTGTCGATAACTACTTTGCCCTCCTGGACGCCGACGATGACGGCAAGTTCGGCCATATCGAACATATCATCCGGCATTCCAACGACGGTCTTTTCCATGGTTTTGTCACCGCCCTCTCTGCGAACCGCTTTCTTCTGCGCGTCCGCCATGGAGGCAACCACAACAACGCAACAAACCGCAACGATGAAATTTAATTTTGTCATGAGATCTTCCTTAGTGATGTGATGATTGTTGAACTTCTCTTATCCAAGTCGAGTACGCGCTATCCGGGGCATGTATTCTTGACGTACAACATACGCCTTCTGTTTCGAGAATCCGAGTTAAAGAATGTTCAAAGGTGTTAAGAAGTGTTAAACCGAATGAAAATCTCTGGTAAATGTGTTACATTATACGTATGAAATTACCCACAAAAACCATCGGAATTCTCATCGCACTGATGGCCATCGCGCTCGGAGGACTCGTCGCGCTTCAGTACGTGCTCATTGAGAACGCCTTTGAGCAGAAGGAGCAATCGTTCCGGCAGAATGTCAACGCAGCGATGAACGCCGTCGTCCAGAAATTGGAGACGAGCGAAGCCGTGGGGAACATCTTTCGCGTCGCCGTCAAGCAACCGCCACCCGTGGCGTCGCATATGCAGATGTACAGCTACAGTGACGACTCTTCTCTCTCTGTTTCAGTGACAAGCAGCGGCATGGAATCGTTCGCGCGCGTGTTCGTCTCGACCGATCTCGGGATGATGCGGGAACGGCTGGCCGAACGTCCTCCTCTCCGGTGGGAAGGCGAGAAAGTCTGGTATACCGTGAATACGCCGCAACACGTGCTCATCCGGATGCTCAACCAGGAGACGGGCAAAGACAGCATCATCGTCAATGGTTTCAAACCTGCCGGCGAACACAGCATCGAAATCGGCCAGAAGAGAGTGGCCCGCGGACAATACATTTTCAAGTTCTTGTCGGACAGTACGAGTTCTGTCATCCAGGTTCAAAACGGAAGAATGCATCCGGCCTTGCCGGATAAAATGTCGTTTGGACGGCGTGAACAACTCGTCGGACAAGTCGTCGACAAAATGTTTTATTCAGAACAAATCCCCATTGAGCGGCGCCTGAACGGAGCAGTCCTCGACACTGTCATAGCATCGTCGCTGAAGGCCTTCGGCATCGACCTGCCGTTTGCCTGCGGCGTAATCTCCGAACGGAACGACTCGCTGCAGCTCATTCATGCCGCTTCGTATGCGAACGAGTTGCGAACGTCGGGATTTAAGGCCCGCCTTTTCCCGAACGACGTATTCCTGAGTTTCAACCAGCTGGCGCTTTACTTTCCGGATCAACAGATATTTATCCTGAAGCAAGTCGGCCCGCTCCTCGCGCTGACGGTTCTCTTTCTCGGCATCATCGTGTATTGTTTCGCGTACACGGTCCGTACGATCATCCGGCAAAAGGAGTTCTCGGTTCGCCTGATCGATTTTATCAATAACATGACGCACGAGTTCAAGACCCCGATCTCCACGGTCTCTGTGGCCGCGGAGACGATGATGCATCCGAACGTCATCCGGGACGAAGAAAAGCTAAAACGTTACGGGACGGTCATTCAGGATGAAAACCTCCGGATGAAGCACCAGGTGGACAAGATCCTGCAAATGGCTGTTCTCGAGGAAGGTACGTACAAGCTTAAATGCATGCCTGTCGACCTTCACGAAATAATTTCCAAGGCTGCCGAGGGCGCGGCGATGCAGGTTGAGAATAGGGGCGGAACCGTCACTGTACGGCTCGAAGCGGAGTCGCCGGTCATGAACGCCGACGTCGTGCATATCACGAACGTCATCAATAACATCCTGGACAATTCCATTAAGTACTCAAACGACATTCCGGAGATCAGCGTCCACACGGAGAACGTCAACGGAAGCATCCGGATCACGTTTACCGACAACGGCATCGGAATTCCCGCTGAAGACCAGCAGCATGTCTTCGAAAAGTATTTTCGCGTGCATACCGGCAACATTCATAATGTGAAAGGCTTTGGCCTCGGGCTAAGCTATGTTAAACTCATGACCGAGGCGCATGGCGGAAGCATCCGGCTTGAAAGCGAACCCGGCAAGGGCACAACGATCACGCTAACGTTCCCGGTACTTAAATGAACGGGAAGAGAATTTTGCTCCTGGAAGACGACCCGAACCTCGGCTTCATGGTGCAGGAAAACCTTGAGCTTCGCGGATACGGGGTGACACGGTGCACGAACGGCGTCGACGGCCTCTCCGCGTACCGCGCGGAACATTTCGATCTGTGCCTGGTCGATGTCATGATGCCGAAGAAGGACGGTTTTTCCTTCGCGCGCGATGTGCGGGCGACCGACCAGAACATCCCGCTGATATTTTTAACGGCGAAGGCGATGAAGGAGGACAAGATCGAAGGGTTCGAGATTGGCGCCGACGATTACGTGACGAAGCCGTTCAGCATGGAAGAGCTTGTCCTGCGCATTCAAGCGGTACTCAAGCGGACAACGGCTCCAATGCAGCAAAACAGCGGACAGACAGAATTCAACGTTGGATCATACCAGTTCGATTACGAGCGGCAGCTGCTTCAACGAAACTCCAAGAAACAGAAACTCACGACAAAAGAGGCCGAGCTCCTGAAGCTCCTCTGCCTCCATCTCAACGGCACATTAATCCGTGAAGTCGCCCTGAAGGCAATCTGGGGAAGCGATTCTTACTTCAACGGGAGAAGCATGGATGTGTTCATATCGCGGCTTCGCGCGTACCTCAAAAATGATCCCTCAGTGGAGATCATCAACGTACACGGGGTGGGGTATAAATTGGTGGTTGGGAACGAGAACTGAAACGTGACGATGTAAGGATTGATCGAATGGGCGAATCGCGTATGAGGAATTCATAGCACGCTCCGCCTATCCGGGAATACGGCGTTTGATCGTATGTTCCCTGTTTCCAACACCATCGGATTCATGCCAATGGTGTTCTACCTTCGTTGCATTTCCTTATGGCTTAGTTTTCTATAGCTTCCAGCACGAGCTCCGCAATATCTTTCACCTGCACCTGTTCAGTCGCCTCCTTCGCCTTCACCCCATCCGTCATCATCGTCATGCAGAACGGGCAGGCAGTACCGATGACATCCGGTTTGAGCGCCAGAGCCTCTTCCGTGCGCTCGATGTTGACCCGCTTGCCGGTATTCTCTTCCATGAACATTCTCGCCCCGCCGGCGCCGCAGCAGAAGCCGCGGTCACGTGAACGGTTCATCTCGACTGTTTGAACACCCGGGATCGCGCTGATCGCATTACGAGGCTGATCGTAGATCTGGTTATATCTCCCGATGTAGCAGGAATCGTGATAGGTGATCGTGGCACGCTTCTCTTTTGTCAGCTTGATCTTCCCGGAATCTATGAGGCCCATGATGAAATCGGTGTGGTGGATGACCTCATACTTCCCACCCAGCTCCGGATACTCATTGCTGAAAATATTAAAGCAATGCGGACAGGTCGTCACGATCTTCTTCACGTTATGGCTATTCAACGTGGCGACGTTCTCGGTCATGAGCATTTGCGCCAGGTACTCATTGCCGGCGCGCCGCGCCGGATCCCCGTTGCACTTTTCGTCGGTTCCGAGTATGGCAAAACTGATGTTTGCCATCTGCATCAGTTTTGCGAATGCCTGCGTGACCTTCCGGTAACGGGCGTCATACGCGCCGGCGCATCCGACCCAAAACAGTATTTCTGCCCCCGGATTGTCTGCGAGCCGCGGAATGCTCATCCCCTCCGCCCAATCGGCGCGGGTTGAATGGCTGAAGTTCCAGGGGGTGAAGTTTCTTTCGAGGTTCTGGAATGTCGCCTGCATCTCCTTCGGAAACCGGGATTCATTCAACACGAGATACCGGCGCATATCGACGATGGCGTCGACATGCTCGATCTGCACCGGGCATTCCTGGACGCATGCCATGCACGTCGTGCAGGCCCAGAGCTCGTCCTCGGTGATATAGTTGTCGATAAGATGTTTCGCGAGAACGGGGTTGGGTTCGGCCTGGCCGCCAGCTTGCGCCGCGTCTGCCCCCGCCGCGGCTGGATTCGCCGCAGAACCATTTACCATCAGTGGCGCTTTCTCCATCAACCGGTGGCGAATATCCACAATGATTTTCTTGGGGGAAAGAGGCTTGCCGGTGATGTTCGCGGGGCAGGCTGCCGTGCAGCGCCCGCACTCGGTACAGGTGTACCCGTCGAGCAACTGTTTCCAGGTCAGGTCTTCGACGTCGGAAGCGCCGAATTTCGTGGCAGTTTCGTCCTGGAGATTCAATGCCTTGAGGCGTCCGCGCGATCCGAGCTTCGCGAGAAAAACGTTCGGAATCGATGAAAGAATGTGAAGGTGTTTCGAATGCGGAAGATAATTCATGAAGCCCAGGACGACTCCGATATGAATGATCCAGAAGGCGTAAAACCAGAATTCGATCGATTCAGGAGACGAACCCTGGAACATTCGTGAAAGAGCATACGAGAAGAACCGCGCTTCGCCGGAGACAGTTGACCCGCCTGCGATGTTCGCCGCATTTTGCAAAAACATCGAGCCCATGATGAGCAAAATCAAAACGAGGATGATCGTCGCGTCCAAACGCGCGTGGCCGGTAACATCAAGTCTCCTCGGTTTGGTGACATAACGGCGGAAGAGTGCAAGAACCACCGATCCGATGACAAGGAGCCCAATGAGATCCTGAATGAAGATAAGAGGCGCGTAGAGAGGGCCAAGAAAAGAAAGCGAAAACCCATGGTAGATCCCTTCCCCGATGGCTTCAAGAATTGCCAGGAGGAGAATCATGAATCCCCAGAAGATGAAGAAATGCATGATCCCTGCAAGCGGCTCACGCAAAAGCTTCGACTGGCCAAACGCGACCACGAGAACATTCTTCAGCCGCTCGGCCGGACGGTCAGTTCTCGCGTCGGATTTTCCGATGCTGAGATAGCCAATAAGACGGCGGGTACTTACAACAAATGCGACCGCGGCGGCCGCGAGGACTACGATGAAAAGTATCGAATGAAGGGCCATACGCTAGAGAAAGTTAATCGTGAACAACCATTTCGCCTTCCATGACAGTGACGGCATTCCCGCCGATCTTCACGGCGACCGGTTTGTCATCAGCCACGCTGAGCTCAACCGTCACGCGTCCGCGCCTGCCTATTGCGTCTCCCTGTTCTCCCTGGAATACGCATCTCCCATCTTTAATATCCAAAATACCATTCTCGAAGAGGCAGACGGCGAGTGCGCCGTGGGACGAGCCTGTCACCGGATCTTCATTGATCCCCTGATGGGGAGCAAAGAAGCGGGAATGCACAATGGACTCGCGGTCGATCGTTTCGGTGGTGAACACGCACATGCCGTCCAGGTTTCTTGAGCTCAGGAAATACGAAAGCTGCAGCATGTTGGGTTTCAGGGTAAACAACGTGTGAAGTCGTTTCAGGGGAACGAGGAGGTAATCGCATTTCGTGATGGCGATTCTCGTTTCAAATTCGGCTGCCGAGATATTCAGAAGGCGGACCAGGTCGACTTTCAGCTGGGTGACTTTTTCGAATACCTCCATTTTCAAGCCGAGCATCACCGAAGTTTTTCCGTTTTCTATCACAACACTGACGGGGAGAACTCCTGACGCCGTGTCGAGCTGAAAATCGTACTTGCCGGGGCCGGTGATCCCCATTTGCCCCAGTTCCGCCATCGAATGAAACGCCGCCACGGTCGCGTGGCCGCACATCCGCACCTCTGTTGTGGGCGTGAACCACCGCAGCCTGAGATCTGCTCCCGGCTTCGACGGCGGCAGTACAAATGCCGTCTCCGAGAGATTCATTTCGCGCGCGATCGACTGCATTTGCCGCTCGGTGAGGCTTTTTCCGTCGAGGACCACACCGGCGGGGTTCCCGGTGTGCGGGACTGTCGTAAAAGAGTCGACTTGTCGTATCTTGATTTTTTCCATATCAGCGCGGGGCCAGGTTTAATGCGGTCAACTGTTTCTTGTCTTTTATGTAATACATCATCGAATCGATTGCGAAGAACGTATCGGGTACCGGCACAGAGGCTTCGCTTGAAATGACATCCTCGAATACTATATCTGCCGCTGGTGATTCGGCCACAGCGATATGCTGCCGGAATTTCTGTTCAGTGACCGGTCCGGAATGCTCGTAGTACCCGATCACGGCGTTTCCCCCGATTTCAAGAACTTCAGTGAGAACGACATTCCTCGCCTTCTTCGTCGCCTGATGAACTGAGTTCGCGACGAACCCGCTCTCACCGGCGTTTTCAAACACCGCAGGAAAATGGACGATGTTTGCTGTTGTTGAGGCGTTGGCGCGAACGGCATCCAGAGTTTCTTCCGCAATCTCGCTTTTGACTGCGCCCGTCATGAGATCGAGCTCGAAAAACTTTCGATTAAGAATATCGTCCTTGCCGGCATAGACCGACGTTTTATCGATAAACGCAAGCTTCATTTCTTCATTCGACCACAACAGCTTGCCAGAAGCGAGATCGATGGCATAGATCTTCTTCTGCTCGGGCATATCGGGTGAAGCATATTCATGAAGGAAGAGTATGTCGTTATGAACCCGGTCCACGGTGATCCACCATTGTTCGCGCAGCGCAAGTCCTTGCCACAGCACGGTTCCGGTTCGCCGGTCCAGGCATGCAAACGTGACGTTACGTCCTTCGACCTCCCGGTCCTCGATCACGAAGAGCCCGTTTTCCGATGGCACAAGCCGCCAGAGGTATCCTTTGGTCGAATATGACCATCCAACTTTTCGCCGGCGACTCTTGAAGAGCTTTATCACGCTCATTCGGCCATACCGTTAAAAAACTCGAATAAGATAATCATTATGAAAATAAGGGTCAAGGATTTTTACGTGTACCGAGAATATTTGCGAGAATATTAAAAGAACCAACTAATTAGGCAAAACGGGTAAGGAGAATATTCTTCATTTGCAAAAATGCTTTCGCCCTGTGGCTTATCTGATTTTTGACCGATTCGGAGAGTTCCGCGAAGGTTTCCATATAACCCTCCGGGAGGAATACGGGATCGTAGCCAAACCCTCCTTTCCCCCGGGGTGAGTCGGTTATTGTCCCCTCACACGTTCCATCTTTCCGTTCCTCAATCTCTTTGTCGATGTAGTACGCGACGCACCGAAATCGTGCACCCCGTTGTCCGGCAGGAACGCCTGCCATCTCGTGCAGCAGTTTCCGGTAGTTCATTTCGTACGTAGCATGCTCGCCTGCGTAACGCGCGGAAATGACTCCCGGCTTCATTCCCAGGTGATAGACTTCGAGGCCCGTATCATCCGAGAGCGTCGGCAAGCCGGTCGCTTCAAAAATTTCGCGGGCCTTTTTCCGGGCGTTTTCTTCGAGGGTCGCACCGTCTTCTACGACTTCGGGGAGGCCGGGCTGGTCGAGGAGACTGGTTATTGTCAAGGGAACACCTGAAAGGATCGCTTGAATCTCCTTCACCTTTCCGGGGTTACGCGTTGCCAAGAGTAGTGTTTTCACCGGAGTCAGTGAAGAAGGTGGTTGACGGCATCTTCGATTCGCTCGACACCGACAAGCTCGATGCCGTTTGATCGAAGAACTCCTTTGAGATTGTTCTTAGGAAGGATAATTCTGCGGAAGCCCAGCTTCTCGGCCTCCTGTACGCGTTTTTCAATCTGACTGACGGTTCGCACTTCGCCGCTCAAGCCGATCTCCCCCACCGCGATCGTCTGAGAGTCCACAGGTACGTCACGCAGACTCGAGATTATCGAGGAGGCGATGCCCAAATCGACGGCAGGCTCGTCTATACGCACTCCGCCCGCGATGTTGACAAATACATCATGCTGGCCGAGCACCATGCCGAGGCGCTTTTCGAGGACTGCGACCAGAAGACCAAGCCGGCGGTAATCGAACCCGGTCGTTGTTCGCTGCGGAACGCCGTAGCTCGTCGGCGTCACAAGGGCCTGCACTTCGATGAGAATCGGGCGCGTTCCTTCGATGCTCGCGACGACGGTAGAACCTGAGGCGCCGAACGAGCGTTCCGAGAGAAACACCTCCGACGGGTTGGTCACCTCCTGCAATCCGTTGTCGCGCATCTCAAAGACGCCGATTTCGTTGGTCGAGCCAAACCGGTTTTTCAAGGCACGGAGAATTCGATACGCATAATGGCGTTCGCCTTCAAATTGAAGGACCGTATCGACCATATGCTCGATGACTTTCGGCCCGGCGATGACGCCATCCTTGGTCACATGACCTATGAGAAACATAGGGATAGATTTTTGCTTCGCGATGCGTGTGAGAAGCGATGTCGTCTCCCTTACCTGGGCTACGCTTCCCGCCGAGCTTTCAAACTGCGGGCGGAACATGGTCTGAACAGAGTCGACGATGATAATATCCGGCGGCGTCCGGTTGATGACCTCCGCCACGATATCCACGTTGGTCTCCGGCAGTACCAGAAACGATTTCGCGGAGGGTAATCCCAGCCGTTCGGCGCGGAGTTTTATCTGTTTCGCGGACTCTTCACCCGATATGTAGAGGACGATTTTGTCCGAAAGCTGCCGGGCCAGCTGCATCATAAGGGTCGACTTGCCCACTCCGGGGTCGCCTCCGAGGAGTACAACCGATCCGCGTACGATTCCTCCGCCGAGAACCCTGTCGAACTCCGCGATCGAGGTACCAATACGCTGCTCTTCAACCATGTCGACTTCTGAAAGGGGCGTAGGCCCTGTCGCCACGGAGACAGGCTGTTTTTTCGAGCCGACGCGCTGCGTGAGCTCTTCAACAAACGTATTCCACTCTTCACAGCTGGGGCATTTTCCCAACCACTTCGGCGATTCGTAACCGCAGTTTTGACAAACGTATTTAGATTGTACCTTCGTCACGTCAGACTTTTCTATTCTACGGTATCTTTTCGAGAGTCCAGTCCTTGCCTTCCATCGCGGCCCCAGAGAAGTTTTGTCCGCAGCAAGTGAAAATAACTCCGCTCTTTTCGTTTCACAAGCCGTGTCGCGTAGGGTGCTTTTCGAATCGTAAATTTCACAGGAGTCTGATAAAATCCCTCGATCTGGCCGTCGGCCGTAATGTGCACATCGTGCGCCGCGCTCTGAATCACGACCGTGATCACCTGATCGCTCGGAATAATCACTGGCCTCGCCGTCAGCGTATGAGGCGCGATCGGGGTGATGACAAGAACGTCGCTTTGAGGCACAACGAGAGGCCCGCCATTGGCGAGTGAGTAGGCGGTCGATCCGGTCGGAGTTGTCACGATGATGCCGTCGGCGGCATAGGTGGCAAGATACTCTCCGTTGACAGCAGTCTCAAGATCGATAAGCCGCGGGGAAGAGCCGCGATCGACGACGAATTCGTTGAGGGCGAAATAGCTCTTGTTGTTCCTGTCGGCCGAAGCAGTGAGCGCAACGCGATCTTCGATGGTATATGAGCCGGAGAGAATCTCGTCGATGCAGCGCTCGATTTCCTTCGCGGAGACCTCGGCAAGAAACCCCAGCTTCCCGAGGTTGATGCCGAGGATCGGAGTTCCATGTTCTCCCACCATTCGCGCAGCCGTGAGCATAGTCCCGTCGCCACCGAGGGAGACAAGCATGTCGCAGCGCCCGGGGAGATCGGGACCTTTCGAAAATTTCGAAGGGTCCGAAGCCCACTTGCTCCCTTCCCGGCTCATCCAGCAGCCGAGATCGTCGTGAATGACGTACTCGAGCTTCCTTGCGTGAAAGAGGCCAAGCAGCTGCTCGGCAACCTCTTTGACAATCGGCTTGCCGGTATGACCAATAATGCCGAATCGCATTTAATTTGTATCCGGCGTCGGGGTAGTTTGCCCGGCCGCCTGCGTGCCCGCCGGTGCATCCGGCGGTTCAGCCGGCTGGGGCTTGCCAATCTCGTCGACATAATTCAGTTTCAGCTCCTGTAAAATGCCGGTGAACATTTTTTCCTCTTCGCCGGTCAGATTCCCCTTCATTTTTGTATGGAGCATTTCCAGCATTTCGATCGTCGCCTGGGACTGCGGGAGGTCGCGTTCGATCTTGTCGGTCATCGGGCTTTTGAGCTTTCCCATGTGCTGCAGCGCGGCAAAATGAAACATTGAGACGAGCTGGGCCAGTAAAACGGTATGTTTATTATCGGTTTCCATCTGAAAATTGTAGGAATTTTGGCATTGAAAAACAAACAAGGTGACCGCCCGGTTGGATCCGCTATCAGCGGTTGGCGCGGCCTCCTTGCCACAATTTCGCGTACTTCGTGAATACATACCCGGACGACAACAGCGAAAGCACGAGCCCGTGCCTTCCGTCCAGAAAGCCTCTCTTGAGAATATACATCTTGAAAAACATGAATGGGGGCCGGGCCACAACGCCAAGAAGTGAAAACTCCGTTCCTTTCTTCTTGAGATCCGCGGCCGCGAGTGACGTGTACCGGTTTAGCTTAGCGGTATAGTGGAAGAGCGTATCATCTGTATAGTGCAGGAGGTCGTTCGACAACCTTCCAACGCTCCCCTGAAATACTATGCTCTCATGCACGTTCGAGTCTGAAAACCTTACGCTCTTTTTTTCGAACAGGCGGATAACGTACCCGGGATACCAGCCGCAATGGCGAATCCACTTCCCCAGGAAATACGCTCTCCGCGCCACTTCGTACGCGCGAAATTCAGGGGCAGCGAGGAGCGACTGAATCTCATCTCTCAAGTCCGGGGTTACCCGCTCATCCGCATCGAGCCACAAGACCCACTCGTTGCTCGTCTGGCTCATTGCAAAAGCTTTTGCAGCCGCGTAACCTTCCCATTTTCTCACGAACACCTTCTCTGTCGACTTTCGTGCCAGCTCCACGGTTTTATCGGAGGAATCCGCATCCACAACGACGATGTCGCCAGCCCAATCGACCGACCTGAGGCACTCGGCAATGTTCCTCTCTTCGTTGCGCGTAATGATGATAACAGAAAGGGGCGATTTCATCGCGCGGTTGCCTTCGAGAGACGATGCGCGGCCATTGCTAAGCCGATCGTAAACCAGAGGAATACGGCGATCTCATGATCCCCGAAATTCCACTCGAATAGTCCGTTGACATGAAATGCGATGTAGCACGCGAACGCTCCCAGGGCAACGCTTTCGAAGAGCCAATGATTCTCTGTGTTTTTTATAAGGTCGAGTTCAACGGTGAATATCTTCACGAACACCGCCATGGTCGCGATAAAACCTACCGCCCCCAGTGTAACGAGGAGCATCATCATGTTATTGTGAAGATGGCCCCCTTCCCCTTCGTCGATCGGCGTAATATACGTTATGTAGAGCTTCTTCAGGTCGATATCGCCTGTTCCAACAATGGGATAATCCTGAAACATCCTCCACCCTGTCTGGATCATATGAATGCGCGTGAGGTTCGACGTCATGTTCGGATCGAACATGCTCGATGCGCGGTTCTTGAAGTCCGACGGAGCGAAGAGCACAAAGAGCCCCACCACTGCGACAACTGCGATGAGAAGTTTCTTGCTGCGTACGAAGGCAAGCGCGCAGACGCCGGCAATCAGTCCCAGCCACGAGCTTCGCGTCTGCGTCACGATGATTCCAAGGAGGAGCACGATTTCGGAAACTATCGCCCCGGTCCGCCAGTACCGCGGCGTGCCGGCGTGAATGATAACCGGAACCAGCATCAGCATCACGATCATCTTGATTTCAGCCTCGGTGATGTAATATTGAAACAGGGCGATCCGGACGAAATGCTCTCCGATTTTTGTCAGCGAAAACAGTTCGAAGAGGGTGAGAAGAGTTGTGACGACCGCGAGCAACACCAGCACGATCTTGATTTTGCGCTCACTGTCGACGGAGGTCAATGCAAGGTACATCACCGCAATGAGGAGCAGCCGCTTCATGTTGACGAGGGAATCCGCCGGAGAGACAGAAAAGATCGTCGCCAGAATCTCCGCGGCGGCGTAGGCAAGGAAGAAATAATCGAGCGGCGTCCTGTCGAAGCCCCGGAAGCGGGTCATAACGAGAATTACCAGCCAGAGACCGATCGCAGTTCCCATCGCGATCGAAGAGACGGCAATCGAAAAGGTTATCCCGACGACCGTAATAACCAGGAGCACGTAGATGATCGAACGGAGCCTGGAAACTGACGGGGTATCAGGTGCGGCGAGAGTCGACATCAGAGGCGAAATTGGAGATCATAAAGCTTCTTGTATAAACCGGACGGATTCGCCAGCAGTTCGGCATGTTTCCCCGATTCCACGACACGGCCTTCGTACAGTACGACAATCCGGTGCGCGTGCTTGACCGTGGAGAGGCGGTGCGCGATGACGATCGATGTTCTTCCGGCCATGAGATGATCGATCGCCTCCTGCACGAGGATTTCAGACTCTGTATCGAGCGCGGAAGTAGCCTCATCAAGAATAAGAATGGGAGGATTCTTCAGGATCGCCCTCGCAAGAGACAGGCGCTGGCGCTCCCCGCCGGAAAGCTTCACGCCGCGTTCGCCGATGATGCTTTCGTACTGCTGCGGCATGGACATAATGAAATCGTGCGCATTCGCTGCCTTAGATGCCGCGATGATATCTTCCAATGGACAGTCTTCCAAACCGTAGGCAATATTGTTGCGGACGCTGTCGTTGAAGAGAATTGTCTCCTGTGTCACGATGCCGATTTTTTCCCGCAGCGATTGAACGTCAATCTCACGAAGGTCGACGCCGTCGATGAGTATTCCTCCGCTGCGCGGGTCATAGAATCGCGGCACGAGGTCGACGAACGTCGTCTTCCCGCTCCCGCTCGGGCCCACGATCGCGACCACTTCCCCTTTCGAAATCGTGACGTTGATATCGTTCAACACCTGGTCTCCGTCGTTGTACGCAAAGCAGACATTCTGAAATTCCAGCGATTTCGAAAATGTCGGGATCTTCCGGGCGCCGGAGGCATTCCGGATCGACGGCTCCGTGTCGAGGATCGTGAACAGCCGTTCGCCCGCGGCGCTCGCCTCCTGGATGCGGTTATTAACGCTGGTGAGATCCTTTACCGGCGGCATTATTTGAAAAATAATAAACAGGAAGCTGATGAATTCGCTCGCGTTGAGGCTGTGCTCCACCAATATTTGTTTTCCGCCGTACCATATGATCACCGCGCCCGCGATGATGCTGAGCAATTCCGTTGTGGGAGAAGCGAGATCGCGCATGCGCGAAAGCTTGATGAGCGACGTAAAGTACCGCTGTGTCTGGCGCATGAACTTCCGGTTTTCAAACTCCTCCATGCCAAACGCCTTGACGACCTTGACCCCGGAAATCGTTTCCTGCACGACCGATGTAATGTCTGCCAGCCGGTCCTGCGTGATTCCCCGTTCTTTATGCAGGCGGAGCGCGATAAAACTTATGATCAAGAGCGCCACCGGAAAGACGAGAAGAGAAATGACGGTGAGCTTCCAGCTCAGGCTGAACGCGATACCGAGAAACACCAGGATCAGCAGGGGCTCCCGGATCATCGTCACGAAACAGGCGCTGACTCCTCCGTTCATGATGTTGACGTCGTTCGTAATCAGCGATATAAGCTTGCCGGTACGCTCGTTGGTGAAAAAGCCGAGGGGCAGATCGTGAAGATGGCGGTAAAGCTCGTTCCGGATATCTTTGATCACTCCCTCCTCCGCGTAGTTCATAAAATACGCCTGAAGGTAGCCGAAGACGTTTTTCAATAGAAACACCGCGACAAGGATAACGCAGATCCGAAAGAGCGCGTCGAGCTGGTTTCCGCTGAATACAAAATGCACGAACGCGTCTTTCGCGTCGCGCAGCACCGTCCCGAGCCCGAAGGGTATTTTAAGAGTGTCGGAAACCTCGCCGCTATTGATTTTTTCAGGATGGAACAAAACGTCGAGCAGCGGAATGAATAAATAAATCGAGACCCCGCTAAAAAGGGAATACAACACCGTACTTACGACTGAGGCGGCGATATGGTCCCAGTACCGGCGGGCATAGCGCAGAATGCGCAGGTATGTGGCCAGGGATTTCATTCCGGATATGCCGCCATGGGCAGACACGTGTCATTCGGCCTCATGCATGCTCCTCAAGATGGCGGATGCCGTTCCTGCAGACAGCTTCTCCCGACGCCACGACGCGCTCGAAAATCTTCCTGTTCGTATCACCGACCTGAGTCAGCGGATGATAAAGGTGAAAGAGCGAGGCAAGATAGCGCAGCGTCACAAGACGGGCTCCCGCAAGCTCGAGCCGGAACGCGATATCGGTGTCTTCGCCAATCCCCGGCGCCTGATACTCTTCGTCGAATCCGTTGATATTCTCAAGCAGCTGTTTGCGGACGGAAAAATTGCACCCAAGGATCCGCGCTTTGTTGCGGTGCAGGAGGCGCCGCAGCGCGGGCGATTCGATCCTGATCGCGTCTTCAAGGTTGCTGCTGCGCGCCATGAGGCCGTCGAGGAGGACGCTCAGAGAAAGCTTCTCAAATTTGCCGCTCGATATGTCGTCGACGGTGAGCTTTTCGGTGATCTGTTTGCTGAGGTTTACGCGCCGCCCGCACAGGAGGCTTCGTCCCTCGCGGTGCGTCCAGTGATCGCGCATAAAATGGCGGTGCGGGACGCAGTCGCCGTCGATAAAGGCGAGGTAATCTGTCTGCGAGGCGGAAATCGCCTTGTTGAGCATTTCGTTCTTCCGGAATCCCTTGTCCTCATGCCACAAGTGAAGGATCGGAAAGGGGGCGGTGGATTTGACGCGGTCGATGAGCGTTCTGATTTCAGGCCCCGACCCGTCGTCGGCGATGATCACCTCAAAATCGTTCATCGATTGACGCGCCAGCGCCGCCAGGACAAATTCCAGGTATGTAACGGCGTTGTAAACTGCAATCGTGAGCGTGAGCGATTTCTTCAATTGGATCGAAGTGGAAGTTAGAGGCGCTTATACCGCTGAAGCTCGAAATTTGTTACCGGCGGAAGCTCGGCCGCCCCCGCTTTCTTGAATTGATATTCCCACGTCTTCGCGTAGAGCAAGAGTGTATACAACGCGGAGTAGACTGAAAGAAAGAACCCGGGAATGCCGTCTTTGTATCCCTTGTTGACGACGAACATTCTCAGAAAATGAGAAACGGGGCTGAAGACGATCTTCCCGAGGCCGACCCGCAAATCTGGTTCGTCCTTAAGCTTGTTCGAGACATGGAGAGAAGTATAGTCGTTGATCTTTTCCAGGTATTGTTCGATGGTATCGTACGTGTAGTGAAAGAGTTCTCCCTCAAGCCTGCCTTTCCGGCCATGCGTCGTAAACGCTCCGTGAATTTCAAGATGCTCGGCGACGAGAGAAGCCTTCCGCATGAGGCGAAATTGCCAGTCAGGATACCATCCGGAATGATAAATCCATTTCCCGAATACCTGGACCTTGCGATTGACGTAGTAGCCGTCTGCCGCTTCCGGCTGTGCTATCGTATCGCGCAGGGAGAGGGCGAGTTCCGTCGATACTTCTTCGTCGGCATCAAGGATAAATATCCATTCATTCGCCGCCTGCTGAATTCCCCGCTCAACCTGCTTGCTGTAGCCCGGGTATTCGTACTGAAAGATCTTCGAGGTGAAAGTTTTCGCGATCTCGATCGTTGTATCCGTGCTAAACGAATCGACCAGGACGATTTCGTCCGCCCATGCCACGCTCTTCAGGCACCGGGCGATGTTCCGTTCTTCGTTCAGAGTGACGACAATAACGGAGAGTCCGTTCATGAAATAACTATGCTGACGAGCTTATTTTTCACGACGACAACCTTCTGTACCTTCTTCCCGTCGATATACTTTTTCACCGATTCATGCCCGAGAACCATCGATTTCAGCGCATCGTCGGCGATATTCAGAGCTACCGGGAACTTCGCGCGAACTTTGCCGTTGACCTGCACGACCATTTCAATCGTATCGACCTTGATTTTCGATGCGTCCCACGCCGGCCATGCGGCATAGGCGAGCGACTCGGGATGCCCCAGCTTGGACCAAAGCTCCTCTGCGATGTGCGGAGCAAACGGAGCGAGAAGGAGGACGAATGATTCCATCGCCGCACGCGGCTTTACTTCAAGATTCAGAAATTCGTTCACAAAGATCATCATCTGCGAAATTGCAGTGTTGAAGTTCAACGTATCGATGTCTTCGGTGACTTTCTTGATCGTCTGGTGCAGCACGCGGTCCTGCTCTTCCGTAAGTTGCGCGTCGCGGATAGCGGGCAGCAGGCGACCCTCCTCGTCGGCGATCATCCGCCAGACGCGGTTGAGAAACCTGAAGACCCCTTCGACACCCCTCGTCGACCAGGGCTTCGTTTCCTCGAGAGGGCCCATGAACATTTCGAACAACCTCAGGGCGTCGGCGCCATACTCCTTCACGACATCGTCCGGGTTGACGACGTTGCCGCGGGCCTTCGACATCTTGCGGGAGTCTTCGCCGAGGATGATTCCCTGGTGCCGCAGTTTCATGAACGGCTCCTTCGTGCTTGCGTACCCGAGATCATACAATACTTTGTGCCAGAATCTCGCATACATAAGATGAAGCACGGCATGCTCTGCGCCGCCGACATACAGATCGACAGGCATCCAATATTTTTCCTTTTCCGGAGAACAGAGCATCGCCGGATTGTGAGGATCAAGATAGCGCAGGTAATACCAGCACGAGCCTGCCCATTGCGGCATCGTGTTGGTCTCGCGTCTTCCCTTCAGGCCGGTTTCTTTATCAACGACATTCACCCAGTCTTGTGCCAGCGCCAGCGGAGATTCCGTTGTGCCGCTCGGCTGAAATTTCTTGAGATCGGGAAGAAGGAGCGGAAGTTCCGCCTCATCGAGAGATTTCATCGTCCCGTCTTCAAGATGAACGATTGGAATGGGTTCTCCCCAATACCGCTGCCGGGAGAAGAGCCAGTCGCGCAATTTATACTGGACCGCCCTGCGGCCGATTCCGTTCGACTCGAGCCAATCGATAATCTTTGATTTTGCGTCCACGATGCTCAGGCCGTCGAGAAAATCGCTGTTGACGGCCGGCCCTTCTTCCGTGTAGGCTTTGCCTGCAAAATCCGACGGGGGCTGAACAGTCCGCACGATGGGGAGATTGAATTTCTCCGCGAATTCCCAGTCCCGTTCGTCCTGGCCGGGAACCGCCATGATCGCGCCGGTCCCGTATCCCATGAGGACGTAATCGGCGATCCAGACCGGTACTTCCTTCTTGTTTGCCGGATTGATGACAAAACTGCCGGTGAAGACGCCGGTTTTTTCCCTATCGAGCCCGCGATCAAGATCGCTCTTGAGTTTCGTTTGTTCGCGGTAGGCGTTAACCTCGGTCTTCTGCGAAGAGCTGGTTAACGATTCGACGAGCGGATGCTCCGGGGCGAGTACCATGTAGGTGGCGCCGAAGACAGTATCCGGCCGGGTCGTAAAAACCCGTATCTCATTCTCCGAGCCATTGACCCGAAATTGAATGAATGCACCTTCAGATTTTCCTATCCAGTTCCGTTGCTGATCCAGCGTCGAGGAGGGCCAATTGAGCTCTTTGCTGTCTTCAAGCAGCCGGTCGACATACGCGGTTATGCGCATCATCCACTGTCGCATCGGCTTGCGCTCTACGGTGAAGCCCTTCTCATTCCACTCATCGACTTCTTCATTCGCAAGGACCGTACCGAGCGCTTCGCACCAGTTCACGGGTACCTCTGCGATGTACGCGAGGCGGAACTGCGCGAGAAAATCAAACCGTTCTTTCCTGGTTTTTTGCTTCCACTCTGCCGCGCTCATTTGTGATTCGATCCCCAGGTCTAGCGTCCCGCGGAGAGCAAGCTCATCCTCCAGAGTCTGGATGGGCCGGGCCTTGTTCGCACGCTTATCGTACCACGAATTGTAGATTTTCAGGAAAATCCACTGAGTCCATTTGTAGTACCCGGGGTCCGTTGTATCGACTTCGCGCGACCAGTCATAGCTCAGGCCGAGCATGTTGATCTGGCGCCGGAAGTTATCGATGTTCTGCACCGTCGTGATACGCGGGTGGACGTTGTGCTTCATGGCATACTGTTCGGCGGGAAGCCCGAAGGCGTCCCAGCCCATCGGATGGAGCACCTGAATACCGGACATGCGCTTGAAACGGCAATAAATATCGGTCGCGGTATAGCCTTCGGGATGGCCGACATGGAGCCCGGCGCCTGAAGGATACGGATACATGTCCAGGATATACAGCTTCTTCTTCGAGGTATCGTCAGGCGTGTGGAATGTCTGGTGAGTCTCCCAGTACGCCTGCCATTTCTGTTCTATGTCGTGAAAGGGGTAGATCATCAGAAAAAAAGATACACATTTTGGGATGGAGAATCAAACAAATCCGCGCAAACAACGGGGTCTGAGAGGCAATACACCTACCTGCCTGGAAACAAAAAAAAGGCTCACAGAAGCTGTGAGCCTTTCGCTAGCGAAGGATTCTTGCCGTCGCTTAGATCTTTGTATCCGCCTGGGGAGCGTTCACTTCCTTCTCCTTTTTCTTCTTCGGCTTGTCGGCTTTGGCTTTCTTCTTCTCCTGGACGATTTGGAAATCGACGAGTTCGAGGAGAGCAACCTCGGCGTTATCGCCGTGGCGCTGGCCAAGCTTCACGACACGAGTGTATCCGCCTGCCCTGTTCGCGACTTTCGGTGCGATTTCTCCGAAGAGCTCCGTCACAACGGCGCGGTCCTTGATGTAGCGGGAAATTTCACGGCGGGCGTGAACGTTTTTCTGCTGTTCGGTTTCACCCGCGACGGCATTCTTCGCGCGCGTGATGAGCTTCTCGACGAACATGCGCGTTTCCTTCGCCTTCGCGACGGTCGTGCGGATGCGCTTGTGGCGCAGGAGCGCCGTGGACAACGCGATGAGCGTCGCCTTGCGGTGGCTCGCGGTTCGTTTAAGTTTTCTGCCTGATTTTCTGTGACGCATAAAGTTCTTTCGTTATTAGTTAGTTTCGTCGACGAGATATTTGTCGACGTCCATGCCGAACGTCAGACCGAACTGTTCGATGATTTCAGAAAGCTCGGCGAGCGACTTTCGTCCGAAATTCCGGAACTTCAGAAGCTCGGGTTCGTCGCGGCGCACGAGGTCCGCAATCGTCTTGATGTTCGCAGCCCGGAGGCAGTTATGCGAGCGGACGGAGAGCTCAAGCTCGTCGACGTTCATCTGCAATACCTTCCGGATCCGCGCGAACTCGGAATCCTTCTCCATGAGATCTTCCGCGGTTTCAGATTCGACGTCAAAGCTCAGGAAGAGCTGGACATGATCGCGCAGGATGTTTGCCGCCTGGGCAAGCACGTCGTCCGGAGCGATCGAACCGTCTGTTTCGATCTCGAGAATAAGCTTTTCGTAATCGATCTGCTGGCCGACGCGCGTCGGTTCAACAAAGTACCGGACGTTCTTGATCGGCGTAAAGATCGAATCGATCGGGATGAGGCCCGCGACCGTGTCGACCGGCTTGTTTTCTTCCGCGGGAACATATCCTTTGCCGCGTCCAACACGGAGTTCGAGCTCGAACTCGGCGCCGGTGTTCAGCGTTGCGATATGCTGCTGCGGGTTGAGAATTTCAATTTCAGGATTCGACTTCTGGATATCGGCCGCCGTAAACTCCTTGGGGCCTTTCATCTGCATGACGATCCGGTTGAGCTTCTTATTGATCAGCTTCATCCGGACGGATTTCAGGTTCAGGATAATCTCCGCTACGTCCTCGACCACTCCGTTAATCGTCGAGAATTCGTGCAGGACGCCTTCCAGACGGAGCGCGGTAAAGGCCGTGCCCGGAATGGAGGACAGGAGAACGCGGCGAAGCGCGTTGCCCATTGTCGCACCGAATCCCTTTTCGAGCGGTTGAAGGACGAATCTGCCGAAGGTGTTCGAGAAGCTGCTTTCGTCAAGCTGAACCTTCTCCGGCATTTGAATTGATGTTGTTACCATATGACTCCTCTTTTCACAAAATTCCTCTGCCCCGGAAAGGGACAGCACTACACATGCGTTTATTTAGAATACAACTCAACGACGAGCTGTTCGTTCGCGTTGAGGGGAACATCCGCCCGTTCGGGAACATTGAGGAATGTCCCTGCCATCGAAGCTTTGTCGAGGCTGAGCCATGGAAGCATCGTGCTGTCCTTCATGCGCTTCATCGCGGAGTGAATCACGTCGAGTTTCTTGCTCCGCTCGCGCACTTGGACGATATCCCCCGCCTTGAGCTGGTACGAAGGAATATTGACAACCTTATTATTGATCATGAAGTGCCCGTGCCCGATAATCTGGCGCGCTGCCTTCCGTGACGGGGCGAAGCCCATCCGGTAGACGACGTTATCAAAGCGCCGTTCGAGCATCTTCACAAGCGTCTCACCGGTGCGTCCGGTCTGGCTCAACGCGTCCTCGAAATAATTGCGGAACTGGTTTTCCATGAGCCCGTACATGCGGCGGATCTTCTGCTTCTCGCGAAGCTGAACTCCGTATTCAGACACTTTCTGTCTGCGCATCTGGCCATGCTGCCCGGGAGGATAACCTCTCCGTTCCACAGGACATTTTTCCGTGAAGCACTTGGTTCCCTTCAGGAACAACTTCTGCCGTTCCCTCCGGCACAACCGACAAACTGGACCTATATATCTTCCCATAGTTTCCTTACGTCATCCTATAATAAATGATTACACTCTGCGGCGTTTCGGCGCGCGGCATCCGTTATGCGGTATCGGGGTGATATCCCGGATGCTGAGAATTTCCAAACCTATCATCTGCAGCGAACGAATGCCCGCTTCGCGCCCCGAACCGGGGCCCTTCACGAACACGTCGACTTTCCTCAAGCCCATGTCGAAGGCTTCCTTGGCGGCCGCTTCGGCGGTCACCTGGGCCGCGAACGGTGTGTTCTTGCGCGAGCCTTTGAACTGGTTGCGTCCGGCGGACGACCAGCTGATCACGTTTCCGTAGACATCGGTAACCGTGACAATGACGTTGTTAAACGTGGCCTTGATGAAGACTTTTCCGGTAACATCGACCTGGATTTTCTTCTTCTTTTTCGCCGCCGCTGTGGGTGCGGAAGATCCCGCTGCTCCTGCTTGTTGTTTCGCCATACGTTATACTTCTTCCTAATGATTATTTCTTGGCCATGACTTTTTTCTTGCCTGCGACCGTCTTGCGCTTTCCTTTGCGCGAGCGCGCGTTTGTCCGCGTCCGCTGGCCGCGAACGGGCAAACCCTTACGGTGACGGAGGCCGCGGTACGAATTGATGTCCATCAACCGCTTGATATTCATCTGCGTTTCGCTGCGCGCCGCGCCTTCGACCTTAAAATCGGAGGTGATGATCGAGCGGATTTTCGCCACTTCGTCGTCGTTGAGGTCGCCGATGCGCTTGTTCACATCGATGCCCGCTTCCGTGAGAATTTTCTTGGAGCTCGTTCTCCCGATACCGTAGATGTACGTGAGTCCGATTTCCGCGCGTTTATTTTTCGGCAGATCTATGCCGGCTATACGTGCCAAGTTGTGTTATCCTTTCAGAGTAATCCGCACACCAGCGCCGTTAACTTTTTAACCCTGGCGCTGCTTATGCTTTGGGTTTTTGCAGATCACGCGGACAACGCCTTTGCGCCGGATGATCTTGCAATTTTCACATAATTTCTTTACTGACGATCGTACTTTCATAGCACTTCCTTTATTTATATCTGTAGGTGATTCGACCTTTCGTCAAATCGTAGGGAGACAATTCCACCGTCACCTTATCCCCCACCAAAATCTTTATATAATGCATCCGCATCTTTCCCGAAATGACCGAGAGGATTTCGTGACCATTATCGAGCTTCACGCGGAACATCGCGTTCGGCAGTGTCTCGGTAATGACGCCATCCATCGAGATAGGGCCCTGTTTAGCCATTCACCCTGTTATTTCGTGAGAATTTCCGGTCCATTATCAGTGATAACAATTGTATGTTCGAAATGCGCGGAGGAACTTCCGTCCAACGTCCGCACTGTCCAGCCGTCGCCGTCGATCTTCACATCGTACGCTCCGGCGTTCACCATCGGCTCGATCGCGAGCGTCATGCCGCTCTGGAGCAGCATGCCCGTACCCGCTTTGCCGAAATTCGGAATCGCGGGTTCTTCGTGAAGATTCCGGCCGACTCCGTGCCCTACTAAATCTCGTACAACCGAAAATCCCGCCTTCTCGACGTGCTGTTGTACTGCCGCCGAGATGTCGTGGACGCGGTTGCCCGCGCGCGCCTGCTCAATTCCTTTGAAGAGCGATTCTTCCGCGACTTTCATGAGCCGGGCGTTCTCTTCATCGACGGCTCCGACCTGAAACGTCCAGGCGCCGTCGCCGTAGAAACCTTCTTTTTTTACCCCGACATCGATCGAGATGACGTTCCCTTCGCGCAGGGTTCTGCCTCCGGGGATACCGTGAACAACTTCATCGTTGACCGAAGCACAAATGCTTGCGGGATACAGATTACGACGATCGGAGCCGTACCCCAGGAATGCCGGTTCGGCATCCCGCGAACGGATAAATTCCTCAGCCAGCCTGTCGAGTTCCTTCGTGCTGACGCCGGGACGCACATAGCCCTTGAGCAAACGAAGTACTTCTGCCACAATGTGGCAACTTTCCCGAATCAGCGCGATCTCCTTCGGGGACTTGGAGGTGGCTTTTGGCATCGACCATCATGCAGAGTTACATTCTTCTGCCTTTGATCTTACCGCTCTTCATGAAGCCATCGTAATGGCGCATGAGAAGATGCGATTCGACCTGTTGTAACGTATCGAGGCCCACACCGACAACGATGAGGAGACTCGTACCGCCGAAGAAGCTTGCAAAATTTGACGTCAATCCCATCCTGATCATGAACGCGGGAAGGATTGCGATAATCGCGAGGAACACCGAGCCGGGCAGGGTGATCTTCGTTAAAATGTTATCGATAAAATCGGAAGTATTCTTTCCGGGACGAATTCCCGGGATGAAGCCGCCCTGCTTCTGCATCGTTTCCGCGACGTCTTTCGGATTGAACGCGACGGCGGTATAAAAATAGGTGAAGAAGATGATCATGAGCGCGTACGCGATCGAATACGTAATCGACGTGTACGACAGATACCCCGCGATCCTCTGGAGAAATTCGCTGTCCGGGAAAAACGTCAGGATCGTGTTGGGGATGAACATGATCGCCTGGGCGAAGATGATCGGCATAACGCCGGCAGTGTTGACTCTCATCGGAATATATTGCGTCACGCCGCCATAGACTTTACGTCCGACGACGCGCTTCGCGTACTGGACCGGGATACGGCGCGTTGCCTGTGTAATCATCGTTATTCCCGCAACGATAGCGACCATAAATCCCAGGAGCAGGATCGCCTTAATGGGCCAGCCTGCGGGATCCGTTGAGGTCAAGAGCCTGAACTCATCCAGGAGGGAGTTGGGGAAGCGTGCGATGATACCGATAAAAATGATCAGCGAGATACCGTTTCCGATGCCGCGCTCCGTGATCTGCTCGCCCAGCCACATCATAAAGACTGTGCCCGCGGTAAGGACGATCATCGTCGAGATGTGGAACAGGAAGCCCTGTACTTCCGGCTGGACGATCGGAACGCCGCTCGGAGCCATGCTCGAAAGCTGAACGCTCACGCCCCATGCCTGGAGGAGGGAGATTCCCACCGTGCCATAGCGGGTCCACTGCGTGATCTTCTTCCGGCCCTCTTCGCCTTCCTTCGACATTTTCTGAATTGTCGGAATGACGGCGCCGAGGAGCTGAATGATGATCGAAGCGCTGATGTACGGCATGATGCCGAGCGCGAAGACGGCGGCATTGCTGAAGGCGCCGCCGACGAAAAGGTCGTAGAGGCCGAAGAGCGTATTGGACGCCTGGTTCCGCATCGCTTCGGTCAGCACCGCGGAGTTCACGCCGGGCAGCGTTATGTGCGCGCCCACGCGAACGACGACCAGCAGCGCGGCAGTAAACAGGATCCGTTGCCGGAGCTCCTGAATCTTGAAAATATTACGAAAACTTTCCGTAAGTTTTGACATCGATTACTTCTTCTCTGTCGAAATTGTGATGATTTTGCCTCCGGCACCTTCGATCTTTTTGCTTGCCGACGCGCTGAACGCGTGGGCGGTGACTTCGAGCTTTGTCTTGAGATCGCCGTCGCCGAGAATCTTCACCGGCACCGACTTTTTCGAGATTGCTCCGGCAGTATAGAGAATCTCAGGAGTAACTTTTCCGCCTGAAATTTTTCCGCTGCCTGCGAGGAGCTCGAGCGTCGCGACATTGACGACCTGGTACTCAACCCTGAACGGGCTATGGAAACCGAATTTCGGAATCCGGCGAACGAGCGGCATCTGGCCGCCTTCGAACCACGGGCGGTAGTGGGTGCCTGAACGTGCTCCCTCGCCCTTATGTCCGCGTGTCGCGGTCCCGCCGTGTCCTGATCCCTGTCCGCGCGCGATACGTTTCCGTCTCTTGCGCGAGCCCGGGGCCGGCTGTAAATTGTTTAAGGATGCGCCCATGTTAACCTTTCACCTCTTCCACTTTCACGAGGTGCTTCACCCGGTTGATCATGCCTCTGATCTGGGGTGAATCCTTTTTGGTGACCGAAAAATTCGGACGGCCCAGTCCGAGCGCCTTGATCGTGCGCTTCTGCGCTTCGAGGCAATCGAGCTGGCTGATGACCTGTGTAATTTTGAGTTTCTTTTCCATACTTAATTCGCCGCTGCTTGCTGGAGATTGAATAATTCGTTCATCGTCATTCCGCGCTTCTGCGCCATCGTGCGGGCGTCCGTGAGGCTCAAGAGCGCCTGCAGGGTCGCCTTTACGACATTGTGCGGATTTGAGGAACCGATGGACTTCGTGAGAACGTCTTTGACGCCCGCGGATTCAAGAACCGCGCGAACGCCGCCGCCGGCGATGAGCCCCGTTCCGGGGGATGCCGGTTTCAACAATACTTTCGATGCGCCGTACTTTGCGTAGATCGCATGAGGGATCGAGCCTTTGAAAATTGATACCTTAACGACATTCTTCTTCGCGTCGTCGACGCCCTTGGAAATCGCGTCCTGAACTTCGTTCGCTTTGCCGAGGCCGATGCCGACGTGGCCGTCGCCGTCGCCGACGACGACGATCGCGCTGAAACTGAAACGGCGTCCGCCTTTGACGACCTTCGCCACACGGTTGATGTGGACGAGCTTGTCCTTAAGATTTAATTCACCTGCTCTTATGCGTGTCACTGTGCTTGCTCCAAATTTAGTTTATGTACAATGTGCTCCCGAGGGAGGATTCGAACCTCCACTAACGGCTCCAAAGGCCGCTGTCCTGCCATTAGACGACCCGGGAATCAGTTTGCTGCCCGGTCGCCCGTGAACTCAGAACTCAAGCCCGCCTTCACGAGCTCCATCGGCCAGCGATTTTATCACTCCGTGAAACATGTATCCATTCCGGTCGAACACGACCCGCTTGAGATTTTGAGCGACCGCTTTCTTCGCGAGGTACGCGCCGAGCCGTTTCGCTTTCTCTTTTTGACCCTTAATCTCCTTGAGTTCGCCCTTGAGATCCTTCGTCAGCGACGAGGCAGCGACGAGTGTCTTCGCCTGGGAGTCGTCGACAATCTGGGCGTACAAATGGTTGAGGCTGCGGAAGACCGTAAATCTCGGACGTTCCGCCGTCCCGCGGATCTTCTTGCTTACACGAGTTTTAATGCGCGCGTGCCGCGCGCTTCTTGATTTCGTTATCATAGGTTATCCTGCCTTCGTTCCTGCTGTTGCCGCAGCTTTTCCTGCTTTGCGGCGGATATACTCGCCTTCGTACTTTACGCCTTTGCCTTTGTACGGCTCCGGCGGACGGAACGACCGAAGCTTCGCCGCCACCTGTCCGACGAGCTGTTTGTCGATTCCGGAAATAATGATGTTGGTCGGCGCGGGGGCTTCAACCTTAATGCCGGGCGGCGGTTCAAACAGGATCGGGTGTGAATAACCGAGCGCGAGCTGGAGCTTCTTGCCTTTTGCTTCGGCTTTGTATCCGACGCCGACGATTTCGAGTTTTTTCTGAAATCCTTCGGACACACCCTTCACCATGTTATTGAGAAGAGCTCTCCACGTGCCGTGAAGCGCTCTCTGCGACTTCTCGTCCGAGCTGCGGGTCAGGATGACCTGATCGTCCTTCACTTCAAACGTGATCGTCGCGGGAACGGCGGCTGACAACTCGCCTTTCGGGCCGCTGACCTTGAGCGTTCCGGCTTTCTTTTCTATTTTTACACCCTTCGCAAGAGCGACGGGACGTTTTCCAATTCGTGACACTGTCTGAACTCCTTTACATTACCAAATTTTGCACAACACTTCGCCGCCGACACGCTGCGCGCGCGCGTCTCGTTCAGTCATAATTCCTTTTGACGTCGAGATGAGCGCGATGCCGAGCCCGTTCAAGACTCTCGGGAGATCGTCGGCCGACGCGTAGGTCCGGAGTCCGGGACGGCTCACGCGATTCAACCCGGTGATGGCGTTGATGCCATCCGAATATTTCAGCGTGATACGCAGGACGCCCTGCTTGTTATCCTTGATCTCGGAGAATCCCGTGATAAATTTTTGATCCTGGAGGATCTTTGTCATCGCGCGCTTCACGTTCGAGGCCGGAACGTCGAACCGCTTGTGCCGGGCGCGAATCGCGTTGCGCATGCGCGTAAGATAATCGGAAATCGGGTCTGTCGTATTCATGTTCTCTCCTTACCAGCTAGCCTTTACGACACCGGGAATCTTTCCGTCGAGTGCCATCTTTCTGAAACAAATCCTGCAGATACCGAACTTGCGAAGGTATGCGCGGGGACGTCCGCAGAGATTGCACCGGAAATGTTTCCGCACCGCAAACTTGGGTGTCCGCTTCGATTTAACTACCATTGCTAAACGTGCCAAACAATATCTCCTTCTAGTTTTTCTGAGTGCTTGTTTGCTCTAAAACTTCCTGCCGCTTTACGAAGGGCATGCCGAGTCCTTTGAGCAGTTCGTATGCTTCCTGGTCGGTGGATGCCGTCGTGACAAAACTGATATCCATGCCGAAGATCTTCGTGACTCTGTCAACGTCGATTTCGGGGAAGATGATATGTTCTTTGATGCCGACTGTGTAATTCCCGCGGCCGTCGAACGAACGGTCGGAGAAGCCTTTGAAGTCGCGGATACGCGGAACGGCGACGTTGACGAAGCGGTCCATGAATTCGTACATATGGGCCGAGCGAAGGGTCACCCGTGCTCCGATCGCGAGATTCTCACGCAGCTTGAAGTTCGAAATCGCCTTTTTGGCCTTCGTCGTGACGACTTTCTGCCCGACGATCGTCTCAAGGTCCTTCACGACGACGTCAAGGAGCTTCGCGTCCTGTGTTGCAGCGCCGACGCCGACATTGATGGAAATCTTTTCCAGCCGGGGGACCTGCATGACGTTTGAATACTGAAACTTCTTCATGAGCTCCTGGATGACGGTGCCTTTGAAGAGCTCCCGTAATCGGGGCGGAACTCCGGCTTCGAGCGTGTGCTCGGCGGCTTCAGGTTTCTTCGTTTCTTTTTCAGTTTTTGGTTTTTTTTCTTTTGCCATAACTCACCTTAAAACATTTCCTCACATTTGCCGCAGATCCGCATCGTGCTCTTCCGGCCTGAAGCGGAATCGGAAACCTGCTGACGGCCGAGACGCGAGGTCTTGCCGCACTTCGGGCAGAGGACCATCACGTTGGAGGCGTGGATGCTCTCCTCTTTCTGGATAATTCCGCCCTGGGGATTCTTCTGCGAAGCGCGCGTGTGACGCTTAATGATATTCACGCCTTCGACGATCACCCTGCCGGACTCGGTAAACACCTTCAGGACTTTTCCGGTCTTTCCCCGGGAATTCCCGGAGATCACTTCTACTGTATCATTCTTCTTAATATTCATTCCTAATTTCCTTAAAGAACTTCAGGCGCGAGCGAGATGATCTTCATGTAGTTTTTGTCGCGAAGCTCGCGCGCGACAGGCCCGAAAATGCGCGTGCCTCTCGGTTCGCCCTGGGTGTTCAGCAATACTGCCGCATTTTCATCAAAGCGGATAAACGATCCGTCTTTCCGGCGGGTTTCTTTCTTCGTCCGGACGATCACCGCGCGGGACACTTCTCCCTTTTTTACGCCGGCACCAGGAATAGCGCTCTTCACGGAAACCACAATAAGGTCTCCGACTCCGGCATACCGCCGGTCGTGGCCTCCGAGCACCCGGATGCAGCGAACTTTCTTCGCGCCCGAATTATCTGCTACTACTAAGTTTGTCTCTTCCTGAATCATGGTCGTTTACCGGGAGTTATTTGGCTTTCTCAATAATTTCAACCAGGCGCCACCGCTTGGTCTTGCTCAGCGGGCGCGTTTCCATAATTTTTACGATGTCGCCGATCTTCGCCTGCTGCTGTTCATCGTGCGCGACGAGCCTCGTCGTGCGTGTGAAATACTTCTTGTAGATCGGATGGGCGACGCGGCGTTCGATCGCCACGACGATGCTCTTCTGCATCTTGTTGCTGACGACTTTCCCCTGCCGTAATTTTCGTAATGCTCGTTCTTCTGACATGTGCTGATTCCTTATTTCTTATTCTCGGCGGCGGGGGCGCTGTGCTGTTTCATCTCGCGCTCACGCAGGACCGTCTTCAACTTCGCGATGTCACGACGTACCATGCGAATCTTAATCGGGCTTTCCAGCTGGCTCGTTGCCTTCTGAAACTTCAGATGAACGAGGTTTTCCTCTTCATCTTTGATCCGTTTGGCCAGCTCGGCCACGGGTATTTCACGAATTTCAAAAATCTTCATAATCTGGGTCACTCCTCGTACGTCATGCGTGTAACCATTTTCGTTTTGATGGGAAGCTTATGCGCAGCGAGATTCATCGCTTCCGAAGCGACGACGCGTTTGATGCCGCCAAGCTCGAACATGATCGTGCCGGGCTTCACCACTGCGACCCAGAATTCCGGGACGCCCTTTCCGCTGCCCATACGGGTTTCCGCGGGCTTCTTCGTGACCGGCTTGCTCGGGAAAATCCTGATCCAGACTTTTCCTTCGCGCTTCATGAGACGGGTGAGGGCGACACGGGCCGCTTCGATCTGGCGCTGCGTGATCCAACCCGGTTCCATCGCTTTTAGTCCGAAATCTCCGAAAGAAACCGTTGCTCCGCGGGTGGCCTTCCCCCGCATCCTTCCGCGCTGGGCTTTTCTGTATTTAACTCGTTTTGGCAGTAACATTGCGTGTACCTGTAATCAATTATTTCTTTGAATCGCGTTCGAGAACTTCACCGCGGCAGATCCATACTTTCACGCCGATGGTTCCGTAGATCGTCATCGCTGTGGCCTGCGCGTAATCGATGTCGGCGCGCAGTGTATGAAGCGGGATGCGGCCTTCTTTGTACTGCTCCGAACGCGCGATTTCCGCTCCGCCCAGTCTTCCGCCGCACATGACGCGAACGCCTTCGGCTCCCATCCGCATTGCGGAGGTGATTCCCATTTTCATCGCGCGGCGAAACGCCATTCTTCCCTCGAGCTGCTGAGCGATATTCTCCGCGACGAGGTAGGCATCGAGTTCCGGCCGTTTGACTTCATGAATCAATATCTTGACTTCCTTGTTCGTAACCTGCTTCAGCTCTTCTTCGAGCTGCGTAATCTCCTTGCCGCTGCGTCCGATGACGATCCCGGGACGTGACGTATGGATCGTGATGACTGCCCGCTTCGGGGTCCGGTCGATGAGGATCCTCGCGACGCCGGCCTTTTTCAAGCGGTTAAAAATGTAATTTCGGATTTTCAGGTCTTCCTGAAGTTTTCCTGAGAAATCTTTTTCGTCGTACCAGTTGGAGTCCCAGGTTCTGAGCACTCCAAGACGAAAGCCAATCGGATTAACTTTTTGTCCCAAACGATCTCCTTCGCTTACGCTTGTTTTGGTGTTGATTCTTTAGCTTTTGGATTCGCAACTTTTGCAGGCGGAACCTGTTTCTGCTTTACAATTTTCTGCGCGACCACGACCGTGAGATGGTTCGACCGCTTCACCATCCTGTAGGCGCGTCCCATCGGAGCGGGCAGCATGCGCTTCATGCTCGGGCCTTCGTCGACAAACGCTGTCTTGACATACAATGTCTCATTGTCGACTCTGCCGCCTTCATCTTTCTGATGAAGATTGGCGACGGCCGACCGCAGAACGCGTTCGGCGACGCGGGAGGCGTGCTTCGGCGTGAAATGCAGAATGCTGATCGCTTCCGGAACCGACTTTCCCCGGATGAGATCGATGACAAGCCGCATTTTACGCGGCGACGAACTTATGTAGCGGTTAACCGCACGTGCTTCCAACATGATAATTATCCTTGGGGCGTAGTAGATTCTTCACTCTTGAGGCCGGGATGCGTCCGGAAAATCCGCGTCGGGGCAAATTCACCCAACTTGTGCCCGACCATTCCCTCATGAACATAGACGGGAATAAACTTGTTGCCGTTGTGCACGGCCAGCGTCTGGCCGACAAAATCGGGCGTTATCGTCGAGGCCCGCGACCATGTCTTGATGACTTTTTTCTGGCCCGATTTCGCCATCGACTCGATTTTTGCGAGAAGCTTCGCGTCGACATACGGACCTTTTTTTAATGAACGGCTCATAGGGTATCCTTCGGTTTACTTACGGCGCTTGACGATATACTTATTGGATTTCAGCTTGTGATGACGCGTCTTCTTACCCTTCGTATGCCATCCCCACGGAGACACAGGATGCGGATTGCCCTGGGGAGACTTGCCTTCGCCGCCGCCATGAGGATGATCGACGGGATTCTGCACGACGCCGCGCGACTGCGGCCGTACACCAAGCCACCGCATGCGGCCTGCTTTGCCGTAACTAACATTCTCATGGTCCGCGTTGCTCACCATGCCGACGGTCGCGTAACATTCCAGGTGAACGTTGCGAATTTCACCTGAAGGCAGGCGGAGCTGAGCGAACGCCCCTTCTTTCGCCATCATCTGGACGGATGCTCCCGCGCTTCGCGCGATCTGTGCGCCTTTGCCGGCACGCAGTTCGATATTGTGGACGAAGGAACCCACGGGAATGTTTGCAAGCGGCATCGCGTTGCCGACCTTAATTTCGGCGCGCGGCCCGGACATGAGGATCTCTCCGACCTTCACGCCATCCGGCGCGATGATATAGCGCTTCTCTCCGTCTTTATACATGAGCAGAGCGATGCGGGCGGAGCGGTTCGGATCGTATTCGATCGCGATGACCTTCGCGTCCATCTCCCGTTTGTTTCTCTTAAAATCGATAATGCGGTAGAACCGCTTGTGTCCGCCGCCCCGGTGGCGCGACGTGATGTGGCCGTTCGTATTGCGGCCGCCGGTCCCTTTCAGAGGCTCGATGAGCGATTTTTCCGGCTTTGACTTCGTGATCTCTTCGAAGCTCGGAACGCTCATCCATCGCGTTCCCGGTGTCGTAGGTTTTAATTTTCTCAGTGCCATGGGTGTTCTTCTCGCTTATATGTTTCCAAAGAGTTCGATCTTATCTCCCTCTTTCAGCGTAATGATCGCCTTCTTGAAATGGCTTGTCTTTCCGACAAACTTTCCTTTGCGCGTCATTTGCGATTTTGTCTTGCCCTTAAAGTTCATCGTCCGGACGTTGGTCACTTTCACCTTCCAGCGTTTCTCAACGGCGCGTGCGATGTCGATTTTGTTTGCATTGGGGTCCACTTCGAATGCGTAACGCCCCTTCTCCTGAAGGTGCGTCATTTTCTCGGTGACAATTGGGCGATAAATAATTCCGATCATACTGCGTCTTCTATTGTAAAGATTGTTCCAGTGCCTGGACTGCGCTCCGCTGAATCAGGAGGACCGTCGTGTCAAGGATATCGTACGTCGATACCTTGGATGCTTCCATGATATTGAGCGCCGGGATATTTCTTCCCGACTTATAGACCGCCGTATCGTTCTTTGAAACAAGCAGCAGGGTCTTCTTGCCGGAGAGCTGGAATGCTTTCAGGATCTCCGTGATCTGCCTGGTCTTCGGCGAGTCGAACGTAAAATCTTCGACGACTCTGATGGCGGCGTCTTTCGCTTTGTAGCTGAGAGCCGATCTACGCGCGAGCCGGGCTACCTGCTTCGGCAGTTTGCGCGAGTAATCTCTGGGGACGGGACCGAAAATCGTTCCGCCGCCCTTCCACAACGGGGAGCGGACTGCGCCGATACGCGCGCGGCCTGTATGCTTCTGTTTCCAGAGCTTCTTGCCGCTGCCGGCGACTTCGCCGTAGGTTTTTGTCTTGTGTGTGCCCTGCCGCTGGTTCGCCTGGTAGGCGGTGACCGCTTCATAGATCGCGTGATCGTTCGGTTCGATGCCGAACACTGCCGCGGACAAGGTCAGCTTCTCGCCTGAGGGCGTTCCGTCTTTTTTATAAATATCTACGTCCATACGAGTTCTTAGTTCTGATTCTCTTTGAGGATCTCGACATAACTATTGTTATGACCCGGGACAGATCCGCTGATGAGGATTAAATTCGATTCGGGAATAATTTGTACGACACGGAGATTCTTCACGGTGACGCGTTCCCCGCCCATTCTTCCTGCCATGCGCATTCCCTTGAACACGCGTGAAGGGTACGAGCTTGAGCCGATCGAACCGGGAGCGCGGACACGGTCGCTCTGGCCGTGCGTCTGGGAACCGCCGCCGAAATGATGGCGCTTTACGACACCCTGGAAGCCTTTCCCCTTGGATGTACCGACGACGGAAACCTTCTCGCCTGTCGAAAACACTGCGTCAACCTTGATCTCGGCTCCGGGCTGATACTTCGACACGTCGAACCCGCGGAACTCGCCGAGCCGCTTCTTCGCCGACGTGCCGGCCTTCTTAAAGTGGCCGCTCATCGGCTTCGTGACGTGCTTGTCCTTCTTTTCTTCGAATCCGACCTGAAGGGCTTCGTATCCGTCACGTTCCTTTGTCTTGATCTGCGTTACGACGCACGGGCCCGCTTCAATGACGGTGCAGGGAATGGATTCACCCTTCTCATCAAAGATGCTGGTCATGCCTATTTTCTTACCGAGGATACCGTTCATTGTTTCTTCCAATAGTAAATAAATTACTTCTCGCAGCTTGGAGAAGTGCAAGAGGTACCAACTGATCGCTGGTATGTGTTGGAGGAAAAGCCTTAGACTTTTATCTCCACATCGACGCCTGCGGGAAGCTCAAGCTTCATCAACGAGTCAACCGTCTTGTTCGACGAGTTGAGGATGTCGATTAGGCGCTTATGGGATCGCATTTCAAACTGCTCACGCGATTTCTTGTCCACGTTGGGGGATCGCAGAACAGTGTAGAGCGTTCGCTTCGTAGGCAGTGGGATCGGACCAGACACGACCGCGCCGGTAGATTTCACCGTTTTGATGATTTTCTCCGCCGACTTGTCGATCAGGGTATGATCGTACGATTTTAGCTTTATCCGTATCTTTTGTCCAGCCACTGGTACGTTCCTTAATTACAAAAGTTTATTCGAGAATTTTTGTTACGACACCTGCGCCCACGGTATGTCCGCCTTCGCGGATAGCGAAGCGCAAGCCGTCTTCCATGGCGATCGGAGCGATGAGCTCAACCGTCATATTGTCGACGTTGTCTCCGGGCATCACCATCTCGGTGCCGCCGGGCAACGCTGACACGCCGGTCACGTCCGTCGTGCGGAAATAGAACTGGGGACGGTATCCCGTGAAGAACGGGGTATGGCGTCCGCCTTCTTCTTTCTTCAACACGTAGACCTGCGCGGTAAATTTCTTGTGCGGCGTGATCGATCCGGGTTTCGCGATAACCATTCCGCGTTCCAGCTCGTTCTTTTCGACGCCACGGAGGAGAATTCCGGCATTGTCGCCCGCCTGGACCTCGTCGAGCTCCTTGCGGAACATTTCGGCGCCTGTCACGACAGTCTTCTTGTGTGCGCCGAGACCGATGACCTCAACTTCGTCGCCGACTTTCGCTCTGCCGCGTTCGACACGTCCGGTACCCACGGTACCGCGGCCGGTGATCGAGAATACGTCTTCGATCGGCATGAGGAACGGCTTTTCAACGTCGCGCTTCGGCAGCGGGATATAGGAATCAACCGCTTCCATAAGATCATAGATCGGCTTGAAGGCCGGATCGTCCGTTTTGGAATCGGGCGCGAGCGCGCGTTCCATCGCCTTCAGAGCGCTGCCTTTGATTATTGGAATTTCATCGCCGGGGAATTCGTACTTCTTCAGAAGGTCGCGGAGCTCCATCTCAACGAGATCGATGAGCTCGGGATCGTCGACCATGTCGACCTTGTTCATGAACACGACGATACGGGGAACGCCGACCTGGCGTGCAAGCAGGATGTGCTCGCGCGTCTGGGGCATCGGGCCGTCATTCGCCGCGACGACAAGGATCGCGCCGTCCATCTGCGCGGCGCCGGTGATCATGTTCTTGATATAATCGGCGTGGCCGGGGCAGTCGACGTGCGCGTAATGGCGTTTGTCGGTCGAGTACTCGACGTGCGCGACGGCGATCGTAATACCGCGCTCGCGCTCTTCCGGAGCGTTATCGATACTATCGAACGTACGGACGGACGCCCATCCACGCTTGCTGAGCACCATGGTGATCGCAGCGGTGAGCGTTGTCTTCCCATGATCGATGTGACCGATGGTGCCGACGTTGACGTGGGGTTTATCCCGTAAGAATTTTTCTTTTGCCATTTCTCTTCTCCTATTTGCTGAGAGGTGCTAAAAAGTGATTTCTAAATTTATGCTGTAACTGATTCTTTGCCTTTGATCTTTTCGACGATCTGGTCGGCGATGCTCTGCGGCGTTTCTTCGTAGAACGCGAACTGCATCGTGTAGATCGCGCGTCCCTGCGTCATCGAGCGCAGCGTCGTCGAGTAACCGAACATTTCTGACAGCGGCACTTTCGACTTGATCACCTGCGCGTCTTTGCGCGCCTGAAGGCCTTCGATCTTTCCGCGCCGTGAGCTCAAATCGCCCATGACGTCTCCCATGTACTCCTCGGGAGTCACGACTTCCACATCCATGATCGGCTCAAGAAGCACAGGATGGGCTTTCCGCGCGGCTTCCTTGAACGCCATAGAACCGGCGATCTTGAACGCCATTTCGGACGAATCGACATCGTGGTACGATCCATCGAACAACTTAATCTTGATATCTTCGACAGGATATCCTGCGAGGACTCCGTTCCGCATTGCTTCCTGGATGCCTTCCGAGACGCTTGGAATATACTCTTTTGGAATGGAACCTCCAATTATACCATTCTCAAATTCGTAGCCTTTGCCCTTCTCGTTCGGTTCCACAGTGATCCAAACATGGCCAAATTGGCCTCTTCCGCCCGATTGCCGGACGAACTTGCCTTCCTGTTCGACTTTCTTGCGGATCGTTTCTTTGTACGCAACCTGGGGTTTTCCGACATTCGCTTCGACGCGGAATTCCCGCTTCATGCGGTCAATGATAATTTCAAGGTGCAACTCGCCCATTCCGCTGATGATCGTCTGCCCTGTCTCCTCGTTCGTCGAAATTCTGAACGTCGGATCTTCATCGGACAGCTTCGAAAGGGCTTCACCCATCTTTTCCTGGTCCGCTTTGGTCTTCGGTTCGATGGCGACCGAGATAACTGGATCCGGGAATTCCATCTTTTCAAGAATGATAGGATCTTTCTCGTCGCAGAGCGTATCGCCGGTGCGGGTAGCTTTTAAACCTACCATTGCCGCGATATCGCCGCTGTACGCCATGTCGATATCTTCGCGGTGGTTCGCATGCATGCGGAGCAGTCTTCCGACGCGCTCGCGCTTGCCCGAAACCGAATTGTAGACGTAAGAACCGGTCTCGAGGCTGCCGGTATACACGCGGAAAAACGTCAGCTTGCCGACGTACGGATCAGTCATGATCTTAAAGGCGAGCGCCGTAAACTTTTCTTTGTCGTCGACTTTGCGCGTGATCTCGTCTTTCATGTTGGGGTGATGTCCCGTGATCTCGCCCTTCGAAATATCGATCGGCGACGGCAGGAAATCGATGACCGCATCCAACAGCATCTGAACGCCCTTGTTCTTAAAGGATGAACCGCAAAGAACGGGGACAATGCTGACTTTTAAACATGCGCGGCGGAGAACGGCTTTAATTTCGTTCGGAGAAATCTCTTTCCCTTCGAGATATTTCTCGAGCAGCGTATCATCCTCATCGGAGACGGCTTCAAGCATCTTTGTGCGGTATTCCTGGGCCTGCTTCTGCAGGTCGTGCGGAATATCCATCTCTTCCCACGTCGTACCGGAGCTGCCCTCCTGGAAAATCTGGGCGCGCATCGTAATCAAATCAATAATGCCGGTGAAGATGTCTCCTTCGCCGACGGGAATCTGAACAGGTACCGCGTTCGCGCCAAGGCGCGTCTTCATCATCTCGATGCAGTGGAAATAGTCCGCGCCGACGCGGTCCATTTTGTTGACGAATGCCAGTCTCGGTACGCCGTACTTATCTGCCTGGCGCCAGACGGTCTCAGACTGAGGTTCCACGCCGCCGACGGAACAGAACAGAGCGACAGCGCCGTCGAGAACGCGCAATGAACGTTCGACTTCGACTGTGAAATCAACGTGGCCCGGAGTGTCGATAATATTAAGGCGGTGATTGTCCCAGAAACAGGTTGTCGCGGCGCTTGTAATCGTGATGCCGCGTTCTTTTTCCTGTTCCATCCAGTCCATTGTGGCAGCGCCGTCATGGACCTCACCCATACGATGAAGGACGCCTGTATAAAACAGTATGCGTTCCGTCGTCGTTGTCTTGCCGGCATCGATGTGGGCCATGATGCCGATATTACGTGTCTTTTCTAATGAGTAAGCTCTTGCCATAGGTCTCTATACTACTTCCAAATCAATCAAAAAATTCCTGACGAGCATTTAAAATTTAAAATGCGCAAACGCCTTGTTTGCCTCAGCCATCTTATGCGTATCTTCTTTCTTCTTTATCGCGTTTCCTTCGTTGTTCGCGGCCGCCAGAAGTTCAGCAGCTAGCTTCAGCGCCATCGATTTGTCCTTGCGCTCGCTCGCGTACGAAATGATCCAGCGGAATGCCAGCGCGACGCTTCTGTCCTGTCGCACTTCCGTGGGAATCTGGTACGTCGCTCCGCCGACGCGGCGCGCGCGGATTTCCAGCAACGGCTTCACGTTGTTCACAGCCTTGCGGAAGATGTCGATGCCCGCCATCTTGCTTCGTTCTTCGGCGATCGAAATCGCACCATACACGATGCCGGAAGCGAGGTGTTTTTTCCCCTGCTTCAGCACGCTGTTGATGAATTTCGCGACGAGAACGTCGTTAAATTTCGGATCGGGCGTAATATGTCGTTTACCAGCTGTCTTTTTTCTCATGTTACTTCGGTCTCTTTGCGCCGTACTTCGATCTGCCTTGTTTCCTGTCGGTTACACCGGCTGTATCGAGCGTACCTCGCACAATATGATAACGCACACCCGGAAGATCTTTCACCCTTCCGCCTCTGATCAGAACGATCGAGTGTTCCTGGAGATTATGACCTTCTCCTGGAATGTATGCCGTCACTTCTATACTATTAGTTAATCGCACACGCGCGACCTTCCGGAGCGCCGAGTTCGGCTTCTTCGGTGTCGTGGTGTACACTCTGGTGCATACTCCGCGCCGCTGCGGTGACTGCTGTAAAGCCGGTGCCTTGCTCTTAAAGGTCACACGTTCGCGGCTGAGGCGTACAAGTTGATTAATTGTAGGCAAAAGGGACTACTCCTAGGTTTTAATAGAGCCTATAAATATATGAATATTTTTTGTTTTTGTCAACTAAAAATATCCGATTTTGGATTATTTTGGAACTAAACTGAGACTTTCTCTTTTTTACGGATTTTCTTTTTCTCCGCGGCTTCCTCTTCAAGTATTTCTTGAAGGACAGGCTGTGGTTCTTCCTCCGGTATGACAATAATATTCCGGAATTTCTTGAGCCCTGTGCCTGCGGGGATAAGATGGCCCATAATGACGTTTTCCTTGAGGCCCAGCAGCATATCTACCTTGCTTTCAACCGCCGCATCCGTCAGGACTTTTGTGGTTTCCTGGAAAGATGCCGCTGAAATGAAGCTATCTGTGGACAATGCCGCCTGGGTGATGCCAAGGAGTACCGGTTCGGCGGTCGCCGGTTCTGCATCGCGGAATTCGACCACTTTTTTGGCCTTTTTCTTCAATTCCGTGTTCATTTCGCGAATTCGCTTCTTTTCGAGCACCTGGCCGTTCTTGAACTTCGAATCACCCTTGGATGTGACTATCGACTGATCTTTCAGGGTCTCGTTTTCCAGGTTAATGGACTGGACATCCACATAATCGTCCTCGAGGAAACGGGTATCTCCGGCATCCACAACACGTACTTTTTGCATCATCTGGCGGACGATTGTTTCAATATGTTTGTCGTTGATCTTCACGCCCTGCATACGGTAGACTTCCTGGATTTCGTTGACGAGGTATTCCTGCACCGCGCCGACACCCTTGATCCTCAAAATATCGTGGGGATCGATCGCGCCGTCGGAGAGCCGCTCGCCTGAACGGATCACGTCGTTCTCCTGAACAAGGATATGTTTACCCATCGGGACAAGATACCTGCGCTCGTCGAGGCCGTCGTGGCTGCGCACGAAGATTTCGCGCGAGCCGCGCTTCTGCGGGCCGAACTTCACCACGCCGTCGATTTCAGAAACGATCGCCGGATCGGCGGGGCTGCGTGCTTCGAACAACTCCGTCACTCTCGGCAAACCGCCCGTAATGTCGCGCGTCTTTCCGCTGTCGCGGGGAATTTTAACCAATACGGTTCCCGCCTCGACCGCTTCGCCGTCGTTAATCGCGAGGTGCGCTCGCGTCGGGATGATATAGCTTCCGATCTTCTGACCCTTGTCTGTCATGATGACAATGCTCGGGCTCAGTGTACGGTCGCGCGAATCAATGACGACCTTTTGAATATGTCCGGTCTGCTCATCGGGCTCTTCCCGGTAGGTAATGTTTTCTTTGAGATCCTGATACTTCACGACGCCCGCATGCTCTGAGATAATGACGGCATTATACGGATCCCATTCATAGATAATCTCAGCGCGCTTGATATGCGCGCCGTCGGCAACCAGCAGTGCTGCGCCGTACGGTACGTCGTATTTTGTCAGAATGCGGTTGTCTTCGTCGAGCACGTTGACGACGCCGCTTCGTCCGAGGACGATGAGCTTGCCGTCCGCATCGGATTGCTTCAGGGATTTTATCCCTTCATACTTGGCGTAACCGTCAAATTTTGAAACGATCTGCGACTGCGCCGCGATCAAGCTCGCCGTACCGCCGGTATGGAACGTTCTGAGCGTCAGCTGCGTACCGGGCTCCCCGATCGACTGTGCCGCGATAATTCCCACGGGCTCGCCGGGTTCGACGATTTTTGACGTCGTTAGATTACGGCCGTAGCACTTCGCGCACACGCCGCGCTTTGACTCGCACGCGAGCACCGAGCGGATTTCGACTGCTTCAATCGAAGTTTCCGAGATGCTCTGTGCCTTTTTCTCGTCGATTTCGTCTCCCGCCTTCACCAGCACTTTCTGCGTGAGAGGGTCGATGACATCGTGAACCGTAACACGGCCGAGGATACGCTCCGCGAGAGGTTCTTTAATGTCTTCCCCTTCTTTCAGAGCGCCGGTGAGCACGCCGCGAATCGTTCCGCAGTCGTCATCGGTGATGATCGCGTCCTGCGCGACGTCAACCAACCTCCGCGTGAGATAACCGGCGTCGGCAGTCTTTAACGCCGTATCGGCGAGACCTTTACGCGCGCCGTGCGTGGAGATGAAGTACTCCAACACCGACAATCCTTCTCTGAAGTTTGCGACGATCGGGTTCTCGATAAGTTCTCCGGTCGCGCCCGACATGCTCTTCTGAGGCTTTGCCATAAGACCACGCATTCCCGCGAGCTGGCGCACCTGTTCCTTCGAACCGCGCGCTCCGGAGTCGACCATCATGAACAATGAGTTGAAACCATCCTTCTCATGAAGCAGCGAATCGAACAGGCGCTCGGCTACTTTGTTCGTTGCGCGCGTCCAGATATCGATAACCTTATTATATCGCTCGCCGTTCGTGATGAAGCCGCGATAATATTGGTTCTCAACGCTGTTGACATCGTGAAGAGCTTTGCCGATAACTTCTTCCTTTTCTTTCGGAATGATAACGTCGCCGACGCTCACCGAAAGCCCGCCCTTCGTCGCATACGTAAAGCCGAGCTCTTTGAGATTATCGAGGAATTCCGCGGTGCGCAAGTTGCCGCACGTGCGGAAGGCTGTTTGAACGATCTGTGTGAGGCGTTTCTTGTTCAACAACTCGTTGATGAAGCCGAGCTCTTTTGGAACGATCTGGTTGAATATGACGCGGCCCGTCGTCGTCTCGATGATCTTTCCGTCGACGCGCACTTTGACGCGCGCGTGCAGGCCGAGCCTGTCGCCGTTGTAGGCGATAATAACTTCCTGCGGAGAGGAGAACATTTTTCCTTCGCCGGTATCTCCGACCTTCGATTTCGTCAGGTAGTAGCATCCGAGGACCTGATCCTGCGTCGGATGCACGATGGGAGCACCATTGGAAGGTGACAGGATGTTATGGCTCGAAAGCATGAGGATTCTGGCCTCAAGCTGTGCGTCGAATGACAAGGGCACGTGAACGGCCATCTGATCACCGTCGAAATCTGCATTAAATGCAGTGCAAACCATAGGATGGATCCTGATGGCTTTGCCTTCGACGAGCACGGGCTGGAATGCCTGGATGCCGAGGCGGTGCAGCGTGGGAGCACGGTTCAGGAGCACGGGATGCCCATCGATGATGTGCTCCAGGATTTCCCAAACTTCCTGCCCCTTCTTGTCCACCATTTTCTTGGCGCTTTTCACGGTCTTTACAAGGCCGCGTTCAATGAGCTTCCGGATGATAAAGGGCTTAAATAACTCGACCGCCATGTCCTTTGGGAGGCCGCATTCATGCAGCTTCAGCTCGGGTCCCACCACGATCACCGAACGGCCTGAATAATCGACGCGCTTTCCCAGAAGGTTCTGGCGGAACCTTCCCTGTTTTCCTTTGAGCATATCTGATAGCGACTTCAACGCGCGGTTGTTATCGGAACGCACCGCGTTGACACGGCGTGAATTGTCGAACAACGAATCGACCGCTTCCTGAAGCATGCGCTTCTCGTTGCGGAGAATGACCTCAGGAGCTTTAATTTCCATGAGCCGCTTCAAGCGGTTGTTACGAATAATAACGCGGCGATAGAGATCGTTCAGATCCGACGTCGCGAATCTTCCACCTTCGAGGGGCACGAGCGGGCGAAGTTCCGGCGGAATCACCGGGACGACGTCGAGCACCATCCACTCGGGTTTGTTCATGACTCTGTTTTCCCGCTCGCGGAACGAGTCCACCACCCGAAGCCGCTTTAAGAATTCCTGCTTCTTCTGGACAGACTCTTCGGTCTTGCTCGCGACGCGGAGTTCGGCCGCGAGGGCTTCCACGTTGCAGCGTTTCAGAAGGTCTTTTACCGCGTCTCCGCCGATCTTCGCAATGAACTTCTTCTCATCGGTATCGTCGAGCTGCTGGTTCTTTTCGGGAAGCGATTCCAGGACATCGTAATACTGCTCTTCCGACAAAAGATCCATCTGATGCAGTCCTGTGGTTCCCGGCTGCACGACGACGTACGATTCGTAGTACACGATGCGTTCGAGGTCCTTGCCGCTCAGGCCGAGGAGGTTGCCGATCTTCGAGGGAGCCGATCGGAAATACCAGATGTGGACGACAGGAACCGCGAGCGAGATGTGGCCCATGCGTTCACGGCGAACGCTCTTCTGCGTCACCTCGACTCCGCACCGGTCGCAGATAATGCCTTTATACCGGATGCGTTTGTATTTTCCGCAGTGACATTCCCAGTCGCGGACAGGCCCGAATATCTTTTCGCAAAAGAGCCCGTCTTTTTCCGGACGGAACGAACGATAGTTGATCGTTTCCGGTTTCGTCACTTCGCCGTGCGATCGGGATAGAATGAGATCCGACGACGCCAGCGTAATCGTGATTCGTGAAAAATTCTTCTTAATCAAATTTTCGTGGGCAAATGCCATAGTTATCTCCGTAATCTTCGTTATTCAATCTTAAGATCTAATCCCAAACCCATCAACTCGCGGACAAGCACGTTGAACGATTCAGGCACATTTGGCTCGGGTAAATTATCACCTTTAACAATCGATTCATACAGTTTCGCGCGTCCGTAGACGTCGTCGCTCTTCACCGTCAGGATTTCCTGAAGAATATTCGCGGCTCCGTATGCTTCGAGCGCCCATACTTCCATCTCTCCGAACCGCTGGCCGCCAAACTGCGCTTTACCGCCGAGGGGCTGCTGCGTGATAAGAGAATACGGTCCGATTGAACGGGCGTGGATCTTATCGTCGACGAGATGCGAGAGCTTCATCATATAGATGAATCCGACCGTCACCTCCTGATCGAATGGCTCTCCGCCCCGGCCGTCGATTAATACAGTCTTCGAGATTGTGCTTAATTTTGCTTTTTCAAGCTCGTTATGCACGTCGTCCCAGGTCGCCCCGTCGAAGATCGGCGTTGAGTACTTCACGCCGAGTTTCTTCCCCGCCCAGCCGAGCGCGGTCTCGAACAGCTGTCCGAGGTTCATACGGGAAGGCACGCCCAGCGGATTGAGCACCATATCGATCGGCGTTCCGTCGGGAAGACGCGGCATGTCTTCGGAAGGCACAACCTTCGCGACGACGCCCTTGTTTCCGTGGCGGCCTGCCATCTTATCCCCTACCGAGAGCTTACGCTTCTTCGCGACATAAACTTTCGCGAGCTGGACGATGCCCGAGGGCAACTCGTCTCCGAGCATGATCTTTGTCTTCTCGTGCTTGAAGTACTCGTCGATATCGTTCTTCTTCTGGAAGTAGTTCTCATAAATTTTCACGACATGCGCGTTCTTCTTCTTGTCATCGACCCAATCCGATGACGGATCGAGCTTTTCGAGATCGGCGATCCCGGTAAACGTCTCTTCTTTCAGGACTGTTCCGCCGCGGATGACCATGTCTCCGTCGAGATTCCGGATGCCGGCCGATTTTTCATCGCTCAGGAGAAGCGTCAGCTTCTTCACGAGCTTTTCGGCATGTTCCTTAATCTGTTTCTTGTTATCGCGATCGAGCTGCTCGCTCAGACGCTTGTCTTCCTTCTTGGATTCGGCGTCTTTTTTCTTGCGGCTGAAGAGCTTCGTATCGATAACGATGCCCTTCATTCCCGGAGGAGCTTTGAGTGACGCGTCTTTCACGTCCCCCGCCTTCTCGCCGAAAATGGCTTTGAGAAGCTTTTCTTCCGGAGTCGATTCGGTCTCGCCCTTCGGCGTGATCTTGCCGATGAGAATGTCTCCTTCGACGACTTCCGCGCCAACGCGGACGACGCCGTTCTCATCGAGATCCTTCACCGCCTCTTCGCTAACGTTCGGAATTTCGCGCGTCAGCTCTTCTTCGCCGCGTTTCGTGTCGCGCACCTGGAGCTCAAACTCCTCGATGTGGAGCGACGTAAACACGTCCTCCGCCACGAGGCGTTCGTTGATGATGATCGCGTCCTCGAAATTATATCCGCGCCACGGCATGAAGGCGACGAGGATGTTCCGGCCGAGTGCGAGCTCGCCTCCGTCGGTCGCGCATCCGTCTGCGAGGATGTCGCCCTTCTTGATGCGCTGTCCCGGCTTCACGATGGCACGCTGGTTGATGCAGGTGTCCTGGTTCGTCCGGAAAAACTTCACGAGCTGGTACTGGACCCGCTTCTTTTCTTCAAAACTGATCAACGCGTCGATGCTCGACTCGTCGATGTCGTAATTGACGATAATGTAATTTGAATCGACGTACTCGACAGCTCCGTTCCGTTCCGCGACGATCATCGTGCGCGCGTCGCGGGCGATCTTCTCTTCGAGACCCGTGCCGACGACCGGCGCTTCGGGGCGCAGAAGAGGGACAGCCTGGCGCTGCATGTTTGATCCCATGAGCGCGCGGTTTGCGTCGTCGTGCTCGAGGAACGGAATCAATGCGGCAGCGGCGCTGACGATCTGGTTCGGAGCGACGTCCATGTACTGGAGCTCTTCCGGCTTCACGTTCGGATAATCCGACTGCAATCGGGCTTTCACGCGCTCGGTAAGGAACTTTCCCTTGTCGTCGATTTCCGCGTTCGCCTGAGCGATCGTGCAGACGTCTTCTTTCTCCGCGGTCATGTATTCGATCTCATCCGACACGCGGCCGTTCTTCACTTTTCTGTACGGCGTTTCGATAAAGCCGAATTCATTCACGCGCCCGTGGATGCAGAGCGACGAGATCAAACCGATGTTCGGTCCTTCGGGTGTTTCGATCGGGCAGAGCCGGCCGTAATGCGTGTAGTGCACGTCGCGGACTTCAAATCCGGCGCGCTCGCGCGTCAAACCGCCCGGTCCAAGGGCCGACATGCGGCGCTTGTGGGTGATCTCCGCGAGAGGATTCGTCTGGTCCATGAACTGCGAGAGCTGGTTCGTTCCGAAAAACGCGTTGATGACGCTGGTGATCGTACGCGCGTTCACGAGATCCTGCGGCGTCAGGCGTTCCTGGTCGCGAAGGCTTAAGCGCTCGCGGATCGTGCGGGACATTCTCGCGAGGCCGATGTTGAACTGCTGGCCGATCTGTTCGCCGACCGTACGGACTCTGCGGTTGCCCAGGTGATCGATGTCGTCCACGGTCCTTCTTCCCTGCTGGAGGTCGATCAAGAAATTGATGATGGCGATGATGTCTTCCTTCGCCAGCGTCGTCGTGGACACGGGGATCGTCAAGCCGAGCTTCGCGTTCATGCGGTATCTTCCGACATCGCCGAGGTCGTAGCGCTTTTCATTGAAGAACAGGCGCTCGAGCAGGCTCTTCGCCGTTTCAAGATCCGGGGCTTCGCCCGAACGGAGCTGCTGATAAATTGTGTTGAGGGCCTCTTCGCCTGTGCGCGAGGTGTCCTTCATGATGGTGTTCGCGATGACGGAGCTTTCGCCGACGCCTTCGTATTTCAGAAACCGGATCTTCTTGATCTCGGATTTCTTGACCTTCTTTAAAATATCTTCGGTAAACTGGGTATCTTTGCTGATGAAGATCTCGCCGGTCTTTTTATCGACGACGTCGCTGCAGACGATTCTGTCGATGTAGTCCTTAAGATTAACCTTGTGCGGATCGATCTCTTCGATGAGGTTGAAGAGGTGGAGAATGTCGTCGTCCGAGGAATATCCCAGGGCGCGCAACAGCGTCGTCACGGGGAATTTCTTCTTCCGGTCGATGTAGACGTACATGACATTGCTGATGTCGGTCGTGAATTCCACCCACGAGCCGCGGAACGGAATAATACGGGCGGAGAAGATCGACATCCCGTTCGGGTGAACGGATTCGTCGAAGAACACGCCGGGCGACCTGTGGAGCTGGCTCACGACGACGCGCTCGGCGCCGTTGATGATGTAGGTGCCGCGGTGGGTCATCTGGGGAAGATTGCCGAGATACACTTCCTGTTCCAGCGTATCGACGTAGCTCTTGCCATCCTCGCTCTTTGTCGACAAGCGGACTTTCGCCTTCAGCGGGACGGCATACGTCAGCCCGCGTTCCTGGCATTCGATGACTGAGTATTTCGGTTTTTCAACATAGTACTCGACGAACTCGAGAAGGTAGTTCTCGCGCGCGTCGGTCACCGGGAAATTCATTTTGAAGATCTGCTGAAGGCCGCGGTTCTCCCGCTTTTCCGGCGGGACATTGGCCTGCAGAAAACTCTCCCATGATTCGATTTGAACGTTCAGCAGATCCGGGTATTCGACAATCGGGGGGATCTTTGCGAACGTCATGCGTCCGTTCGTGTGTGTGTTCTGGCTCTTCAAGCGTAATTCTCCTTTGCTATAATATCCTGGAAATCCTTGAAAATGAATCGCATCCTTCTCTCAACAATAAAAACAGCAAACCGATAACCGCCATACTGCCGGTTACCGGTGCTGAATTACTCATCAATCATCTCCGCAAAGCAGAAAACAGGCGTGGCGCCTGCATCGACTGCGGTCCGCGGAGTTCGACATTATTACTTGAGTTCGACCTGTGCTCCTGCTTCCTCGAGCTCCTTCTTCAGCTTCTCTGCATCGTCCTTGCCGATTGACTCTTTTACGTTCTTGGGAGCGCCATCGACGAGGTCCTTCGCTTCTTTCAAGCCAAGGCCGGTCGCCGCGCGGACGACTTTAATGACGTTGATTTTCTGAGCGCCCGCGTTCTTAAGGACGACGGTGAATTCCGTCTGTGCCTCTGCCGCCGGGGCCGCTGCCGCTGCCGGGGTCATGCCGCCGGCCATCATCATCGGTGCAGCCGCCGTTACGCCGAATTTATCTTCGAGAGCTTTCTTGAGCTCGGAAGCTTCCAACAGCGTGAGCTTCTCAATTTTTTCTACGATTTCTGCTACTGCTGACATTGTTCGTTCTCCTTATTCTATAGAAGTTTGTAGTGTAAACTGTGTGCGGAAATTACGCCGCTTTTTTCTTTTCAATTGCATCGATGACGCTGACGAGGTCGCGCATGACAGCCGCGATCGCGCCGACAACGCCGGAAATCGGCGACTGGATGCTGCCGAGCACTCCTGCGATGATCTCGCCCCGGGTCGGAAGCGCAGCGATCTGGTCGAGCTGCGCGCCTTCGAAGACCTGCTTTTCGACGACGACAACTTTCACCTTCAGCTTTTCGTTCTTTGCCCGGAACTTCTTGATGATCTTCGCGGGAGCGATGGGATCGTCGTACCCGAAGGCGATGGCGGTCGGCATGACAAGCTTGTCGAGAACTTTGTCATACCCCGTTACGCTTTCGAGAGCTTTGCGCGCAAGCGTGTTCTTCACGACCTGGTAGTCGCAATTGGCCTTCCGGAATTCGCGGCGAAGCTCGTTTACCTCTTCGACCGTGATGCCGGTAAAGTCAGCGAAGTACAAACCCTTCGCGCGCTCGATCTTTTCCTTCACCTTTGCAATGATCTGTTCTTTTTCAGAACGTTTCATAGTTCCCTCTACGTAATGCTATTTTCTGAGAAGCCCTCGCGGAACGAGGCAGAAAATAATTTAATTGATGAGTGCGTAAACTTGTTAATGAACCCCCACAACGTTGCGATCGATATGAACGCCGGGACCCATCGTGCACGAGAGCGCGATCGATCGAACATACTGTCCCTTCGCTGTTGCGGGTTTTACACGAGCAACCGTCGCCAAAAACGCGTTGATATTGTCGACGAGTTTCTCTTTGTCAAAATTTGCTTTGCCGACCGTCGCGTGAAGAATTCCCGCCTTGTCGACGCGGAATTCGATCTTGCCGGCTTTCACTTCCTTCACAGCCTTCGCGACATCGGGGGTGACGGTGCCGCTCTTCGGATTCGGCATCAATCCGCGGGGTCCGAGAACCTTACCGAGCTTTCCAAGCTCGCCCATGACGTCGGGCGTCGCGATGATGACATCGATATCCGCCCAGCCGCCCTGAATTTTCTGGATGTACTCCGTGTAGCCCGCGTGATCCGCGCCCGCTGCCTTGGCTTCTTCATCCTTCGGTGGCTTCGCGATCACGAGAACGCGGACTGCCTTGCCGATGCCGTGCGGAAGCGCGACGGTGCCGCGGACCGCCTGGTCCGCTTTCTTGGGATCGACGCCGAGACGGACCGCGATGTCGACCGCTTCGGTGAACTTGGCGGATGCCGTTGATTTCACGACATCGACCGCCTCTTCGATCGAGTACATCTTCTTCTGATCTGTCTTTGCTATTGCCGCTTTGAATCTCTTGCTGTATTTCTTGCTCTGATGCATTGGTAGTTCCTTTTCTGTGGTGCGAATGTGGCGCTCAGGCGTCACTCCCACAATAAGAGTTTATTCTTCGACTGTAATTCCCATGCTGCGGGCGGTTCCGGCGATCATCGCCATCGCGCCTTCGATATCTTTCGCGTTGAGATCGGGCATCTTCATTTCTGCGATCTCGCGAACCTGCTGCTTTGTGACTTTTCCGACTTTATTGCGGTTCGGTTCTCCCGATCCCTTTTCCAGCTTCGCCGCTTTCACGAGAAGGACCGCGGCGGGCGGGGTCTTCGTGATGAACGTAAACGATTTATCCGAGAACACCGTGATAACGACAGGGATGATAAGTCCCTGGCTCTGCTGGGTCTTTGCGTTAAACTGCTTGCAAAACTCCATGATGTTCACGCCCTTCTGGCCGAGCGCCGGACCGATCGGGGGCGCCGGGTTTGCCTGGCCTGCGGGGATCTGTAATTTGATATAACCGGTAATCTTTTTCATAAGCCTTTTCTCTTCTTAATTACTTTTCAATCTCTACTTGATTAAAATCGAGTTCTACGGGAGTCTTTCTGCCGAAAATGCTCACCATAACTTTGAGTTTCATTTTCTCTTCGTTGACGCCCTGCACGAACCCGGTGAAATTATTGAACGGTCCGTCGATGACCTTCACGGCATCGCCTGTGCGGAACGGAACTTCCATGACTTCGACATCCTTCCGCTCTTCCATCCTGCCGATGAGCCTGCGCACCTCGTCGTACTGCAGAGGGGCGGGCTCGCCTTTCGGGCCGACGAAGCTGATGACCGACGGGGTATTGAGAATAATGTGCTTCGTCGCTTTGTCAAGCACCGCTTCGACAAGGATGTAGCCCGGGAAGAACGTCTTCGTTTTGCTCTTTTTCTTCCCTTCCTTCACTTCAACGATCTTTTCCGACGGGACCATGACCGAGGAAATACGTTCGGTCAGGTTTGCCATCTTCACTTCGTTCTCCAGATGCGCTTTGACCTTGTTTTCATGGCCGGAATAGGTCCGCAGAGCGTACCAGCGCTTCTTGGGCAGATGTTCTACAGCAACTTCAGTCATGCTCAGAAGATCTCCTGGATAACCTTGCTCACCGCCGTGTCGAGCACATAAATGAAGATCGTAAAGACGGCGCACACGACGATCACGATGATCGTAGAATCGCGAAGCTCCGCGTACGTGGGCCATGTTACTTTTTTCATCTCCTTCACCACGTCGGTGAAGAAGGCAATAATTTTTTCTTTCATCGTACCTTCCTTTGTAATTGATTCGATCTCAGAACCCTGCACGTCAGGAGGGACTTGAACCCCCAACCTGCGGTTTTGGAGACCGCTGCTCTAGCCAATTGAGCTACTGACGTAAGTGACAGCTTATTTTGTTTCCTTGTGCTGAGTATGCTTGTTGCACCACGCGCAGTATTTCTTGTATTCTACACGGCCTGTCTGTTTTTTTCTGTTCTTCTTGGTGGTGTAATTTCTTCGTTTACACTCGCCGCATTCAAGAGTTATGATTTCCCGCATGTCCGTTCCTTTAAAAGTACATTTGTTTGAGAGCTTGCGATCGGGATTGAACCGATGACCTCATCCTTACCAAGGATGTGCTCTACCAACTGAGCTACGCAAGCGAAACCGGCCACCGACTTACAAACGACAATTTCAGATTGTTAAGAGCGGGAGACGGGACTCGAACCCGCGACCAACAGCTTGGAAGGCTGTGACTCTACCAACTGAGTTACTCCCGCAAGTTCCGACCGTGTCCCCAACATCTATAACGCAACTTGCGTACGAGCGAATAACGTTGCTGTGGGCAGGGGGGGATTCGAACCTCCGAAGACATAAGCCGACAGATTTACAGTCTGTTGCATTTGGCCACTTTGCTACCTGCCCTCAACGCACCACAACACACACGTAAATACCCTCTGCTGCCTTCTGGAGAATCCTTCAACCAATTTCAACCTGTGCGAGAGCCGATGAGAGGATTTGAACCTCCAACCAGCGGTTTACAAAACCGCTGCTCTACCATTGAGCTACATCGGCAGAGAAGATATTTATTTAATAATAATAAAGAAAAAGGCAGACCTTCCCCTTGAAAAGACACCTCAAAAAAATCATTTTTGGTGTTTTTTGACGAAATTAAGGGGGGCCTGTAATTTTCAGAGAAGTAATATAATGCTTTTTGTGAAAAAGTCAAAAAGAATTTTAACTCCTTGTCTTTAACACACCATCAATAATTAAGGTTGCAATTGCCGACCGAGGGCCGCCGCTTCGGGCAAATCGGGCTTAATTTCTAGTGCTTTTGCGTTAAACAGGGCCGCTTCCTCCCTTTTTCCGTACCGGAGGGCATACATCGCGTTGTTATAGCAGGCTCTGGCGAACATCGAGGTAATGCCGTCGACGTAGGGATCGCTCCTCGGGGGAACACGGAGGGAAAGCTCAGGCATCCTGACCGGATGATATGCCGTATCCCTGCTGAGCTCGAACGCGAGACCGGACGGTATACGCTGATAGTTGCCTGTGTATCTCGGTTCGATCTCCTGAGTTACATACACGTGTCTATGAGCAATGTTCCTGTCGATGATACTGCGAATGAAATTTGTGTACTGGTACTCGATGACGTTTGGATTGTACGGAAGGTCGTGCTCAAATTTGTTCAGTTCTTTCACGTATGCGTCCAGCTCTGCCGTAGACTTTCCAATGATCTCCGGAAAACGCTGCTGTAATAATTGAAGGTACCAGGTTCTTCGAAGCAGCTCTTTGTCGATGATCACGAGGTCGGGACGCTCCTTCTCGACCAGCTGAAAATATAACGACGCGGAGACGAAATAGTCCCATTGGTACGAGATCACGATGCTCTGCGGTTCAGTCGATTGGAACACCGCTCGTGTATAGTCCTCGACGACGTATGTAGTGTGCTCGCTCACTTCATCAATATTGTGGTACACGAGATAACCACACGCGAACAGGAGGCCCGCTCCCAGCGCGGCCACCGAAGAGGACGATCTCGCGGATGCCAGAAGTACGCGGACTCCGAACGCTGTCCATAGGGCAACTGTTACGTAGGCGAGAAGAAAATACGAATCGATGTCGTGGATATCGTAGTTGATCGAGTAGCCGATGCACCCGAGAAACAACAACAACGTAAAACCAAAGAGCTGTCTGTCTGTCTTGAAAAGATTCCAGCATCCGATCGCGGCAAGGATGAGCGGAACGTACGCAAACTTGGTCCCCAGCGTGTCCACAAAATACTTGAACTGCTTCGCGGCGGTTTCCCACGATTCAAAAAGCCAGACCGTGTATTGCCTTCCGCGCACGTGCCAGAAAAATTTCTCCAGCGTCTCAGGATCACCCCAGTTCATGACCGGGTGTTGCGAGGCGCGCAACGGAAGATAAAGAAGAGCAGAAAGCCCCAGGAAAAATGGGACGGCCAGAGAAACGACAGATTTCCACGACCGCGACGAAGTTATGCCGAATAGATAGAAATATGTAACCAGAAACGCCGGCGCGAGCAGGATCGTCGTCCCGTGGTTTGTGAACGAGAGTCCCAGAACAAAGGCGAACGCGAACCAATACCGGTTGTCCGGACTGATTTTCTTTCTCTCCCCTTCCGGCAAGAGATTTATGTACACTGCCTTTATAAATAGAGTGAGGACCAATCCGACGAGCAAGAGGTGCAGCGAATACACTTCGATCGAGAGCGCCTGTGACCAGTATGTTTCGGAAAAGCACAAAACAAGTGTGGCAAACGACGCCGGAAGGAGTCTTGAGAGAACTGCATCTTTCGTAGCTAATTCGCTGGTTTTGCGCTCTTTCTCCCCCTTTGCCGCCACGTCATTCATGATAAAAAGAATAAGCCGGAAGAAGACAAAGACTGCCCCCGAGCAGAGAACAGCGGCCATCAGATTCAACTGGTAAATAACTCTGAGCCCAAGCGGAAGGTGCGAGAAGATGTACCCGAGCAGAGTAAACAAAGAGTATCCTGTGGGGTGCGGAATGCCCAGCGTGTACACATCGGTCGCGAGCTCTCCGCTGTCGATAAAGTTTACCGTCGGACACAACGTCGCAAGATAGACCGTGAAGGCAAGAATCGCCAGTGCGAGGCCCACAAAAATCTCCAGCTTTCGGAATGACATGTTCATAAATATGGGCTTGAAATTACCAAAAATCCGGCGCAAAGTCCACTGCCCTGCCTTGATTCTTTTAGCGGGGGTGGGTATATTAAACCGATCCAACGATTAACCAAGGTCAACTATTTCAACACCTCATCACTTTTCCGCCGACAAATATCCATGGTCAAGCTTATCGCGTTGTACCGAAAACCCGCCGACGCAGCGGCATTCGACAGCCATTATTATGACGTCCACATCCCGCTGATCAGAAAAACTCCTGGCCTCCGCAAGCTGGAGGTTACGACGATCACCGGCGCGCCGATCGGCGAAACGAAGTATCATATCATGGCGGAAATGTATTACGACTCGCTCGACGCGATGAACGCCGCCAACGCTTCCCCCGAGGGGCGTGCCGCCGGAAAAGACCTTATGAGCTTTGCGGCTGATGTTGTGACGCTGTTTTTTGGCGAGGTGAAGGAATGAGCAAGTACGCGGGAAAGGCTTCAGCCAAACTTAAGTTCAAGAATATCAAGTATAAGAAGGCTGACTGGCGGGCGACGATCACCATCAACCGCCCGGAAGTTCTGAACGCACTGGATCTGACCACTCTCCGGGAATTAGGTGCCGCATTTCAGGACGCTTCCTGGGACGACGAGGTGGCAGTCGTCATTCTTACGGGCGCGGGCTCAAAAGCATTCTGCACCGGCGCCGACATGAAAGAATGGAATGAGGATTTTTCAGAACGTCCCTCCGATTTTTACAAGTGGATGGGCGTGTTCATGGAAACATTTGAACGCCTCAGGAACATCGGCAAACCCACGATTGCGCGCCTCAACGGAATCGTCGTCGGCGGAGGAAACGAACTGCAGATGTCGTGCGATCTGGCGATCGGCGCGGACGATATTTTCATCCGGCATGTCGGCGTCGGCCGCGGAAGCGTTCCGGCGGCGGGTGCGACGCAGTGGCTGCCCCTGATCGTCGGCGAGCGGCGCGCGCGGGAAATTATTTTGCTCTGCGAACCTGTGCCGGCAGTGAAGGCGGTCGAATGGGGGCTGATCAACAAAGCCGTCCCGAGAAAAAATCTGGATGCCGCCGTCGCAGAAATGTCGGAGAAGCTTATCCAAAAGCTCCCCGAAAGCACCCGGTACACAAAACAGCAGTTGAACTTCTGGCGCGATTTCTCCTGGTCGCTTACGATCGGCCACCTGCGCGACTGGCTGACGGTCCACACCGGCTCTGCGGAAGTACAGGAAGGCGTGAGCGCGTTCGTCGAAAAAAGAGCGATAGATTACAAGAAATTCCGCTCCTCATTTGTTCCCAAGAAGAAGAGGCAAAGTGTTCGTAAGACGCGAGCGTAAAAATTCGATCCGCCGGTACGGGATCATTCTCGTAATTGCCATTTCTGTTTTTCTCCTGGGATTTGGCATTATTGGATTAAGAAAACAGATGGTTGTTCTCCCTGGCACCGCCCCCGGAACCGTCGACGCCGCCGACAATATTCTTGTTTGCAAGCAATGCCATCATTCCACGAGCCTCAGCAGGCCGGTGAACATTTTTAAGCAGTGGTCCGGCAGCATGATGGCGCATTCGGCCCGCGACCCGATCTTCTTCGCCGCTCTTGCGGTCGCGAACAAATATAACAGTGTCACAGGAAACGCCCACGGCGAATATTGCATCAGATGCCACTCCCCCACAGGCTGGCTCGCCGGACACTCAGAAGACTACACCGGGATGTCGCTCGCGGGCTCCGACTTCGACGGCGTGCAGTGTGATTACTGCCATCGTTCCGTCAATCCTCTGAATCCCGATTCTACAGTCCCCCAACTCACGAATCCTGTCCCGGGGTACGGCAATGGGATGCACGTTGTCCAGCGGTACTCGACGCCGAAGCGCGGGCCGTTCGACAGCCTCTCCGCTCCCCATGCGACGCGGTACGACCCTTTCCAGGAATCCAGCGAGCTCTGCGGCGTTTGCCATGACGTGAGCAATCCTTTTTACGCGCAGGATCCCACACACCAGGCTCCGCACGAATACTCGCCGCTCGAACGCACCTACAGCGAGTGGTTTATGAGCGCGTATGCCGCCCAGGGGGATACAGGCACATGTCAATCGTGCCACATGAAGGACACGAGCGGCTATCCTTGCGTCTATCTCTCTTCCCCGCTAAGGTCAAATCTTCCGAAGCACGATCTCGCCGGCGGCAACACGTTTGTTCCCGATATTCTCGCTGATTTTAACAGCGCCTTTCCCTCCCCGGTCGATACCGACGCGCTTGCCGCGGGGAAGCTGCGCGCTACCAAGATGCTTCAAAGCGCGGCGGAAATTGGCGTCACCACCACGCACGCAAACGATACAGTGTTCGCCGATGTCCGCATTACTAATCTCACCGGTCATAAGCTTCCGACAGGTTATCCCGACGGCCGCAGGATGTGGCTGAACGTCATCGGAAGAAACGCGCAGGGCGACACGGTCTTCCAGTCAGGCTCGTATGACGCAGACTCGGCGACGATACAGGCAGATGGTCAATTAAAAGTGTACCAGGCGATCCAGGGATTGACGGTTGCGCGGGCAACCCAATACGGGATGCAGCCCGGGCCAACGCTTCACTTCGCACTGAACGATACTGTTTTGTTCGACAACAGAATTCCTCCAAAAGGTTTTTATAACATCGCATTCCAATCCAGATTTGCGGAACCGGTCGGTGTCACGTACGCAGACAGCCAGTACTGGGACGTCACTCGATACAATCTTCCGTCGACAGTCACCGGGATAACGGCGAACCTCTATTACCAGACCATCAGCAAAGAATATATCGAGTTCCTGATGAACGAGAATGTGTCGAACACGTATGACTGGAATAACTGGGGGAGCAAGCTCCACGATTCCTGGACCAATCACGGAAAATCTCAGCCGGTTCTGATGAACTCTGTCACCATTCCGGTCATCGGCGCCGGTGTCGATGATGGCAATGGGCCGCTTTCGTTTAGATTGTTACAGAACTATCCGAACCCGTTTAATCCGAGTACGAGGATCCAATACTCACTCGCACGAACTGAATACGTTACATTGGAAATTTCTGATATTGTGGGTAGAACCTTGCAGACGATCGTACTGGGGACAAAGCCGCAAGGGAGTTATGAAGTAAACTTCGACGGCTCAGCACTGCCGACGGGAATGTATTTTTATACGTTGTCCGCCGGAACGACAAGGCAGACGAAGAAGATGCTGCTCGTGCGATAAGGACAAATGCCCTGGTACTCGGCAGGCAAGAAATTAGATTTTACAATAGGCGACTCAACTAATCCGGCAATAACCATTTAACCGACAATGAGCTACTCCACCCTCCTTACCAGCAAACAAGACGGCTACGCCCTCGTTCAATTCAACCGGCCCGATGTGCTGAACGCCCTCAACATGAAGCTCATGGAAGAACTCGTCGAAGCGCTTGAGGCCTTCGATAAGGACGATGACGTCAGAGCTATCATCGTTACCGGAAATGAGAAAGCGTTTGCTGCCGGCGCCGACATTAAGGAAATGTCGGACGCCTCGGCCGTCGAGATGCTGATCCGCGATCAGTTCGCACGGTGGGACCGGATCCGGAAGATCAAAAAGCCGGTGATCGCTGCCGTGAGCGGGTTCGCGCTTGGGGGAGGCTGCGAGCTGGCGATGTCGTGTGACATGATCATCGCGTCCGAGACCGCAAAATTCGGCCAGCCTGAGATAAATATCGGCGTCATGCCCGGCGCCGGCGGAACGCAGCGGCTTACACGTGCCGTGGGTAAAGCCAAAGCAATGGAGATGGTCCTCACCGGAAGAATGATCACCGGCGAAGAAGCCATGAAATGGGGCCTCGTCAACAAAGTCGTCCCCGCCGAATATTATTTGGAAGAAGCAAAATCGCTCGCGAAAGAAATCGCCTCCAAGCCCCCGGTTGCTGTTCGTTTGGCAAAAGAGGCCGTCATGAAAGCATTCGATACGACGATCGAAGGCGGACTGGAATTCGAACGGAAGAACTTCTATCTCCTCTTCTCTTCCGACGACCAGAAGGAAGGCATGAAGGCGTTTGTGGAAAAGCGAAAACCGGAGTGGAAAGGAAGATAGACCATACCTGGATTGCAGCAAAATAAGTAATGGACGGCACATCTATTATTCTGTTTGACGGAGTGTGCAATCTTTGTAACGGTTTCGTGCAGTTTGTCATTGTGAGGGATCCTGAAAAGTTTTTTCGATTCGCTTCATTACAATCGACGGCCGCGCAGGAGCTGTTGAAGAAGGGTTCGATGACAATTCCGGACAATCTTTCCACTGTCGTCCTGCTCGAGGGCGAATCAGTATATACGCAGTCAGATGCTGTCCTGAGGATACTGAAGCATCTTAAAGGATGGAAGTATTCTTACGTGCTCGCCATCGTGCCCAAAATATGGCGAGATATCGTTTACGCAGTAATCTCCCGGTACCGGTATCGCATGTTCGGAAAGAACGAGATCTGTATGGTCCCCACGCCGGAACTTCGCGACCGCTTTCTCAGATGATCTTTGATCTGTCAGGCAACCTCAACACAACCACTGGATCGAACTATGAACAACACTCACTTCAGATCTTCCGCAACGACACTTCTTCTCCTGATGTTCCTCCTGCCCGCGGGATGTTCAAAGGACAACGGAACGCCCTTCGACGCCACGCTCCTCAACGACGGCTTTAAAGGAATAACGTACACCTCGGTAAACGGACCGGATCCGACGGGCCCGGTCGATCAAGACGATTGGAAAAGCGACGGATACTGGAATCCAAAGTATCCTGTCGTGCCGTGCTCGCCGTCGTCCGCTGGGAAGATTTCCGTCGTTGTACAGCAGGATACATCAGTAAGGCCTGATCCTTCCCCCGTTCCGAAAACTTTCAGCTGCAGTGCGGCATATCCCAATCCGACGAACGGGAATGTTATACTGAACTTTGCGTTAGAGAGGGCGGCACATATCTACTGTGCGGTGATCAACGACGAGTATCGAACCGTCGCGCCGCTTATCTGCTCGGATATGGAAGCCGGATATTATTCTGTGTATTGGGATCCGAAGGACGAACATAATAATAACCTTCCGTCCGATGTGTATCGATGCATTTTACTTGCGACCGATAGTCAGGGAAACTTGCTTTTTTCAAGTCACGGAGACATTTGGGTGAAGTATTGATGTCGAACGTTATGCAGCCAGCTCGGCGCTGGAGCCAAACGGCAACTTTGTCCTCCTCGCCAGCCACACACCCAGCATGGTAATCCCGATCCCGAAGATTTGAAACGCGGTAACTTCCTCTTTTAAGAAGAAAGCGGAAAGTACCACAGCGAGGACCGGCACAAGGTTGTTGAAGTTTGCCGTCCTCCCAGGCCCCAGGCGCTTCACGCCGTTCGACCAGATGGCGTTCGATATGCCGATCGACAGGGCGCCGGAAACTATCGCCGCAGCGTAGTACGTCCAGCGGATAGAACCCCAATCGAGAGACGCCATCGAGGGAATCCCTGAGAGCGTCAGTCCCACTCCTCCCACCGTCATCATTACAAACGTCACCTGCAGGACGGAATATTTCGCGAGAAGAGGTTTTTGCAGATTGGTATTCAGCCCCCAGACCATTGCGGCGGTCAGCGTAATGATATCGCCGAGCAGGGCGTTGCCGTCCAGCTCAATCCGTTTTCCGCTGCCAAGGATAATAAGCGAAACACCGAGGAGAGAAATGGCCATGCCGACCCACATGTTCTTCATGACCCGTTCTTTGTGAAGCACGGCGTTGAAGAAGACCGTCCAGAGAGGTGAAGTCGAAAGGAGAATCGCGGAATTGCCGGCCGTGGTCATGCTGAGGCCGAGGATGAAGACGAGCTGGTAGAGGACGTTGGCGACGAGACCGGCGCCGATAAGCTTTACAAGATCGCCCGGTCGAAGGGGTACCCACTTCGACCGGGCGCCAAACATAATTGCAACGACGACAGATGCGACGATGAACCGGATCGCATTGAAGATGTAGGTGTTGAGTCCGCTGATGGCCCACTTTGCCAGCGGATAGTTCGCCGCCCAGATGACAACCACAACGAAGAGCAACGCTTCGGCACGGTATTCGTGCCGCTTATCGTGGTCAGTCATTGAGGGTGTGCGAGACGCTCCTTACTTCTTCGTGTTGTCTTTCGCCTGCTGTGCCTGCTCTGCCGCCGTCCAGGGCGGGACGATCTTGTTCATGCGAGCGTACGCGATGGACTGTCCGAAGTGCTCGTGCATGTGCAGGCCGGCTTCAAAGAACACTCCGCGTATCGTTGTTTCCTGGCCGAAGAGCGTGGCCGGCTTGTCGAGGTCCGCGTCCGGAGTTTTCATGACGGCATCCTTCATAAACGCGAAGGACTTCTTCATGTAATCGATAACTTTCGCTTTCTCAGTGATATTTTTCTCGGCGTCTTTCGTAAGATCGTCGGGTTTCTTCACACCGGCGAATCCCGGGAAGAGATAGTTCGCGCCTGCAATGTGAACATAGACCTCGCTCACCGAGCGGACGCCTTCCATCGGCCTCCATGAGTATTTATCCGCCGGCATTGCATCGGCGAGATCGAGAAGTTTTTTCTGGATGTCTGCCATCTGGGCGAGGAATTCACCGCGGAATCCCTTCACCGGCTCATCCGCTTTTGCCTTATCCTGGGCAAACGTCAATTTTGCCGCACAGACGAGGGTAATAACCATCAGCACTGAGAACATTAGCTTACGCATACGTGATACCTTTCATGTGAAAGATTGTTGAATAATGAGTCAAGATACTAATCAAGGGCTTGAATTCCAATTCAAATATATCTACTTTATCATCAACAATGATCTCCTCTCCCATGAAGAACTTACTCTTCGTAATCCTGACTCTCGTGTCTTGCTGCTGCCTTTACGGGCAAGCCGCATCCAATTTTGAAATCGTTGAAAGCACGCCCATCGGGACGATCCTCGACAACCCCGACATCCGGAACGCCCACGAGGTCTGGCTCGAAATGATCAACGGCGCGAAGACGTCGCTCGACATCGAACAGTTCTACATATCTCCGCAACAGGGAGAGCCGCTGGATGACGTGCTCTCGGCGATCGTCGAAGCGGGAAAACGCGGGGTCGTCGTCCGCCTGATGGTCGATTCGAGAATGTACAAGACGTATCCGAAGACCGCCGACTCCCTGGGGACGCAGAAAAATATTACAATGCGCGTCATCGAGATCGCGAAGCTTGCCGGCGGAATCCAGCACGCAAAATACTTCCTCGTCGACCATGAAGAGGCCTTTGTCGGAAGCCAGAATTTTGACTGGCGGGCGCTCAAACACATCCACGAACTCGGCGCCCGCATCCGGAACCACGACGTGGCGCAATTCTATCAGCATATTTTCGATCTTGACTGGCAGCTTGCCGAAAAGAACGACCCGGCACTCATCCCTGCCACGCTGCATCACGAGAGCAATCATTTTCCGGCATGGACCTTGGGAGCCGAAGGCGACACGGTCTGGATGTATCCGACGGCCAGCCCGAAGAGCCTGCTTCCCGATACGGCCCGCTGGGACGAGCCGAATATTCTGGAACTCATCGGATCCGCGCGCAGCGAGGTGGTGCTGCAATTCCTCTCCTACTCTACTACCGGCCGCGATAAATCGCGCTACGATTCTCTGGATACCGCGCTGCGCAAAGCCGCCTCACGCGGCGTCAAGGTGAAGCTCATCGCCTCCGATTGGGAAAAGGGATCTCCGGGGGACGCACCGTTAAAATCTCTCTCTCAGGTTCCGAATATCGAAGTCCGATTCAGCGTCATTCCGGAATGGTCGGGCGGATATATTTCCTTTGCACGCGTCGAGCATTGCAAATACATCTGCGTCGACGGCGCTGCGTTCTGGCTCGGGACGAGCAATGCGGAAAAGAGTTACTTCTATACTACGCGGAACCTCGGAGTAATTGTCAAAAATGCGAAACTCGCAGGCACGATGAAGAAGATATTCTATAAGAGTTGGGATGGTCCCTACATGGAGCCTGTCAAAGCCGATGTCGACTACAAGCCCAGAAAGCACGGGGAGTAACAATCGGTAGAGGAACCGGAGGAGCCGCGGAGGATCAGAAATAGATCGTGAGGAGGAGCGGATTAACTCTCGGAGCTTCCGCCCGATTTTGAGGAAGTTGAATCCGAAGGTTTCGACTCTTTCCTGGATTCGGATTTTGAATCAGATCCGGATGTCGATTCAGAGCCAGACGTTGAATCAGATTTTGCCTCGGGCTTGGAATCCTTCTTCGTCGACGTTCCTCTCGTCGTGTCACCCGCCGATTTCTTATAATCCGTCTGATAAAACCCGGTTCCTTTGAAGACAAGCCCAGCACCGCCGATAACGCGGACGAGCGCCGGCTTGTTGCAGCTCGGGCAAACCGTTAACGCCTCATCGGAAAATTTCTGAATCTCCTCAAATTCGTATGAACAGGATTTACAACGATATTGATACGTCGGCATTTGTCAGGTCCTGGAATCTAATTTTGGGATACTGAATAACGGATGCTCGACATGTAATTTCCTACCACCCTTCCTGGAGTTTCTTGAACCCGCTCTGCAAGCGCTTCGCGGATTTCTCCAGATCTTTCATCGAACAGGCGTACGAGAGCCGGATATGATCTTTCGCCCCGAACGCACCTCCCGGTACCATGGCAAGGAGCTCTTCATCGAGGAAGAACCGGCAAATATCCATGTCGTCCTTCATGACGGTGTTCTTAATTCTCTTGTTGACGAAGTTCTTTACCGGCAGAAACATGTAGAACGCCCCCTGAGGCCTGTTCACGTCGAGCCCGGGTACTTTCGCCAGACGGTCGCAGATAAAATCTCTCCGCCTCTGGAATTCCGTCACCATATCAGCAATTTCCTGCTGCGGACCGCAGAGCGCGGCGGTGGCGGCTCTCTGGGAGATAGACGAAGCGTTTGACGTCACCTGGCTTTGAACTTTCGCGGCACCGTCGACGATCGATTTTGACGCGCCAAGAAAACCGATCCTCCACCCTGTCATCGCATAGGCCTTCGAAACTCCGTTCACCGTGACCACCTGTTCTGCAATTTCTTTAATGGAGCCAATGCTGAAGTGCTTCGCCTTGTCATAGACGAGCTTCTCGTAGATCTCATCCGCGATAACGAAGATTCCGGTCTCCTGGATGACCTCTGCGAGCTCCTCTATTTCTCCCTGGCTGTAGACCGCACCGGTTGGATTGTTTGGGGAATTAAATATAAATGCCTTCGTGTGCTGATTGATCGCTTTCCGGAGCTGCTGGGGCGTTATCTTATATCTCGATTCCGCATCGGCGGAAACTATTACGGGTTTTGCATCGACGAGCCTGACCATTTCGGGGTAGCTGACCCAGAACGGAGCGGCGATGACCACTTCGTCCCCCTTATTGCAAATCGCCTGCAATACATTGTAGATCGAATGCTTGGCGCCGCAAGAGACCAACAGCTGTTTTGTATCAAACTTGAGATTATTGTCCTTCTCGAACTTCTGCTGAATTGCCTTCAGAAGTTCGGGAATCCCCGCGTTCGACGTATAGTGCGTGAAGTTCTCCTCGATGGCGCGGATCGCCGCCATCTTCACGTGCATGGGAGTCGGAAAATCGGGCTCTCCCGCGGTGAGGCTGACGACGTCGGCCCCCTGCTCGCGCAATTGCCGCGCGCGCATGGTGAACGCCAGCGTCTGGGATTCTTCAAGCTGCTGAATTTTCAGGGAAAGCGACTTCAATCCTGGATGCCTCAGCGGGATTTCTTGGATAACCGCCGGAGCAGCTTGTTGACGTTCGGAGGAACAAAATCCGAGCAGTCTCCCCCGTGCATCGCGATCTCGCGAACGATGCTGGAGTTCAGGTACGTGTACTTTTCGTGCGGCATGAGGAACACGGTCGTCACCTTGCTGTTAAGCTTGCGATTGGTGAGCGCCATCTGAAATTCGTATTCGAAATCCGAGACCGCGCGAAGGCCGCGCACGATCGCTGTCGCCTTTTTCTTCCTGGCGAAGTCGACGAGCAGGCCGTCGAATTGCTCCGTCGTTACGTTGTTAAACCGGCGAACTGCGTCGCGAACCATTCCGACGCGCTCGTTATCGGTGAACAGGGGTTTCTTCGAAGAATTCCTGGCGACAGTCACGATCACCTGATCGAATATTTCACAGGCGCGCTCAATGACGTCGATGTGGCCGTACGTGATGGGATCAAACGTCCCCGGATAGATGGCGATCTTCATGATTTCTTCAAGCCGAGTGCGAAAAAACTAACGCGGGTGTTTCCGAATTCTTTCTGCACAGCGATGTGATAGGCAGGATCTTCCGGAAATTGTACCCTTTTTTCATGCTCAATAATAAGAAATCCTTCTTTCTTCAGCAACTGGCGACGGAGGATTAACCCGGGAAGAAGCGCTACGTGCCCGTATGCGTACGGCGGGTCGGCGAAGATCAGATCAAACGTATCCTGCGTCCGGTCGATGAAGGCTTGCGCGTCGGATTGGACAAGAACGCATTGATCCAGGCAGCCCAGCGTCCCGGCGTTTCGCTCGATCGTATCAAGCACCTCGTGATCCTCGTCGACGAACACTGCATCAGCAGCCTCTCTGCTTATTGCTTCGAGCCCGAGGCTGCCGCTTCCCGCAAACATATCCAGGACGTGCGCTTCGCGAAGGTCGAGCCGGCTTTGCAATACATTGAAGATCGTCCCTTTGACCTTGTCGGTGACGGGACGGACACGCTTATCGGGAAGGGTCGTGAGCACTCTTCCTCTATATATTCCGGTAATGATGCGCATGTCATTCCTTTCGAAGGGCTATTCCGACACAGGAGGCAAAGCGGTGTTCCTGTCCGCGCGCCATGCCGGAATCTACGAGATCTGAGGACATCTGGACTCTGCGAAACGGGTTCATCTTCGTTACTTCCACATTCCCATTCCCCTGCAGGGTCTTGATGAATCCGAATGAGCATCCGGATCCGAATATCTGCGCTGAGTTCACTTCTTCTTCCCGCATGAAATGCACCAGTTGCTCAGCGCGTTCGACCGGTGACGCGCCGGTAAAAGAGCGGAACGATACGAGGTTTCCCTCCTCCAGGATGCCCGCGTCGACACGCTGTTCACCCACTGACGCCAGGGCTATGTTCTTTTGAAGTTCCGGATAATTTACGGCAAGAGAATATTGGCCGGCAAAATAGATCGTGTCGACAATCTGCAGCTCGTAGTTATGGTCTTCCAGTTCTTCAGCAATCCGGAGAATATACGGACGGGAAGCCGATGCGACGAACATTTCCGTGACACCTTCCGTGGATCCCTCGCGGAGGACGCGCGCGTCCAGGGCATGCTCACCGGGCGATTTCCCCGGAAGAAAGTTCGACATTTCCCACAGGATATGTTCTCTCCGATCATCTTCGCTCAGCGTCGAATCCATCGGGAATGAGTGCTGCAGGAGCATGCTTCCGTCGAGGGCAACGGAGACTTTTGAAAGTTTCTTGAAAATCTTTGACTCTTTCCTGCGGAATGACTCGAGAAACCAGAGATCGTCTTTCGAACCGCTCTTGTATTCCTCCAGGTGAACAACCGTAATATTGCCCCGGTGGAGCTTGAGCACTGCAACCTGAGCGGCATTGTCCGCGAAGCTCACTCCGGCAATAAATTCTTTACCCATTGATTAATGCTTGCCTGTTGTACAGTACGTTCGTAGTTGTTCGAGTTTTTTTGCGCCGATCCCTTTGACATTCCTGAGATCGTCGACCGATGAAAACCTGCCATGCTCTTTGCGGTAATCTACTATCCGTGCGGCCATTTTCTCACCGATCCCGGGAAGAGGGATGAACTCTCTGAGCGTCGCGGTGTTAATATCGACCAAATGTACTTCATCGTCGTCAGGCCGGAAGTCCGGGATGCGATCAGGCGAAGAGGCGCTATCGGCAGCGGGTTCGGCGTCCACGAGACGTGACCGGGCGGCGAATTCCGAATCTGCCGCCGCGTAATCGAACTTCGCCGGCTGCAGCATCGTATCCTTCACAACCTTGATCCCCAGACCAAGGACAAGCGACGCGACGAGAAACACCACCACGCGCGACTCGGTCTGTGTAAATCCAATTGCCCGATTGAATTTATCAAAAGCTTTCACTGCGCCCCCCGAACTATCGTACTTCAGGCCCTTACGAGAGCCGTCTTCATGAAGTAAAAATGTCCTTCATTTTTTCAAAGAAACTCTTATCCGAATGCGCCGACCTGTCCCCCTCCTTCGGCTTGAAACCTTCACTCTGTTCCAGCTGCTTGAGCGCTTCTTTATCGTCTTTCGACAGCCGCGTCGGAACCCACACGTTCACGCGAACGAGCTGGTCTCCTGTACCGCGTCCGTTAAGACTCGGAATGCCCTTATCCCGCATGCGGAGTATTCTCCCGGACTGCGTTCCGGCATCGATCTTCAGGCGCGCTCTGCCGTTGAGCGTCGGGATTTCAACCTCTGTTCCCAGCGCGGCCTCGGGATAACTGACGAGGAGATCGAGGACAATATCCTCTCCGTTTCGCGTGAAAATCTTATGCGGCTCCTCCTCGATCATAACAATCAAATCGCCGGGAGGCCCGCCGCGCTGTCCGGCATTCCCCTGACCCTGCAGCGGGATGTAATTGCCTTCCGATACTCCCGCGGGGACATTGACTTTTATCGTCGTTTCGCCCTGCACGCGCCCTTCACCGCCGCAGCCCGTGCATTTGTCTTTAATAATTTTCCCTTCACCGCCGCAGTTGTCGCACGTGGCGATGTTCACGAACTGGCCGAAGACGGACCGTGAGACCTGACGGATCTCTCCAGAACCGTTACAGACAGGACATGTCGTTTTTGCCGATGCGTTGCGCGCGCCGGAGCCGTTGCACACGTCGCATGTTTTCCACCGCCGGACTTTCAGTTTCTTTTCAACCCCGGTCGAGATTTCTTCCAGCGTCAACTTCAATCGTATCTTAAGATCGGACCCCGGTATTCCCTGATGGCGCTGGCGCGGCCTTCCGCCGCGTCCGCCCGCGAACACTTCCTCGAAGATGCTTCCGCCAAACCCCGATCCGAAGATGTCCTGGAAATGGGAGAAGACGTCGTTGATATTGGAGTAGCCGTGATAGTCGGCGCCTGCGCGCATTCCTTCGTGGCCGTACTGATCGTACCGCTGCCGTTTGTCGTTGTCGCTCAGGACTTCGTAGGCTTCAGCGGCCTCCTTGAACTTTTCTTCCGCTTCCTTGTTGTTGGGATTTCTGTCGGGGTGCCACTTCAGCGCGGCTTTGCGGTACGCCTTCTTGATTTCGTCGGCGGTGGCTGCGCGGGGAACTTCCAGAATTTCATAATAGTCTCGTTTCGCCATACTAGTTCGCCTCACCGGAAGTTTGAGCGCCTGGCTCTGCTTCGGAAGAGACGACAACCCTGGCGTGGCGAATGACTTTATCCTGGAGGCGGTATCCTTTTTCAACCTCTTCGATCACTGTATGCGGCGGTACATCTGAGCGCGGGAGCTGCATCAATGCGTCGTGGAGCTGAGGATCGAACGGAAGCCCAAGTACTTCAAAATGCTTCACTCCCTGGGCCTCAAGAATTTTTACAAGCTTATTATGGATAAGCTCAAGGGCCTTCGCGAAGATGTCGTCCCCGGCCGGCTTGTTCTTCTGAAGAGCCTTCAGGGACCGCTCAAAATCGTCCACGACCGGAAGAAGCTTCGAGATCAGGTCTTCATTCGAGTATTTGATGATCGAGCCGTAATCGTTCTCGGTTCGTTTCTTATAATTTTCAAATTCAGCCGCTTTCCGAAGCAGCTGATCTTTGTACTGTGAAATAGACTGCTCGAGCTCGCCGATCTTAGCGCTGAGCATGTCGAGCTCCGTCAATTCCGGGATCTGGAGGGGTTGATTCTGCGACTCCGCTCCCTGGTTCTCCATTTTATTGTCGTTGGTTTCTTGCATAGAAAGGGAAAATTCCTAAATCTGTATGAAAAATAACAATTTTTGAGCCGTTTGTCAAGATATGGACACTTTCCGAACAACAAGGGCTCCGATTCACGTTCCAACTTTTTCCCGGTCCGGCTGTATTTAGGTTATAGAAGAAATGGTGGATTAGCTGGGAAGAAGCTCCATGAGATGCGGGGAATGGAGCTTCTTTTTTTTTATTAAATATTATATTAGATTGTATCCGCACGTATGATGAAAATCATCGAAAAAGAGAATAATCGCATCGCGATCGTAGGGCTGGTCGGAGACCCGCTCGGCGAGCCGGATGCTATGGCGTTACGGAAAAAGATCGCGGAGATCTCCCATGATAACATCCGGCATGTCATCATCGATCTCGGAAAAGTAAAGCATATCAATAGCGCGGGTCTGGGCGGGCTTATCTCGGCGATGTTCACGATGGTCAAAGCGAATGGCAGCCTGACCTTCGCTTCCGCCGGCGCGAACGTCAAGGACGTCTTCCGGATCACGAACCTCATCAAGGTGTTCACTCTGTACGACTCTGTCGATGAGGCATTAAAGAATCACCCGCCAAAATGATTCGCGGAAAACGATCGTCAGCTCGCCCCTAAACGTACTTTCTTGCCGGTTGTAAGCATTCACGTAGTGGCCTGCAGCTCAGCCGGGAAAGCGCCTCGTTTGCAACGAGGAGACCGCCTGCATGCACCCCTCATTTCAGAAGTTTTCCTCCCACTGTTGATTTTTGAAGAGCCCTGTTGATACCGTAAAAGAAAGTATCACGTCAAACGAGTATCACTGCGGTAAGTCATCCGATCCCTATTTTTTGAACTATGACGCGGGAGTATTGAGCCGAAGGTCGGCTCGCACGATGCAGCGCGCTACCTCCTGGAGGATCTCGGACGGCATATTTCTCTGCATGAAAAGAGCATCTGACGCCCAGGGAGGCCCCGGGACGTCAGATGTTTGTCCCCTTCAACCGCTATGAGGAAGATCTCTCCCATCGGAGAAACTGAAGGTCTTCCATGAATTTTATCTCACCAACATCATCTTCTTCACGTCAGTAAACGTCATCCTCCCTGTCGTTTCATCGAACACCGTCACGCGGTAGAAATAGACACCGCTCGCGACATTCGACGCATCCCAGGCCTGGGACTGGTATCCTGACTCCTGCGCTTGGTCGATGAGCTTCGCAACTTCCCGGCCAAGCATGTCAAAGACTTTCAACGTGACATGCCCGCTTACCGGTAGAGCGTACCGGATCATCGTCGTCGGATTGAACGGATTCGGATAGTTCTGTTCGAGCGAGTAACTCAGCGGGAGATCATCCACCCTCAATGCGTAGGCCAATCCTTCCTCCGGCGTCATTCTCACCGGTTTGCCCTCCTCAAGCCTGTATTCCCTGAGGAGCTTTTCTCCCTTCCGCGCCACCAATGAGTATCTGGACCCGTCATGCTCTTTCATCGATACAGAAAGTTGCAGAGATGAACCGTTCGACTCGATACTTACCGGGAGTTCTTTCGTATCACCGGTGAAGCGTTCGACGTAACGATTCGATCCAAACCGGACATCCAGCTTGCTGGCCGGAGCTTTTGGCGGCATCTCGAACCGTTCGAGATTCTCGCCGTTCGCCCCGGTCCCGAAAAGGAGTTTCTGGCGATAGGTCAGGTCTTTCTTCCCGCCGATCGTTTCTATAGCGAGCGTATTCATTTCCCCCGAACCGTCGGCGGTGGAAGCCGCCTTCGAGGAGGGCGGCAGGGACGACGGCAGTTGAAGCACAAGCTGTCCGTCTTCTCCCACCTTCACCCAGTAGCCCTTCCAGGGTTCAATGGAGTCGGCCACCGAGTAACCGCCGCTATACCCGAAGTAGCTTGAGGAGACAATGGCAGGCGGAATCTGGACGATCGACGCGGTACCCACCGTCGTGCCGATCGAGCCAATCATGTTCCATCCTGTTTTTACTCTAATCGTATCTCTTATACGCGGCACGCCGCCAAGCGTGACCGTCGCAGGGCCGGCGTATTTCACCCAGTACCCGGCCCCATTTGAAAGCAGGTCGGTAGGCACATAGGAGCCCGAATATCCGTAGGCGGTCGACACCGCCCCTGAAAAGAGGGCGCCCTTGTGGTAATCGGGGACGGTGTTGGGAACCGAGACGAGATTCCAGCCGTCGCTGAAGAAATACGGCTTGCTGAAGTACCCTTGCAAACCCCCGATCTCTTCCCAGAATCCGGCAGTGACGACGTAATACCCGCCGCCGCCGCCGCTTGACTTGTCCGCAAGGGATTGTCCTATCGTCGTCGACATGGTGTAGGTTGGGGAGGTGCTGTACGATCCCCCGCCGGTCCCGGAGACGGTTTTTAACAGATAATACTGTCGCGCCGATGCCGACGTCATGCACAGCATCAGCGAGACGATAATATGTATGGTAACTAATTTCATCGTTTTCCCATTTCATTTAGTTGGTTGGACGTGGAGCGTTCGGATTCACGGCTTGAAGCCTGCCTATTTCTGAGCGGAGATAGGAGGCAGAGCCGGAGACGAAGCCGATGACGTAGCCGGAGAGGCGACTGAGCCGGAACCTCCCATCACAATGAACGTGAAATTGGAATCGAAAAATGTGCCGGTCGAAGGATCTCTGATCCAAACAGTCAACGGTCCGCCGAAATTGAGCGCGCCGATCTGCATGAAGCCAAAGTTGATGACCGATACCGAAACTGATGGGTAATCTGAAAACGGTTGAGTGAACGATATAGTATATATTCCCGTCCCATCGTGTGTGACGGAAAATCCGCTTCCGCTAAGAATAGAGCCTGTAGGACCGACGGTGCCTCGCACAATCTTTATAGACTCCGATCCGGTGTTGATTCCGCTGGCAGCTACGGTCCCATTGACGGTCAGCTTCGATGGCGGTGTCATCGTCCCAATCCCGACATTGCCGCTGTTGAAATAGACGCTGGAACCATTCGTTCCCCAGGGCGCAAGCGAGTACGGAGAAGCGGAGAGCCTGGTGCGCGGGGTGAGGACCTCGCCATTCACTTCTGTTTCCAGCATGTAGAGCCAGTCAAACCCAAGGCTCGAACCGGCAAGCGAGGAGACGTCCAGTTCGACGGTAAAGACGCCTTTGATAACCGGCACGCTTGGAAATGACTGAGTAAATGCCAGGGAATCGTTAAAATACAACCGGAAGGTCATGGGCAGCGTATCGTTGATTGCCACGCCGGCGCTGTCGGCAAGATATCCCTGATGACTGATCGTCTTGGGATGCAGAACCAACTGCCCCATTCCGAGCGAACTGATAAACAGGATTGCGAATAGAACATAGAACAAGTGTTTCATGATGATCTCCTTTGTGAGATATGGTGGATACTGTGCGGCAGAATACGCGGCTTCTGTCGCTATGCCTGATGCTGGTTATGCGATTGATACAGATTACAAGCGAACCGGGGGGCTCCTGAAGAGAAATTGAGATGAGGCGAATCTTCTGCAGAACACATGATGCGCATCCGGGACAATTGAACGTGCCGCCTCCAGTGAATACATCGTCACACCCGGCAGTTCCGGGGGTTTTTCAATTTTGACGCTTCTCGGCGACACATGTTTGCGGTAAAACCAGATATGTTGCGATTGTACAGAGTGTAAAACAGTGAGAGAGGCTCCCTCGCATGTTGAGGCAGTATGCGTTCCGGAGTACCGCAGCCACATCAGCGACGGTGTGAAGCCGGAGAGGATGTACGCCGCGAACAGAAACAACGTAATAACAAAGTACAAGAACGTTTTCACCCGGCAACTTTTCTATGGTCGGTGAGGGAAAGAAGAGAGATATTCGCAGGACGGTAGTTCCTGGACGGCCACCCATGCTCTCTTGAGAATGACGAATAGAATATACGGAAAAACGATTGAATGTCAAGTCAAGTTGGGAATAATCCTATAATTTCTTATATTTTTTTTGAGTACTTTTAGGCAAGAACCTGTACGCAACATCTTTGAAATTCACCTGGGGCTGTAGCTCAGCTGGGAGAGCGCCTCGTTCGCAACGAGGAGGCCGTCGGTTCGATCCCGATCAGCTCCACTTGAAAGATTCGTACACCAGGGACAATTGTTATTTGAATAGGTAGCAAAAGGTCGTTCTCATTGACGGCCTTTTTCTTTTCTATGAAGAAACTATCGTCATTCATTTTGCTGCTGCTAGCAATCGCCGGAACCGTGCTTTACATGAACAACTCAGCGCATAGCCCTCAGCCTCAATTCTCGCCTCCGTCGAATACCTCTTCATCCTTTGTGAAGGAAAAGCTGAAAGAAGGGAAGAAAGCGAACCGGCTTCTTCAGGAAAAGAGCCCGTACCTCCTGCAGCATGCGTTCAACCCGGTGGATTGGTATCCCTGGGGAGAAGAGGCTTTTGAGAAGGCGCGCAAGGAGGATAAACCGATCTTTCTCTCCATCGGCTATTCGACCTGCTACTGGTGCCACGTCATGGAGCGCGAAGTATTCGAGGACAGCGCCATCGCGAGCCTCATGAACGACAAACTTGTCTGCATCAAGGTCGACCGCGAGGAACGGCCGGATGTCGACCGCGTCTACATGACTGCCGTGCAGGCGATCACCGGAAGCGGCGGGTGGCCGATGTCGGTCTTCATGACCCCCGACCGAAAACCTTTTTACGGAGGAACGTACATCCCTCCCACGGCGCAGTATGGCCGGCCTGGATTTCCGGATCTCGTAAAACGCATTGATGAGCTCTGGCACAACGAGCGCGCCAAGCTTTTGGAATCAAGCGAGCAGATAACGGCGATGCTGAAAACTCAATCCTCCCCTGCCGAGACAAGCATGGTAGGGAAGCCGGTTCTCGATTCCGCCTACAACCAGTTCTTCCGGGGCTACGACGACAAGTACGCGGGATTTGGAAGCGGCCCGAAGTTTCCGCGGCCGGTCGTGTTGAACTTTCTTCTCCGGTACTATCATAGAACCGGCAATGAATCCGCTCTCAACATGGTCACCGCCACGCTCCAGGCGATGGCGCACAGCGGGATGTATGACCACCTTGGCGGAGGATTCCACAGGTACTCGGTCGACGGTGAGTGGCGCGTCCCTCATTTTGAAAAGATGCTCTACGACCAGGCGCAGCTCGTCACTTCCTATCTTGAGGCGTATCAAATCACGCATGATGATGAATTCGCTTCCGTGGCACGGGATGTTCTCAATTATGTCAGGACTGACCTGACGGACGCCGGAGGAGGATTCTATTCGGCCGAAGATGCCGAAAGCGCGCTTGATAAAAACCATCCTGAAGTCAAGGAAGAGGGAGCTTTCTACCTCTGGACAAAGGCGGAAATCGAAGCCAACCTTACTCCCGAGCAGGCAGAGGTGTTCTGCTACCGGTTCGGCGTCGAGGATTCCGGCAACGCTCTGCATGATCCCCAGAACGCGTTCTTCGGAAAGAACATTCTGTACATCGCGCATACGATGGAGGAAACCGCGTTTGCCATCAAGAAAACAGAGGACGATCTTAACCGCCTGCCGAAAGGTGTCCGCCAAAAGCTGCTTGCCATTCGAAATCAGCGGCCCCGGCCGCATCTCGACGACAAGATCATCACCGCCTGGAACGGCCTGATGATCTCTGCGTTCTCGAAGGCATCTCAGGTGCTTGAGGATAAGGAATACCTTGAGGCGGCCACTCGCGCGGCACAGTTTATCGAGTCGAAAGTATACGATTCCAGGTCCGGCACACTGTACCGGAGATACCGGGACGGAGAGGCGCGGTTCGAAGGAGGCTTACAGGATTACGCGTTCTTCATTCAGGGGCTTTTAGATTTGTACGAGGCATCGTTCGATGTTCATTGGCTCGATCTGGCTATTGAATTGACCAAGAAACAGATCGCATTGTTTCAGGATTCAACGAACGGTGGATTTTACGACGTTTCCGGAAACGATTCTACGATTCTGGTGCGAACGAAAGAAGATTACGACGGCGCGGAGCCTGCGGGCAATTCGGTAGCGGCGCTTAATGTGTTGCGGCTTTCCCGTATGACCGACAACGAAAACTGGAAGAAGCTGGGAGAGCAAACTGTACAGGCGGTCGGCGGGAGAATCCAAAAATATCCCGAAGTCGCCCCGCAACTACTGGTCGCCCTGGATTGGAGCCTCGTTACGCCGAAAGAGGTCATCATTGCCGGCAGCGCGGACTCTCCGGATACGCGAGCGCTGTTGAGGGAAGTCCACCGGTCGTTTGTCCCCGACAAAGTCATTCTTCTTCTCGACAGCAGGGGCTCGCGGCAGAGAATCGCCCGGCTGCTGCCATTTACATCTTCAATGAACGCATTGGAGGGTAAAGCGACAATCTATGTTTGTGAAAATTTCGCCTGCAAGCTTCCCACATCGGATCCCAAGGCAGTACATTCATTGCTGAATCCAGCACCTCCGGGTAACTAATCATGCACACGAAGATAGAGGAAGAACAGAGCCCATCCCGCTACACCGATGCCGACATCCGCCGCATGAAGGGCGCCATGCTGCTTTCGTTGTGTGCCGGGTTCTTCATGCTCATGATTAAGATTTATGCCTACGTTATTACCGGATCGGCGGCAATTCTATCGGACGCCGCGGAATCAATCGTTCACGTTCTTGCCGTTTCATTCGCCGCTTACAGCCTGCGACTGAGCCTGAAGCCCGCGGACGCGACGCATAAGTACGGCCATGACCGCATTAGTTTCTTCTCGTCGGGATTCGAGGGAGGAATGATCGTCCTTGCGGCAATCTATATCATCTATGAAGCCATTCATAAGTGGCTTATGGGATTGTCTCTCGAGAACATCGGATCGGGCGCAATTTTTACCACGATCGCTACCGTGATCAACGGCGGGCTTGGATGGTATCTTGTGCATCAGGGCAAACGGTACCACTCGATCGTCCTTGAGGCGAACGGGAAGCATGTCCTCACCGACAGCTGGACAAGCCTTGGAGTGATCCTGGCGCTTATCCTCACCCTTTTTACCGGTTGGCTCCCGTTCGACCCGATCCTTGCAATTATTGTTGCTCTTAACATTCTCTGGACCGGGGGCAATCTCATACGGCGCTCCATCGGCGGTCTTATGGACGAAAGCGATCCCAAGGTCGACGCCGTCCTGAATGCGCTGATGCAGCGGGAGACCTCGAGCCGGGGCATCAGCTTTCATCACCTCCGCCATCGCAACGCGGGTAATAAACTCCTTGTCGAATTTCATCTCCTCTTCCACGAAAATGTCCCTCTTGCGACAGCCCACGAGCAGGCGACGCAGATTGAAAAAGAGATCCATCGCGCATTCCCCAGTAACGTAGAAGTCATCAGCCATCTCGAGCCCGTCGAAGGGCACGACGAAATCCACAACAATCTCCTGTAAGTAACGCATTTTCACCTCTTGACAATATCATATTTATTATGTACTTTGCAGTACAAAGTACTTTTTGACACAAATACAAATGGATGAAAAGATGAACAAGGTTGAAGAATCCATAAAGGATCTCTCGGAGATCCGGTCGATGATGGAGCGTTCTTCGAAATTTCTCTCGCTCAGCGGCCTCTCGGGGGTAAGTGCGGGAATCGTCGCGCTGCTCGGTTCCGCGTGCGCGTACTGGTATCGGGATGTCTACGTCTCCGGAGATAAGGACTTCTTTCAGTTCCTTCTCCTTGACGCTGCAGCCGTATTCATCCTGGCAGTCGGGCTTGCGGTTCTTTTTTCGACGAGGATGGCGAAAAAGAATAACCTCCCGGTATGGGACCACACCGCGAAGCATCTTACCAATTCTCTCCTCACTCCCCTGATCACCGGGGGCTTCTTTTGCGTTCTGCTCTGGTACCACGGAGATGTACGCCTGATCGTTCCGGCGATGCTGGTCTTCTACGGCCTCGCGCTAAACAATTGCAGCAAGCTCACGGTCAGCGAAATTCAGTACCTCGCGCTGGGAGAAATTGTCCTCGGCCTCCTCGCCATGGTATTTCCGCAGTCATGGCTTCTCCTCTGGGCACTGGGCTTCGGCGCGCTCCACATTGTCTACGGCGCACTTCTTTACGTGAAGTACGAGCGGTGAAAAACCTCCTTCAACAGCTTAACCAGATGTTCGAGAATCGCGTAAGGCTCGCGATCATGTCGATCCTTGTCGTGAACGACGGAATGGATTTTAATTCCCTGAAAAGCACTCTCGGCCTCACCGACGGAAACCTTGCCTCGCATGTCGCAACCCTGGAAAAGCATCACTACGTCTCCGTGACGAAGAAATTTGTCGGCAAGAAACCGCTGACGACCTATGCCGCCACATCTCCAGGCAGGAAAGCGCTTTCAGAGCACCTGGACGCCCTTGAGGAAATCATCAGGCAGACGCAATAATGTATCCGTTCATCGAACATATCTTGGTCGCCTCGATTGAATTCCTGCGGCGCCCGCGCATGAGGGTTCTTTTGTTGCACTGTTACGTTCTGCTTTCGGTTCTGAAGTCGTTGAAAGGAGTTCGGTGAATGAATATCCAGGTTTCTTTCACGGCCAAGAAAAAACAAACAATTCACTAAGTGGAGATGGTTATGATGAACGAATCGATGCTCAGGAACTCTGTCATTTTGCGGATGTTTATCGTCGCGGTAATGACGCTTATGCTGCTGGTCCCGACAATCCTTATTCAAGATCTTATTTCCGACAGGCAGCAAACCCGCGAAGCTGCGATGAATGAAATAAGCCAGGGTTGGGGCGGCAACCAGTCGCTGACCGGCCCTGTCCTCAATATTCCTTATAAAGAACCTGTCGACACCAGGAACGGCGCTCCCGCCTATGCAATCCGCATCATGCATGTTCTCCCTTCAAGGTTGACCGTGCACTCCTCCATTGCCCCCGAAATCCGGTACCGCGGAATTTATGAAGTCGGCCTCTACAATGCACAAACACTTTTTGAAGGAGAGTTTCCTCCCCTGGTAGCGGACCAGTTTGGAGTCGTCCCGGAGAACATCGCATGGCGCGACGCGTTTATCACGTGCGGAATTTCGGATTTGAAGGGCATCCGGGACACGGTCAGCATCAGATTCAACCAGTCGGCGTTTCCATCCAAGCCGGGCGTGCTCTCGAATGAAGTTTCAGAATCGGGAATTACGTTCATGACTCCCATCGAGCATTCCGATGCGAAGCAATCGTTCTCGCTTCAGCTGAGCCTCAACGGATCGTCCGAAATCCGGTTCGCGCCGGTGGGTGAAGTTACGCAGGTATCCGTCGAGTCACCGTGGAATAATCCGAGTTTTATCGGAAATTACCTTCCCGATTCGCGGGACATTTCCGCGAACGGATTTCACGCGAACTGGAAGGTCCTGAATCTCAACCGCAACTTTCCCCAGATGTGGACCGGCAAGAAATTCGACGTCGCGGGATCTGCGTTCGGCATCCGGCTCTTCCTGCCTGTAGATGAGTATCAGAAAACCAGCCGGACGGTGAAGTATGCCATCCTTTTTATCGCCCTTACGTTTGTGGCCTTCTTCTTATCTGAAGTGGTCGCAAAGGTGATCCTGCATCCGATCCAATACGCGCTGATCGGCCTTGCGCTCGTGGTCTTTTACGTCCTCCTTCTCTCCATCTCTGAGCACATTTCGTTTAACATCGCGTACGGCATCGCAAGCTGTGCCGTCATCGGCCTCATTACCACGTACTCGCAGTGGGTAACGGCCAGCAAGAAGATAGCATCTGTGATCGCGAGCGTGCTGGTGCTGCTCTACAGCTTTTTGTTCGTTACGCTGCAACTGCAGGATTACGCTCTTCTGCTGGGTAGCCTGGGGCTCTTCATAATCCTGCTTGTCATCATGTACCTTACCAGAAAGGTGGATTGGTTCGGATTGGGAAAGATTCAGCGCAGGGAGCAAGCCACGTCGCATTAGTCTCCTGGATTGAGAAATACCTTGACTTTCCAGTTGATGTCAAGTATATTGTTCGCTCATTAATCGAAGGAGTCCGGCAATGCGACAATTTGCAGTAATTGTGCTACTCGCGCTCATCGGATGCGCGCCAAAATCAGGTAATCTCGACGGCACATGGAAGCCGATCCGCCAGGAACTCGGCGGACATGAAATGCCGAGCGCATTTTTCGAGAAGCAGGTGCTCGTCATTTCAGATAGCTCGTACACCCTGACCGCCGAAAGTGTGGACAAGGGAGTCCTTCGGTACTTCGACGGCAAGATGGATATTGTCGGAAAAGAAGGCGTGAACGCCGGAAGGCATTTTACGGCAATCTATGTGATGGACAAAGACAGCCTCAGGATCTGCTATAATCTTGCCGGCGACAGCTACCCGTTGGGATTTGAGACGAAGAGCAGCCCTGCGCTGTTCATGTCGGTGTTTCAAAAAGCGGCAGGTAAGTAATCGAATGGCAGATAATAGCGTATCACTGCACCGCGTGCTTACGGCGCCTCCAGAAAAGATTTTCCGTGCCTTTTCCGATCCTGTTGCAATTGCATCCTGGCTCCCGCCGTACGGCTTCTTGTGTGTCGTCAACCAGCTGGACTTCAAAGTCGGCGGACAATTCAAAATGAAGTTCATCAATTTTTCAACAGGCAACGGGCACTCGTTTGGCGGCAAGTACCTGGAGATCAAGCCGAACGAATTTCTGAAATATACCGATATCTTCGATGATCCCAATTTACCGGGCGAGATGATCACCACCGTCTGGCTGAAAAAGGTTTCGTGCGGTACCGATCTCAGAATTACTCAGGAAGGCATTCCGTCGATGATACCGGCGGAAATGTGCTACCTGGGCTGGCAGGAATCCCTGGACAAATTGAAAAAGCTCGTTGAACCGGAAATTCCGGATGCTTGACGCCAGACTTGTCTGCCCTGCCGTACTCCTCCGGTAACTACACCCAGAAATAAAAAAGGTGACTTTTCGGTCACCTTTTCTTTTACTCAATGAATGTAAGCGTTACGTTCCCGCGCTGTAATCGTCCTGATACTTCTTCTGCTCGGGGGTGAGCTTATCGATCTTGTACCCCATCGTCGAGATCTTCACGCCTGCGATCTCCTGGTCCTGCTCCGTTGAGATGTCATAGACCTTGTTCTCGAGCTTTTTACCTTTCTTGTGGAGATCAGCCAACCGCAGCTGCGACATGAACTGGTTGGCAAATGACATATCCATGACCTCCGACGGATGGCCTTCTGCTGCCGCGAGGTTCACGAGGCGTCCCTTCGCGAGAACATAAATGCGTCTTCCGTCTTTCATGGTATACTCTTCGTTATCCTGGCGGATTTCCTTCACCGACTTCGCCTGTTTTCCCAGGTGGGTTAAATTGATTTCGCAGTCGTAGTGGCCGGTGTTACAGATAATCGCGCCATCTTTCATCGTCTTGAAATGCCTATCAACAATAATATCCTTCACTCCTGTCGCGGTGACAAAGATATCGCCGATCTTTGCAGCTTCATCCATCGGCATCACGCGCATGCCGTCGAGCGTCGCCTTGAGGGCCGCGGTCGCCTTCACTTCGGTCGCGATAACGTTCGCGCCGAGGCCCTTGGCGCGGATCGCGACTCCTTTGCCGCAGTGTCCATAGCCTGCAACCACCATATTCTTCCCGGCGAGCAAAACGCTCGTCGCGCGAAGAATGCCGTCCAGGGTCGACTGACCTGTGCCATAGACGTTGTCAAAATCCCACTTCGTTTCGGCATCGTTGACGGCAATGACGGGATACTTCAGTGCGCCGTCGTTCGCCATGGCGCGGAGGCGGTGAACGCCGGTCGTGGTCTCTTCCGTGCCGCCGATAACATACTTTTTCGCAAACTCGGGATGCTTGTTATGGATCGTGAAAATGAGATCGGCGCCGTCGTCGAGCGTGAGGTTCGGATGAATCTTCAGCGTCTCTTCGATGCACCAGTAGAACTCTTTCACATCCATGCCATGCCAGGCAAAGATCGAAACGCCGTCGGCGGCAAGAGCTGCTGCCACGGCGTCATTTGTTGAAAGCGGATTGCATCCGCTCCAGCTGACTTCGGCGCCCGCTTCAACGAATGTTTTCACGAGCACAGCAGTCTCTTTTGTGACGTGGAGGCAGCCGGCGATCCTGTAACCCTTCAGAGGCTTCGTCTTGCGGTACTTTTCCCGCAGCGAGTTAAGGACGGGCATTCTCGACTCCGCCCATGCGATGAGTTGTCTTCCTTCTTTTGCTAATTTTATGTCAGCTACTTTGTACTTGCCTTTTTTGTAATCCATAATTGAACAGTATGTCCTTAATCGTTATCGGTTATTATTTAATTCTGCATTCTTCAAACCCGCCGAATCAGGCGGGCAGGCGAAGAACCTGCTACTTCACTTCTTTCTTCAATGCCTTGACAGCGTCAAGCTTTTCCCATGTGAACTCTTTCTCGTCACGGCCAAAATGTCCGTACGATGCCGTCTTCCGGTAGATAGGGCGGCGAAGGTCAAGCCTGCGGATAATACCGCGGGGAGTCAAGTCGAGCGGTCCCCCTTCTGCCGACAATTTTGCGAGAGATTTTTCAAGCTTCTGATCGGGCACGACTCCCGTTCCGAAGGTCTCAACATGGATGGAGACCGGTTCCACCACTCCAATGGCATACGCGACCTGGATCTGGCATTCGGTGGCAAGACCTGCCGCGACGATATTTTTAGCGATATGGCGGGAAGCATAGGCAGCGCTGCGATCCACCTTTGTGGGATCTTTTCCGGAGAATGCTCCTCCACCATGGGGCGCGCGGCCGCCATACGTGTCGACAATAATCTTTCTTCCGGTCAAACCGCTGTCTCCGTGCGGCCCGCCGATCTCGAACAACCCGGTCGGATTGACAAAATACTTGGTATGCTTATCGAGCATTCCCCTGGGGATGACCTTCTTAATGACATGTTCGAAGACATCCTCGTGGATTTTCTTTTGGGAGACGTTGGGTGCGTGCTGCGTTGATACGACTACCGCGCTGACGCGGACAGGTTTCTTCCCCTGGTATTCAATCGTGACCTGGGATTTTGCATCCGGGCGGAGGTACGGCATGAGGCCGTTTTGCTTTTTGCGGATATCGGCGAGGCGTTTGACAAGCTTGTGGGAATACATGATCGCCATCGGCATAAGCTCGGGCGTATCGCTTGAGGCGTAGCCGAACATCATTCCCTGGTCGCCGGCGCCGCCTGTATCGACTCCCTGCGCGATATTCGGTGACTGTGAGTGGATCGCGGATAACACAGAGCACGAATCCGCGTCGAATCCTACGCCCGCTTCGGTGTAACCGATGTCTTTAATGACATCGCGGACGATCTTCTGGACATCGACATATCCCTTGGTGGTTACTTCGCCGCCGACAAGCGCGAGCCCTGTGGTGACAAAGCTCTCGCACGCGACGCGGGACATAGGATCCTGCGCCAGGAGAGTGTCAAGAACCGCATCGGAAATCTGGTCGCAAACTTTATCGGGATGGCCTTCGGAGACAGATTCTGAGGTGAAAAAATATGACATTGGAACGTTCCTTTACAATGAATGTAATGCTGTTTCAGCTTTAATGAAATTCTATTTCAGATGAATCGCCGATATTGATGCGCTGGAAATTTCCCTGCACAAGGGCGTTATTGCCGACGATGGAATTCTGTAACAGCGCCCGCGTAACCTGGGCGTCTTCGCTGACGATCGAATTATGAATGATTGAATCTTCCACCATCGCTCCGTGCGCGATCGTCGCGAACGGCCCGATAACGGAGTTCATGACCCGCGCCTTCGGCGAAATGTAGACCGGCGGAATAATCACGACATCCTCGAGGCTGACTTTATGGTCGAGTTTTTCCAGAAGGTGGCGGTTCGTCGAGAGCAGGGTTTCCGGTTTGCCGCAATCAAACCAGCCTTCGACCGGAAACGTTTTGATCTTCTCCCCCTTTTGCAGCATCAATTGAAGCGCATCGGTGAGCTGGTACTCATCGCGCGTACGAATGTTCTTCGTGAACATTTCGTCGATGCTCTCTTCCAGGAGCTTCGGGTTATTGATCCAGTACAGCCCGACGATGACGTCCTTGCTGGTCGGATGCTCCGGCTTTTCGACGAGCCGGGAAACAAATCCGTCGCGCGACTCGACCACACCGAACCTGCGGGGGTCTTCGACCGCCTTCACACCGATTGAAGAGTATTTCTCCGCCATGACCGGCTTGAGGTCGACGTCAAAAATCGTATCGCCGAGGATAATCAAAAACGGATCGCGTCCGAACGTGCCGCGCGCCAGGGAGATCGCGTGCGCCAGCCCCTTCGGTTCCGCCTGGTCGATGAAGTCGACTTTCAAGCGATAGTTCGCGGTGACGTAGTCGCGGATCTTTTCGCCAAGGTGACCGACGATGATCGTCGCTTCGTCAAATCCATCTGCCGTAATCTTATCGAGGATATGGCCGATGATCGGCTTCCCCGCGACGTTCAGCAGCACCTTCGGCATCGTGTAGGTGTGAGGGCGCAGCCGGCTTCCGAACCCGGCGACCGGAATAATTGCTCGCATCAATATTGGCGGCGATCGTTCATCGTGCCCCCAACCGGATTCGAACCGGTGTTACAAGCTTGAAAAGCTCGTGTCCTAGGCCTCTAGACGATGGGGGCTAGACATTGAAAAGCTCGTCGCTCCTCAATGTTGATACTGTCGGGTGTCCAGTGGGACTTGAACCCACGACCTCCAGGGCCACAACCTGGCGTTCTAACCAGCTGAACTATGGACACCGTGTTTGAAATTCTCCGGTTGAAAGCATGCCCGCGCATGAGTTATGCGCTGGCGACACTCATGAAATCCCTAATTGTGAGGCACCGGAAAGAAAAAGGAGGCCCGCAAATCGATGAATCCGGATAAATTTTCGCACAAAAGATAGTCAAAAAAGGGGTAAAAAACAAAAACATTTTTGACGAAATGAGAGTCGTGTAGCCCGGCAAGAGGGTGGATATCAATATTTTACGTTTTTTCGAAGCTTGACTAGTTTACGGATATTCAGTATGTTGCTTCTGAAGGCGGGGGCCTTAGGGACATTACGTATTATTATGCATTCTCAGCCTCAGCCGCGGAAGATCAGCGTCCTCATTGCCGACGATCATCCGATGATGATCGTCGGAATCCGTTCCGTCCTTACCACCCACTCCGGAATCGAGGTCGTCGGCGAAGCCGCGAACGCGGAGGAGGCAGTCTCCAAAGCGCGCGACCTCCGCCCCGACGTTCTCCTTATGGACATCAGTATGCCCGGTATGAGCGGCATTGAGGCGGCGAATACCCTCCATCATGACGCTCCGGATGTCAAGATCATCTTTCTCACGATGCACGACGAGAAGGAATACATCGATCAGTTCCGCCAGACCAGCGCGCGCGGGTTTGTCGTAAAGAACGGGCCGCCGGGCGAGCTCTTGCAGGCGATCGAGGCGGTTGACAAAGGGGGCGCATTCTTCAGCCCGCAGATTTCGAAATTTCTGCTTAACAAGAATAACGACCAGGCGATCGGCACCGACACCATAAATTCGTTGACGGTCAGAGAACGGCAGATCCTTACGCTTGTCGCAAAGGGTTTTAGCAGCAAGCAGATGGCAGAGAACCTCTTAATCAGCGCGCGCACCGTCGGCAAGCACCGTGAAACGCTCATGAAAAAGCTCAAGGTCCATACGGTTGCCGAACTGACGCAAATCGCGATATCAAGCAAGATGGTCGAAATCAGGGCGCATTAAGGATCATCTACGTACTTTTCACACCATAGGAATGGCAGGTTGACGTATTGAATCCCAGCATTGACATTGGTAATTTTCACTACCAAACTATCCGAGGTCAAGACTCCTGGGGACATTTTTGAGCTATCAAAAGGGAAGCCTCCAGGAGTTCCTTTTTCACGTCACCTCCCCATTTCAAACAATCTATTCTACTGCTGTGAAAGGAGATTTCCCGCATGCCCGATACGACTCCAGATGATGGTAAGGGAATTACGCCGGAACGCGCAAAAGAAATCATCGACGCATTTCAAAAAAGCCCGGAATATTTTAAAGGGATAGAGGGGGGCTTTTATGGTAAGAACGTCCTTCTAAAAATGCTTACTCTGCCCGGTTGCAAAGGACTGCGGTACTACCATGCGCTGGTCCCGAACAAAGACACGAACATCCCCGAACAGACGATCGTCCTTGTCGTCGAAGACTTGAGCGGCGCAATAATTACCGGCACCTACACTGACGAGGGGCCCCTCTGCCCACCTTTCTGCGGATAACTACGTATTGATGGAAAAAGGCGTCCTATATTATTACTATTTTATTCTACAATATAGTCCGCTTATTCCGCTGGTACTAGGGGCGGTCAGGTTTCGCCACCTCGAACACCCGAGAAGATTGTTCCTGCTCTACCTGCTGGTATCGCTTTTGCTGACAATTGCTATGACGATTCTGGCCCTCCGGCATCAGAATAACCTCTGGCTCATGAATCTCGGCTTCTTGGTGTATGCAGGGATTATCCTTTGGACATTTTCGATGTGGCAGAAAAATCATGCAGTGAAGCGGATATTTCGGGGAGCGATCGCATTTTTCTGCCTGGTCTGGGGAGCAGAATTTCTTATCTCTCAGAACCTGTTCAGCTACACGGTAATTACCAAGCCCACACTCGATATTCTCTTTATTGCCGCCGCATGTATCACTATTTTCCAGGCAAATAATGAGACCGACGTTCCGGTCGTAGATCAGCCGAAATTCTGGATAGGCTCCGGGATTCTATTGTACTACGGAGGGATCCTGACGATAAACCTCCTGAGCAAGGAGCTCCTCGGTCAGTCACAGGATACGTTACGGGCAGTTCTCTACATCCAACCCGCCCTGAACCTCGCCGCACATTTGTTGTATCTCAACGGTTACAGATTAAAATGACGGCAAACGGACTTTTCTGGGTTGTCATATTCGGAACGATCGCCGTCGTCACACTTGTCGCCTTCATTGTCGCCATCGTCCTTATCAACCAGCGAAAATTCATCCGCATCCAACAGGAAAAACTCCGGGAAAGTGAAAAATTACAGAACATCTTGCGGGAGATTCCGATTCAGGTATTGAAGGCTCAGGAAGAGGAACGCCGGAGAGTGTCGAGCGATCTCCACGACGGCATCAATCAAATGCTTGCGTCGCTCAAGTACCAGCTGCACTCGCTGCGAGAAACCTACGGAAGAGAACAGACTCAGCTCGGCACTTCCATCGACGGCGTGTCGGCAGGCCTCCATGCCACCATGGAGGAGATCAGACGCATTTCGCATAATCTGAGGCCAAAGATCCTGGATGATCTGGGATTTCAGCCTGCCGTCAGGAATCTTTGCGATGAATTTACGGCAAGGACGCGGATCCACGTTACCTCCGCTATCACGGGACTTCCCGACCATTTGCCTCAAGAGATCGAACTTGGGACTTTCAGAATCCTCCAGGAGGCGTTACAAAATATCGAAAAGCATGCCTCCGCGACAAAAGTAAGGGTAACCGTCGAGAAAGCCGAGACCGAACTTGAAATGGAGATCACTGATAACGGAAAAGGGATGTTAACGGCGCCCGGAAATATCGGCCAACCCGACAGCCGGCAAAACGGATTGGGAATGTCGACGATGAGAGAACGGGCAATAGTGATGGGAGGAAACCTGACGGTCTCCTCCGATGACGGGAACGGAACGAAGATTTTCATGCGAGTGCCGCTCTAAGAGCGGCACTGTATCAGAGAGGCCTTCTGCCTTGAATGATCCGGATAAGAACCGTAACGATAGCAAGAACAAGCAGGATGTGAATAAACCCACCGATGGTGTAGCCGCTGATCATGCCCAACGCCCACATGATGACGAGTATGACAAAGATTGTCCACAACATAGTCGTCTCCTTGATATGTGATTGACTATTCTTTGCTACTTACCAGCAACAACAGGGTGAGGTGGGAAAATGTTTCGCAGGAGAGTCGAAAGAAGATTAAGAGATTTTTAGAAAGTTGGACCTTTCTCAAAACTTCACAGAGTTCTCTCCTGACTCCAATCCCAACAACTTTGATAAATTCATCGATGCCAATGGAATGAGAAATACGACTAAGGGAAGCCAAAGACGGGATTCGATGACAGTTCCGAACACGTAGTGGATGACTATGAAGAGAGGTGTAATGGAGGCGATTATTTTCAGAAAAAGTGGTTGTTCTTTAAATCTATACGCGCTTAAGGCTATCAAAGGGCCTACAAATATCATAACATGAAAATTTGAAACAAGAACCCGCATAAGTAGGTTGGATGATAGAAAAGGAACATTAAGGGGAAGGCCGTATAGGTTAAACCAACTGCCGTCAACAGAATGAATCAACAAATGCAGCACAATGAATGGGGTTGCGATACAGAAAAATGCAACTATGAACCGCAGGTATCCTTTTCTTGCGATTACATCATGGATCAACACCACGGGCGCGATGAACCATACTGTCTCTCTGTTCAGTGCTCCGATGACAAGAGAAAGATACAATGCGAAAGACTTATTTTGACGTAATGAGAAAATAGCTATAACAAAAATAAGAACATTGAAAATATCCATCGTCTCGATCGTCGAGGGTCCCTGAATATAACTCAGCGCAAAGCCTAATAGAAAATCGAACAAGAAGACACCGCAAAGCGAACCGTACACGGTCAGGAAGGAAGCGTAGAACCTGAATAGTACCCATTGAATCGCGATGATAAGAAGTGATTTCAGGATGAAATCGACATTCACAGCCGACACGAAGGGAACGAGCTCGTTCAGACTGTGTGTGATCCATGGCATTAACACTCGATAAACATATGGACCCGGAAGAGTTTGATGTATTACACCATTCAGATAAAAATTAAACTCATGCTCAATCTGAGGATTATAGGTCCCACCTTGAACATGCAGCGGTGCTCGATCAGCGATCGTAAGAAGAAGAGCGAAAGTCGAAAAGAGAGTTAAAAGCACGATCTTTGGGAGGGCAGCCGGTCTGGCGTTCTTAATGTCGGTTATTCCCTCGGATCTGGACAAATCTTTCATTGAATAAATCCTCGAAACGGTAGGCAAGAAATCAAGTAACTCAGTGACCCCGGCGCGAATCGAACGCGCAACCCTCAGCTTAGAAGGCTGGTACCCTGCACGAATGAGCGCGTAAATCGCTTTTATGGCGGGATAATTTGTTCACTCTACGCCCTCACTGTTAGCAGTTTGTTAGCATCTATGTCTACCTGACTAACACGAAATCAGTTAGTTAGATTGTGACGGAAATGTAAACAATGTGGCAAGAAAATGCAATCATCGTGAATTGCATTTGGACTTCGAATCAATTATATCTACCCCGTTCCTCCAACAACATTCACCAAATCAAACATCGGCAGGTACATCGAAATGAGGATCGCAGCGACGATGAGTCCGAGAAGCAGAATAAGTACGGGTTCAATTACCGAAGAAAGCGATTCAACTTTGCTATCCAGGTCCTTCTCGTAATAATCAGCAACTTTCAGCAGCATCGCATCGAGCTCGCTCGTCTCCTCACCCACGGCAATCATCTGGGAGACCATCGGTGGAAAAATGCTCGATTCTACAAGTGGTTCGGCTACGGTCTTCCCCTGCTTCACCTGTTTGAGGATCTCGCGAATATCCTTTTTCATTTCGGCGTTAGAGATGATACGCTGAGTGACATCCAGGGCATCCACAAGTGACACCTGGGCTTGCAAAAGGGTTCCTAATGTCCGGCAAAAGCGTGCAACATGGTTTTTCAGCAGAATGTCGCCAACTACCGGTATCTTGAATGCAAAGGATTCTATTCGTTGCCGCGTCGATGGCGTATTGATCGATTTCCATGAGAGGAACGCTATGACCGCGGCAGCGGCGACGGCGTACATGCCATACGAAACCGCAACGTGACTGATGCCGAGTACTATTCGTGTCGATGCAGGGAGCTCCATCTGGAAGCTCTTGAACATTTCAGCGAAGGTCGGCACAATGAAGACGAGCAAGAACGTCACGGCAAAGCACGCCACGGATATTACCAGCAACGGATACGTAAGCGCCTGAAAGAACTTTCGGCGCAACGCATTCATTTTCTCCAAGTGTTGTGCGAGATGCCTCAGGACTTCGGCCAGGCGGCCGCTCTCCTGACCTACTTCTGCGGTCATTATGAACAGGTCATCGAAGATCCCGGGCTGGAGAGCCAGGGCTTTTGTAAAGGAATTTCCCTTCTGAATGTCTTTTCCTAACTTTTCCACGACGAGCTTCATTTTGCGGTTCGATACCTGTCGTGAGAGAGCCTGCAAAGCACGCTGAATGGAGATCCGGGCCTGCAACATCACCGACAATTGCGTACAGAACTCTGCTTTCTCACGTGCGGTAATCTTGCGTGACATAAACTTCTCAACGACCGACAAAGAGCCGTTCTTAGGGATTGGCCTCTGACCCACTTTCTGAAGGTCTATGAGCTGTCGTATGTCTACCGGGGTCTGCAATTTACTTAACTTCGCTTGTGAAATTGGCCTTACTGCTCACAGGGGGTACGATCTCACTTTCAGACGAATATCGAAGGGCCGGTGAAGCGCCCTCAACCTTGATGTGAAGCAGAGGCGGATATTTTTTGCTCGTGCTCAGTTCTGAAATTGAGACTGCGAGTGAAACCTCGTTCGCCGGGCTTATGATTTCGCCATTTCGCCAGAGATGTCTGCCATCGAAGCGATACCTAACCTTGATACCATCTTGTTTTGAGAGAAATAATGACGTGTCGGACACCTCAGCGACATAGTTCGATTGCAGGATATCAAGCGATATGGTTTGCAACGCCCTGGTCACTGAGGTCCTGACCTCCGTTGTCTTCTGCCAGGAAGTAAAGAGCTTCTGAACGAACAGAAATAACGAAAAGCTGAAGCTCACCAGCAGCGAGCCCACAATCAGGACCACCATCAGTTCCTGAATGGTGAAGCCTCTTTCATCCCGTATGCGGTGCGCGATACTCATTTATAGACAAGCAGCGTTTTATCCAGCTTTAGCAATAGTTTTTTGGGATTCTTTTGTGAGAAGACCAGAATGTGAACTTGTCGAACGTTTCCTGTCCCCTCTATCTTCCGGTCCACTATCAGTCCATTGTCGTCCTTCCCGGTACCGCTGGTGAAATCCCGATTCACAATCATGCGGCTCATCGCCGATTCCGCGGTGTGAAGGGCCGCCGTGGTCGAACTCGCAGAATCATCCAAAATGAAATTGCCTATCATCACTCCAAACGGGATAAGTACGCTCAGGAAGAGCGCCATCGCAACGAGGGTTTCGAGGAGTGTATACCCTTCATCATTGCGGATGATGGAGGTTAGTGTCACAGCCATTCCAGCACATCCAATTTGAGATTGTGATCGAACCCGGGAGGAACGAGAAATCCAGACGGAAGTTTTGTGCGGTCAATGGCCCCGCTTCTCAGCCATCCGAGGTACGTTGTGGGCGCTTCATAAAAATAAAAGTCTTTTGTCAATACTGTTCCTGCCACCGTTCCATCCAGCTGGACACGGGTATTGGTATAGATTGTACCGACAACTGTTGCCTGAGGCCCTAATGTGATGAGGTTCCCTGCGGGAGTGAGGTCCGAGACGGCAACAAGCGCAACGATACCCTCAGCTCTGGCGTTTCCGGAGAACGTAATTTGCTGTTTCGTGGTGTCGGTGAGGGCAACGTGCATTGATAAGAGAACTGAAGGATATCGGGCTATGGCCCCGGAGTTCATCGTGATCGATGGTGCAATTAGTTGAGCAGAGACTGCTGCCCCTTCTTTGACGTCGATTGAACTGTCGCTAAATAATATCGCATGATCGATGCTGGCTCCCTTTTCCACTGTAAGCTTGTTTGTACCTAGCATGGCGACAAGACCGTTTATTTCAGCATTGTTGGAAACCGTTACATTCCGGCCTGCGGCAATATAAAGAGGCGAGGTATGGCGGTTAAGTTTGCCGACAACGATGGCATCTCCCTTTACAAATACATTATCAATTGAATCTGTTATGGATTCGAGCTTAACGGTAGCGTCGCGCGTATCGAAGGTTAGCGATCTTAAGTCTGTCTCAGTTGCATGTCTGGATTGCGACAGAAGTTCGCGAAAGTGATTTGACTGAGCAGTGAGGTGGGATATCTGGAAAAGAGGCAATTCCGGGGACTGCTGCGGATCCACCCTGCCTTGAACAGGGATTTGGATAGGCGATGAATAGTTTTGCAAGTTACCGGTCGTGACACCTGGTTTTCCGACGATAATATCTCCCTTAATCGTGGACTGGCCTGCAAACACTAGTTGATGCGACGGGTTTGCAAATACGAGAGCTTTTTCAAATGGCCTGGCCGGGTGGTCTGCCACTATCGCACCTCGCGTCGTTGTGAACTTCCAGAAGGAGCCCTTTGAAGTGACGCACAGAAATAAGCCCCATGGCTGCATCTCG
>DATJGD010000089.1:0-16493 GCA_035495255.1 Bacteroidota bacterium | reverse complement strand
GGTGTTTTTCGAATTGGCAAAATATAGAGAATCGATGTCCGAATGTCAACAGATATGTGATTTCCGTACGGTACAGCACATTCCTGAGGTATTATCGCCCAAAATAAATTGTATTGCACGGTTTTTGTTATGCCGCGTCTCATCCGGCCATCAGCACAATTTCAAATCGGCTTCAAAAATCTTATATTTGAAAGAAATTTCACACACTGATTGCACTATTAATAGACATGAAGAAGGCACAAAAGGCATTAAAGAAAACCCTGACCGGCTTGGACCGCCGCTACGACATGGAGGCTATTTCGACCGTCGACACGAAGGTGCTGGAGACCCTCCCGTATGAATATCCCGGCCGGAACGTGGTGATCGATATCGACACCAACGAGTTCACTGCGGTCTGTCCGTACTCCGGGCTGCCGGACTACGCGATCCTGAGGGTGCATTACATCCCCAATAAGCGTCTCCTGGAACTGCGATCTTTTAAGTATTACCTGTTCTCGTACCGGAATGTCGGCATCTACCAGGAACATGCCGTAAACCGGATTCTCGACGATCTCGTCGCGTGCTGCAAGCCGAAATGGATGCGGGTGGTCGCCGACTACAATATCCGCGGCGGCGTGCACACGGTTGCAAGCATCGAATGGGGAAAGAAGTAGGATGAGAAAATTCGTTCTGCTGGGGTCGTTGTTCGCATTTGCCGGCGTCGCGCTCGGCGCCTTCGCCGCGCATTTATTGAAAGACAGGTTGACCCCGGAGATGTTCAGCATCTTCGAAGTGGGGGTTCGCTACCATATGTACCACGCGCTCGGATTGTTCGGGGTCGCGTGGCTTGCCGACCGCTATCCGCAGTCGAATATCGCGTTGAGCGGCTGGTTGTTCGCCGGAGGAATAGTGATCTTTTCCGGAAGCCTGTACCTTCTCAGCCTGACGGGGGAACGGTGGATGGGGATGATTACGCCGATCGGCGGGCTTTGCTTCCTCGCAGGATGGCTGTGGATGGGGTGGAGAGTCTGGAAATCTGCCTAGGCCTTTGCGTTCTTCTTCTGTGATCTCATCCGGATATACTCAATAACCGGAGGTAGGGTCGAAATAATTATGATGGCGAGTATCGCGAACGTGAAGTTCTGCCGAACGACCGGAATGTTGCCGAAGAAATATCCCGCGCCCACGAATAGGACCACCCAGCAGATCGCCCCCAGCACACTGTACGTGATGAATCTTCCGTAGGTCATTCTGCCGATGCCGGCGACGAACGGCGCGAACGTTCGTATAATAGGTACGAACCGGGCGAAGATTATCGTCTTGACCCCGTACCTCTTATAAAACGCGTTTGTCCGCTCGAGATGCTTCTTGTTGAGAAACCGGACCTCTTCCTTCCGGAAGATCTTCGGGCCGAGATACCACCCGATCCAGTAATTCACAGTATCCCCCACGACCGCCGCTATCGGAAGAAGTACCGCCAGCCACATGACGTTCAGCGAGTTCGTCGCGGCGAACGTGCCGGCGGCGAAGAGGAGGGAATCGCCCGGCAGGAAAGGGGTCACGACCAGGCCGGTTTCACAAAAAAGTATAAGAAATAATATGGCATACGTCCACGTACCGTACTCGCGGATGAGATCGTGGAGATGAACATCAATATGAAGGACGAAGTCGACAACGTCTTTTAAAAATTCCATGCGATAAGATAGTACTATTTACTTTTGGTTTTTACGAGGGCAAAATCCATCTGACGCTCTTCAGGATCGACACGGACGACCTGGATCCGTACTTTGTCGCCAAGCCGGTAGCGCTTTTTGGTGCGCCTCCCGACGAGGGCATAATGCTTCTCGTCGTAGAAGTAATAATCATCCTCCATATCCCTGACACGGACAAGCCCTTCGGTCATGAGATCGGTGATCTCGACAAAGAGCCCGAAATTCGTGACGCCCGAAATGATCGCGTCAAACTCGTCGCCGAGATGACGCTTCATGTACTCGATCTGCATGACCTTTACTGAAGCCCGTTCGGCCTCCATCGCGACGCGCTCACGATCGGACGACCACTTTGCGATCTCCGGAAGCTGGTCGTAGAGCTTCTCGCGGCGTTTCTGCGCCATCTTGCGGCTGTATTCATCGAGCAGGCGGTGGATCATGAGATCGGGATAGCGGCGGATCGGGGAGGTAAAGTGAGTGTAATATTTAAACCCGAGCCCGAAGTGCCCGATGTTTTCTTCGGAATAAATCGCCTTTGCCATCGAACGTATCGCCACTTCGTTGATGACGTTTTCTTCATCTTTTCCTTTCACGTCGTTCAGAAGCTTTTGCAGCGCGCGCGATGTCAGCCCGGACTTGACGTTCAGCGAATAACCCAGGTGGTCGACAAACGAGGCGAGGTCCTGAAGCTTATCGGGAGGCGGAGAGTCGTGGATGCGATAGATGAAAGGCCGCGCCTGAGTCTCTTTGCGTACGAGCCCGATGTGTTTTGCGACGATCTGGTTCGCGAGCAGCATAAAATCCTCCACCAGTCGGTGCGCGTCCAGCCGTTCCTTTTTTACGATTTCCGTCGGCTCTCCCTTCTCGTTGAAGCGAAACTTCGCTTCCACGGACTCGAAATCGATGCTTCCTTCCTTCAGCCTTTTTTGCAGAAGAACCTTGCTCAACGCATGCATGGACTTCACCGTTGCCGCGTGCGGTCCCTTTCCGGTGACGATGATATTCTGCACGTCTTCATACGTGAATCTATGTTTGCTGTGGATGACGGTTTTCAGTATCTCATGATCTTTCACGGTGCCGGAGGGGGTAACCGTCATGAGCGCGGAATAGGCAAGCCTGTCTTCGTTCGGCCGGAGACTGCAGAGGTTGTTCGAAAGCTTTTCCGGAAGCATGGGGATGACTTCGTCCGCAAGGTAGACGCTCGTGCCGCGTTTGTACGCTTCGTCATCCAACCGTGTGCCTTCCCGGACGAAATGGCTCACATCTGCGATATGGACCCCAAGGCGGAAATTTCCGTCGGGCAAGGGTTCCAGCGATACGGCGTCGTCGAAGTCTTTCGCGTCTACCGGATCTATCGTGAAACATAAGAGTTCGCGCAGATCGAGCCTGTTCTTAATTTCTTCGTCCGAGATCGTTTCAGATATCGCCTCGGATTCCGTGAGGACTTCTTTCGGAAATCTCAGCGGGAGCTGAAATTCCCGGGCGACCGACGTCATCTCGACGCTTACTTCTCCGGAACGGCCGAGGACTTCGGTGATGTGTCCTTCAGGATTGAGGTTCCTGGATTCCCACGAATCGATCGCGACGACGACTTTCTGGCCCGGCCTCGCCCCTTTGATTTTTTCCTTGGGGATGTAAATGTCGCGGCCGATCTTTTTGCTGTCGGGGACGACAAAGAAGAAATGTTTTCCTTTTTCGAGTACCCCGACGATCGGCTTTTTATTTCGTTCCAGTACTTCTATTATTTCGCCTTCCACGGGCTGGTCGTCGCCCCGGCTCTCAGATGACGCTGCAAGAGGGGCGACGCTGACAATATCCCCGTCGAGAGCCGTGCCGATAAAACGAGACGGGACCACAAGTACTCCTGTGGCGGGAGGAAGAAGGCGAACGTTCGCCATGCCTCCGGAAAATCCGAGAATGCCTTTGAGCCGCTGTGCCGCAGGCGGAGCCGCGTGCCCGTACCGCTTGCGATTTCCGCGGTCGATGGATTTTTTCTGATAGAGTTCGTTCAGCGCCTGTGAAAGGACGCGGAACTCGTCGAGACCCTTGAGAGAAAGCCGGTGGGCGAGGGTGTGCGGTTTAAATTGTTCGTTGGGATGCTGCGCGAGAAAGCGAAGAACCTTCTTCTTTACCGCGTCGAGTGAGAGATCTGCCATGTTTTGGTTTAAATATAAAATGAGTACTGCAATTTCTAAAATGAAATTTGTGGTTTCTAAAAAGAAAATCTGTAATACAGACGTGCGTTGTTGGTGAGTTTCCTGTCTTCCGTCAGATCGCTTCCTTCGACCTTGCGTTCAAGCTCGATGAAGAGATTGCGGACGCTTTGAATATTCAGCATGCGGCCGAGGCTCAGCTGGTAGCTGACGTTGGCATTATTGATGTCGTTAAAAATCTTTCCGCCGAACCGGAAGTAGCCGTTGAACGCTTCGCCGCTGAGCCGGAGGTTGGCGGATTCCTGGCCGCCGCCGTACGAGAGCTCGGCGCTCCGGATGAACGAAAACTCCGTCCGCAAAAAATCGGTCAGGATCGAGGACATCAGCCCCGAGGTCAGGTTGGAGACGCCTGCCTGCCCGACGCTCGTGGCAATGTTTGCACGATCGCGGGTCGAGAGCTGGTCGCGGAATTTGCCTGTCAGGATAAACGAGATCGCATCCGACTGGACATCCCCGCCTTTGTACACGCTGGTGTAGTCGACCGGATCCCTGTTAGGGTCTTGCTGGACCATCATGTTCATCGCGAGTTTTGGCTCGTAGCGCGTACCCGTAATTTTCAATTTCACGATAACTTTTTGCTGATCGGTTTTCGGCTCATCACCCGTGGACGACGCAGTCTGCGGCTCGTACACGCCATATCCCTCATACACAGCGTCGATGCCGAGAACCGGATTGTCCCACGGCCCCACAAATCTCAGCGAACCGGTGGCGTCAAACCGCTTGAAGAAATTGTAGTACGAGCGGGGGAGCACCGTAATGTCGCCGTACACGTTGGCGGTGCCGTTTTCGTTGATGGCGTTGACTTTTCCCTCAAGCTCTGCATAGAGCTCCTCGTTTGTCGCCTGTGTGAATATAATTTTTATGGCTGTTGTCCCTTTTGTATCAATATTCAGATTGTAGCGGAGCCGGTCGACGAACGACGGGGTCAATTTGCGGACGTTCTCCAGTTTCGGCCCTACGAGCGAGTCTTCGGCGCGATAGAATTTCGTGGAAAAGGTCGCAGTGTCCCGCTTTACTCTGGAAGTATCATCCACGAGCACATACGTCAGAGTCTGTCCCTTTCCGCGCTCCGCGGTTCCTTTTGGCGGAAGCTCGAGGTCCGCGTTTCGAATCGAGAGGTTTCCCGAAAGAAAAGGCTGGTCGAGCGTTCCGCGGAGGTTGAGCCCCTGCGGGTCGATCTCCGTGTACAGGAGTCCGTAAAATGTCGGGATGATCCTCCGCGTCTCTTTCGTCATCAGGAGAAGCTGGCCGAACGCCGTGATGTCGACCGATTCGACCTTAAAATTCTTGATCGTCAACGATCCGGTAAAGTGCGCGTCGCTCTGCCACTGTTCCGACGGCGGGTTCTTGACGGTCAGGTTTTTTATCGCGATGGTATTTCCGCGCGGCTCGAGTTCGCCGTTGACAATATACGGAATATTATTCGGTTCGAAAACACACTGGACGTCGTTGAGCGTAATGTTCCCGCTGTACTGGGGATCTTGCGGCGTGCCGGCCATCGCGATGTTGCACCGCAATTTGCCCTGAAGATTGTCGAGATCGGGAATGAGGGGATCGACGATGCTGAGGTCAAATCCCTCGGAGACGATGGTCAGCTCCTGCGGCTCGTCCAAAAAGCGCTGTTCGACTTTTTTGAAGGCGAGATCCACGGGCACGTGTCCTTTGATCGTAAATGTGGGGTAGGAATCGGTGGAAAACTTCCTGATGACGACGTCGAGGTTCGCCACCTTGTTGACGTAGTTCACCGTAGCGATCGCGTTGCCGATGTGCGTCTGCTTCACGGCCATCCCCTGGCCGATGACCGAAAGGGCGATGGTCGGCGCGTCTTTTGTTCCCGAAAGCTGAATATCCGCGTCGATGATCCCGGCGAGCCCCTGGTCCTTCTGGGAAAGCTCGGGATTTCTCAGCCAGTAGTTCAGTCTCGCAAGATCAAAGTTGCGCAGCGTTCCCGTAAAGTCGACGCTTTCGTCGTGCTTCATGGCCCCTGTGAACGCGAGCGTCTCGTTTTCATGCTTCACCACGGCGTGCATGACGCGGAAACCCTCATAATTGAGGCGCGTCTGTATGTCCTGGTCATTTATCCACTCGTCGTCGCCGGCTGCGACATGGAGGCTGTCCAGGTCAAAGGCGTAGGTGTTCGGTTGTATCGAAGATTGTCCGCCGAGGGTGACGCTGTAGAACGAATCGACCGTGCCGGTAAACGTGAACGCTCCTTTGAGCTGGCCGTAGTCGATGGTCGTGTGAGCGTCCGAGAGGCGCCGGGCATTGATTAACGCGGAGCCGATATCGAGTTTGAGTTTCGCCGAGAGTATCTCAAGGGTCTGATCGGGGGAGAGGCTTTTCGCGGAGATCGAGACTTTGGTGTTGTTGAGAAAAATGCCGTTGTTCACCGTTCCGCTGAAAAATTCGTCGATCGAACCGTCGGCGGTGAACGCGAGCCGCTCGTCGGAGCCGTTCACCAGGCCCTTCACGGTTCCATGCCCGTTGAATTGCGGGCCGCCTAAAAACGCCGACACCGGTTCAAGATTGTGAATATCAAACTTATACTGAAAATTCATGTCGCGCCGGAACGCGGAATGCGGAGCGATCTGGATTCCGGCGACAGCTTTTTTGGGTTTGGTGCTGTCCGGCGGCGAGGCGTGTTGCTGAATTGTGCGCACAAGATTGGCGGAAAGGTTGGCGATCGACGCGACGGCGACGTCGAGATCGAACTTGCCGCTAAAGTCGATGTCTGCGAACGACGATTTCATCGAGAGGCGTTTGTTGGAAGAGTCGGCCTGGTCGAGCGAAAAGTTGAGTTCGAGAGGGGAGAGGCTTCTTCCCTGATACATGGACTGCTGGAGCGAAAGCTTTACCGTCCCGCTCATGTCGTCGATCGACGCGCCCGCGCTGTTGAACGTGGTCTGAAGCGTCAGGTTGCTTTCATAGGTCGAATCGTTAAGGAGTTTCGCCAGGTTAAACGACGAAAGCCGGACGTCGCCGTCGAACGACGGATGGCGTTTGTTGGAAAAGTCGGCATGCCCCGAAACCGTCGCGCGCGTCTCCGCGGCGTCGAACGATGAAACGAGTTCGATGCGATGCGGCTGCGCCCGCGCCTGAAGCCGGCCCGACCGCAGGGGTATTTTTTGGATTCTGGATGAATCGATCGTCAGAGAGAGATCGGCAAGGATCGAATCTACCGAAAAACCTGCGCCCTGGACCGTCGCCACCGAGTTCAGGCTCGACTGAAGCTTGTCGTCGTCGAGGATATCGGCGAGATTAAGGCGCGAAGTCGTCAGCGTACCGGTGTACCGCCCGGGCGAGCGCTTGAGATTCATCGCCCCGTCGAATTTGATCTCGCCAAATTTGCCGCTGATCTGCGAATTGGTCTTGAAGTCGCGCAGCCTTCCGTTGAATTCCCCCGACAACGATACCATCCCCAGCCGGTTAAACGTGGGGAGGTTTAATCCTTTAAGAATGGCCGCGAGTTCCTTACCCAGGATCTTTGTGTCGATGATCGTTACGCCGAGCCTTGTCGTGTCAGGCTCGTGGAGATCCGAAATTGTCCCGGTGAGGTTGAGCCTGCTCTGGCCGAACTGAACCCGGAGCTGCTGCACGCGAAGATCGCTGAATTCGCCCTGCGCTTCGACATCCACCGCCGCCGTGCCATCTAAAAATTCAAGCTTCGGAATAAACTGTCCAAGCTCAAAGAGATCGAGCTTCGGGGAATGAAAACGAAGATGAGTCGTGTCGTGCCTCATGAGCGCGAGGTTGACGCTCTGAAAAATGTTCAGGCGGCGCATCGACGCGTCGATCTCCATGCTGGAACGGCCGGTTTGAATGACGACATTGTTTGCCGAAACTTCCGTGGGATCAACCCTGAGATCGCCTTTGAAATGGGTAAGTTGAAAGTCGGGCCTCTGGAGGTGGAAGCTCAGATGATGAATGGAGGTTTTGACCAGTTCGCGCGTTATCTTCGCGTTGAGGTTCAATTCGACGTGGTCGACGTCGAACCGGTGATACTCGATGTGCGATCCTGATTCGGGGTGATGGTCCGGCGCCATGAGTGAAAGGGAATCTGTCAGAGAAACGTTTCCGCGCCTGATCTCAAGGTCGTCGATCGTGATCGCCCAGTCGAACGTCCCGCCGCCGGAAGTGTCGGCGACTTTTATCAATTGCACAAAATTCCAGATCCCCTTCGCCGAGCGGACGAAGTGCGCGGTGGGTTCGTCGATGATGAGGTGCTTGATGAGTAATTGTTTCTTTAAAAACAAGAACGGATCGTAGTCGACGCTCGCGCTCGTGGCGGCAAAGACAATCTCGGATCCCTGGAGTATCGCGACCGAATCCACGGCGAACCCCGTGAAGAAATTCCCCCGCAATCCCCCGAGGTATAACGACCCGTTGAGCTGCGTTGAGAGGTTGGAAACGATCAGCGTGCGCAGGCGGTCTTTGAAGAACTGGGTCTGCGTGAACCCGACAAGAAAGACGATAATACAGAACACGGCGAGGAACGCGAAGCCGGCAATCTTGAGGAGACGTTTGAAGAGTTTCATCGTCCGCTTCCTAACTATAGCGCTCGATAATGCGCTGAATGATAGTTGAAGTGGAGCGATTGGGAAGAAATTCTATGGTTTTGACGGTGCCGCCGGCACGCTCGACGATATCCTTGCCGACGATTTCATCTATCTTCCAGTCGGCCCCTTTAATGAGTATGTCAGGAACGAGCGCGGCAATGAGTTCATGAGGAGTGTTTTCGTCGAAGAGGCAGACATAATCGACGGGATCGAGATGCGCAACGACAAACGCGCGGTCTTCTTCCTCGACGATCGGGCGCTCCTCGCCTTTGTTCCTGCGAACCGAGGCGTCGGTGTTCAGGCCGACGATGAGAACGTCTCCGAGAGCCTTTGCCTTGGTGAGATAATCGATGTGCCCCCGGTGGATGATATCAAAACATCCGTTCGTAAATACTACTTTCTTGTGTTCCTGCCGTAATGCTTTCCGGATGCCCTTCAATTCTTCGAGACGTTTGATGCTTCCCATCAGGCCGGGCCGTTAGTGATGATTCAGATGGGTGAGCATCGTGGAGCGCAGCTCTTCGATATTGATCGGCACGATGCCGACGTAGCCGCAGACGATCCCGCCGGCGAAGTTTGCCATCGTCGCGGCTTCTTTGATGTCCGAGCCGCCGGCGAGCGACATCGTCAGCGTGGAAATCACCGTGTCTCCGGCGCCCGAAACGTCCTGGACGTTCTTCGCGCGGGTCGGCACGCTTGTCACGCGCCCGTCGGACTCAAACAGCGACATGCCTTTTTCGCCGAGCGTGAGAAGGACGTTCTGGCACCCCAGTTTTTCCCGCAGGATCTTGCCTGCCTGCTGCACATCCTCGTCGCTTCGTATCCTCATGCCCATTGCTTCCTCGACTTCTTTCCGGTTCGGCTTAAATACTGTAACATGAGAATACTCGAAAAAGTTATTGAACTTAGGATCGACGGTGATGGTCTTCCCGTGCTTGTTCGCGAGCCCGATAATCTGCTTGATAAGGGGCGAAACGACGACCCCTTTGTTGTAATCTTCGATGATAATACCGTCAATAGTATTGATATCGTGCGTGAGAATATCGACGATGGAATTCTGGATGGAATACGATATCTCGGCTTTCGTCTCCCGGTCGATGCGCACGACGTGCTGATTGTGGGCGATGACCCGGGTTTTTACCGTTGTAGGGCGGGAAGAATCGACCACCACGCCGCTCGTCGGAAAATCGTTTTCTCGTATGAGCTCAAACAGTTGCTTGCCGCTGGAATCCGCCCCTACCACCCCCACGAGGATCGGCGTGCCACCGAGCGATTTGATATTCATCGCCACGTTTGCTGCCCCGCCCAGCCTTGCCTGCTCCGTTTCGAGGTCGACCACAGGAACGGGCGCTTCAGGGGAGACGCGGCTGACGCTTCCCCAGATGTAGCGGTCAAGCATGAGATCGCCTATCACGGCGATCCGCTTGCCCTTCATGCAGGAGAGTAATTGTCCTAAACGCTGCTCAGAAATCTGAATCAATCCACTAACCTCATAAAAATTTTCTTTAGAATATACCCAGAACCTCTATGAGAATCAAGTGATTACGGCGGTACGGCTTTGGAATTCCTCACCGCATTTTCTATATTCACCACCATATGACGCTTCAAAAATCATAGAATCTGAATTGTCCCGATGACAGCCGCCAAATTATCCCGCGCCGACCTGAAGTCCTACCAAAAACTTCTCCAAAAGAAATTCCGGCAGGAGGAGGGTAAGTTCCTCGTGGAAGGTTTGCGCTCGGTCGAGGAAGCGCTGGCTTCAGAGTGGGTCGTGGAAGCGGTCATCGCGACGGCTGCGTTCCTGGAAAACCGGAAGATCAAAGGTCGGAGCGGGGCATCGGGCGCTCATCACGGCGAGAAATGGGCGGAGGGCTCGGCGCGCGATCTCGAGCAGCTTTCGGACGCCGAGACGCCGCAGGGAATCGTGGCCGTTGTGCACAGGCAGGAGCCTCTCATGGATGCGCTCTGGAAGTCCTCTTCTACAACGTCCATCGTTGTGGCGCTCGATAATGTCTCCGATCCGGGAAACGCCGGCACGATCATCCGCACGTGCGACTGGTTTGGCGTGGATGCCGTCCTCCTGGATGAGCGATCGGTCGAGCTGTACAATCCGAAGGTCGTGAGGTCGACGATGGGATCAATGTTTCACCTTCCGGTCGGCAACCATGTGGAGCTGCCCGAGGCGATGCGCCAGGCAAAGCGAAACGGATTTACAGTCTATGCCACGGGGTTGTCAGGAGGAGAGCCGCTTTCGAAGGGAATGATCGCGAAAAAGTCGCTCATTGTGTTCGGCAACGAGTCTCACGGGATCAGTTCTGAAGTAGAGAAACTGGCGGAGCGGACAATCACGATTCCGGGATTCGGGAAGGCGGAATCTTTGAACGTGGCGACTAGCTGCGCGGTGGTGTTGGCTACGGTGAGGTTATTCTAGAAAAAGGTAGCCTTCGATTCACTGGAGGGGGAAAGGATGTAACGATCCACGAGCTGAGGGTTAGGGGTTCGTTTCTCTTCTGGAGCACTATGAATCCCGCCGTTTCGCCACCGCGTTGTTATTCTTCTCGAACCGCCCTCGATTCCTGTCGCTAGCTTAGGGAAATAACCTCCACGTTAGTCCCTTAATGAGAAGCGAAGAAAGTAAAGACAGAACTACGTTTAAGAGTGTTCCAAGCAAGTAATACGAAGCGTTTTTCTTAATATCGTCAGAACGTACGATCTCCTTCGCCGCAAAAATAATTGCTATCGTCGTATATTCTGCGAGAAACACAAAAATTAGAATTAAGAGAAACTCACTTAGGCCGATCCATGTTCCCGGATCTTTTAGTTGGATCTTTCTCGTAATCTTCTGATTTAACTCGGGGTTAATGAGTAGAAGAATAGACCGCAAAGCAACACTAAGAATCCAAAATGAAATTATCGATGATCCGATGATAAAAAGATATTTGTAGATTTCACCCATTAACGGACCTTTGGCGTAAATTGATTTGAAGTTCATCGATCAAAGCTTTGAGAGACTCTTCGGCCTCTCTCAGTATATCATAGGACACCGTTCTCACGACTTGAGAAACCTGTTGTTGGGTACGTTTGACTACGTTGGCAATGTCTTCTTGTTTAATACCCTGTGCGTATAAATGAATTACCTTCCGTTGAAAAGGCGTCATCTCTTCCCACCGAAGAAGAACAAGATTAGTTATGCTCGAAATTGCTGAGTCCAAGACAGGGTTGCCCGTACCAATAGTAAATAGCTTATGAGACTTTTTCAATTTATGCATTAACGCATCTGCTTCATAAAACCCTGGCCCATCAATTTCGGTGCTCCTTTTGCTGGCGAGGCCCGCAGTTAACACGTTGTACGTTATGACCATTCTGCATTTGAACGGTTGTAACTTGATTATAAAATTAAGCAACATCTTATAGAGGGTACTTATTCGCTTTAGCACGGCAGCAGCTTCATCTCCTCGGGTAATCTCCATAGGCGCATATACATCATCCCGGCAATTCTTGTTCAGCTCATGTATGGCTTCCTTGAGCTTTCGAGTTCCTTGTTCTCTGTCCGGCAAGCCCTGAGAGCCTGCCAGGTCTACTAGTAAGACAAAGTATTTTTGTGGAAGCATAGTTATGGTATTAAAAAATTTTATTGTTACATCATTGTACAATATATTATCATTGTATTTATACAGTACAATACTATAATATTGTAATATTATACTACAATAGAATCAAATTGTCAAGTTATTTTGTTAACGCGCATCGGGAAGGGTCTGCCGAAGGAAGGCAAACTTAAAATCGATTATTTCCCCTGCTCCTTCGGCGCAAGCTCCTCGAGTCGGTTTAGATCGAGTTTCGGCGCCTGAATCGAATCCGGCATGAACCGGCGGTCGATGATCTGGTCGATGGGCACCTTCACTTTGAGAAATCCCAGATTCATCCCCAGCTCCTGGATCTTTTCAAGCTCTGAATCGCCGGGATTCAAATTGCGGTAGGTAACGCGGTCGGGAGGCTGCGTAAGGACGTACCGAAGAAGCTTCTCGTCCTGCCTGAAATAGGGCGACACCAGCTTCGCGGCATCCAGCCTGTTCTCTTCCGTCCATTCGCCGGAATTAACTATTCCCCTCACAAGGTCGCGCACCACTTCCGGTTTTTCCCTGATCAAATCCTCGTGCACGACCAGACAGCAGGAGATGTAGTTCGGCCAGATGTCCTTAGCGTAATAGAGGACCTTACCGTGTCCGTCCAACTCCGCTTTCGCGCAGAACGGTTCGGCGACGATGAACGCGTCGATGGTCTTCGTCGCAAGCGCTGCGACCATATCGGCAGGAGGTAGCACGACGAATTTGAATTCTTCAGGCTTGAATCCCTGATCCTGCAGCATCTTGTTGACGAAGAAATTCTCGTTGCTGAAAGGACTAGGTATCGCGATTGTTTTTCCACGCAGGTCGGCGAACGATGTTGCCGGAAGATCGTTTCGCACGACGAGTTGCGATCCATCCCGGTGTCCGAGGCAGCAGATGCGGATCGGCACTCCCTGCTCGCGCATTCGCATCGCGATAGGCACTGTCAGAAATCCCGCGAGTATTTTCTTGGATTTCAGCGCCTCGATGATCGGCGGAAATTCTGTGAACCGCAGCGCGTCGAATTCCGTCCCCGTCGTACTTGTGCGCGAGGCATAATCGGTGACCGGGCATGTCAGGTGGCACGTCACCGGCAGGAATGCTACTTCGAGGGTTTGACGCGCCCCTTCGATATTCGCCTTGTGCTCATCTTCTTCCCAGTGCGGCCGCGGTTTATCAAGATTGCTCATTCTCAGGTAGACAAGAACTGCAACGGCGGCAATGATGGCGGTAATTACTAAAGTTTTCTTTTTCAAATGGAGGTCAAGTTTGAGATTTATTTTTCGAGTCCCATCTCCCTCAACACGTCATGAACCGCTTTCACCACTTCCGGATGCGTGAGCTCCCGGGGCCGGGGGAGCCTGATCGTCCGCTCGCTGCGGACCTGTGCCGGCCTGTCGCTTAGCACGATAACGCGGTCCGCCAGCTGTGCCGCTTCTTCGATATCATGCGTCACAAGAATAACGGTTCTTGGCCTCTTTTCCAACAGGCGGGTAAATTCCCGCCGCATGTGCAACCGGGTAATATAATCAAGTGCGGAAAAGGGCTCGTCCATCAGCAAAACGTTATTCCCTCCTACGAGCGCCCTCGCAAGTTCGACGCGCTGACGCATGCCGCCCGAAAGCTCGTGAGGATAATGGTCACCGAATCCGTCCAGGCCGATGAGATCGAGAATATTCTGAAGTTCTTTTTCCCGGTGCAATTTATCGGGAGTATATTGCAGCCCGAGTTCGATATTTTGAGCGGCGGTGCGCCACGGGAAGAGTCCGTCGGACTGGTAGATCATGTGGCCCGGCTCGTTGCGGTCCAGCGTTCCGCTTGTCGGCGACTCGAAGCCCGACATAATGTTGAGGAGCGTGGTTTTGCCGCAGCCCGATGGCCCGACGAGGGCGATGAATTCTCCCCGCTTGACCTCGAGGGAAATCGAACGAAGTGCTTCGGTTTCTCCGAACGACTTGCAGACATTTTCAAGTTTTAAGACCATTTCGCCAATCGTAGGCTGTGGTCTGATTCCTGATTCCTGATGGTTCACCTGTTGTATCCCCACCGGACGCTCGGAATTTTCGTCAGCTGCACAAGCAGCCGGTCGAGCAAGACCCCAATAATGCCGATGACGGTCATTCCGACGACAAGAAGATCGGGGCGAAGCTGGTTACGCGCGTCCTGAATAAGGAAGCCGAGCCCGTCGCGTCCGGCGATCATCTCTGCGGCCACGACGACGACCCACGACATGCCGGCTGTCACCCGGAGCGCGGTAATGATTTGCGGCATGATCGCGGGAAGCGTTACCTGAGTAAGGAGCTTTCCACGTTCCAGCCCAAAATCCCGGGCAACCCGGAAATACACCGCCGGAATGTTCGCGACGGCAGCCGCTGTCGCCAAAACGATGGGGAAGAACGAAGCCATAAAAATAAGGAAAATCGCCGGTTTGTCCCCCAGTCCGAACCACATGAGAGCAAAGGGTATCCACGCAAGAGGGGAAAGGCTTCGGAAGAAATTTACGGTCGGCAGAAGCGCCTGCCGCGCGTGCAGTTTCAACCCAATGATGAGCCCGAGCGGCACGCCGAGTACCACAGCGATGAGAAATCCCAGAGTGACTCGGAAAAGCGAGGCGATGAGATCATCATACATTCTTCCCTGCTGCACCTGATCAATGAAGCCGCGAACGACTTCCACCGGGGAGGGAACAAGCCCTGCGGGGAAGAGTTCGAGCCGGCTGCAGAGCGCCCAGATAAGGACACCTGCCGCCGGAAGAATGAATGGAAGTAATCGCCGTAGGGGAAAAGCGCGCATGAAGTGAATGACATTAATGAGAAAATTGTACAAAAAATATTACCCACAATCAACTGATGCCCGGTATGTTTCCAACCGAAAATGCCGATTTTGGACCAAGCCCCAGAGTTTACGAGGACGATACCTTGGCGGGCTTTTTTTATCCCCCCGCCTTTTGTATCTTTTCCCCACATGCAAGACCCTAAATATACTCTTTCCAACCCTGAACGTACAGCAAGTTTATTGATCAGATTAACCAAACATAAAATTTGGAGAAAACTGATGCAACATCAAAGGTTGAGCCTCATCAAAACGTTATTGCTGTCCTGTACGATTCCCTGGGTCTCGCTGGCTCAAGTTCGGTACTCGGTAACGGAGATCCCGACCCTCGGGGGCTCGGAATCTGTTGCTTCAGGCATCAATAGTTCAACCCAGATCGTCGGCAACGCCACGATCACTGGCGATACCGCCCGTCATGCCATCCTCTGGGATAATGGAACTCTCACCGACCTCGGAACGCTCGGCGGAAATTTCTCCACGGCAAACGGGATAAATAGTATCGCCCAGGTAGTGGGCTTTTCCCGCTACTCGACAGGCAGCGACAACGGCCATGCATTCCTCTGGCAGAACGGACACATGACTGATCTCGGTACGCTTGGCGGGCCATATTCCGCCGCGGCCGATATCAATAATTCAGGGAAAATGGTCGGCTATTCATCGACGCCCGGCGACAGCTTTCGACATGCATTCCTCTGGCAGGGGGTTGATGGAACAGACCTTGGGGTCCTCGGCACCGGGACAAACGCTATTGCCTATGCAATTAACAACATTGATCAGATTGTCGGAGGATCGCAAACGGATGGAAACCTATCCACCCACGTCTTTTTGTGGCAAAATGGAAACATGACCGATCTCAATGTGCCTGGCTCCGCTTATGACATTAATAACTCCACACAAATAGTAGGTCAATCTTTAAATCATGCCTTCTTGTGGCAGAACGGCGTCCTCACCGACCTTCTGACGCTTGGCGGCTCCACATCGCAGGCGTTTGATATCAATAATTCAGGCACAGTAGTAGGACGGGCGCAAACGTCGGGCAACGTGGACCATGCCTTCATTTGGGAAAATGGTGTCATGACCGACTTGAACACTTTGATCGACTCAAGTTCAGGATGGATATTGACTGTGGCAAATTGTATAAACGACAAAGGCGAAATTGCGGGCTCGGGGAAACACAATGGCAAGTCTCGCGGTTTTCTTCTGCGTCCGGCGCCGCGGCGGCCGGTCCTCATAATTCCTGGCGTCGGCGCCACCTACTCTGCGGATGTGAGCAGCGATCTGACCTGGCTGATCCATCGCGGCGTACCTCCATCCCAGTTGCAGATCGACCCCATGACCAAAGTCTATCATGATCTTATCCAGACGCTCAAAAATGTCGGCTATGTCGAGGGGAAGGATCTGTTCAGAGTCAATTACGACTGGCGGCTACCCCCCGGTCCGGATGATGGAAGTATCGATGGTAGGGTTGGCGGTTTCACTGCCTCTTCCATCAGTGATTCGAGCTACCTCTATGCCGTCGATTATCTTGGCGAGATTCTAAAACAGGCCTCGGTACAATGGCAGACAGACCATCCCGGCGATACGCTCGATGCGGTA
>DATJGD010000088.1:0-37518 GCA_035495255.1 Bacteroidota bacterium | reverse complement strand
TGCGTATGTCTTGGGGTAGCTCGTGGACCTATGTGGGAAGTTGGTAGGTATATGCCTGGACGTAGAATATGGAGCGGCTTGGAGGAGATTGCCGCTTACATTTGGCAGACTTGTCGCGAAGAGCACAGAGAATAACCTATGAGGACGATGCCGCTCTCCTTCAGCAATGGAAATTTTATTTCACGAGTGTCATTTTCCTCATGTCGCTGAACGTGGTTGCCGTCCCCCGTTTGGTTGCCGTCACCCTGTAGAAATACACGTCGCTTGCCGCGTTCGAGGCATCCCAGACAACCGACTGATACCCTGCCTCCTGCTCACCATCAATAAGCGTTACGACTTCCTGGCCCAGCAGGTCATAAATCTTCAGCGTGACATGACCGGCCACGGGTAGAGAATACCGGATCGTCGTCGTCGGATTAAACGGGTTCGGATAATTTTGTTCGAGGGCGTACGAAACCGGCAGCTGTTCGACGCGAATCGCGAATGTTTTGCCTTCGGAGGGAACTATGGTGACCGAACTTCCCTCCCCCAGGTGGTGTTCGGCGGTCACTTTTCCGTCCGTCCGCTCGACGAGCGAATATCTCCGGCCGTTGGTCTCATTCATCGTCAGCGTCACCCGGAGTGCCGCAGCAGTTGATTGAATCGAGACCGGCAGCTCGATCGTCGTCTCGGCAAAGTGTGCGACGTACCGGTTCGACGGGAACCGGACATCAAGCTTGCTTGCAGGCGCCCGGGGCGGCAACTCGAATGTTTTCGAAGCACCGCCACGCGCTGCTGCTGCGCCGAACAACAATTCCTGACGATAGGGCTTCTTCGTGCCGTCAACCGTTTCAACCGACAGGATATTCAATCCCTCCGCCAGCTCATGATCCGAGGAAGCTGCTTCCGTGGATGGCAGGAGGACAAGTGAATTGAGTACCAGTTGTCCGTTGTTGTTGACTTTTACCCAAATGCCTTTTCCCGGCTCTATGGAGCCCGCTGTATAATACCCCCCGTTGTATCCGAAGTAGTTCGATGTCACAATACCGGGCGGTATCTGCGTGATGCTCCCAGTGCCGATTGTGCTGCTGATAGAGCCGATGAGGTTCCATCCGGGTACCACGGGAATCGTATCGACGGTTATCTGCACTCCGGGAAGGGTGATGAGCTGGTTACCCGAGAATTTCAGCCAGTAGCCTTCGCCGTTTTTCAATGTCTCCCGTTCAACGTACGTCCCCTTGAACACAAAGGCATTCGAAGAGGAACTGGGGAACAGTACCGATTTCCGGTAATCACCTGTCTTTTTGCTGACGGAAAGAAGATTCCACCCGTCCTCCACTGCAACGGTCGAGCCGAAAAAACCGGCGAGCTTATTAACTTCCCCGATAAATCCATTCCCGGCGGTGTATGCCGGCGAGGAGCTTGATCCGATGGCGGACGAGCCGACGCTATTGGTCATCCGGTAATTCGGGGAGGATGACCGCTCGCCTCCGGCTGAGGCGGCGTTCGTCTGCAGGAGGTAAACGTGCTGCGCGGAGGCTGTCCAAACGCAGAGCGAGAGTAACAAGAAGATCCAAATTGACTTCATGGCGGGTTCCTGTCGGTGAATGATACTATTTTACTTCGCCAATCAACTTCTTGCTATCGCCCCGGGATACCTCTGCAACCAGAGATTTCACAAGCGTTTCCAGTTCGTCAATCTTGCTCAGCCTGGACTTCATTCCGGCATTCTCAGATTTCAGCAAAATGTTTTCTTCGCGCAATTCCTGGATTGCTTTGACCATGACGGGAAGAAGGTTACCCCATGTCGCTTCCAGTTTTTCAGGATTATCTTTCAATACGAGATTCAGCCACTCAGCGTCGGAACTTGTTTGTGCCTCGTCCAGCTCCTGGGCAATAAATCCGGCCGTCGGTTTCCCCTGCATTTTGCTGCCGTCGGAAACGTTCCCCGTGTACCATTCACGCTTGTCCCAGTTGAACTGCCGCGGCTTGAGTCTGGAGATAAATTCAAGCCCCAACGATAAATCCTGGATATTCTTCTTGTCCCTGGCGTCAGACAGCGAGGTAATCGTCGTCACGTTGCAGCGAAGGGAGGTCACTGAGGAGTTCCCGAGCGTAATTTGACCCACCGCATTTCCGACTGTCGGCTGCGCTCCCCAGCCAACCAGCGTGAGGTTCCAACCCGTTGTCACGCTTGTGCCGGCGCTGGCTCCAATAGCGGTATTCAAGAATCCAGTCGTGCAGGAATACAATGTCGAATCACCACAGCCAACATTTGAAGATCCGTCGTTGTTATAGAGTGAATAAGACCCGCAAGCAGTATTCAAACCTCCGTTGTTATTGCGATCAAGCGCTGCGACGCCGAGAGCAGTGTTTTTGCCTCCTTGCGTGTTGAACGCGAGTGCGGCATTCCCGACAGCTGTATTGTCGCTTCCTATCGTGTTTAAGTTGAGCGCCCGGTCCCCCACTGCGGTATTGCTGTTCCCTTCAGTGCTGTGGAGGAGCGCCTCTCTCCCAAATGCGGCGTTGTAGTTTCCGTCCGTATTCGAGCCAAGCGCACTGTGGCCGGTTGCGGTGTTGGCCACTCCGCTGGTGTTGGCAGAGAGTGCGTCACGTCCTATGGCAGTGTTCGCCGATCCAGAGGTGTTCGATGTAAGGGCGGAACTCCCTATAGCAGTATTGGAGGAGCCGGAAGTGTTTACCGAAAGTGTCTTTGCGCCCACTCCCGTCACCGCGACCCCCGTCATCGTCATGTTGCCCGCATTCACGCCGGCAAAAAAGTTATCGCTGCCGAAGTTATGAATATACCGGTTTGCGCCCGACTTGATAATGCCTGTTGAACCTGTGGTCTGGGGAATTCTGAGATTGCCGGTAATCTCCAGTTGTTCGTTCGGCGTAGAAGTGCCGATACCTACGTTGGCATTGTTCCCAAGCACCAGGCTGTTGCTGGCGCCAACGGTGGCGTGGGCGCCGACAGCAGTGGCGTTGGTCAACGCTCCCGAAGAGAGATCCGCTTGATACCCCAGGACAGTATTGCTGGAATCGATGCGCCCCGCCTTGGTGTTGTTGACGCGGAAGCTCAGCGGGGCATTATCGGTGGTTCCGAGAAAGTCGGTGTTAGCGACGGTGCCGGCGTTTCCCCGAAGAGACCACGACGTCAGACTTGACTCGGCAACAAGTGCATACGGCGCGCTCGTCAATCGTGTTCTCGGTGACAGTATCTCGCCGTTCACCTCCGTCTCGAGCCAGTACGGGGCTCGAAACGAAATGCCTGCAATATTGAGGTTGACGTTGAATATCCCATTTTCAAGACCCACCCCGGGAAACCCCTGTGTGAAGATCATCGATCCCGCCGTTGAATCAGTGTAGAGGCGGAATGCCATCGGCAATGTGGCAGTAATGCCGGCACCGGTACTGTCGGCGACGTAGCCCTGGTGGCTGATGAGTTTTGGAATTTGTCCCAGCATGGTGGAACAAATGAGGAAACCAGCAAGAACGACAAGCACAACACGTTTCATACACGCCTCCGGGGAAAAATGTAGGTTCGGTGGAAAGTAGTGGATTGGTTACAGAATACTTGATTCCATGAGATATCGAATGTACGAGTTCTTACCACAGAATCAAACCCGTGGTAAGAGGTGCGCCGGCTTCATGGTGGGTTATTTTTTCCTCAACTCCTCATCCCGGTTAGGAAATGGATCCTTAGGAGGAGGATGGTCAGGTCACTCTTCTTAAGAGTGAAGATCGCGTCACCTTTTCGGTACGTCTTCACCCAGACGAAAGGCACTTAGATTGCCGACCTTTTTTGCTTTTCACCCGTTTTTTATGGTCATTAATACAGAGGCTGTTTAAAATCACTTCCACTGAATGACATTTCTTAACCCTTTAGTTCTCTTCGGTCTTGCAGCTGCCGCTATACCGGTTATCCTCCATCTCCTGAACCTCCGTAAGCTGAGGGTTATTGAATTCAGCACGCTTACATTTTTAAAAGAGCTCCAACAGTCAAAAATACGCAGGTTAAAGCTCCGTCAGCTCCTCCTTCTGCTCCTACGTACACTGCTGATAATCTCCATCATCTTTGCCTTTGCCAGGCCCGCATTACGTGGCACGATGCTCGGCAATTTCGGCTCGCATGCCAATTCCACGGTCGTCTATATCCTCGATGACTCGTTCAGCGAGTCTGCAAGCGACGAACACGGCGAACGGTTCAAGCAGGCCAAAGATGCGACGAAAAAGCTCATCGATCTTCTGAAAGAGGGGGACGAGGCTTTTCTCATAAAGCTGTCCGACCTTCCGAAGGGTACCATCGATCCTGCGACACACGATTTCAACGCATTAGCACGGGCTGTGTATGAGACAAAAGTGTCGATGGTGCGACATCCCCTTGATGAAGCTTTCTCGCTCGCCTCGCGACTTCTCATGCAATCGCACAATGTGAATAAGGAAGTTTATTTGATAAGCGATTTGCAGCGAACTCTTTTTGCCTATCATCCCGGAGTTCAGATAAACCCTTCATCATTCGGCCCACAGACGAATGTCTTTGTCGTCAGTCTTGGTTCTAAGAACATTTCAAACGTCGCCGTCGATTCCGTCGACGTCGTCACGAAAATTCTGGAACAGGAAAAACCGGTTACAATTAAATCTTGGGTCAGAAACTTTGGTGATCTTCCTCTCCGCGATTACGTTGTCAGCATTTATCTCGACGGCAAGCGCTCTGCACAGCGGAGCGTTTCACTTGATGCCGGCGGTTCTGGATCAGTCGAATTCTCGGTGATTCCCAAACGGACAGGTAACATTCGCGGGTACGTAGAGCTCGAGGCGGATAATCTGGAAGCCGACAACAGGCGGTACTTCAGCCTTCACATCCCCGAGCAAATAAATATCGGACTTGTAGCTCAATCCGCAACCGATGCGCAGTTCGTACGGCTGGCGCTTCGCGCCGGCAACAGCGACAGCGGGAAGTCCGTCGTCAACATCTCCCAGACCACCCCGGAAAAGTTCCCCTTTCTTGATCTTAAGAAAGTCGACGTGCTTTGCTGTATTAACGTACCGTCGTTCAACACGAGGGAAGCCGATCGTATTCGTGAGTTTGTCGCACAAGGTGGCGGGCTGATCATTTTCCCTGGAGACAACGCACAGATCCATGAGTACAATACAGGCTTATTATCATCGTTGCAGATACCCCCTATCCAGGCGCTCTCCCAAAACCCGGATTCTACATCAAGAATATCATTTAGGGACATCGATATCGATCATCCGATCTTCAGCACGATGTTTGAAAAAGAAATCCGGCGCGGTATCTCCTCCCGCGAGGTCGTTGAATCCCCATCGATCGCTAAAAGCATCCGGCGAACTTCTGGAAGACAGGGACGCACGATCATTAGCCTATCCGATGGTACTCCCTTCCTCTCCGAGCACTCGCTTGGCCAGGGAAGGATTCTCTTTTACTCTGTTGCCCCGACTCTGATCTGGTCGGATTTTCCATTGAAGCCGGTCTTCGCGCCACTTGTGTTCCGTTCCATAGTCTACAGCATGTCCCACGGTGAAGACCCGCAGTCGTTCATTGCGGGTGAAGAGGTCGGCCTCAAGATCGATCGCGACATTTCAAACAAGGACAACCAGTTTAAGATAACAGCGCCCGACAGCGTGGAAGAAGTCATCCGTTCAGTCCCGTCATCCGCCAAGCAAGCCGCTGCCTCGATCAGCTTTGAGCCGAAGCGCTTTACACTCCCCGGGCACTATGTGCTTCGCAATGGTACGACTGAGATTTCGGTGATATCTATTAATACTGACCAGCGTGAATCTGATCTCCGCAAAGTCAACGATGACGAACTTGCGGCGCTCTGGAAGAGCGCAGGCATTCCTCCAACCTCCGTTAAGTTTATTGAAAACAACTCAGAGATCGAAAAAGACATTCTACAGTCACGGTTCGGCGTAGAGCTGTGGAAATACTGCATCATGGCTGCACTTCTGTTCGCGCTCCTGGAAATGCTGGTCGCCCGCGACGGAAGCAAAGCCATGGCGCAACCGGCATAGTATGAAGAAAATTGTCCAGACAAATGACCGTGAAGATGCGATTGTCGTAGGGATCATTACGAGGGGAACGAATCGGGCCACCGTCGATGACCATCTTGATGAGCTTATCCTATTGACGGATACGGCGGGTGCTACCGTCCGGCACAAGATCGCACAGGAGCGGGATCGCATTGACCCGGCAACATTCATCGGCAGCGGCAAGGTCAAAGAGGTCGCGCAGCTGGTAAAGGACGAACAAATCGATCTTGTGGTATTCGACGATGAGCTTTCCCCCGGCCAGGTTCGTAACCTTGAAAAAAGCATTGAATGCAAGATCATCGACCGTGCCGGCATTATCCTGGACATCTTTGCCTCCCGGGCGAAAACCAAGGAGGCCATGACCCAGGTTGAGCTTGCGCAGTTGCAATATCTCCTCCCCCGCCTCACCCGCCAATGGACTCACTTATCGAAACAATACGGCGGTGTCGGCACGAAAGGTCCCGGCGAAACACAGATCGAAACTGACCGCCGGGCAATCCGCACGCGCATTTCTTTATTAAAAGACAAGCTCAAACGCATCAGCAACGAGCGGGAAGTCCAGCGGCGCGGCCGCAAAGAGATGCATCGCGTATCACTCGTCGGCTATACGAACGCAGGCAAATCGACGCTCCTTCGATTACTTTCCGGCGCGGACGTTTTGGTGGAAGACCGCCTGTTTGCGACTCTGGATACCACTGTCCGTAAGGTTGAACTTGGTCCGGGAAAGTCCATGCTGCTTTCTGATACGGTCGGCTTTATCCGGAAGCTCCCCGCTCATCTTATCGCGTCGTTTAAGAGCACGCTGTCGGAAGTCGTAGAGGCAGACATCCTGCTGCATGTTGTCGACGTGAGCCATCCGAAGTTCCGGGAACAGCTCGACGTTGTCAACGATACGCTCAAACAGCTCGGCTGCAGCGATAAGCCGACGATTCTTGTGTTCAATAAGATCGACAAGGTCGACCGGTCGATCGTCTCTGAACTCGAGCACGAGTTCAGCAACACGGTATTCATTTCTGCTCAGCGCGGGATCAATATTTCCGCGCTCAAGGAGAAGGTTCTCGGGATACTGGATTCAGACGTGGAGGAACAGACGCTGCTGATACCACAGTCAGAATACCGGACGATCGCAAAGCTCCATGAAATTGCAGAGATCCTGGAGCAGGAATATGTCGACAACTCGATCAAAGTGACGTTCCGGGTGAGCAGGAAGAACATGGAGCAGCTGAAGAAACTCCTGGGGAAAAAATCGGCTACTTATACAAATGATTAACGTCGCAATCGAAGCAGCGAAAGAGGCGGGGAGGTTTCTGAGGCAGCATCTCGGAAAAGTCAAACACATCCAGGTCAAGGGTGGCAATGAGAAGAACCTTGTCACGGAGATCGACAAGCAATCCGAGCAAATGATCATCGATAAGATCAAAAAGCATTTTCCGCAGCACGACATCCTCGCGGAGGAGAGTGCAGGCGGTAAACCGCTAACCTCTGATTACAGATGGATCATCGACCCGCTGGACGGCACGACAAACTTCACGCACGGCTTCCCCGTATTCTGCGTATCAATCGGTATTGAGCACAAAGAGAAGATCATCGCCGGCGTGATCTACGATCCGAACTTCGACGAATTGTTCACAGCTGAAAAAGGAAAGGGAGCCTTCCTCAACGGCAAACGGATGTCTGTATCGACAATCGGCAGAATGGACAAAAGCCTTCTGGTGACCGGCTTCCCGTATAATGTTTCGGAGAACCCGAATCACGCCGTAGAGCGGTTTATCGGCTTTTTGATGAAGGCTCAGGCGGTCCGCCGGATGGGTTCCGCGGCCATAGATCTTGCCTATGTCGCTGCCGGCAGATATGAAGGATTTTGGGAAGTAGCGCTTAATCCCTGGGATGTTGCTGCCGGATCGTTGCTTGTCACTGAAGCGGGCGGGAAGGTGACCGATTTTGGAGGCAATGAGTTCAGCATCTACAAGCCGGAGATTCTCGCGTCGAATGATATTGTCCACGCTGAGATGGCGAAAATATTGGAGACCTGAGTCCTGTTAAAAAAAATAGTCTTCGCAACGAAGACTATGTTCTGTACCGGGAGAAAACGAAAGCGTTACTTGAAAAAGCGAAACAAGAGCAAAAGAGCTATTACGAACAGCAGTAGATTGATGCTTTTGAGATAATTGACTTGCTTTACCACCGCACGTTCCACCCTCTCTTCAATTACATTTAAGCATCTGACGATTTCGACGTACGCCTCGGCATGCGGGACGCCGGATATTTTATATAACCTGGTCCTTATTTCCTCAAATTGTTCATCTGTCATATGTGGCATCACGCCGCCAACACCTCCTGCAGGGTCGTCAACAGCCTGTCTGTGCTGAATGGTTTCTGAAGGAATGGTACCTCGTCTTTGCCAAAGTCTTCCACAATCTGCTGATCACCCACAAGCCCGCTGATAACCAGGAATTTAAGATTCGGATCCAGCTTTCTCAATGCGCGAATAGTAGCGGGCCCGTCCATGAACGGCATCATCATATCGGTGATGACAATATCGATCTTTCCTTTATGCTGCGCGCCGAGCGCGAGCGCTTCAGGCCCGTCGCTTGCGGTCATAACACGGTAACCGTGTTCTTCCAGCATGACCTTGTTTACTTCACGGATCGCGGGTTCGTCGTCCACGACGAGAACGAGTTCGCCATTGCCGTTCGGAAGAATAGAAAGCTGCTTGATCGCGTTCTCGACCTCTGCGGTTTCGAGAGCGGGCAGATATACCTTGAATCGTGCCCCCTTCCCTACTTCGCTGTAGACGTTGACAAATCCGCCATGGCTTTTGATGATGCCAAGAACCGTCGATAAGCCGAGTCCCGTCCCCTTGCCGACTTCTTTCGTCGTATAGAAGGGTTCAAAGATTTTATCGATTACCCCGGGGGGTATTCCCTGGCCTGTATCCGCAACCGTCAGGACAACATAGGGGCCGACGTTCGCGTCCGGCTGCATGCTCGCGTAATGTTCGTCGACAAAGACGTTCTCCGCCTCGATGTTGAGATTACCGCCTTTCGGCATGGCATCCCGCGCGTTGACGCAAAGGTTCATGAGCACCTGGTACAGTTTCGTATAATCTCCGCTGACGGTCCAGAGCTGCTTCGGATAGGTCGTTTTAATATGAACCATTTTCGGGAACGTATCCCGCATGACATTTTCAAGATCGGGGATAAGGCGCTGCAACCGGACATCCGATTTCTCCCCGTCGAATCCCCGCGCGAACGTAAGAACCTGTTTGACGATCTCGGATCCGCGTTTTGTGCTTGACTGCATAACATCGACAAGCTTGACAAGAGTGGGCTCGGTGATCTTGCTTCTGAAGATCTCCAGGCTCAGCATCATCGGAGCGAGCACGTTGTTGAGGTCGTGGGCGATTCCTCCGGCGAGCGTGCCGATACTTTGCAGACGCTGCGAGCGCAGGAACTGTTCCTCGAGCTTCTTGCGCTCCGTGACGTCGGAATTGATGACAAGGACGGACTTCGGGGAATCGGCTTCGTCAAGCATGAGGGTCCATTTGCTGTCGATAATAAGGATCTCGTCGGTCTTGTTCTTATGCTTGAATTCCCCTGACCACGACCCTTTTTCAAACAGAATCTTTCGCGCGTCATCATACGCGGCAGTCTGCTCGGGGGCATAGAGCAGCTCGCTGGCCTTCTTCCCGAGGGCTTCTTCCCGCGTCCAACCGTACATTACCTCGGCACCGTGGTTCCAGTACAACACGCAGTCGTCGAGATCGCGAACCATGATGGCTTCAGAGGTAATATCCAGAAGCGCGGCCTGTTCGCGCACCTGTTCCTGCGCCTTTTCGCGTTCGGTGACGTCGATCGCCAGCACAAGGCGCGCGTGCCGGGACTCGTACATGAGTTCGTGCGATGTAATCTCGACAGAGAACAACAACCCGTCCCTCCGCCGGTGCTTCCAGATCCCCGTGTGTTCGATCGTCGCGGGGAGCTGCCAATAGTGCTTGCCGTGCGATGAAATATCCTCGTGCATCCGCGGGTCATCCAGTTTCATCGAAAGAAATTCTTCCTTGCTGAACCCGTAGTGTTCGACCGCGGCGTTGTTGACCGCGAGAAACTCGAGCGTCGACGCGTCATACACCCAGAGCGGGTACGGATTGCCGTCAAATAAAAGCCGGTATCTCGCTTCGGAGAACCTGAGCGCGTCTTCGGCGCGCGTGCGCTGATGGACTTCCAATTGAAGGTCCTCCGTCCGGGACTCGACGTTCTCCACCATCATGTTGAACGCCTCGGCGAGCTGTTGAACCTCGACCAGCGAGGGAACATCGGCGCGCTGGGTTAAATCGCCGTGCGCGATGTGTTCGACGGTCGTGATCATGTTACGCAAGGGGGCCGTTATTACCGTGCTGATCGCCAATACGCAGAGCATCCCGAGGACAAAAATCAGAATGCTCAGGCCGAGCATGGTGGTCTTGCTGCTGGCGACGACGGTCCGAAGTTCCTTCAGCGATAATCCCAGATAGAGATCGCCGATGCTCATGCCGTCCCGAACGATCGGCGTCCGGACGATGAAGACGTTTTTGTCGTTTGATAGCTGTTTGTTGTTTTCGGCGTTGAGGTAATCCAGGCGGTCGGCGATCCCTTCACGGGCGCCGGAGACGACATGGCCGGACTCATCGAGGATGATGATAAAAACGACGTCTTTGTCCTGGAGCGGAGCATCGAGCGCTCCATCCATCATCGCGAGATCTTTCGCGGCAAGTGCGGGGGCCATCTCATGGGCCATCATCGAGGACATCGTGTGTCCCTTTGCGGCCAATGCCAGCTGCGCGCGCTGCTCCAGGCTTGCGGGGAAATAGAGGTAAATGAACACAGATATTCCCGCCACAAGCACGGCGGTCATCAGTGCCAGGCGTGTCCGAATCGTCGTTTTCTTCCCGCGCAAGAACTTCATGTCATCCCTCATGAATCATAGTATACCACGCCAATTTACGATGAATGTGAAATTGGACGTGTTTAAATACTCTTTATGTGTGGTGAAGCTATGGGATAAATCTATCAGATTGGCTAGCCCGCGATGTGATGCGCCTCTCAGCGTGTGATATAGAATGCCGCAAAACAGGCTGGATTCGAAGGAATGGGTGATCTGAGGGAATCCTCAGATTTTCAGGTAAATCACACAGTAACTACTACCTTTTGGAGGGATTTACTGCTGCATAGTACGGCGGTTTCTACCTGCGAAATCGGAGAAAATGGTAGTGAGGTTCGAAATCAATTAAATTTACGCACTATGTTTTCCCACGTAATTTGGCGGAGGCTCGTTGAGAAGAGCCCAGAACATTCCGAGCTCTCTGATCGCGGCGACGAATTCGTCGAAGCCGACAGGCTTCACGACGTACGCGTTCACCCCGAGATTATAGCTCCGCACGAGATCCTTTTCCTGACGGGATGAAGTGAGGACAACGACAGGAATGTGTTTCATCTCCACGTCAGACTTGATCTGCCGGAGAACGTCAAGCCCGTCGACCTTCGGCATCTTCAGGTCCAGCAATATGACCACGGGATCCCCGGATTCGCGGAGTTCATACTTACCTTTGCAGCGCAGGTAGTCCAGAGCGTCCTCCCCGTCGCGGACGACATCCACCCGGTTGGCAAGCTTCTGTTCATCAAGCGCAGAGAGGGTCAGCTCGATGTCGTTTTCATTATCCTCGGCGAGAAGAATTCGTTTCAATCCGGTCATTGTTGCTCTCCATTGTGATGGTTGTTTTTAGGCAGAGAAAAGAAGAACGTCGCGCCTTTTTGGGGCACCCCTTCAACCCAGACGCGCCCGCCATGACGGTCGATGATGCGTTTGACGTTGGCAAGCCCGATGCCCGTCCCTTCGAACTCCGGTTCGGCATGAAGCCGCTGGAAGACGCCGAAGAGTTTGTCGGCATATTTCATGTCGAAGCCGACGCCGTTGTCACGGATATAGAAAACGTTCTCTTTTCCGTCCACGACGTTGTTGCCGACCTCGACAAGCGCTTTATCTTTCCCCTTGGTGTATTTTACGGCATTGGATATGAGATTGTTGAAGACCAGCTGCAGCATGGCGGGATCGCCGTAAATGTTCGGGAGCTTGCTGACATGCCATTCGATGCACCGCTCCTTTGACATGTCTTTCGACTCTTCGATCGCCTGCGTCACGAGCTTGTTGGCATCGACGAGGGATTTATGCATCTCGGTCCGCCCCATGCGCGAAAAGGCCAGGAGGTCGTCAATCAGGCGTCCCATCTTTTTCGCGGCGCCGCTTATCAAGGAAATGTACCGGCGGTTTTGCTCATTGAGATGGTCATGCATGTTTTTGTTCAACAGGTCAACGAACCCGCTCATGTGCCGGAGCGGAGACCGCAGATCGTGCGATACGGAATACGAGAACGCCTCGAGATCCTTGTTTGCCGCTTCAAGCTGGGCGGTGCGTTCGTGAACGCGCTGCTCCAACGTTCTGTTAAGTTCGCGCACCTCGGCCTCCGCCTTCAGCCGATCGGAGATATCCCGGAAGCTCCACACTCTCCCGACGATCGTGTCGCCTAGCCGCTGGGGCTGTGAGTATCGCTCGATAATCCTGCCGTCGGCGAAGTCAATGATGTCGTAGCTCTCAGCTTCGGGGGTCCCGTACAGTTCCTTGATCTTCGACCGGAACTTTTCCGGATCTTTTAGCTGGCTCAGAACAAACCCGATTACCTCGCCATCGTTCCTCGTCGTCAGCAAGGATTCGGGAATTCCCCACATATGCATGAACCGGCGATTGAAGCTTTCGATCTGTCCTTCCATGTTGACGACGAGAATGCCGTCGGCGGTCGATTCGAGGGTCGCGTTCAGCAATGAGAGCGTCGTCTTCATTTTTTCTTCGGCTTGCTTGCGGCGAAGGATAACGCCCAGCTGCGTCGCGACAGCCATGATAAGGTTGACCAGGTGCTTGTCCTCTTCACGGGGCTCGCAGACGAGAAATTCCAAAACCGCGACGACGTCGTTATCCGCGAGCACCGGTATCCCCATGCCGGCTTTCAATCCGGCGCTCGCTGCTTCGGCGTGCCGGGGGAAATTGGTGTCGGCCGTGATGTTATAGATCCAGGCTGGCTGCTTCGAGAGCCACGCGCGTCCGGGAAGGCCGATCCCTTTTTCAAACCTGTATTTCATCGAGCTCTCATGAAACTCCTCTATCGCTCGTATGTTCACAGACCATGCTGAACAGCACTCCAGCGATGTTCCATCTTTCGTCGGAATCCATCCCTGACCGATCACCCATCCCGTCTTTTGACAGACGAGCCCCAGGACGAGATCAAGCGCGGTCTGGAAGCTTTGGGCGTCGCTGATCGCGGAGGTAGCCGATTCAAGGAGCTTGACCTCTTCCTCGGTCCGTTTTCGCTCGGTGACATCGCGGGCGACGATCTGGAAGCCGGTGATTTCTCCCTTGTCGATAATGATAGAAACGTTTTGACCGAACCAGCGTACCTGTCCCGACTTAGACAAAAACGGCACCTCGCGGTATGTGCTGGAGAGTTTTTCCAGATACTGCCGCATGTAGAACTTTCCGACCTCGGTACGATGCGCCGGCATGATGAGGTCGTAATACGTAAGCTGTTTCAATTCTTCCACGGAGTAACCAGATGAATCGCTCGCAGCATTATTGGCGTACGTAAATCTCCCGTTCCGGTCCGTGGTGTAGATGATTTCGATAGCCTGCTCGATGACCTGCCGGTATTTCTGCTCAGACTCCCGCAGGACCTTCAACTGGCGGGATATCCTCTTGCCGTACAATGCAGCGGCGAGAGACATGAGGAGGATCAAAACCGGGGTGACGATCTCGGAGGTGAGGATGATGCTGAGAATGGCGGCAACAGTTCCGAAGATCGCGAGAACATAGAGAAACCTGTGCCAGAGAAGCTGCATCGGCTTCTGAAGGAACGGAATCCCCTGCTGATCGACGGAGGGTAGCATTTGCTAGTGCGTTAGTAGAAACGACATGGGGTCCTTCATGGGAGAGGCTGCGCGATGCGCCCCTCAGCTGTAGCCTATAAGAATCTTAGAAGTAGCAGATAAGATGATTCAATATCGATGTTTTCACCGACTGAATCAAGTGGACGGGGATGGAAGCCGGCTATTGGCCGGTAGCGATTTCTATAAGTAGTCTGACCACCATGAACGTGAAAATCCCGCCAAAAAAAGCCCAGATGGCGGTCATGGTGAGCCGCTCCTTGGTGAGGGGCCAGTCGATTTCGACCTTGGGGAACGTCTTCACGGCGATATCTTTTGTTACGCCAATCCTGCATGCGAGGCGGGTATTCTTTGGGACGGTGCGGGCATAAACTGGTGCAAGTCCAGCCAAGGCTGCCTCTTCCATCGCAGTGATCGGCGGAGCACCTTTTCCGTCAACGATCTCCACGCGGCATGTCCCGCACAAACCATTGCCTAAACAATTGAGAATTTTGTCTTTGCCGATGTAGGGATTAACCCCGTTTTTCAGAAGCGTTTTGCGCAGGTTTGCGCCTTCGGCGACTTCAATCGTTTTGTTTTCGTTGACAAGGGTGATAACGGGCATGCTAAACTACTCCTATCGATAAATTCGAAAATAAGATAAATAAAATTTGGGGAGAATTCAACTAGTTAGTATTTTAGACCGATCTCAAGGAATTTTTAGATCATAAGGCTCGTTGAATGAATATTAAGCATTTTCATCCCTACACCATTTAGCCAAGAATACGTGTGAGCAAACTAAAAGTACTGTGTTTCGGCGTTTCAGTGGACGGATATGGAGCCGGCCCCAACCAGAGCCTGGAAAATCCTCTGGGCATTGGCGGCATGGCTCTCCATGAGTGGGTGTTTCCAACGGAAGCGTTTCAAGCGATGCACGGCGAGGGTGCCGGAGGCACGAAAGGCGTCGACAATGATTTTGCGCACCGGGGATTTGAAAATATTGGCGCATGGATCCTGGGCCGGAACATGTTCGCTCCGTCGAGAGGCCAGTGGAAAGATGACGGCTGGAAGGGATGGTGGGGCGATAATCCTCCCTACCACGTCCCTGTGTACGTTCTGACCCATCACCCAAGACCGCCTCTTGAATTGGAAGGGGGCACGACATTTCATTTTGTCACTGAGGGGATCGAAGCGGCCCTCAATAAGGCAACTGCGTCGGCCAAGGGTAAAGATATCAGATTGGGGGGTGGAGTAAGCACTGTTCGCCAATATTTGAGCGCGAAGTTGGTGGATGAAATGCACATCGCTTTTGCACCCAAGCTGCTTGGCGCCGGAGAGAACCTTTTCCAAGGAACCAATTTACTCGAACTCGGCTATGAGTGCGTCGGGTACGTGCCTTCTGAAAAAGCAGCTCACGTTACTTTCAAACGAAAATAAAATATCATCGGAAGGAGCATTTTTCCTTCCGGACAGAAGTTTTTCACGCCAACATACCTAACGAAAGGAAAATACCTGTGGCATACGTCTCCATTTATTTGAATTTTATGGGAAATGCCGAAGAAGCATTCACCCGGTACAAGAACATTTTCAGGACAGAATTCTCCACCCCGATCATTCGTATGGGCGACATGCCCCCGGGACCGGGGATGCCGGCGTTATCTGACGCGGACAAAAAGAAAGTTATGCACGTCGCTCTCCCGATTCTTGGCGGAACACAGATTATGGCGACCGATGTACTTGAAAGCATGGGGCACAAATTGGTTGAAGGGAACAATGTCACCATCAGCCTGAACCCCGACACGAAGGAAGAAGCCGACCGGTTGTTCAAAGAACTATCCGATGGAGGAAAAGACGGAGTCGCTCCTCACGACGAGTTCTGGGGCTACTGGGGGACGTGCAAGGACCGATTTGGAATTCGATGGATGTTCAATATTTCGAAAACTTCCTAATCAATAGTACTTGGTTCGTAAGTGGCCGGCGGCCTGGTGATATGGGATTTGGGGCTCTGATTGAAACCGTGACACTGCCGGTTGACTTGCTCAATATGTTTGTGTAACTTCCCCGCCAAGTATATCCCTACAACTACAAAGGACATTTGTATGCATATTGACACAGGAAATACCGGATTCATGTTGTTGTGCTGCAGCCTGGTCATGCTTATGACGCCGGGCCTTGCATTCTTTTACGGGGGTCTCGTAGGGAGGAAAAATGTACTCGCGATTATGATCCAAAGCTTCGTATCGATGGGTTGGACGACGGTTCTGTGGTATGCATTCGGATATTCGCTCTGTTTCAGCGGAGACGTTGGAGGAATTGTTGGCAATCTTGATAAGGCTTTCCTGCGCGGTGTCGATCTCATTTCTCCGTCTCCGATCAATGACAGCATTCCGCTGTTAGTCTTCATCGCCTATCAGATGATGTTCGCCATCATCACGCCCGCTCTTATCACGGGTGCCTTCACAAACCGGGTGACGTTCAAAGCGTATATGCTGTTTCTGACGGCCTGGCTCATCTTTGTCTATTTTCCATTCGTCCATATGATTTGGGGTGGCGGTATCCTGCAACAATGGGGTGTCCTTGACTTTGCCGGAGGCATTGTGGTTCATAACATCGCGGGGATGGCGGCTCTCGCATCGGTTCTCTACGTCGGTAAGCGACACGTCATCGATCGGGGCCCGCACTCTATCCCACTTGTCGCTCTCGGAACCGGACTCCTGTGGTTCGGATGGTACGGCTTCAACGCCGGGAGTGAATTTCGGGTAGATTCGGTGACAGCAAGCGCATTCTTAAATACTGACCTCGCAGCGTCATTCGCCGCGGTGACCTGGTTGATGGTGGAATGGGTGATCACGAAGAAACCGAAGCTCCTTGGCCTGCTTACAGGGGCTGTTGCCGGGCTTGCGACAATTACCCCGGCGGCGGGCTACGTATCCCCTACGACTGCGGTGATCATCGGCATCATTTCAGGAATCGTCTGCTATTTTGCTGTCGCGTTAAAGAACAAACTTTCTCTGGACGATGCTCTCGATGTTTGGGGGGTTCATGGTGTCGGAGGGTTTCTCGGCATTATCCTTCTTGGCGTTTTTGCGTCGCTTGCTTACAATCCAGCTGCCGGAACCGATGGGTTGTTGGCGGGGAACACGTCTTTTTTCTTTAAGCAGGTTGTCGCAGTCCTCGTCTCCTCGGTCTGGGCGTTTGGATTTACATACGCAATGCTCTGGCTGATCGATAAGATCACTCCGGTCCGGGTCGGGAGTGAGTTTGAAGGGATTGGGCTTGATGAGGCGATCCACGGTGAACGGGCTTATGTCGATGAGGAAGGTACCGCCGCGGGTGTATGATCAGCCAATAAATAAATGCAACGGAGAGATCAAACTATAACAAACGATAAATCTGAACTTCTCGATTTTGTCGCCGAAGGATTGACGCTTCACAATTTCTGGATTCTTGCTTCAAGAGGCTCGATCACGAATTTAATAAGCCGTTCACCGGCAATCCTGAATTGCTCCAAATTCACCTGCCGGGACGCCAATAGTCCGTTGATGCAGGAGTCGTGAGCAAGCGACAGGTCATTGTCCTTTCCAAGAATTTCCCGAAGACCTGATCCCGCTCGTGCAGCTAACATCTTCCATTCATGAGGAAAACATGCTTGTAGGCTTTCAAGCCATAATTCAATCCAGGTTTCAAGCCTATCAGAACTTAACAATGCAATCGCAATCGTCCGTCCAACATCCTTTTGCGAACGCTTATACGGTGAATTGCGAATCATTTCAGGTCCTATCCGCGGATGTTCAAGCAGATTTGCAAGAGCCATCATTTTAGGTCTTGCACAAAAAACTCCCCACATAGTCCCGACCGGTTTAAAGGTGGCAACCGATAAGAATCTAAAGCTGGGCAATCCATAATCCCCGTCTTTCAGTCTTATGCGCGTCCACTCTTTTTCCTGATCATTCTTCGATCCCGGCACGGTTAAGAGTTCTATAAACCAGTCTGTTTCGCCGGGAGGGTAAAGTCGAACTGCCGGCAGCTTGTCGTCGGGAGTCTCAGAAGTCCCCGGCGCATTAAATTCCCCGTCAAATTTTTGCTTCCACCCTTCGGAAATCAGTTTTGCTGCAACATCTTTTCCGTATTCTGCTGCCTGAAGCTGAGGAAACAACACACAGTCCATATCCTTCGTCTGCACCTGAAGATTATCATCCCCACGAAATAACTGATATCCGGCTGCCAAACTTCCAATAATAATGATGTGCTCGCGGCATTCCTTGGGGAGTGCGGTTGCGACCTGCTCAATGATCTTACCGGAAACTACCTTATCCATTCCGGTTCCGCTTAGAAACATTCTCAATGAACTCCCTGGCCTGCGGTTCAAAACGCATCTCGTTCAAATCCAGTAGACAACTTGCCGGGTCTGCCCAGGGCAGATGATCTCCCCCCTTCTCGAACAAGGCTTTCGCGCTCCGTACAAAGTGTACTACAAGGCTTGCCGGCTCCCCGACGTCATCGATCCGCTTCAGCCCGGGATCAATATCATCAAGGAAGCTCAAGTCAACATTTCGTTGCGGCGCGTGAATAGCCAGATCCAGCCTTGGATTACCCAGGATATTGAGATCCGGATAATAGTGCTTTGCTCCCATTGTTCCGGCAACCGCAATATTCAATTGAGTGAATTTCCGCAATCGCCGCAGCAACTCGTCCGGAGATTGGGGCCGGCCGGATCGATCGGCGAATCGAATTGTTGAGCGGAATCTTTCTGAAACTGCAGCCAATTTGTACCAATCTTCTTCGGGGAATCGGCGCAGTTCCACCCTTTTATATGAACGCCTTGTGAGCGAATATCGCAACCGATGGAGAGCGGATGCGACCGTGGGATAACTGCAACCGGCAGTCTCCATCAACCATTTCGTCGACACCGGACCACTTTTTCTCATCCATTGGTTCACAAGGATTTGAAGTATCACGAAGTAGAAATCCGGACTTGGTAATACAGTTTTCTCTCCCGGTTTAAGAGAGCTCAGACGTTGCCTGAGAGAATTGCTGACACTCTGGTCGAGTTTTCCCTTGAGTTCCGTTACGGTCTTATCTCGTACCATTACGAGTCTTAGCCTTCTCGCCACGTCATTCTTCAGAACCCTCCAAATATCCTCGACCTCCGATTTTAGTCGCTCCGTTGTCATCTGAGGATCTTCGAGAACCAATACTCCGATGAGATCGGGACTCACCGAGATTTGCTTCGCAAGCTGGATGACTGAATTAGTCAAGGCTCTATTCGCTTGGATTCCCGATTTGACCGCAATCAAATTTTTGCCGAGGACCAAGTCCGTTTGTTTGTCCTTATTACCTAAATTAGGTTTCATATTCATCACTATTAATATGCAACTTTAGTATTGAACTTGCAAGTTAATAGTAAGGTTGCAACTAAATAATGCTTAAACGAATAAGAATTCTTATGAAAATTGGCCAGATAAATGGATCGGAAGGCTAGAAAACTGGATTTGTTGAGATCTTGGAACGATATGACCAACGGCAGGCAGCAGGTAGTTAGCACTTAATGCTGATTAATACCAAGAGCACGAGTTCAGGACGTGGTATCATCCCCTTGCCAGGGATGCACGCCATGCTCGTCAATCATGGCATGAATCAGCGGCGACTGCGCAGAAGGTTCTGTCGCGATGTTGAACGCTCCTTCGAGACGATGGCGTGCCCGGTCGAGGACGGATTCATTGTCTGTGTAGATCACTGCAAGTGTGTCGCCTGCGTTGACGCTGTCTCCAACCTTCTTCTTCAACATAATTCCTGCGGCGGGCTCAATAACGTCTTCGACTTTCATGCGTCCGGCTCCCAGGAGAATCGCAACAAACCCGAATTCGAGCGCATCGATGCCTTGAATGTCGCCGGTCGTACTGCTCTTCACTTCCAGCGAATGCTTGCTCTTCCGGTACGTATCCGGATGATCGATGGCGGCAACATCTCCACCCTGCCGCTTCACAAGTTCTCTGAATTTCTGCCAGGCTTTTCCGGAAGCGATCGATTCACGGCATTTCTGCATGCCCTCTTTCAGTGTGCCTGCCTTGTTCCCGAGCATGACCATTGCGCCGCCCAGGACATACGTCAATTCCATGAGGTCGGGAACGTTTCTACCCTGGAGGCATTCGAGGCACTCGACTACCTCAAGCCAGTTTCCCACCGCGAAGCCGAGAGGCTGATTCATATCGGTCAAAAATCCGATCGTCCGCTTGCCAAACTGCTTGCCAACAGCAATCAGCGTTTCGGTCAGACGGACGGCATCATCTTTCGACTGCATGAACGCACCGCGGCCGGTTTTCACGTCCAGCACGAGCGCGTCTGCGCCTTCAGCAATTTTCTTGCTCATGATGCTTCCGGAAATGAGCGGAATGCTCTCGACGGTGCCCGTTACATCGCGCAATGCATAGAGACGTTTGTCGGCAGGAACGATCTCCTTCGTTTGACCGATCATCACGAGGCCTACTTCTTTCAGAGTAGCTGCGTACTCATCCATCGAAAGCGATGTCCGGAATCCGGGAATCGATTCGAGCTTATCAAGCGTCCCGCCGGTGTGGCCGAGCCCGCGGCCGGAGATCATCGGCACAGGAACTCCGCACGCCGCGACCATGGGAGCGAGAATAAGAGATACTTTGTCCCCAACGCCGCCTGTTGAGTGCTTGTCTACCTTCACTCCTGGCACTTGTGACAGGTTCGCCACGACGCCGGATTTTATCATGACATCGGTGAGGACGGTCGTTTCCTCAAAATCCATTCCCTTGAAATAGACCGACATCAGAAATGCCGACATCTGGTACTCGGCGACTGTGCCGCTGAGATAGCCTTGTATCAAAAATTCCAATTCGGGGCGGGAAAGCTTCCCCCCGTTACGTTTCTTGCGTATAAGTTCTGTCGGGTTCACGTTTATTAAATTTCTACTTTGACAACAAATTTTCTCTTGCACGTGTTGCACTGAAGCTCGACGGTGGCCCAGTTGTTGCGTTCATAATACGACAGCTCGGCAAGCTCCCCGTCGCACGATGCCTCGATGCACCGTTTGAGATCCAACCGGTACTGCCGCTTGTTCGGATACTCCGGAGTTTTAGAATACCCGGCCTGTTCTTCGCTCATGAGGCTCCCTTTCGTAAGATACGTTCACCAAGGAGAATTCCGCAGATCGACTTGCCGTCGACTATTTCATTTTTCTCGATCATCGCAACGGCGTCGTCGATCGGCACGATCGCCATCGTCATCGTCTGCTCCCCCTCCTCCAGCTGCTTGCCGCCCGGCGCTTCGCTGAGCTGCTGCGCGAGGTAGATATGCAGCACTTCGCTGCAAAATCCGGGTGTCGTATAGATCGCCGTCAGCTTCTTCCATTCGGCCGCCATAAAACCGGTCTCTTCTTCAAGCTCCCGCTTGGCGCAGTGAAGCGGATCTTCTCCCGGAAAAAGCTTACCGGCGGGCAGCTCCCAGACAAACTCCTGGAACGGATACCGGTGCTGTCGGACCAGAATGATGCTCCGGTCGGGAAACACCGCAAGTGCGACGCTTCCTCCCGAGTGCTCGGCCACCTCGCGGACGGATTTGTTGCCGGAGGGATACTCAACATCATCCACGATGATGTTGAAGACCCTGCCGCGATAAACTTCAGTGCGTTTGAGGAGTTTGAGGTCCATTGACAACCTGTACGACATGTTGTTGTACTGAGAGCCGCAGCGCTTTGTTCCTGCTGATTGCTTCCCTCAGGCGGGATTCAATAACGGCTCGTTGAGAAAAATACACTCGCGCGACAAGACGGAGCAGGATACCGGAATCCCCGAAGTTCGCCGTGAGCACCTCAGGCGCCGGTTCCTGTATGACGTCTTTATCATTCTTTGCAACTTCCAATAGTGTTTGCCGGATGACGTCGATATCGGAATCGAACGGAACGTTGAAATCGATCACGACGCGGGTGGTCATATCCGGGAGAGAAATGTTCACGATCCTGTTCTTGACGAGGTCGCCGTTCGGAATCACGACGATATTATTGTCCGCATTGAGGATGCGCGTAGCCCGCAGGCCTATCTGGTAAACCTTCCCTTCATCACCGGATGCCAGCCTGATCTGGTCACCCACCCGGAACGGCTGATCCAGGAGTATAACGAACCAGCCGATCATGTTGGAGATCGTCTCCTGCGCGGCGAGCGCTACGGCAAGCGAGCCGACTCCCAGCGACACGAGCAGGCTTCCGACGTTCATCCCGACATGATCCAGTACAATCAGCGATGCGATGAAGAACAGCAGGATGTTGACGAACTTCATCAGAAGAAACGCAACCTGGGACGTTCCGGTCCGGTTTGTCTTGCTTGCGAGGTCCTCGATGTACCATTCCAGCGTGGCTTTGAGAATCCGGCTGAGGATCCTTGCAACGAGGATAACAAACAGGACAAACACGGCTTCAGACGCGTAATCAAGAATCTGATGCTGCGTGACCTGATCCGCCGGAAACGCCTTGCGAACCTCACGAATGCCGAGGGCGAATCCGATCGTGATGCTGGTCGGCACCAGATACGAACCGACGACTCTGAGAATCCGGTCGTCATACGTGGTTTGCGTCTTGCTGACAAATCTTTTGAAGATAATTTCGGCCAGGCTCTTGAGGATTCTGCCCATGATGGCAAGGCCCAAAATAAGGATCAGGGCAATAAAGATATGATTGTAGAGCGGATTTTCGAGTATGGCTTGCATTGTGCTACGGCTTTGGTTGCGGCCTGCTTCCCGGTTTTTCTACGGGGATGCCCTTTTGACAAAGGGGACAGGCTTCCGGTTTGTAGGTGACGACATCCATCGAGAAGGCGGCGTAGAAGTTCTTGAACTTCGCTTTCCCGCCGCTCCGGTCGACGATCGCCGTCACGCCGACAAGGTCTCCCTTCATCTGGTCGACGATGTCAACGACTTCCTGTACTGATCCGCCGGTTGTGACAACATCTTCACACACAAGAACTTTTTCACCCGGATGGATTTCAAATCCCCGCCGCAGCTCCATCACACCCTCTTTCCGTTCGGTGAAGACCGAGCGCGCGTTGCACTGCCGGGCGACCTCCTGGCCGACGACGATGCCGCCGAGCGCAGGCGCGACGACGACCTGGGGAGGGTTATCACGAAAGTGCTGAACGATTTCATTGCACAGCCGGTCGGCATTCGCGGGATACTGCAGCACCTTCGCGCATTGAAAATACTGGGGGCTATGGAGTCCCGACGTCAGCTGGAAATGCCCTTCAAGGAGGGCATTCGACTGGCGGAACATCTGAAGTATTTCGTCTTTCGTCATTATAGAGTATTACGTCCCGAAGGATTCGCGGACTTCTTCCATCTCCTGCTGGGCGTGGACGTCCCCGGTGCGCTTTGCCACAACTATGCCGCGTTCAAGAAATTCAAGCGCCCGTTCTTTCTGCTCCATATCTGCGAACAGGAGCCCGAGCTGGTGATAGGCGGCGATGTAGTCCGGATCGAGTGCAATGACCTCTTCAAATTTTTCTATCGCCTCCTGCATTCGCCCCATGGACTTGAACTCCAACGCAATGGCATAGTGAGTGAACACGTCGTCCGGCTCGTCCTGGAGAAACTTCTGAAGCTTTTCGAGACGTGAGCTCACAGGGCGTCAATGGCCTTCGCCAGATTGATGTCTTTTTCGGTCAGGCCGCCGTCGCTGTGCGTCGAGAGCTTGAGCGTTACCTTGTTCCAGCGGATGTCGATATCCGGATGATGGTTGGCCTTCTCGGCAAGAAGAGCGACTGAATTGACAAAGCCCATCGCACGAACGAAGTCTGTCTTTTCAATCGTCTTACCGATCTCTTTGCCGGACAATTGCCATCCGTCGAGATTCTTCAGCGCTGCGGTAATTTGATCTTGTGATAGAAGCGGCATGCTGTACCTCACTATAATAGTGTACCATGTTCAACGACGCGATCGAATTTATCCCTTTCGGATCGCAGGATGATGTGCTGTACATTTAACGCCCTATCGACGGCAAGAATTCCATCCAGATGATCGATCTCATGCTGCAGCAGCTCTGAAAGGCTCCCCTCTGCTTCGAGCTTTTGATGTTTACCGGTTACATCCTGGTAGGCGACAGTGATTTTCACGTTTCTTCGGACTTTCACCAGGATCTCGGGGAATGAGAAGCAATCGTCCCAGAGGGTCATGAGTTCTGCAGAACGGTCTGCGATCTCCGGATTAATGAGCACGATGGGCGTATCGACATTAATGACAGTGATTCGTTTTGTTACACCGACCTGCGGAGCGGCGATTCCCCTCCCGAATCCGTGCGTCCGCCGGAACTCGGCAAGGGTGTCGAAGAGGTCAGAGACAGTTTGTTGTACGGCCGAATCGGAAAATTCTCCGACTCGTTCACACTGCGTTCGCAGCAGCGGATTGCCGAGCAGGAGAATTTCCCGGACTGCCATATTACAACCGCTTAGTTCAACGACGGTTTGACGTACACGCGGTAGACGCCGTCAAGCAGGGTAAGCATTGCCTGAGCGGACTTCCGGGCCGCTTCAGCGCACTTCGCCTGATCGGTTTCCGTCACAGCGTACTTTTCGAGGATGCCCCGTTCGCCTGCCGAGTGGTAAACATCGGCTTCCTCGTGGACCGTGAAGAACGAAAGGCTCTTCTCGTCGTTTACGCCGTAAAATTGGCGAAGCCCCTCAATCTTTACTCTCGAGACTTCCGGGATCTGGGATTCGTAGGCGTACAGCGCGGTTACGCCTTCGAGGTATGATCCGTCGCGCGTCAGCGAGCGAAGGGTGTCGATTGCCTTCTTTGTCTCCGGCAGCATTTCGCTCGATGACACTTCGGCGTGATTGACCCCCAGAGCTTCGACAAAATTCATCCACAATCCGGGATGATTGCCTTCACCCCGCTCTTCCTCGATGAGGTTTTCTAGCAATTCCTGGCGCACCGAAAGCTGCGGCGTGTTTGCATGCGTCGCGGACACCAGCGTCGGGAACGCCTGAACAAAGTGGTAATACTGTTTCGCGTACTCACGAAGCGCTTCGCGGCTCAGCGTTCCCATGTTCCACGTCTGGTAGAACGGGTGGTCGAGCAGCCGGTGCTTCTGAATAATGCTTTCGATATCCTGGATGAATTTGTTCATGGTGTCTCCTCAGTGATGATTGATATGATTTATAAAAAACCTTCGGCTTTCCGCACTCTGCCGAGCTTCTGTCCGAGAAACATTTCCCCCACTTCTGTAAACTTCCGGGGAATGTCGCTCACAAAAAATTGCACGTTCGCTTTTTCCTTCCGCGTATTCCGCAAGCCCTCCTTGTCGAGTATCCGCTCAACTTCGGATGCCGTCGCTTCTCCGGAATCGATGAGCTGCGTCTGCGCAGACATCGTTTGGCCGATGACTTCTTTCAGAAGCGGATAATGCGTGCAGCCGAGCACCAGCGTATCGATCTTCTGAAGCTTCAGCGGAAACAGATATTCTTTCGCGACAAGGGCTGTGGCCTGATGATTGATCCACCCTTCTTCCGCCAGCGGTACAAATAAAGGACACGCCTGGCCGACAACCTCTATTGATGTATCGAGATGGCGGATCGCGTTGGTATACGCATTGCTGGCGATTGTTCCAACTGTACCTATCACCCCAACCCGCTTACTTTTCGTCGCTGCGACAGCAGCCGCGGCTCCGGGGAGAATCACACCGATGACCGGCACTTTGGCAATTTTTTGAACCACGTCCAGGGCTACCGATGAAACTGTGTTGCATGCGACGACAACCATCTTGATGCCATGGCCGTTAAGAAAAGTTGTGTCCTGCGCGGTGTATTCCCTGACGACCTGCGGCGACTTCGGGCCGTACGGCACGCGCGCGGTATCCCCGAAATAGACGATGTTCTCGTGCGGCAGGCGCGTCATGAGCGCCCGCACGACCGTTAATCCTCCAATCCCGGAATCGAACACTCCAATCGGCCGTTCTGTAGTCGGGCTGGTCTCTGCGGGCTTCAAACTCATACGTTTATGCGAGTAATATAGGAAACAGCGCCCAATTATCAAACAAATTTCGCTCTTTTGTCATTTTATGATTTGGACTTGAGATCGGTTTTTTGTACCGTTTACTATCACAATTTTTATTGACGCGAATTCGATTACACGGGGCTTGTTCTTCAATGCGTACGTTTCGTCTCCCTCTCTTCTTCCTCCTCCTGTCATTGTTTGCAGGATCGCTGTACTCCCAGAACGGACTTCATCTTCTCAAACATTACGATAACAAGCACGGTACTACGAGCGGCGTTTCGTATTCCGGATCGTGGGGATACGTAGGGCCTGACGGGAGAGAGTATGCGATCGTAGGCACTGCCACCGGAACGGCGATCATCGAAATCACCGATACGGCAAACGTTCATGAAATTGCTCACGTCGGCGGGCCGACATCCGTTTGGCGCGAGATGAGAACGTATAAAAACTATCTTTACATCGTCAGCGAGGGGGGATCCGGAACACAGATTGTCGATCTTTCCCCGCTCCCCGCGGGCGTGGATCTTATCAAGAATTACGTCTACACGAGCGGCGCCCTCAATACCATCCGCGCCCACACGATAGAAATCTTCGACGGATATATGTATCTCAACGGGTGCGCCAACTGGGCGCCCGGCGGAGTACTGATATTCAGTCTCGCGGATCCCTTGAACCCTCAGCTTGTCGGTGAATATGACCCTCCGGGAACCGGCAGCCAGCGTTACGTGCACGACTGTTACGTGAGAAACGATACGATCTATGCCGCCTCTATCTATACCAACGGGGGATTGAACATCGCGAGCGTCGCGGATAAGACAAGCCCGCAACATATCGCAAAGATCGCGTATGCGGGAAGCGGTACGCACAACGCATGGACGACAACGGACGGCCAGTATGCCATCACGACGGATGAAATCGGATCGACGGTCAAGTCGTTGAAGTTCTGGAACCTCAGCTCGCTCCCGACTCCTCCTGCCGCTCCGACGGCGACGTATCAGATCACTCCTTCGGATATCGAGCATAACGTGTTTGTGAGGGGGAAGTATGCGTACACCGCCTGGTATACTGCAGGGATCGCAGTGGTCGACGTAAGAAATCCCGCGAGCCCCGCGACAGCAGGATTTTATGACACGTCCAACGACACACTCTACCCTCCCGGAAACTACGACGGAGTATGGGCGGTCTATCCATACTTCTGGTCGAACAAGGTCACCGCGGGGGACATGCAAAACGGTTTGTACATTTTCGCTTTTGACAGCCTGCGAGCGCGTACTCCGGTCTCGCTTGTACAACCGGCGAATCTCGCCACCGTGTGCGCGGGCGGAGCGATGACGTTCCGATGGACGCGGCCGGCGGATCTCACGCAGGATCCCACCAGGTTCTGGCTGCATATTTTCGGGTCGGGATACGACTCAACGTACAAGCTTGGATCGGACACCAGCTTCACGCTCGCCAATCCCCAGGTGCTCGGCGGAGGGACATTCTCCTGGCACGTCTACACGGTGGATGACGCAAATACGGTATCATCCCAGGACACGTTCACATTTGTGCGTCCTGTCCCGGCCGTGAGTACTCCCAACGGAGGCGAGCAGGTGAAGATACTTTCGCAAATCGCTATTTCGTGGGCATGGGGTTGCCCGGACAGCGTGGAGATTTCTCTTTCGACGAATAACGGTTCCTCCTGGGCTCCTCTGGCTATGGCGGCCGGCAGTCCGTATATGTGGAACGTGCCGATGCAGCCGACGACGCAGGCGCTCATACGAGTCCGGGACATTCACGATACGACCCGCACCGACGTGAGCGATTCGGCGTTTACGTTATTCAATTCGGCTGCAGTTTCTGTAACAAGCCCCAACGGCGGCGAAGTATGGCAGGGCGGGACGCAGCATACGATTACGTGGTCGAGCGTCGCGATCGACTCCATCAAGATAGAATATTCTACGAACAACGGTGCGGCCTGGTCGGTTGTCGTAGCGGATACGCCGGCCTCGCTCGGATCGTACGACTGGATGGTGCCGAACATACTCACTTCCCAGGGGCTCATACGCATTACCGACCTTTTTAATAATTCAGTTGTCGATCAAAGCGACGCGCCATTCCTCGTCGCGCTTATGACGAACCACATGTCCGCCGGCTGGAATCTCGCGTCGATCCCGGTTGATCCGGCGTATTCGTCCGCGTCAGCCAACTTCGCGTTCGCTGTTTCGCCGGCATTTGCCTATTCAGGAAGCTACACGGAGGAAGATTCGGTGACGAACGGCCCGGGTTACTGGGTGCGTTACGATTCCGCGCGTACCATCGGCGCCCTCGGGTCATTGATCTCGACGGATTCAATTCCGGTGGCACGCAACTGGAACATGATCGGCTCGGTGAGTTTCCCGGTCGCGGTTACTTCAATTACGTCCGAACCGGATTCGATGACGGTGACAAACTTCTTCGGATATTCTGCGGACTCCGGATACACAATTACGGACTCATTACGACCGGGAAGAGGATATTGGGTGAAAACTTCCGTTCCGGGCATGCTGATCATCTCCTCCTCGTCTGCAGTCCCCGGAAATCGCGTCAGGATCGTACCGACAAACGAATTGCCGCCGGCGCCTCCTCCTTCGGTACGGCCAGCTGAACCGGCACAACTCCCCGACGGATTTGCCCTTGAACAGAATTTCCCAAACCCGTTCAATCCCGAAACGGTGCTGAAATACCGTTTACGGGACGCGGGGTTTGTTACGCTGAAGATTTATGATGTCCTGGGGCGGGAGATGTCGACGCTTGTTAACGAAGAAAAGCAGCCGGGATATTACGCTGTGCGCTGGAATTCCCGGCAGGGGACAACGGAAGCACCGAGCGGATTGTATTACGCCCGGTTAACCGTCAGCGATGCTGCCGGGAAGCAGTCGTACCAGAGCACTATAAAACTCGTTTTAATGAAGTAGATTTTCCCCTGGGGCGCTCCGTAGTACGCTCCGTACTGCGCTGCGCCATTCGCGACTTATCGGCGGTACGTTTCCGCGAGGTCTTTCCCGCCAGCGGCTGCTTCAATACTTTAAACGCATGCACCCAATCATTGCGAAGAAAGCCAGGGATGCACCAGAGAATGCAGAGCGGCTCGATCGCTCTCGCTGCTTCCGCTTTCCCAAGATCCTCCGTTTCCCACCCGAACAGATCCAGTACGTGCCGGACCTCCCGTTTCGCGATCTCGTTGTTACCGCAAATAAACATCGTCGGTTTTGTGCCGCCAAAATCGGGATCGACCATGAGCGAATTGCCGACGCAGTTGAACGCTTTCACAAAATGTGCGTTCGGCGCGATCGCCTGAAGCTCTTCCATGAGCGACTTATCAAGCGTCGTAAAGAATTTAATGACGCCGTTCGTGGGCTGCCCGTCGGCAATCGGGTTCGTCGCGTCGATGATGGTTTTTCCGTCAAGATGTTGAGTGCCTGCCAGCCGGAGCGCGTGGTGTGAGGCTATCCCTTTGGTGGCAAGCACGATCATCTGCCCGAACTCGGCAGCTTCATCAAAGCTTCCGACGAGGGCATCGGGACCGTTGGCTGTTTTCCATTCGGTTAATTTAGTGTGATCACGGGTACCTATCATAACTTTGTACCCGTGTTTAATGAAACCGGTCGCGAGCGCCTGACCCACGACGCCTGAACCGAGTACACCGACAGTTTTCATAATAATCTCCAATCAAATGAATTGCGGGAGAATTTATTTATCTTCTGCCGCTATGGCTGCTTCGATGACTGCTTTTCCGATGACTGCCAATCGGATGGCTCCGTGATGATTTTCTTGAAGGCACGTTGGCGCCCGCCTTTCGGGCTTCCGAGAGTCCTATCGCGATAGCCTGTTTCCGGCTTGTGACTTTTTTTCCGGATCTGCCGGAACGAAGCGTTCCCTGTTTCCGTTCATGCATAGCGCGTTTTACTTTCTGGGATGCTTTGCGACTATATTTTCGTGGCATAACGACTTCCTTCCTTTCCAAAAAATAACCCCGCCCCGTTCCCCTGGAAGGATAGGGTGCGGGGTTTATTATTGAAGCCACCCAGGGCGGGCGGCTTCGGTGTTTTATCTTGTCAGCATATGACGAATATTTCGGGCCATTTCCGTCATGACAATGAACGCCTCGGCAAGAAAGTAGCTCACCATGAGAATCACAAACGATGTCACGCCGAAATAGAACAGGAAGAATATTCCCCCGAAAAACGTCGGCTCCGGCGAAAGAGTCGGCAAGAACCTGTTGATCTCGCCCAGGAGATACAACGGATTACTCTTCGCGAACCAAATATAGACACATCCTCCAAAGCCGAGCGCGACTCCGAATGTCGCGTAAATCTCCCCGAGGGCTTTGACAACCGTCGAAAACAAGGGGATGATTTTGAACGAACTCTCCCGCAGATCACGGATGCTTTCCGCCCTGTGGAAGAGTATCTGCGCGATCGCGAGAATCGCAGCCGCAAGAAAGACCGACAGGACTAACCCGCCGATCGTCCCTTCCGTCGTCAGCTCAAACGATGCTTTCAGAACTTCCACGAGGAGATAGATGCCTCCGATCAGCGAAAGTATCCCCATGATGCGCATCGTCAGCGCGATGGCAGAATGGATGACCTTTCCCTCGTCTAACGAGGTGAGTACCGGCTTGAAAAAATATGTAGCTTGCATGGATGCATCCTTTCTAAGAATGGATACAAGCACGGACGTGTGAAAGCATACTATAATAACAGTGGCCGTGAACGGCGCTGTTCCTCTTCAAAGTCTACGGGGGATTTTCTTCGCGGAATTCAGCAATAGTGAAAAGGAATTAATATTTTGACGCATATTTGCAGGGCTTCCCGCCAAACTGGCATGGCAATTATGAAAAACATTTTGTATCTTACTCTCCACCTTTCAAAAACACATACGAACCACAACTTCAAAGGCACTCTTGGAACGCGAAGTTATCCTCATATTCCATTTTCTGGGTTTTGGCCTCCTCGTGACAATGACTGTGGCCGGATTCATCCTCGACCGGCAATATCGCAAAGCCCCTGACCTTCAAACCAAAGCAATTATTCTCAGATCGTTAAAACCGATCGGGCTTCTCAGCCCTGTTGCCGTGCTCGTCATGCTCCTGAGCGGCATCGGCAACATGCGGATGCTCGGTTACGGCGTGCTCGATCTCGGCTGGCTGACGGCAAAAATTATTCTCTTCACGATCGCAGTGATCAGCGGAACGCTCTTCGGCATCACCGCCCGAAAGCGGGGAGCTCTCGTTCACGCCATGGCGGCGGGCACCGCGCCGGCGAACGCGCAGGAAACTCTCTCAGGTTACGACCGTCAGGTTAATTTGTACCATGTCGTGATGCCGATGCTGCTGCTGACGATCCTGTATCTTTCCATTTACGGAAGGCTCGGAGGACAATAGCCAGTGCGCGAATACCAGCTGTATATCGATGGCCAATTTACCCCTTCCGTCTCCGGACAGACGTTCGACTCAATTAATCCGTTCAACCAGGAAATCGTCGCCCGTGTTGCGAAAGCAAACGCAGAGGATGCAAAGAAAGCTGTAGCTGCCGCGCGCAAGGCCTTCGACAACGGTCCGTGGACGAAGATGGCGAAGGATGAACGCGCCGCGCTCATGAAGGCCATTTCGGACAAGATTAACGAGCGAAAGGCCGATCTTGAACAGCTTGAAGTCGAAGACTCCGGCTCGACGATCCGCAAGGCGAAGGAAGATGTAGCGCTCAGCGGCCGCGCGATGAATTATTTTTCAAAACTCGCCGTGCTCGACGCGACCGAAACGGTCGAAGGTCTTTCCAAACCGGGCTTCAGCCAGAATTTAATTGTACGAGAGCCTATTGGAGTAGTCGCCGCAATCACTCCGTGGAATTTTCCGCTGAAGATGGCTGTCTGGAAGCTTGGCCCCGCTCTCGCCGCAGGCAATACCGTTGTTCTCAAGCCCTCCGAAGTTACTCCGGTAACCGCGATGGAGCTTGCCAATATCATTCACGCCATCGGCTTCCCTCCCGGAGTCATCAACATCATTCCGGGGCTTGGCGCCGAAGCCGGCGAAGAGCTCGTCGTACATCCCCATGTCGACAAAGTTTCCTTTACAGGATCGACGGCTGTTGGAAAACGAATCATGTCGCTCGCCTCCCAGTCCATGAAAAAGTGCACGCTTGAATTGGGTGGAAAATCGGCGAATATCGTTCTTGAGGACGCCGACCTCGACCTGGCGGTCGACGGAGCGCTCTATGCGATCTTCTATCACCAGGGGCAGTGCTGCGAAGCGGGTACGCGGCTGTTTCTTCCCGAGAAACTCCACGACGAGTTTCTCGACAAGATGGTGACGAAGACGAAGAAGATGAAGATCGGGGATCCGAAGGACATGAAGACTGACATCGGCCCCCTTGTCTCCGCCCGCCAGCGCGACCGCGTGATGGGGTACATCAAAACCGGCATCGAACAAGGAGCCATGGTTGCGGTCGGCGGATCTGCGCCGCAATCTCCCGAGCTTTCCAAAGGATTTTTCGTCGAGCCCACGATCTTCGATAACGTCAAGAACTCGATGACGATCGCCCAGGAAGAGATTTTCGGCCCGGTATTATCGGTAATCCGCTACAATACCGAAGACGAAGCTGTCGCACTGGCGAACGACACCGTCTACGGCCTCGGCGGCGGCGTCTGGTCGCGCGATAAAGAGCGCGCCACTGCCATCGCACGGCGGCTCCGCGCAGGCACCGTCTGGATCAACGAGTGGCATCTCATATCTGAAAAGGCTCCGTTCGGAGGGTACAAACAAAGCGGCATCGGGCGAGAGTTCGGCGTCGAGGGCCTGCGGGAATACACCGAAACGAAGCATCTTCACATCGACGAGCTCGGCAGCAGAGAGAAAAAGTTCTGGTACGATACAGTAGTTCCAAAAGCTTAACATTCACAAATTAAAGGAAAGATCGTTATGAAATCATTCGTTGCGTTGTTCATGGTTCTGTTGTTCGCGTTTATCGGATGCGAAGAGAAGAAGACGGGGCCCGTTCCGGTCGGCGAGATGTCGGACTATAAAGACCCCGGATACGGCTTCAAGATCAAGTATCCGAAAGACTGGCTCCAGTTAGGGACAACCGGCAAAGCGGTGTTCGCGAAATCCCAGGAAGTCATCGACAAGTTTCAGAACCCGACAACAGGCCTTGAAGGAGCGATGGTCTCCGCGGAAGTGATGCGCTACGACGGCAAGACTGCCGCCGACCTCATCCAGGCGAACAAAGACGACATGAAGCAGAACATTCCGACTCTCACGCTCAGCCCGGACGAGCAGATGACGGTGGCAGGCAAGCCGGCAACGAAAGTCCCCTACTCGATCAAAGTAACTTCGAAGACGAGCATCACAGGCTACGAAATCTTCGTCCCCGGTGACACCGCGCTCTACAAACTCGACTTCTCGGGATACGGCGACCAGTACGCCGCGCATGCGGGCGTCTTCGACGCGATCCTGAAATCCTACGAACTGCCCGTCATCGTGGCAAAGAAAGCGGACACATGGTCCGCCTCCCCCAGCTTGGAAACGGTAAAGTCGGACTACTTCACGATGGAATTCCCCGACAATATGGAATTTGTGGACGCGAAGCGGGGATCCTTTGATTATGCATGGGAACGCCGTGCTGACCGTTTCGACTGCACAATGCACATCGACGTCTTCGGGGCGAAAGGTCTTACGGTCGACAAGGTGTGGGAGCAAAACAAAGGCAAGTACCGCACGGTCTCCACAGGAAATTCGACGATCGACGGAACGAAGGCAATATGGGTCAACGATGCTCCGAGAAAAGACGCCAGCCGGAGAACATATTTTATTGTCAAAAACGACAAGGTCATTCGTGTCACGCTGAACTGGTTCGCTCCTCAGAAAGACAATTATTTCCAGGTATTTGAAAAATCGGTCAACTCTCTCAAATTAAAATAACATGGACCACGCACTAGTCACAACTGCCTTCACGCTCGACGGTTATAAAGTCGTCAGGCAGCTCGGCCTCGTCCGCGGAATTACCGTCCGGTCGCGTTCGATCGTCGGCAACATCGGCGCAGGCATCCAAACCCTGTTCGGCGGAAATATTACGCTCTACCAGGAACTGTGTGAGAAGGCTCGCCAGGAAGCGTACGAGATCATGATGTACCACGCGCAGCAGATCGGCGCGAACGCCATCATCGGCATGCGGTACGACGCAAACGAAGTGGCTGCCGGAGTGACGGAAGTGCTCGCCTACGGCACCGCGGTCGTCGTAGAAAAGTCGCAATCTTAAATGGACATTAAAGGTCGTACCGTAGTCGTGCTGGGAGGCGGCGGACTCGTCGGAACCTCCGTTTGCCGAAAGCTTGTCGACGAACAACCGAAGCGCATCATCGTCACATCGCTGCTGAAAGGCGAGGCGGAAACCGCCGTAGAAGCCTTGAAGTCCGAGTTTCCCTCGGCCAAGAACGGGTTCTTCGTACCCTGGTGGGGAAACATCTTTGTCCGCACCGCCCTTAAGGATCTCCGGCGGGAAGATATCCTGAACGACGACAAGATGAGGGGCATGTTGATTGAAGACATGCTCGACGAGCTCAACGATGACGTCCTTAAGCGAGCCGCCATATCCAACCTCATGCAGCAGTACAAGCCCGAGATTGTCATCGATTGCATCAACTCCGCAACCGCGATCGCATACCAGGATATCTTTCAGAGCGCGCGCACCGTCCTCCAGCAGCTCCGTAAACAGAAGAATGGCTCCGATCCGAACTCCGTGCGGACGGCCACGGAACATCTGCTTTGCACGTTGTACGTTCCGCAGCTTATCCGGCACGTACAGCTGCTCTATCGCTCGATGCACAAAGTCGGGACTAAGATTTATTTGAAGATCGGTACAAGCGGGACGGGCGGTATGGGATTGAATATTCCGTATACCCACAGCGAAGAACGCCCCTCAAGCGTTCTTCTCAGCAAGTCCTCCGTCGCGGGTGCTCAGACCCTGTTATTGTTCCTCATGGGCAGAACTCCCGACGCGCCGATCACCAAAGAGATCAAGCCGACGGCCGCCATCGCATGGAAACGGGTAGCATTCGGGGAGATCAAACGGCGGGGCAAGCCGATCGACCTGTTCGACTGTCATCCGAAACACGGCTTTAAGCTCAGCGGCTCGCTGAAGCTTCGCATGAACAACTTCGCGATGCCCCGCAATGAAACTCTCAAATCGCCGTTCATTGACACAGGCGAGAACGGATTGTTCTCCCGGGGAGAGTTTGAAGCGATATCGACGCCCGGCCAGATGGAATTTGTGACCCCCGAAGAGATCGCAGATGCGGTGATCTATGAAATCAAGGGAGGAAACACAGGGCACGACATCATCAACGCCCTGGATAACGCCACCCTCTCTCCCACGTACCGCGCGGGATACCTGTTCCAGGACGCGAAGAAACAGATCGAAGCGCTCGAACAGAAGCACAAGGTCGACAGCGTAGCCTTCGAGATCCTGGGACCGCCGCGGCTCTCGAAGCTTTTGTATGAAGCCTACCTGCTGCGACAGACGTTTGGAGACATGGAGAAAGTTCTCAAGACGTCCTCTTCGGCGCTTTCCAAAGGGCTCCGGCGTACGATCGAGACGCAAAGCGCTCTCAGGGCGCGGATTATTTCGATCGGCATACCGATCCTCATGCCCGACGGAAAGACGCTTCTCCGCGCGAACGAAATCAAGATACCCCCCTTCCACGGTGAGAACGACATCCCGGTCAACGCGACGAAGATCGATCTATGGTCTCATGACGGCTGGGTTGACCTGCGCGTGGCGAACATGGAGAAATGGAAGAAGAGATTCCGGCAGATCATGGAGATGGTCAACAAGATCCCCGCGACCGATACCAGCTCACGGTATATGAACACGAGGGAATATTGGAATAACTTTTCGGTGATCGATCCGGGAAAACTTGCCGGCTGGATTTTCAGCTACGAAGAAAAAGGAATGCGCATGAAAGCCTGAAGCTGCTTTCCCGATGCTACCCCGTTATTCGAAGAACTTACACCCACCGGTGTAAGTTCTTTTTTTTGGCTACTCCCGGGCACCGAGCCTTAGCATGAGGGATCGTTTATGAGGGCGTTTCACGCAAACAGAGTGCATGGGCGAGATTTAGTCTATCGTTAGATTTCGCTCAAGAAGGATAATAGCTTCGTGATCAACGATGGATCTAAACGTGAATTCGCCTTGGAACTGAAATCCATGATATGGAATACGGAACTGCTCAACAAACCCAGTACCACGAAAGATGTGTTGCGACACATTGCCAGTGGCTTCTGTGACTGCCTTTTCGTATCCTTTTCGCTTGCCATTATCGAGGGCCAGCTGAACAAGTGTGCGAGCGATCCCTCGACCTCCAAAGTCGGGGTCTACCCCCAGCATGAAGAGGTGGAGAATCTTGCCGGGCGGAGCAGGGCAGACCATTCGGTATCGGTTGTCCAGATCTTCGAGCAAGGCTACTATCGGTGCAAAATTCGATGTCAGAAGATACCCCAAGTCCTCAGGTGGAGGAGAGGCAAAGTCGTCGGTCAACATCGCGCCAACCAATTTGCTTGAGGACTGGCATCGAGCAATCATCGTGAGTCCATCGTGGGGCGCACGTTTGCCGTAGCCACGAATGATCTCGAGTAATTCCTTGAACGACAAACCAGCGGCCACTGCAGGCGGGTCGAATCGGCTAAATACGGTTGCGAGCAATTCTGTCATCTCGGCAAGATCAGGCAACTCCAGTAAACCGTAGTCTATGTCGCCCGCTCTCATCAGACGAATCATGTGGGGTCTTCATCAAAGTTATGGAAGCCAGCAGCTGCGTTACGCCGAACTTTCTTAATGACGTAATATTCCGTCTTCAGGATCGCCGCATTCTCGACGTATCAGAAGATGCGTAGATTGAAATGTTAAACAGCTTGTTGGTTCGACGAAAGGTAGGAAATCACAAAAACAATTACAAGGAGGGTTTTACGACAATCCCGCTAGACCCTGCCCCCGCGCATATCATTCACCCACCCGATGACCGCGCCAAGCAGCGACCAGAACGCAAGAGAGACAAAGAAGGACATCGTGTCCAGCTGGTTGAGCGTCGGTGCATCATCCCACATGGAATCAGCGAGCGACTTCACCAACCCCCCGAAGATCGCCGTTACCGGAAAATCAAAGAACGCATAAAAGAGGGCATACGGATTCTTCCCGCTGAACGATGGCCTCATCATTCCGGAGATAAAGGGAATCGAAAGAAGCGTAAATACGAGCCCAAAGGCGAAAAAGAATTTTAACGTCCGGCTTCTCAGCATACGATGGCATGCAATGTATGCAATTTCATGAAAAAGTCAAGACAGGGTATGATTCCCATCGAACCGGATAAAACGAAGAAGCCCCGATCTGCATTACAGACCGGGGCTTCTTATTTCAGGAAAACTTAGTTCGGCTGCTTACTTCATCAACATCATCTTTTTGGATTCCTGGTAATAGTTTGCGTCGTCACCAAGGCTCTGTACGATGACCTTATAGATATACACGCC
>DATJGD010000087.1:0-44605 GCA_035495255.1 Bacteroidota bacterium | reverse complement strand
CGGTGTTGATATTGTCATTGAATCGACCGGCCTGAAGCATTTTACCGATGGTGACGCAGCGAAGCAGCACTTGACCAACGGCGCGAAGAAGGTTATCATCAGCGCCCCCGCAAAATCGCCCGATGTCACGATCGCTATGGGGGTCAACGACAGCATCTACGATCCCGCGAAGCACAATATCATCTCAAACGCTTCCTGTACGACAAACTGCCTCGCGCCGGTCGCGAAAGTTCTTCTGGAGAATTTCGGCATCAAGAAAGGCCTGATGACGACCGTTCACTCGTACACGAACGACCAGAAGCTTCTCGATCTGCCCCACTCGGATCTGCGCCGCGCACGTGCCGCAGCGTTGAACATGATTCCTACATCAACGGGAGCCGCAAAGGCCATCGGCCTTGTCATTCCCGAGCTTAAGGGAAAGATGGACGGCGTCGCCATCCGCGTGCCCACTCCGAACGTTTCGCTCGTCGATCTCGTCATCGACTCAGAAAAACCTGCTACAAAAGAAGCTGTCAATGCGGCATTTAAGGCGGCAGCTGACGGCCCGATGAAACATATCCTGGAATATACCGACGCGCCCCTCGTATCGAGCGACTTCAGAGGCAACCCGCATTCGGCAATATTTGATTCGGGGCTCACGTATGCCATCGACAATATGATCAAGGTAGGCGCATGGTACGATAACGAATGGGGCTACTCCTGCCGCGTTATCGATCTCACGAAGAAGATCATTTCGATGATGGACTAGCCTGCCATCGATTGAATGTTTTATTCGGAAGTATTTATCGACGCGCTGAAGAAATTGTCCCGGCAATGATATGCCGACCCGTCCGAAGAAATATGGTTATTCGTATAGCGTAACGAAGGAACAGATCGCGGCCTACCAGAAACTTCCGATCAAAGAACGATTGCGCTGGCTTGAGGAGGCGCAGGAGTTTATTGCTGCTACGCTCACGAAAAAGCAGCTGGAGTTGTTGCAGAAGTTTCGGCGGGGAGATATTTGATCAGATTAAGTTGACGATTCACACCACTCTCATAGGTTAATCATCTTTTTTCCAATGCCTCTCACCATCGACGATGTTCAACTAAAAGGAAAACGAGTTCTTATCCGCGTCGACTTCAATGTCCCCATGGAAAACGGCGCCATCACAGATGATACGCGTATCCGCGAGTCCTTGCCGACGATCAAAAAAGTCATCGGAGAGGGCGGAAGGGCGATTCTCATGAGTCATCTTGGCCGGCCGAAGGGGAAACGGAACCTCGAATTTACTCTCCAGCCGGTTGCGGGACATTTGTCGGGACTTCTGAGCAAACCTGTGAAGTTTTCTAGTGATTGCATCGGGGCTGAAGCGAAGCAGCTTGCCGGCCAGTTGAAGGATGGCGAACTTCTCCTGCTCGAGAATCTCCGGTTTCACGCCGAAGAGGAAGCAAATAATGAGGCGTTCGCGAAAGAGCTCGCCTCTCTCGGCGACGTCTATGTGAACGACGCCTTTGGAAGCGCTCATCGTGCCCACGCGTCGACCGAAGGGGTGACGCATTTTCTCCGGCCGGGGGTGGCGGGGTATCTCATGATGAAAGAGCTCGAGTTTCTCGGCCGGGCTGTCGGCAACCCTGCCCGTCCGTATGTCGCGATCCTCGGCGGCGCGAAGATTTCCGGTAAGATCGACGTCATTCAGAATCTCCTTTCCAAAGTCGACGCCCTCTTGATCGGCGGAGGCATGATGTTCACGTTTTACAAGGCCCAGGGACTGGAAATCGGAAATTCACTGTTGGAAGCAGATAAGGTAGATGTCGCGAAGCAGGTTCTCGCTCAAGCCAAAGCGCGCAACATGAAACTCCTCTTGCCCGTAGACTGTGTAGTAGCCGATAAGTTTGACAATAACGCCAACAGGAAAACTGTTCCGGTGAATTCGATTCCTGCGGGATGGTCCGGCCTGGACATCGGTCCTGAGACCATCAAGCTATTCGAAGAAACGATTCATTCTGCAAAAACAATAGTTTGGAACGGCCCGATGGGCGTTTTCGAGATGGAGAATTTTGCCGTCGGGACCAATGCGATCGCACAGACGCTGGCGGAGTTGACAAAAAAGGGGGCAACCACTATTATAGGTGGGGGAGATTCTGCGGCCGCAATCACGAGGGCCGGCCTTGAGCACTCCGTTTCACACGTGTCGACAGGCGGCGGCGCGTCCCTTGAGTTCCTGGAGGGGAAGACCCTCCCGGGCGTTGCGGCGTTGACGCCCCGCACAACATGATGAAACGGAATATCGCATACTATCGTTACAGTAGTCAGAGGAAATAATCAGAAAATGTCGTATTACCGCTTTTCCAACTCAAACTATTACCGCCCGTCATTCTTCGGCGGGTTCCAGTTCTTTCCCCCGGTGATCAAGTGGTTGCTCATCAGCAACGTCGGCATATTGTTTTTGATGGTTCTCTCAAGCAAGTGGCCGGTTGCAGACGGCGGATCGCTCTACGATGTTATCATGGGATTATTTGCCCTTCGCCCGCTTGGATACGGGTTCGAGCCGTGGCAGCTGTTCACGTACATGTTCATGCACGGCGGTTTCCTTCATCTGCTTTTCAATATGTTCGCGCTGTGGATGTTCGGCATGGAGCTCGAGAACACATGGGGTTCGAAAAAGTTTTTCATCTATTATACGGCGTGCGGCCTTGGCGCGGGAATCTCTAATCTTTTGCTCGGGCCTCTGTTCGGTTCCGCCGGCCCGACCGTCGGCGCGTCCGGGGCAATCTATGGCGTGTTGATCGCATTCGGAATGATGTTCCCCACACGGCCGATTTTTGTCTACTTCCTCCTGCCGGTCCAGGCGAGATTCTTTGTCCTGTTCTATATTTTTATCGAGCTGTACTACGGCATCACCGGAACGGCAGACGGCGTAGCGCACTTCGCGCATCTCGGGGGAGCTGCAGTAGGCCTTACCTACATGCTCATCGATCAGCGGAAGATGCCGTTGAGCAGGCTCTGGTCACGCGCACGCGACCAGTTCGTTCCCCACGAGAAGGTCAACGAGTATTCGTACCACAGTAAGAATGTCAGCGACGCGAAGTACTACGACGTGCGCGAGGAGGACGATCGTGTGAGCCAGCAGCAGATTGACGAGATCCTCGATAAGATCAGTCAGTACGGCTATCAAAGCCTTTCCGAAAAGGAAAAGAAGATCCTGTTCGAAGCGAGCAAGAAGCTCAACTGAGTTCAGCCCCGCGCCCCCAGGGAGCGGGTTGTGTCCATCTTTTGTAAATCCATCCCCCCGTTCGTATATTATATCCCAGACATGATACGATTTTCAAATATTCTGCATCCGGTAGTTCATTATTGGCCTTTTCCCCTATTACTATGGACCTGACACTCCCCGTTATCTCTAACGACATCGTCATCAACCCGCAGCAGCCTAAACATCCGACGTATAAGGTCGGCATCCGGCGGAAGACGCGTCAGGTGAACGTTGGAGGGATTCTTGTCGGCGGAAACGCGCCGATCTCCGTACAGACCATGACGAAGTGCAAGACGTCGGATATTGCCGCAACGGTGGCTCAGATTCAGAGCGCCGCTGACGCGGGATGCGACATTGCCCGCGTGACGGTCAATGACAAAGAAGCGGCCGACGCCATCGGGGAGATCGTAAAGCTTTCGCCGATCCCGATCGTCGCGGACATTCATTTTAATCACGTCTTCGCCCTTAAATCCATCGAAGGGAATGTGGCCAAGGTCCGGCTCAATCCCGGAAACATCGGCTCGAGAGACCGCATCCAGGAGGTATTGACCGCAGCGAAGGCGAGGAATATTCCAATCCGCATCGGAGTCAACTCCGGATCGCTCGAAGAAGATATCCTGGAAAAGCACGGATACCCGACGCCCGAAGCGCTGTTTGAAAGCGCGATGCGGCATGTTGAGATCTGCGACGATTTCAATTTTCACGATGTCATCATCTCCGTGAAATCGACAGACGTGAAGCTTATGATCGAAGCCTACCGGCTTGTCGCCGAACGGACCGACATCCCTCTGCATCTCGGGGTCACGGAAGCAGGCACGACAAAAATCGGCACCATCAAATCGGCTGTCGGCATAGGAACGCTCCTGGCAGAAGGTATCGGCGACACGATCCGTGTCTCGCTGACCGATGAACCCGTCAAAGAAGTGGAGGTTGGAAAAGAAATCCTCCGCTCGCTGAGCCTCGCGTCGCGCAACGTCGAGCTTATCGCGTGCCCGACGTGCGGAAGACTCGAAGTAGACCTTTTCGGCATCATGAAGCAGCTCGAGGATAAACTTGAAGGAGTGAAGAAGCCGGTCAAGATCGCCGTCCTCGGATGCGTCGTCAACGGCCCCGGGGAGGCAAGCGAAGCCGACATCGGCATCGCCGCGGGAAAAGGCGTCGCCATTCTCTACCGCAAAGGGGAAGTCGTGAAGCGCGTCAAGGAAGAGGAGATCGTTGCGACGATATTAGAGGAAGTGGAGAAGTTTCAGCCGGAACACTAACCGAAAGAGCCTATGAAAAAGATACTTACCATCGTTCTCGTGCTTATGACCATCGGTTTTGGAAATGCTCAATCGAAAAAAGCGGATAAGAACAACTCTTCGGTTCATCCCAAAGGCGTGTTAGACTTTACCATGAAGTCCATCGACGGGAAACCGCAGCCGCTGGCCTCGTACAAGGGCAACGTCCTCATGATTATCAATACGGCATCGGAGTGCGGCTATACTCCTCAATATGAAACCCTCGAAAAGTTGTACGAGACGTATAAAGATAAGGGTTTTCAAGTGCTCGCGTTTCCGGCGAATAACTTCGGCGCGCAGGAGCCGGGTTCGAATGCCGAGATAAAGACATTCTGCTCAACGAAGTACCACACGACGTTCGACCTCTTTGAAAAAATCAGCGTCAAGGGGAATGATCAGGACCCGCTGTATACATATATCACGAAAGAGTCTCCGTACAAGGGAGACATAAAATGGAACTTCCAGAAGTACCTTGTCGATCGCTCCGGAAACATAGCGGCGAAATATATGTCCGCCGTGGATCCCATGTCAAAAGAAGTGCGGGATGAAGTGGAGAAGCTTTTGGCGAAGTAGCATTCATCCCAGGTTCAGCCTGGGTCCGATTTCCAGCCGTACGGCACGATGTTCTGCCTTTTCTTGCTCTTTGATTTCCTTTCCGTAACAATCAGCATTATTCCCTGTACGTCGTTTCGTTCGAACACGGCTATCGTAAGAATACAAGCGTCTTCATCTCCACAGTATTTCCCGCCAGAAGCCGATAAAAATATACTCCGCTCGCAATCGTGCCTGCAGCCCACGATCGGCGATACTCTCCCGGCGGCAGCTCCTCATTGACCACTGTGGACACAACCTCTCCTACCGGGTTGTATATTTTCAGAGTTACCATCCCAAACGCCGAAACCCGAAACCGGAACGTCGTCACCGGATTGAAGGGATTGGGGTAATTTTGATCAAGAGCAAATTGTGCCGAAGATCCCGGCGTGAAGCCTGAACGTTGTTCGTCGGGAGGAGGGGGTGGAAGTTCATTATTCGGGATGAATCTCACGGGATTGTTTGCCGGAGTTGTTCCCGCCGAGGATATGACAAGGATCCCCGGTCCATTGGTCTTTACCCAATACCCGCTTCCGGGCCAGATTGTGTCCGAGACGAGGTAGCTATGACTGTAACCAAAAAAGTCTGATGCAATGAGCCCGGCAGGAATCGATGAAATGCTTGATGTACCCACCGGCACACTGATTGAACCGATCAAATTCCATCCTGTCTGCACGGGGACGGAATTCTGCATGCATGGCATCCCGGCCACTACCACGGTTTGAGCGCTGTCGAACCGAAGCCAGTAACCGGTTCCAGTCGCAAGGACCGGTGTTGTGACATATCCGCCCAGATACGCGAAAGCATCCGAGACTGCCGTTGGATACAGCGTCGCCTTCGTATAGTCAGGCGCGTTCACCGGCACCGAAACCATGTTCCAATATTGTTTGATTGTAGAATATATAGAGATAGTATCAGCCGTAGTAAATACCCCGTCCGCACTATTCGACGTTCCGCCGCTATTTGTCGCCGTAACTCTGTAATGGTACGTTACCGAAGGTGAGAGGGGCGTGAGCGTAAAAGAAATTGCCTTTGGGGAAGCTGCTACGGTGATCGTTTCCGGTGGAGCAAAATTTCCGTATGCGTCCGTCGTCCCCCATTCAAACATGGCGGTTGTCGTACTTCCGTTAGCATCCACCGTTCCGTTCAGCACAGCAGAAACGTCGGTGATGTTTGTCGCTGCATTCGTCGTTACGATTGGGAGTTGAACTGCCGATGGAGTAACCGTCATGTCATCGGCGGCAAAAATGGGCCCCCAGTCCGTGCATCCGCTCAGCGGGTGATGGTCGTAATGAACCACCACGCTGTCGAAGCCCTGGGGAAAGCTGCAGCGTAGCGTGTCGACCGGCCACGTGCCCGGAGTGCTTGCGATCTTCGTCGTTGTTCCAACATAGCTGCCGCGCAAGTAGGCGGTGACCCGCATTGTAGCCGATGAATCGCATCCATATTCCTCCGGCGCATATAATATCGAAAAATCGGTCAGCGTCTGGTCGAAGTGGATAACCAGGTCTGATGCAAAAACGCTGTTCGGGGAGAGGAAGAGTCCCGAAAATCCGATCGGTATGAAGTTATTTCCAAAATAATCCTGAATTGAAAATCCGTCTCCGGTTGCGGAGAAATGAGCAGTGATTCCGCTTACAGTTAACGTGATGGGCAGAGATGTATGAATCGGACCGCTGTTAAAATCAAACAACACCGGTTGGGCGGGAAGTGCAACCGAGCAGAAAAAGCTCAGCGCATAAAATATTCTTAAATATTTCATTGTGAACTCCTTGGTAATTCTTGTCTGAGGGTGTTAACTGGGAAAGAACAACTGCAGAGGAACCTCCTGGAGGTTCGCGCTTCGCGGATGATGTTGTAATTTACCGCTAAGAAAGGCAGGAATCAAATTTGACCGGCCGCGAGGCTCCGGGAGAAAGCTTCCCCGGCTAAAAAAAAGCCCTCAGTATTGAGGGCTTTCGGAAAAAACGCTGCTGTGGAGGTTAATATTGCGCAAGCTTTACCGCCGCTTCCATGATATCCGACTCCTGCACGAGCACGGCGTGCTCAAGGATGCGGGAGAAGGGGACAGGAGAGTCCTTGGAAGCCACTCTCATCACAGGGGCGTCGAGATACCGGAACGCCTGTTCTCCAACGAGTGCGGCGACATGCCCGCCGAACCCGCCAAAGTGCGGATGCTCGTGAACGACGAGAAGCTTGCCCGTTTTCTTCACGGTCGCGATAATGGCGTCGGTGTCCAGCGGATTAATCGACCGGAGATCGACGACTTCCACGCTCACATTGTGTTCGTCGGCCATTTTGTTCGCCACGCGAAGCGCGAAGTGCACCGGCGTCCCCCACGCGATAATGCTGAGGTCCGAACCTTCCCGAAGAACGCGAGCTTTGCCGAACGGCACGATGTGGTTGCCTGAGGGTTTCGGCGACTTTGTAAAGAACTGATTGTAGAGAAACTTGTTCTCAATATAAACAGTCAGGCCCCGGCTCCGCATCGACATCCGCATGAGCCCCACGGCGTCATCCGCGAACGACGGCATCACGATCCGCACCCCGGGAATCGTCGCGAACGTCGCGTCGAGGCTCTGGGAATGATATAACCCGCCGCCGATATAGCCTCCTGAAGCCAGCCGCATGACGATGTTCGGAGCGAACTGTCCGTTCGTCCGGTAATACTCGTGAGAGCATTCAACGAACTGCTCCATCGCGGGCCAGAAATAATCTGCAAATTGCGCCCCTTCGATGACGACCCAGATGTCGTCGCGATAGCGTGAGAACCCGTTCGCCGTACCGACGATGAAATTTTCCGCGATGGGAGCGTTGAAGATGCGGCGAGCGCTGAACTCCTGCAGCATCCCTTTCGTTACGTTGAACACGCCCCCTTTTTCTTTCGAGGCGACGTCCTGACCCCACAAGAAGGTGTTCTCATTGCGCCGGAACTCTTCTTTGAGCGTTTCGTTGATTGCTTCACGCAGGGTGAAGGAGGGAGCATCGGATGAAACCGCCAGCCGCTCATCTTCATGCGGATGTTCATAGGCCGGGGGAATCACAAAATTTGTCGCGGTGGAGGGATCGGGATCTGCTTCGGCTTCAACCTTGCTTGCCGCCTCTTCGATCGTTTTGGCGTTCTCGTCTTCAATTTTCGCAAGCTCTTTTTCCGTCAGCTCGTCGTTATCCAATAAGTACTGGCGGAGGCGCTTTACAGGGTCGAACCGCTGGGCATCGGCGATCTCTTCGGGTGAGCGGTAAAGCTCCTGCCGGTCTGAGTTACTGTGCGAGTTCAGGCGAACGCAGTCCGCGTGGACGATCGCGGGGCCGTCTCCGGATTTCACGTAATCGATCGCGGTCTGCATCCCTCCCCACGCATCGAACACGTTTGTCCCGTCGACCTTGACGATCTTGACGCTCTTGAAGCCGCTGAAGTTGTCGGCGACACAATCGTTTGCCGCCCCTTCGGCCAGCGGAACGGAGATGCCGAAATGGTTATTCTGAATGACAAAAATGACCGGGAGGAATTCACGGGCCGCGCCGCTGACGGCTTCGTAGACAAACCCTTCGGATACCGCGGAGTCGCCGAAGCTGGCAAACGCGATCTCATCGCCGTCGTACCTCTTGATTGCTCTCGCGACGCCGGCGGCGTGGAGAGCGTGGTTGCCCGTCGCCGACGAAACGTTTTGAATGCGGATCGAGGGTTTCGAAAAATGGTTGCTCATGTGCCGTCCGCCGGAACCGACGTCTCCGGCCTTGGAAAGACCGTTCGCGATCATTTCCTCGACGGAGAGGCCTCCGGCGAGCGTAGTCAGAAGATCGCGGTAATAGGGAAACAGGAAATCCTTTCCCTGGCGGAACGAAAGACCAAGGATGAGCTGAATGCCCTCATGGCCGGCGCAGGAGGAATGATAGGACCATCCCTTTGACTGGCGCACGTAGTTGGCAGCCTTCAGGTCGAGCAGACGTCCTAAATGTATCAGCTGGTACCATCGTTTGAGCGTATTGCTGTGGACGGAAATACCACGATCTGAGAGCGGTTCGAGTGTGAGAGGCTTGGGTTCGGTTTTGCTCTTGCTCTTGCTATCCTGTTGTGCCATGCGGTCGTTGTTATTGAAATCCTTATGGCTATTAAGATAGAAAAATTTCATGTTTAGACAAAATTTGCTATATTTTCCAGCAAAGCGCATCTTTGAAGGCAATTTCGAGTCCGCCGAAAGCGGATCTGATTACTAATCTCCAAACATTGAACTGAACAGTTGGCCGAAAAAATATTAAATATTCTTTTCATCGGTGACATTGTAGGCAAGGCGGGTCTTGAGCTTGCCGAAAGCGTCCTCAAGAGCTACATGCAAAAATACTCGATTGATTTTTGCATCGCGAACGGCGAGAATCTCGTCGAGGGAAAAGGCATCAACGACGAGATGGTGAAGCGGGTCTTTGGCATGGGCGTCCATGTCATCACCGGCGGAAATCACACGTGGGACACCTGGACGACGCGAAAAATCCTGGAGAGCAACAGAAATGTTTTGCGCCCGGCAAACTACCCGCCGGATAATCCGGGCAACGGGTACGTCGTCTACGACCTCGGAGAAAAAGGCAAAGTGGGGGTGCTCAATCTCCAGGGGCGCGTGTACATGCAGCCCATCGATTGCCCGTTCCGGAAGGCAGACTGGGCTGTCGAGAAGATCCGTGAACAGACAAAGATCGTCTTCATCGATATGCATGCCGAAGCAACGGCAGAGAAGGTGGCGCTCGGATGGTACCTGGACGGAAAGATCACCTGCCTTGTCGGGACCCATACGCACATTCAAACGGCAGATGCACGCATCCTCCCCCGCGGGACAGCGTACATCACGGACGTGGGCATGACCGGCCCGTATGATTCGGTCATCGGGCTTAAGAAAGAAATCGCGATCCGCCGCTTTATTCACCAAACGCCGTTCAAATACGAGATGGCTTCGCATGATGTCCGGATGTGCGGGACATATCTCCAGGCGGATGTGGAGACAGGGAAGGCAGTGAAGTTCGAAAGCTTTGTTTACCCAGCGTTCTAAAATCCTCTAAGGCTATTCCAGTATGGCGGCAAGCGTAATTGACGGCAAACGAATCGCCGAAGAGATCAAAGCCGAGGTGAAGCGCGACACCGATCAGCTGAAATCTCAGCGCGGCATCACCCCCGGCCTTGCGTTCATACTGGTTGGAGAAAATCCCGCGTCGCAGGCATACGTTCGCATGAAGGGGAAAGCCTGCGAAGAGATGGGCTTTTACTCTGTCACTGAAAAACTCCCGGCCGAAACGGCCGAAGCGCATCTGCTTCAGCTTATATCACAATTCAACAACGATCCGAAGATCCACGGCATACTGGTCCAGCTGCCTCTCCCAAAGCATATCAGTGAGGGCAAGGTCTTAACGGCGATCGATTACAAGAAAGATGTCGACGGATTTCATCCCATCAATGTGGGAAGGCTGGTCATCGGCCAGGATTGCCTGAAGCCCTGCACTCCCGCCGGCGTGCAGGAGCTTCTCGTTCGCAGCGGCAACGATCCTTCGGGAAAGCATGTCGTCGTGGTCGGAAGAAGCAACATCGTCGGTAAACCGGTGATGAATATTCTTCTTCAGAAACAACAAGGAGCGAACGCAGTCGTGACAATCGCGCATACAGGCGCAAAAGACATCTCGAAGTTCACGAAGCAGGCTGACATCGTCATAGCAGCCATGGGACGGCCGGAATCCATTACAGGCGATATGATCAAACCGGGCGCTGTCGTGATCGACGTCGGTATCAATCGTGTCGACGACGCCTCGGCGAAGAACGGCTATAGGCTTGTGGGGGATGTTCAATACAGTTCTGCATCGCAGGTTGCGAGTGGGATCACGCCGGTACCTGGTGGAGTCGGTCCGATGACAATTGCCCTTCTCATGAAGAATACGCTGAGGGCTGCTGAAGGGAAGATCTATACATAAACCTCAGTCCCTGATCGCAGAATATTAAGCGTTTACCTCAACCCGCAACCCTCCGTTTCGTGACCTTCCTCATCTAATCCTTGCTTCTCTCGCCTATTTTCGATAAGTTCTGAAGAATTAACAGCGAAATTTCACTGATTTACGGAGTCGTGAGCGAGAAGAAGACGTATGTAATAGGAGTTGACGGCGGAGGGAGCAAGACCCACGCGATTCTCGTTGCGAACGACGGAACTGTAGTTGCGGAAAGCTTTGGCGGGGCAAGCAACCTCCAGAAAGTGGGATTCGAGAAAGCTTCCGAGGTACTCTTCTCAACGATCCTCGAATGCTGCAAGTCGGCCAACTGCGAGCCGGAAGATTTGCAAAGCGCCGTGCTTGGAGTCTCCGGCGCAGGCCGTCCGTCCGACAAGACAATGCTCGTCGACAAGCTCCTCGCCCTCGGAGCAAAAAGAAAAAGCACCCTTAAAAACATCGTCGTCGAAACCGACGCGCACATCGCGCTCGAAGCCGCGTTCGCCGGCGGACCCGGCATCGTTGTCATTGCGGGAACAGGATCGATTGCGCTCTACCGGACCGAAGATAACCAGCTCCTGCGTGCCGGGGGATGGGGGAACATCATCGGAGACGAGGGGAGCGGATTCACAGTAGGGCGGGATGGCCTTGATGCCGTTATGCGGCAGCACGATGGCATGTCCGAAAAGACAATCCTCACAAAAAAAGCCCTCGACTTTTTCAAAGTGGACCAGGTAGACCAGCTTGTCGCCAAAATCTATCAAGAGCAGGCCGACATCGCGGCGTTCGCGCCTTCGGTCCTCGAAGCATGCAACGAACGCGATCGCGTGGCTCACGGCGTCCTTGTTCGAAATTCAAACGAGCTTGTCGAGCTTGTTCGCGTCCTCGTCATGCGCGTTCGGCCCAAGAAGAAACTCCCGGTTTGCCTGATGGGAGGACTGCTCGAGGCCGAAAACGTTTATTCGAAAATGGTCAAAGAGAAAATCGGGCACGCGCTTCCCAACGTTCTCGTCCAAAAGCCGAAATTTTCGGCCGCATTCGGCGCGGCAATCCTCGGCTTGAACGCCTTCCGCTGATCAGCGGGCGAATTACCTCCAAAATTTCTATATTCCATCCATAATACCCATCGCACCCGGAGTGCGATGGGTGCTTTGAATCATTATCTGTTTACCGCAGATACGGATTCCATGACGAAATTCGCTAACTAAAGAATGCACACAACCTTGCGCCACACATCGTTCGCAATTCCCGCCTTAGCAGCAATTCTCCTCCTCGTTGTTTTTTTGAACGGCTGCGGGTCTTCCGGCACAAATGAAGCATCGAACTGGGGAGCGCGCCAGGAGTGGATCGAGAGCACGCTCAAACGCCTGAGCCTGGAAGAACGGATCGGGCAGATGATTATGTCCAGGGCGTATGGGTACTATTATAGTTCGGAGAGTGACGAATACCGCCGTCTTGTTCATATCGTCAAAGACCACAAGTTCGGCGGACTGGTCTTTTTCCAGGGGGATGTCTACGAAACCGCGACAATGGTGAACGACATGCAGGGTCTCGCCGATGTGCCGCTGCTTGTGGGTTCGGATTTTGAGTGGGGATCCGCGATGCGGATCCGCCGGTCGACACGCTTCCCTGAAGCGATGGCAGTCGGCGCGACGCGCGATACAGCATTCGCCTACGGCATGGGAAAAATCATCGGCGAGGAATCCAGGGCGATCGGCGTACTGCAGGCGTTTGCTCCCGTTGCCGATGTCAATGTGAACCCCGAAAACCCCGTCATCAATACGCGTTCGTTCGGAGAAAATCCTAAACTTGTATCAGACATGGCGACTGCTTTTGTGAGCGGCATTCAGGCAGAGGGAGTGCTTGCGACCGCGAAACACTTTCCGGGACACGGCGATACGCAGGTGGATTCTCATCTTGACTTGCCAATCATCCGGGTCACCCGGCCAAGAATGGATAGCGTCGAGCTCGCTCCATACCGAAGCATGTTCCAGCGCGGGCTGGCCTCAGTGATGGTCGCGCACGTCGAAGTTCCGTCAATAGATCCCCGGCCGCTCCCCTCAACCCTTTCGTCCGCGATAATATCGAACCTGCTTCAACGCGAGTTGGGATTTCATGGATTGATAGTGACCGACGCGATGGAAATGGGAGCGCTGAATAATACCTTTGGCCCCGACTCCGCCGCGGTAAAAGCGATCCAGGCGGGGGTCGATATCCTGCTCACCCTTCCTGATGAGGACGGTGCGGTCGAGGCGATTGCGGCCGCCGTTACGAGCGGAAGAATATCCCGTGAACGCATCGACTATTCTGTGCGAAAAATTCTCGGAGTGAAATGGGATCTCGGCCTTGTCCAGCACCGGCTTGTCGACATTAAGAACATTCCAACATCGGTGGCGACACGGGACCATCTCTCGTTCGCGAAGCAGATCGCGCGGGAAGCGATCACGGTCCTCAAAAACGACAACGTTCTCCCGCTTCCGCACAGCGGTAACAAGCGAATCCTTAACATCATTGTCAGCGACCTCGAAAACTACCGGACTGAAATCAACCGCACGACCTCTCCCTATGCCAGCGAGCCTGTCGGCGATTATTTCATATCCCAAATCCGTCGCCGGTACGCGAACATCGAGACGGTGCGCCTCGATCCGTCAAGCGACTCGCTGAATTTCAGGCTCGCGATGATTAAAGCGAAGAGGGCGGATATTCTGCTTTGCCCGGTCTTCAACAGGGCGCGATCGGGCGCCGGAAAGTTTGGCTTGTCCGACGAGCTTATCGTGTTCATGAACCAGCTGCTTGCCGCCGGCAAACCGTCCGTGGTCATCGCGATGGGAAGCCCGTATGTCCTCGGCACGCTGCCGAACGCCTCTGCGTACCTTTGCTCGTATTCAGACGCGGAGATCATCACCGAGGCAACGGCGGAAGTATTATTCGGAGAAATTCCTGCAAAAGGAAAACTTCCCGTCACGATTCCGAACACATTCGAGTATGGACGCGGCATCGATCTTGAGCAGTCAGTCCTGCGAAAGGATTCCCCCGAGAATTCGGGATTCGACGGGGAGAGGATTACCCAAATCGACACGATCATGAACAACGCGATCGCCGATCACGCGTTTCCCGGCGGACAAGCTCTTGTCGTTCGCAACGGCGCGATCGCGTACAATAAATCATTCGGCCACCAGGAGTATTTCCCCGGAAGCCCCGCGATCGACAACATGACGATGTACGATCTCGCGTCGGTGACGAAGGTTATCGCGACAACGAGCGGTATCATGAAGCTCTATGAAGAGGGAAAACTGAAGCTGGACGATCTCGTGACGTCGTACATCCCCGAGTTCGCCAATCACGGGAAAGAAAAAATCAGACTGTACAATCTTCTCGTTCACAACGCGGGGCTTCCGCCGTTCAAGCGGTTGTTTCTGACGACAACATCGTCGCAGGAAGTTCTCGATTCCGTCTACCAGACGGAAATGGTCTACAAAACAGGCGACTCCACATTGTACAGCGATTTCGATTTCATTCTGCTCGGGAAGATCATTGAACGGATAACAGGGCGTACGCTGGATAGATACGTCGACAGCGTGTTCTTTGCCCCTCTCGGATTGACGAGAACGATGTTCAAGCCGGATTCTTCGTTATGGAAGAACACCGCGCCAACAGAGTATGACAGCTTGTACCGCCACCGGCTCGTTCGCGGAGTTGTTCATGACGAGAACGCCGACGCCCTCGGCGGAGTCTCCGGGCATGCCGGGTTGTTCTCAAACGCTTCCGATCTTGCAGTCTACATGCAGATGATCATGAACGGGGGAACGTATGCCGGCAGACGGTATCTCAAGCCCGAGACGATCAACATGTTTACGAGAAAACAGGGCGCAGGGAGTTCACGCGCGCTCGGGTGGGATACGAAGTCAGCCACCGGTTACAGCTCTGCGGGCGCACTGTTCAGCAGGGATTCGTTCGGCCATACGGGGTTTACCGGCACCTCCATCTGGGTCGATCCTGAAAGAAAAATTTTTCTTATATTGTTGACCAATAGGGTATACCCCACCCGGAATGACAGCAAAATTGCGCCAATCAGGGCTGCTGTAGCGGATGCCGTAATTAAAGCGCTGAAGAACTAGGCGCCCGGAATTTTAATGATGTATCCCGGGGAGTTTAAGAAGTCTTAACTTTGTCCATTCCTACATCCTACTTCAACTTTTATGCAAATCCCAAAATTTAAAAACGAAGCATATATCAACTGGGCGCAAGGCGACAGCCGGAAACAGCAGGAGCGTGCGGTCGCGAAGCTTGAGGCCGAGGCAAACAAAGAATATCCCAACATTATCGGCGCGGAGCGTGTCTACGCGTCCGGGAAATTCAACTCGATCAACCCCTCAAAGCCGTCGCACGTCGTCGGCAGGTTCCAGCAGGGCACGGCCGAAGACGCGGTGAACGCGCTTAACCTGGCGTGGGAAGCATTCCAGGCGTGGCAGTATGTCACAGCTGAAAAAAGGGCGAGTTACCTGTTCAAGGGCGCGAAGATCATGCGCAAGCGCCGCTATGAGCTCAATGCCGCCATGGTGCTTGAAGTCGGAAAAACATTTACCGAAGCCGACGCGGACACCGCCGAGGCAATCGACTTTCTCGAATTCTACGGACGGGAAGCGCTGCGCTACGCCGCCGCAAAAACAGCGATCCAATTACCGGGCGAGAAGAATGAACTGATGTACATTCCGCTTGGCGTCGGAGTTGTCATTCCGCCATGGAATTTTCCGCTCGCGATCCTCGCGGGCATGACGACCGCCGCCGTTGTTGCGGGAAACACGGTTGTGCTGAAGCCTTCCAGCGACTCACCCCTCATCGGGTACCTGTTTATGGAAGTCATGGAGGAAGCGGGCCTTCCTCCCGGAGTAATTAATTTCGTGGCAGGGCCTGGCGGAGCTGTCGGCGAGACGCTTGTAACACATCCGAGAACGCGGTTCGTCGCCTTCACAGGCTCGAAAGAAGTAGGCATCCATATTAACGACGTCGGCGCGAAAGTCGCCAGCGGCCAGATCTGGCTCAAACGCGTCATCGCGGAGATGGGCGGAAAGGATTCGATCATCGTCGACAGTGAAACGAACATCGATGAAGCCGTAGCCGGAGTGACTGTTTCAGCGTTCGGTTTTTCAGGACAGAAGTGCTCTGCCTGTTCCCGCGTGATCGTGGATGAAAAGATCTACGATAAATTTACCGAACTTCTAAAACAGCGTGTCGACTCGATTACGGTCGGGCCTCCGCAGGAGTTGAGCAACTACATGGGCCCCGTGATCAACAAGCGGTCGATGGATACGATCCTTCGCTACATTCAGGCGGGCCAGGAAGAAGGCGGACGGCTGCTTTCGGGCGGCGTCAAAGCCTCGGATGACGGTTACTTTATACGCCCGACGGTGATTGCCGACGTCGATCCGAAGGCGACCATCGCGCAGGAAGAGATTTTCGGCCCGGTGCTCGCGGTGATCAAATCGAAAGACTTTGACGACGCGCTGAACATCGCGAACAACACCGAGTTCGGACTCACCGGTGGAGTCTATACAAAAAATCCCAAAAAATTAGAAAAGGCTAAACGGGAGTTCCATTGCGGCAACCTGTATCTCAATCGAAAGTGCACGGGCGCGATGGTCGGCGCTCATCCGTTCGGCGGGTTTAACATGAGCGGAACGGATTCCAAAGCGGGCGGACAGGACTATCTCGGGCTCTTTATGCAGGCAAAATCAATCGCGACGAAAAAATCATGAAAATACACGAATACCAGGGCAAAGAAATTCTCAAACAATTCGGCGTCGCGGTGCCGAACGGCGGCGTCGCGTTCTCCGTCGACGAGGCGGTCAGCGCCGCGCAGAATCTCGGCGGAAGCGTCTGGGTCGTCAAGGCGCAGATTCACGCGGGGGGCAGAGGAAAGGGCGGCGGTGTGAAAGTCGCGAAGAGCCTCGATGAGGTTCGTCAGCTCGCATCCCGGATCCTCGGGATGACGCTCATAACGCATCAAACCGGACCGGAAGGAAAAGTTGTGAAGCGGCTCCTCATCGAGCAGGGCATTTCGATCGCGAGGGAGCTCTACGTCGGCATTACGCTCGACCGGGCGCGCTCGGAGAACGTCGTCATGGCCTCCACCGAAGGCGGAGTTGAAATCGAAAAAGTAGCGGCCGAGACGCCGGAAAAGATCCTGAAAGAGTATGTCAATCCGACGATCGGGTTCAGGGATTTCCAGGCGCGCAAGCTCGCGTTCGGATTGGGCTTGAGCGGCGACGCGTTCAAAAACGCCGTGAAATTTCTCCTCGCGCTCTACAAGGCGTATGAAGAAACCGACGCTTCGCTGGCGGAAATCAATCCTCTTGTTGTGACGACCGAAGGGAACATCCTTGCGCTCGACGCAAAGATGAACTTCGACGACAACGCGCTCTTCCGGCATCCCGATATCGCCGCAATGCGCGATACTGACGAGGAAGATCCTCTGGAAGTCGAAGCCTCGAAACACAATCTTAATTATATCAAGCTGGACGGAAACGTGGGCTGCATGGTGAACGGGGCGGGCCTCGCGATGGGAACCATGGATATCATTAAGCTCGCGGGGGGCGAACCGGCAAACTTTCTGGATGTCGGCGGCGGAGCGAATGTCAGCACAGTCTCGAACGGATTCAAGATCATCCTCTCCGATAAGAATGTCAAGGCGATTTTGATCAATATTTTCGGCGGCATTGTGCGCTGCGACCGCGTCGCAAACGGCGTGATTGAAGCGGCGAAGAACGTTCATGTGAACGTTCCTGTCGTTGTCCGCCTCGAAGGAACGAATGCCAAAGAGGCGAGGGAAATTCTGGCGAATTCCGGTTTGGATTTCGCGGTTGCCAACAGTTTGCAGGATGCGGCTGAAAAAGTGACGAGGGCTATCAGGGCATAATCATGAAGAACGTCAAGACCGTTGCCGGAATTAAGGATCCGTACACAAAGAGGATTCTCTCCAACATTCTTAACAAGGACGCCTTCAACGTCTATTGCCAGACGCCTTCGCGCCTGAAACACCTCGTTAAAGGCCTGAGTGAAAAACAACTCAGAACACCGCGGTCGAAAACCGGATGGTCGATTTCCCAGATTGTCAATCATCTCTGCGATGCCGAATCTGTCTTTGCGTATCGTGTCCGCCTCATACTCTCGCAGTCCGGGACGCCCATCCAGGCGTACGACGAGAAGGCTTGGGCGAAGAACCTTCACTACGAAAAATCCAACTGCCGGGAAAAGCTGGAGCTGTTCACGCAGTTGCGGAACGACCACATCAAAACGCTCCGTTCGCTGAGCCCGTCTGAATGGCAACGATTCGGGATGCATGCCGAGCGTGGAAAAGAAACCGTCGAGCGTCTCGTGCAGATGCACGCCGGGCACGACGTGAATCACCGCAAGCAGGTGGAAGAAATCAGAAAGTCGTTCAAGGGATAGTCGTTGAGCACAGATTACGAGCCCATTATCGGCCTCGAGGTTCACGCTCAGCTTCTGACCGATTCAAAGGCCTTCTGCAGCTGCACGACGAAGTTCGGGAACGATCCGAATTCGAATGTCTGTCCTGTCTGCCTCGGGTTGCCGGGAGTCCTTCCCGTCCTCAATAAAAAAGTCGTCGATTTCGCCATGCGCATGGGGCTCGTGACAGGCTGCACGATCACCCCGACCTCCATCTTTGCCCGCAAAAACTATTTCTATCCGGACCTTCCCAAGGGTTACCAGATCTCTCAGTATGAAGAGCCCATCTGCGCCGGCGGCAGCGTGGAAATCGAGACGGACGACGGCAGCCGGAAGCGGATCGGCATTACACGAATTCATTTGGAGGAAGACGCCGGCAAGTCGATTCACGACATCGACATAGATACCCTCGTAGATGTGAACCGCTGCGGCGTTCCGTTGATCGAAATCGTCAGCGAACCGGATATCCGTTCGGCGAAAGAGGCCTACCTGTACCTGTACAAGATTCGCCAGCTGGTCACGTATCTCGGGATTTGCGACGGGAACATGGAAGAGGGAAGTCTCCGCTGCGACGCAAATATTTCCGTCCGCAAAAAAGGCGAAACAAAGTTTGGGACGAAGACGGAAGTGAAGAACATGAACTCCTTCCGCAACGTCGAACGTGCGATCGAATTCGAAGTGCATCGGCAAATCCGCCTGCTTGAAGAAGGAGAGCGCGTTCATCAGGAGACGCTCTTATGGGACGCAAATCTCAGTATCGCGACCCCGATGCGCAGTAAAGAAGAAGCGCACGATTACCGGTATTTTCCTGAGCCCGACCTGGTGCCTGTGGTTATTAATGAAACCTGGATCAACTCCGTTTCCTCCGGCCTTCCCGAGCATCCCACCTCCCGAAGAGACCGCTTTGTGGAAGAGCACCATCTGCCGAAGTACGACGCGGATGTACTCACGGCGGAAAAAGGATATGCCGATTATTACGAAGGCGTTAACAATGCGTTGGGAGCGCCGACGAAGGAGAAGGCCAAGCAGGTGAGCAATTGGGTGATGACCGACGTCCTGCGTGCCGTTGGCGAGTCGAAGGTAGATATTGGCGACTTTCCGGTTTCAGCTGACAGGCTTGCCGGCCTCCTCAGGCTCATCAATGACGGCACGATCAGCAATAAGATCGCCAGGGATGTCTTTGCCGAGATGCTCGCCTCCAGCGACGATGCGAACGCCATCGTCGAGCGAAAAGGGCTGGTTCAGCTCTCAGACGAGACCGCGATTGAGGCGGTCGTAGCAGAGATCCTCGCCAAAAATTCTCCGCAGGTCGAAAAGTATAAGGCGGGAAATGAAAAAGTGTTCGGATTTTTCGTCGGCGAGGTGATGAAAGCGACGAAGGGAAAGGCGAATCCGGGAGTAGTGAACGCAGTTCTGAAAAAGAAGTTGACCAGCTGAGTGCCGGCCAACCACAAACTATAAATAGATCATTCATACGAGAAGAATTTATGCGCCGTAACGTAATCGCAGGCAACTGGAAAATGAACAAAGACTTTCACGAGACCGCGCTTCTTATCAATGAGTTGAAGGAACGGTTAAAAGATTTCAATAACGAAGTCGGAATCGTCGTGTGTCCTCCGTTCACCTCGCTCATCGTTGCCAAGACACTCATTGAGGGTACCCCTCTCAAATTAGGGGCTCAAAACATGTCGCAGCACAAGGAAGGAGCGTACACCGGGGAGATCTCCGCGCAGATGCTCCGCACGATCGGATGCGACTATGTCATCCTCGGCCACTCCGAACGCCGCCAGTACTTCAAGGAAACCGATCAGCTGATCAACGCGAAGGTGCAGCAAGCCCTGAAGAATTGGCTGACCCCCATCGTCTGCGTCGGAGAAACGCTCGAAGAGCGGGAATCGGGCGTCACCGATGAGATTATCACGACCCAGATCAAAGGGGTGCTGCACGAGCTCGATGCGGCCCAGATGGAAAAGATTATCGTTGCCTATGAACCGGTATGGGCGATCGGCACGGGCAAGAATGCCACACCCGACCAGGCGAACCAGGTGCACAAGCTTATCCGGAAAACAATAGGCCAGCTGTTTACCTGGAATGTGGCGGAAAAAATCGTCATCCAGTATGGCGGAAGCGTCAATGCGGAGAACGCGTCAGTGCTGCTTTCGCAGTCCGATATCGACGGCGCTCTGGTAGGGGGAGCAAGCCTCAAGTCGGATTCTTTCATTAAAATTGTTCAGGCGGGCGTCGAAGCAAATCAGACCTAACGGGTCTTGACCTCACGCTTTTCTTTCAGAATATCCCTCAAATTGCAACATTTTCGTTGCATTCGCCTTCAAAATGTATTATATTAAAACGGTAAATCCTTTTAAATCGGGCGAATTTCACGGCTTTTCTATCACATATCAGGCTTCTGATTATCGCTATCGTACCTTACTTGCGCAGCCTTTTCATTGCTGCGATATTATCCCTCACCCTTCACCTCGCACTCACAGCTCAAGTAACATTTTTTGAGAATGGCCAGCCGACCCGCTCCGGGGCAGACGCAGCCATGTATCCCGATTCACCTTCGCGCAGCAAACTAGATCTTTCAGGCCGCTGGCAGTACTCGCTCGACGGCAAAACGTGGAACGCGGTAAACGTTCCGAGCGCATATGACTTCACGGGGAAGGTGACGTTCAGCAGAACGTTTGACGTAAAACCGGAACTGCTCGATTCCAGCACATTCACTCTCGTCTGCTACGGCATCAATTACTCTGCCGAAATTACCATTAACGGTAATTTCGTCGGCCGGCATCAGGGGGGATATTCATCGTTCGCCGTTTCCATTCCCGCGAACACGCTTCAGATGGGATCGCAGAATTCCATAAAAATTTCAGTCGACAACGAACTGACTCCCGCCACGACACTTCCTCCGCGCCAGCAAGCCGGCGGATGGAGAACCTACGGCGGTATCTTCCGCGACATGTATATTCTTGCCACCCCGAAACTCTATATCGAAGACGTCGCGGTTCCATCGGACTTCACACCCGAAGGGAAGACGTCAAAGATTTCGGTTAAGGCCGAAATTATCGACCGCGGTTCGGGCATAAAGACGGAGCCCGGAAATTTGCTCGGCTTCCAGGTTGAAGCATTCGATAAGCTCTCGGGCGAGGCCGCGGGACGCAGCGGCATCACTCCCATCCGGCTGGAATCAAACAAGTCGGAAACCGTATCGGCGGAAGTCGTGCTTGCACAGCCGAAGCTCTGGTATCCCTCTCCCGATACGTCCAGCCTCTATGTATTCAAATGCCAGATCGTAAAGCTCGTTAACAAAGAGGTTTCTGTTCTGGACGAATACAATCTTGACGTCGGCTTGCGGGAAATCCGCTGGCGCGACGGCAGGCTCTTCGTGAACGGCAGGTCGACCATGCTCAAAGGCTTGCTGTGGCAGGAAGAGCACGCGTCGTTCGCTTCCGCAATGACGTACGAAGCGATGGAACGCGACGTCGCGATGATGAAGACGCTCGGCGCGAACCTCGTTCGTTTCCAATACCCGCCGCATCCGTACCTCCTGAACTTGTGCGACCGTTATGGATTGCTGGTCATCGAAGAAGTTCCGCTCACCGCAGTGCCGGCAGATTTTCTCGCGAAGGATTATTACCAGGAGCTCGCCTCGACGTACGTGAAGGAAATGATCGGGAGAGACAAGAATCATTCCTCGGTGCTCGCGTGGGGAATCGGCGACGGGTTCGAAACCGGAACTCCGGGAGCCTGGGATTTTGTGAAAGATTCGCGCTCGCTGATCGCGTCGCTTGACCGCCGCCCGGTCTATTACTGCACGAACCGGCTGAACGATTCCTGCACCGCGAACGTGGATATTCTTGCGTTAAATTACGACGGGACCGACCCGAAAGATCTTAGGGAAGTGCTCAAGCAGGGGCGCACGACGGACAAGCCGATCATCATCACCCGGTACGGAAGGGAAGTTGAGCCGAAGAATCACAACGGATACAGCGATCCTCTCTCGATGGAATCGCAGGCACGCACTGCGATGCTCCTCTTTGACGCGATACGGGATTCAAGGATTGCCGGCGGCGTCCTCGCCTCGTTCAACGACTGGCGCACCGACAGGCCTTCCCTTGCAACGCATTCGAAAGATCCCTACCTGCGAGCCATGGGCATCGTCAGCGGCGACCGCGAGAAGAGAATCGCCTTTGATGTCGTGCGGGCGATGTTCAACGGCGAAAAGGTGCAGGCGCTCCCGATCGGCACGTATTCCTCAAGCGCGCCGATTATTTACGTTCTGGCAGGCCTCGTTGTGCTGATCGCCTTCGCGTTTATGTACAACGGCAACAGGAGATTCCGGGACGCGGTGAACCGCTCGATGTTCCGGCTGTACAATTTCTTCGCGGACGTGCGGGATCAGAGAATTATTCCCTACAGCCACTCCATCTTTCTCGCGATGATTATTTCGCTGACGCTGGCGGCGCTTCTTTCCAGCGTGTTTACGTTTTACAGGAACAACCTGCTCCTTGATAATCTTCTCAGCCAGGTGATGAGCGACAGCGTGAAGGAACGGTTTATTCAGCTGGTTTGGAACCCGTCGAAGTTCATCCTCGCGATGTCGGGATTGTTGTTCGCGGCGTTCTGCCTGCTGAGCGTCGTCGTCCGCCTCCTCTCGATGACCGTCCGCACCCACGTCTATTTTTACCATTCGTTTGCCATCACGATGTGGTCTCTGCTTCCGTATATTATTTTTATACCGCTCGTCATGGTGTTCTACCGTCTTCTTGAGAGCCAGCTCTATATCGTGCCGATATTTTCGGTCGTCGGCATCGTCACGCTCTGGGTGCTGCTGCGGCTGCTTAAAGGCATATCGATCATCTACGACGTCTATCCGTTCAAAGTCTACGCGATCGGCCTTCTCATGCTCGTGGTGATCGGAGTCGCCCTGTACGGATACGCGGATTACTCAGAGTCGGCGTCAGCGTACGTGAGATACATGATGCATTCCTCCAAAAACCTGTAACGCCGCGGCATGTATTTATCGAAAATAGAAATCATCGGATTTAAGTCGTTCGCGCAGCGCGTGAACGTGAACTTCGACGCCGGCGTCACCGCGATCGTCGGGCCGAACGGCTGCGGCAAGACGAACATCGTCGACGCGATCCGATGGGCCCTCGGCGAGCAGCGCTACAGCACGCTGCGAAGCGATAAGATGGAAGACGTTATTTTTAACGGCACGAAGAACCGCAAGCCGTTGGGCCTCTCCGAAGTTTCGCTGACGATTGAAAATACCAAAGGAATTCTTCCCACCGAATATTCAGAAGTCACGATCACGCGAAGGGTATTCCGGTCCGGCGAAAGCGAATACCAGCTCAACAAAGTCCCCTGCAGGCTCAAAGACATTCTTGATTTGTTCATGGATACGGGGATGGGGAGCGACGCGTATTCCGTCATCGAACTGAAGATGGTGGAGAGCATCCTCAGCGACAAAACGGACGAACGCCGCAAGCTCTTCGAGGAGGCGGCAGGCGTGACGAAGTACAAGCACCGCCGCAAAGCGGCGATCAGGAAACTTGAGGATGTCCGTCTCGATCTGTCGAGAGTGAACGACATCGTGAAGGAAGTCCAGAAAACAGTAAACTCCCTCGAACGCCAGTCAAAGAAAGCGGAGCAGTACAACGAGGTTTCAACAAAGCTCAAGTCGATGGAGATCGATTTGCAGGAGCGCGAATACGCGCACCATCATGGGCGGCTCCAGCCCCTCGAAGAGAAATTCGCGCTCGCGCAGACAGGGAAAACCGAGATCAACGAGGCGCTGAGGAAGCAGGAAGCTCACGTCGATGATCTGCGTTCGAGCCTCCAGGAAATCGAACTTCACCTCTCAGAATCACAGTCAGCCGCGACGGAAAAATTTGAAGCGATCCATCGCATCGAGGAAAAGACTCTCGTCGGCAGGGAACGCCTCAATGCCCTCACCTCCGCGATCGAACGTTATGAAGCGGAGAAGGCCGACCTTGCGGAGCAGGAGCGGCAGCTTCTTCTTGAAAAAGAAGCCTGCGTCACAAAAACGACCGGGCTTGCCGCCGAACTTGAGTCCTCCGATTCGCACTACCAGGTGACGAAAGACGAGCACCACGTGCTCAAGGCGAAACTTGAAGAGAAGAAGAACGAAGTCGCGTCGTTGAAAGAAGTTGTCCTTGCCCTCGCGCACGAGATCGTCCAGAAGCGGGGCGAGCAGGAACGGGTGAAGGCGCGGATCGATAATCTCAAAGGACGCATCGACCGGTCGATGGAGGACAACGCTCTCTATCTGGCGGACATCGAACGCAACCAGCAGCAGGTTGTCGAGCTCTCCGCGCAGGACCGCCAGCTCCGGCAGAAATTTGCCGGCAAAGAAATGGAGCTCATGGAGCGGGAGAAGACGAAGAACAATCTCAAGACCACCGCCGACTCGATTCAGCAGGATCTCATCCGCCTCCGCGGGGACATCGAGCGCAGAACCGCGAAGATCGATTTTCTCAAACGCATGATTGAGACCAATGAAGGGTACTCCGAAGGGGGCAGGTATCTCCTCGGGGCGCCGCATTGGAAGGCAAAGCACATTGCGACGGTCGCCGACATCATTCACGCCGGCGAGAAGGACCGGAAGGCGATTGAAACCGCCGTCGCGGAGACCTCCAGCTGTCTCGTCGTCGATACAGTCGATGACGGGTATGCCGCGATCGAGGAGCTCGAACACCACGACAAAGGAAAAGCGACGTTTATCTGTTTGCAATGGATCCCGCGGATTCACCGCAAACGAAAACAGCGGAAGCAGTCGTGGGCATGGGCCTCGTCGATGGTTGAGTGCGAAGAAAAGTACCGCCACCTCCTGAACTTCCTCCTCGACGACGTCGTCATCGTCGACAGCCTCGACCAGGCGAGAGAAGTGCTCTCGTCGCACGCCGGTATCCGCTGCATTACGCGGGAAGGAATCGTTCTCACGAGCTCCGGCATGCTTCGCGGCGGAAGCCAGCGGCTGGACGAAGGCGGGCTGATCGGCAAAAAGGAACAGATAAAAGAGTTCGAGCGTGAACGCGAATCGCTCCAACAAGACCTGCAGGCGCGCACCGCGCACCACAATGAAACACTCCGGCAGCACGACAATCTTGAAATGAAATCTCTCGCCGACGCCGTCAAGGCAGTCGAAAAGGAGATGACGGCGGTGGAAATGCGGATCGCCCAGCTCGAATTCGAAAAGAAGCGGGCGCACGACGGCATCGACCGGAATAACGCCGAAGTCGCGGCGCTGCAGATCGAGATTTCAGAATTGCAGGGGCATTTTGACACGGCCGGCTTCGAGCTCACGTCGAAGACCGAAGAGAAAGCTGCAAAAGAAGATGTTGCCAATGCTTCGATCCGTGCGATGGAGACGCTCGATCAGCAGTTTACGGAAATGACGAGAGTCGTGAACGAACTCGAGATTAAAGTAATCACGCTCCAGGGCGACATTAAGAACCTCGAGCGCGACAGGGAGCGAACGGAAGAACGCATTCAGGATATTCAGATTACGTTCGTCCGCCGCGGCGAGGAAATTACCCGCGCCGGAGAGGAGATTGCGCGCCTTACATCCGAGATCTCGGCGTTCGACGGCGAGCTCGCGGGCCTGCGTCTCGAATACGACGCGCTGAAGGCCGGCAAGTCGGAGATCGAGCAGTCCCACACCGCAAAACGGAACGAGCTGCATCACATCGAGCTGAGCATCAAAGACGAGCGCAGGTTGCACGATGAAGCGGTCGGTGCTGCCCATGAGCTCGAGATGAAAATATCGGAGCTGAAATCGAGCATCGAGCACATCAGGCTTCGCGCGAAAGAGGAGTTCGATATCGACCTGGAGATCAAGACGTATCCGGAAGGGGAGTTCGTTGATTTCGCCCAGCTTCGCGAAGAGATCAAGAATCTCAAAGACCGCATCCGCATCCTCGGCGCGATCAATTTTGCGGCATTCGATGAATTTACGACCGAAAGCGAACGGCTGACGTTCCTCACGCAGCAGCGCGACGACCTCATCGAGGCCGAGAAAACGCTCCTCAGCACGATTGACGAGATCAACACGACTGCGCAGCGCATATTCTCCGAGACGTTCGGGAAGATCCGGGAAAACTTCATTATTATTTTTAAAGAGCTGTTCCTCGAAGGAGATGAGTGCGACCTGAAGATCGAAGAGGGGGTCGATCCGCTCGAGGCCAATATCGAAATTATCGCGAAACCCCGCGGCAAGCGTCCCACGTCGATCGACCTGCTTTCGGGGGGCGAAAAAACGCTCACCGCCATTGCACTCCTCTTTGCCATTTACCTCGTGAAGCCCAGCCCGTTCTGTATTTTAGACGAGGTGGACGCTCCGCTTGACGATTCCAACATCGACCGGTACAGCAGGATCCTGAAGAAGTTCTCCAACAACACCCAGTTCATTGTCGTCACTCATAATAAACGCACGATGGAAGCTGCCCAGGCGCTCTATGGCGTGACGATGGAAGAAGAGGGCGTTTCCAAGGTCGTCACCGTGAGATTCAACGAAGAAGCGCGGCTCCGCTCCGCAACTGTCACCAACTGACATGATCAAAATATTTACCGATTTTGACGGCACGATTACCTTGCAGGACGTCGGCGACGCGATGTTCGAGCGGTTCGGCGGCCCGCAATGCAAGGATAGTATTAACGAATACCGTGACGGGAAGATTTCCGCGGTCGAATGTTTTCGCCGTGAAAGCGCGTTGTGCAACCGTGTCAGTATTGCCGATCTGAACGCGTTCCTCGATTCCCAGTCCATTGACAGGTCGTTCATAGAGTTCGCCGGATACTGCCGGCGGCACGATGTTGAGTGCACGATCCTGAGCGACGGCATGGATTATTACATTCAACGGATTCTCAATAATAACGGGATCGGCGACGTTCCGTTTTACGCGAACGTTTTGAATTTTATTCCCGTCTCCGGGACGGACCTCGTTTCGTTTGATCCCGAATTTCCCTATACCGACGAAGCATGTCAGCGCTGCGCCTGCTGTAAACGCAACCGTCTCCTCGCGCTTTCGGGCGACGACGATGTCATCGTGTACGTCGGGGAAGGATATTCCGATCGTTGTCCTGTGAGATATGCCGACGTCGTATTCGCGAAGGACGATCTTCTCGGGTACTGCCGCGCGGAGAACATCAGCTGTTATGAATACCGGAGTTTCGCGGACATACGCGACCGGATGACAATGCTGCAGAAGAATAACAGTAATTCTCCCGGCCTCCGGAAACGCCGGCAGGCCGAGCGCCTGCGGCGCGATGTCTTTATTGGTGAATGAGCCTATCGCTGCATGGATTTTCGTCAACGACTTTTTCAGTACCGTAGCTATACACCGATTCCTTTTTTGATTCTTATGCTGCTCTTCGCGCATCCGACACCGTTAAGCCTGGGCATCGGCATCGTTGTCATCGGCGCGGGTGAGTTTCTTCGCTTATGGGGCGTCGCGATCGCGGGGAGTGAAACGCGTACGACCGACGCTGTCGGCGGAACATTTTTGATCACGACCGGGCCTTTTGCCCATGTACGCAATCCGCTCTACCTGGGAAATATTCTGTTGTACGTCGGCGTGGGCGTCATGTCGAATGCCCTCGTCCCATGGCTTCCCCTCGCGGCGCTGGTCTGGTTTCTTTTCCAATATTCGCTCATCGTGAGCCTTGAGGAAGAGTATCTCGTCCGGACGTTCAAGGCTGATTTCGCGAAGTACTGTGAATCCGTCCCCCGCTTTGTTCCAAGGTTCAGCAAGTACTCCGTCGGGACGCATGAGCAGCCGAACCTGGATTGGAAAAGGGGAGTCGTGTCGGAACGCCGCACGCTCCAGGCGATCGCCTGCCTGGTGGTTGTTCTCGGCGCCTTCTGGTATTTTCGTGGGTAATCCATGCGCGTGATGATCATCGCCGGAGAAGCCTCGGGCGATCTTCACGGTGCCGGAGTGGTGCGAGAGCTCAAACGGCTTGACCCGGACTGTGAGATCTTCGGCGTCGGCGGAGACAAGATGCAGAGCGCGGGAATGCAGCTGATCTATCATGTGCGCGAGCTGTCGATCATGGGATTTTGGGAAGTCCTGCAGCATCTTCCCCTTATCCGCTCCGTTGAAAAAACCATGGAAGCGCTGCTCAGGGCACGCACGCCGGATGTACTCTTGTTGATCGATTATCCGGGGTTCAATCTGCGCTTCGCAAGGATCGCGCGCAACTACAAGACTGCAATCGTCTATTACATCAGCCCGCAAGTCTGGGCATGGAACCCGGGCAGAGTGAAGAAAATGAAGGGTGTCATCGATAAAATGCTGACAGTGTTTCCCTTCGAAGTTGATATCTACAAAAAAGAAGGCATCGACGTCGAGTTTGTCGGACATCCGCTCCTTGAGGAACTAGGGGAACAGCAATCCCGCGACGAATTCTGCAAGCGCTGGACGCTGGATCACAACAAGAAGATCGTCGGCCTCTTTCCGGGAAGCCGGAAGCAGGAGCTCGAGAGAATTTTCCCGGCGATGATCGGCGCGGCGCGCCTGCTGTACCGCCACTACGGCTCGGAGACCGTTGTCGGAATCGCATCGACGCTCGAGCCCGGCTATGTCAGATCATTTTTACGTGACGATTTTCCGCTGACGCTGATTCAGAATGCGACGCATGACGCCATGAAGAATTCTGATGTCGCCATCGTGACTTCGGGAACGGCGACGCTCGAAACAGCGTATCTCCGGACGCCGATGATCGTGGTGTACAAGACTTCCATGGTCACCTATATAATCGGCCGCCTGCTTGTAAAAATTAAGAACATCGGGCTTGTGAATATCGTGGCGGGAAGAACGATCGTCCCGGAAATACTGCAGTCCAGCGTAACTCCGCAGAAGCTGGCGGAGGCGGCATCCGCGATCCTCGATTCCGATGACGCAAGAACAACAATGTCTTCGAACCTCGCGGAAGTGAAGAATAACCTCGGCACTGCCGGCGCCTCGCTGCGCGTCGCGAAAACAGTGTTGTCGATGGCGTGAGCGAGGAAGATTGAACGTTGCTTTCAGACTGCTGCTCCCGTTGTCGTGGTTGTATGCCGCGGCAGTGTGGCTCAGAAACAAATGTTACGACAAAGGAATACTGGCCGCTCACCGGGTCACGGTTCCTGTCATTTCGGTGGGCAACAGTACTGTGGGCGGAACCGGGAAGACGCCGTTCGTCGAAACAATAATAGAGATTCTCCTGACTAAGAATAAGAAAATAGGTATCGTCAGCCGCGGCTACAAGAGAACGTCGACCGGAACGGTCGTCGTTTCCGACGGCTGCGCGCTGCTTGCGAACGCGGAGGCTTCCGGAGACGAACCGATGCAAATTGCAATGAAATTTCCCGGAACGGTCGTTATCGTGGATGAAGAACGTTTCCGGGGCGCAACCCTGGCGGTCGAGAAGTTCGGCGCCGAGGTGATCGTCCTTGATGACGGCTTTCAACACCGTTCGCTTCACCGCGATCTCGATATCGTAATGGCAAGTCCGATCCGTTCGTGGCGCGACAATCAGATGCTCCCCGCCGGGTATATGAGAGAGCCCGTTTCATCGCTAACGCGGGCCGATGTGGTCGTCTCCACGGTCGCCGGCGCAGGCGAGAAATTCGTGCCGGCCTCGCAGCCCGTGATCCGCGTACAGCGGAAGGTGAAGGAAATTCGATCGCTCGCGGATGGCGTGCCGGTGCCGATCGGGGAGTTTGCCGGCAAACAGAGCCTCGCGTTTTGCGGTATCGGAAATCCGGCATCGTTCCGGAATTCGCTGGAAGAGCTCGGCGTGGAAGTAAAAGAATTCTTGTCCTTTCCGGACCATTACTCGTATACGGCCGGCGATCTTGCCGAAATCGAGAGACGCATGCGGAATAATTCTTTATCGTATGTCTTCACGACGGAAAAAGATGCCGTGCGGCTCCGATCGATCATGGAATCGTCGCGGTGGCTGAAAGAGCATTGCCATTACCTGACGATCGAACTGAACATCACCGCCGGAGCTGAACTCTTCAATACCAGGATCGATAACCTCTTCAGGAAAGCGGTATGATTATCGGTATCACGGACACGCTCGGATCCGAGCACAAGTTTCAAAAATACCTCGAATGGGTCCGCGGAGGGTCGCAGAATGTGGAAACAGTAACGCTCTCGTATGCCGCGAATAATGCCGGCGCGTTGAGTTCCTGCGACGGGATCGTCCTCACCGGCGGACATGACGTCGATCCGCAGTTGTACAATGGCCCGCTGCATCACCCCAAAATTGTCAGTGTCGACCGCAAGCGGGATGACTTCGAGATGAGGATGCTCGAAAGGGCGCTCCACCAGGGAATGCCGATCCTGGGGATTTGCCGGGGGCTGCAGATTGCCAACGTCTACTTTGGGGGATCATTGATTCCCGATCTGGAGGAGGCTGGCTACCGGTCGCACCGGAGCGCCAACGATTCGATGGACGGCAGCAACCATTCCGTGATTGTCGAACCCGCGAGCCGCTTTTCGAATCTCGCCGGCACCATGGCCGGAGTCGTTAATACCAGCCATCACCAGGCGATCAGGGAGTTAGGCGCCGGGTTGCGCGTCGCCGCAAGATCAGATGATGGCGTAATCGAGGCAATCGAGCTCATTGACGACAATCGTCCATTTTTCCTGTGCGTTCAATGGCACCCGGAACGAATGCCGGAGATTGCTGCAAAAAATCCTTTCAGCACTACCATTATCGGGAAGTTTCTTGCATCAGCCGCTGTTCTAATAAGCTGAGGAGGGCTACTATGAAGAATACCTATATCTTTGGATTTGGCGGCGGAAAAGCCGACGGTGCGGCAGGCATGAAGTCGCTGCTTGGAGGAAAAGGCGCGAACCTGGCCGAAATGACAAATATCGGTTTGCCGGTTCCCCCGGGGTTTACGATCTCTACCGAGATGTGTACATATTATTTTCAGAAAGGGGGGAAATACCCGGCAAGCTTCGAATCCGGGGTTTCGGCGGCGTTGAAGAAGATTGAGAAACTGACAGGGAAGAAATTCGGCGATCCCGGAAATCCGCTCCTCGTTTCGGTTCGTTCCGGCGCCCGGGCGTCGATGCCCGGGATGATGGATACGATCCTTAATCTCGGCCTGAATAACGAAACGGTAAAGGGACTGACGGCGAAATCCGGGAACGAAAGATTTTCGTACGACTCTTATAGAAGATTGATACAGATGTACGGGGACGTCGTACTCGGCCTGAAGCCCGAAACGGAAAACGACCGCGACCCCTTCGAGATTATCATCGAAAAGAAAAAACGTGAACGGGGAATCGAGCATGATGTCGATTTTACGGCGCAGGATCTTTGCGAGCTCGCCGTTCTCTTCCAGCAGGAGATTGAGAATAAGCTGGGGGTAAAATTTCCCCAGGACCCGCAGGAGCAGCTCTGGGGCGCGATCAGCGCCGTGTTCCGTTCCTGGACGAACGATCGCGCGAAAGCCTACCGGAAGCTCAACAACATTCCCGAAGAATGGGGAACGGCGGTGAACGTCCAGGCGATGGTCTTCGGCAACATGGGCAACAGCTCCGGGACGGGAGTCGCATTCACCCGCAATCCCTCCACCGGAGAGAACGAGTTCTACGGCGAGATGCTCTTCAACGCGCAGGGTGAGGACGTCGTCGCGGGAATCCGGACGCCGCTGAAGATCAGCGCGCTGTCCGAACGGTATCCGAAAATTCATGCGCAGCTTCTCAATGTGCGGAAGAAGCTCGAACGGCATTACCGGGACATGCAGGACACGGAATTTACGATCGAAGACGGCCGCCTCTTCATGCTTCAGACGCGGTCGGGAAAGCGGACCGGTTTCGCCGCGCTCCGCATCGCCGTGGACATGGTCGGCGAGGGATTGATCACTCCCCGGGAAGCCGTCGAGCGGGTCGAACCCGAGCAATTGAACCAGCTGCTCCGCCCGGTCTTCGATCTTCATCAAAAGAAGGAAGCCATTGAACAAGGCAGGCTGCTCGCGAAAGGGCTGAATGCCGGTCCCGGAGCGGCGACCGGAAAAGTTGTCTTCAGCGCGCACGATGCCGAAGCCTGGAAAGGCCGCGGGGAAAGTGTCATTCTTGTCAGGATGGAAACCTCGCCCGAAGACATCAAAGGAATGAATGCCGCCGAGGGTATTCTTACGGCGCGCGGGGGTATGACCTCGCATGCGGCCCTTGTCGCGCGGCAGATGGGGAAGGTCTGCGTCGCCGGATGCGGCGCCCTGGAAATCGATTACGTCCAGCGCCTCATGCGGGTCGATGGCCGGACAGTGCGCGAAGGAGACTTTTTGTCGATCGACGGCTCCACGGGTGAAGTAATTCTCGGCGAGATCAGGACGCAAAATTCCGATATCGTACGGTATTTGATAGAAAAACAGCCGCAGACGGAGAAGTCGCTCGTCTTGGAAATGTTCAGCAAGCTCATGCAGTGGTCGGATAAATTCCGCAAGCTCCGGATACGCACGAACGCCGACCAGCCGGATCAGAGCGAAGTGGCGATCGCCTTCGGCGCCGAGGGGATCGGCCTGTGCCGGACCGAGCACATGTTTTTTGGCGGCGGCCGCATCGACGCGGTGCGGGAAATGATCCTCGCCGAGGACGAAGCCGGAAGAAGGAGAGCGCTCGCGAAATTGCTCCCGATGCAGAAGAATGATTTCATCGGTATTTTCCGGGCGATGTCTGACCGTCCCGTAACGATCCGGACGCTGGATCCTCCGCTCCACGAATTTCTCCCTCACACCGAGCATGAGATCGCGGAGCTTTCGAACGTCATTGGAATGCCGGCGGACCGGATTTCACAGCGCCTCAGCCAGCTGAAAGAATTTAATCCCATGCTGGGGAATCGCGGATGCCGGCTTGGCATTGTGTTCCCTGAAATTACGGAAATGCAGGCGCGCGCGATCTTTGAAGCGGCGTGCCATGTGAAGAAGGAAGGAACGGACGTGCATCCCGAGGTCATGATCCCGCTCGTCGGATTTCTCGGCGAGCTGCGCTTAGAGGAACAAATCGTCCGGCGCGTCGCGGCCGAAGTATTTCAAGAGCAGGGAATTCGCGTCGCGTATCTCGTCGGGACAATGATCGAGCTTCCCCGGGCGGCGATCACCGCAGACGAAATCGCATCGGTCGCCGAGTTCTTCTCATTCGGGACGAACGACCTGACGCAGACGACGCTCGGGCTCTCGCGCGACGATTCCGGGACATTCCTGCCGCAGTATCTTGAGCACGGCATTTTCGAGCAGGATCCCTTCCAGACTCTCGACCAGCGCGGCGTGGGCAAACTCATGTCGTACGCGGTGCGTAAGGGGCGCGGAGTAAACCCGTCGTTGAAGATCGGGATTTGCGGAGAGCACGGCGGCGACCCGAAGTCGATAGAGTTTTGTTCAAACCTGGAGTTGAATTATGTCAGCTGCTCCCCGTACAGAGTTCCAATAGCACGGCTGGCTGCCGCACAATCTGCATTGCGGCGTTCGGCGTCACAACCTGCGCCGCGGCGCACGGGACGCACCGGGAAATCTCGCAGAAAACGATCATCATAATATAATATCTAAGGGCCTATGTCAATGAAACTTTCGGATTTCAAGTATCCTCTGCCACGCAATCTAATCGCCAAGCACCCGGCTAAGCCGCGCGACTCCTCGCGCATGATGGTGCTCAACAGGTCGGATGAAAGCATTCTGGAGCGGAAGTTCAGCGACATCTCCGAATACTTCAGCAAGGGAGATTGCCTGGTGATTAATGAAACCAAGGTGTTCTCCGCGCGCCTCTTCGGGAAAAAGGAAAAAACGAACGCGAAGATCGAAGTGTTTCTCCTGCGGGAGCTGAACAAGGAAGAAGGTATCTGGGATGTCATCGTGGACCCGGCGCGAAAGGTGCGCATCGGGAACAAGATCTATTTCGATGACGGGAAGATCTGGTGCGAAGTGATCGATAACACGACCTCGAGAGGGCGCACGGTACGCTTTAATATCCGTGAAGATCTCTTTAAAATTATTGACCGCATCGGCGTGACTCCGCTGCCCTATTATATCAAGCGTGATCCCGAGGAGAGCGACAAGGAGCAGTACCAGACGGTGTTTGCAAAGAACCTCGGATCGGTCGCCGCTCCCACAGCGAGTCTTCACTTCACGACGAGGCTTCTCAATCAGCTGGAGAAGAAAGGGGTGAGGATCGCACCGGTCACTCTGCATCTGGGACTCGGATCATTCCGCCCCGTCGAGGTGGAGGATTTGTCGAAGCACAAAATGGACTCGGAGTATTATGAAATTCCGCAATCGACCGTCGACATGGTGAACCGCACGATCGACAATAAGGGACATGTCTTTGTCAGCGGCACGAGCACGACGCGCGCCGTCGAATCGAGCGTTACCACGACGGGCCATCTCAAGTCGAACCGCGGCTGGACGGACAAGTTTATTTTTCCGCCCTATGATTTCAAGATCGTCGACCATCTCATTACAAACTTTCATATGCCCGAGTCGACTCTTCTCATGCTGGCGTGCGCGTTTGCCAACAGAGATTACATCATGAAAGCGTACAAGAAAGCGATCAAAGAGAAATGGCGGTTTTACAGTTACGGCGACGGGATGTTGATCCTTTGACCCGTGCTCTCGCTGAGCAGCGCATCGCCGTGATTGTGCCGGCGGCGGGCGCGGGAACGCGCATGGGGGAAGGCGTTGCAAAACAGTACCTGGAACTGGCGGGCAAGCCGATTCTCGTGCATACCCTGGAACATCTCAGCGAGATGTCTGAAGCCGACGAGATCGTCATCGCAGTCCCGGAGAAAGATGTCACATCGGTGAGGCACCTCACGGTCCATTACCGCATTCCGAAGGTCGAAGCGATTATCCCCGGAGGAAGCAAACGCCAGGATTCAGTCTGGAATTGCCTCCAATACCTTTCCGTGCGGAACATCGACATCGTCCTCATCCACGATGCTGTCCGCCCGTTCTTCACCGCCGGGCTTTTTTCCGCGGTCTGCAAAGAGGCCGTGAACTCCGGCGCGGCGATACCTGTCGTTCCTGTTATGGATACGGTGAAGCAGATCGTGAAGGAGGGGTTTGTCTCCTCAACGCTGAACCGCGAAGAGCTGGTATTGGCACAAACCCCCCAGGGATTCAGATATTCCCTGATTTTTCAGGCATATTCGAAGGCTATGGAGGAGCATTTCTACGGCACAGACGACGCAAGCCTGGTAGAGCGGAATGGCGGAATGGTGAAGACTATCGAAGGAAACCGTTCAAATATCAAGATAACAACCCCTGAAGATCTGCTTCTGGCTGACCGAATTCACGCCGGTGCTTGATTTTTATCAAATTTCTCTTATTTTAATGATATTCTTTTCATAATCAGGATAGCGCATGCTGCCATTAGCTGCCATTGTCGTTCTTAGCTATTTAGTAGGGTCCATTCCGACAAGCATCATTTTTTCGAAAGCGATGCGCGGAATCGACATTCGTAACCATGGAAGCGGCAATGCCGGCGGTACGAATGTATTTCGTGTTCTCGGCTGGAAGGCAGGAACGTCTGTTATTATTATCGATATTGTAAAAGGATATGTCGCGACGATGGTCGTGACAAAGCTCATGTACGGCGCGCTTCCGTTTAACAATGCGACCCCGTTTGAGGATATCACCGTCATCCGGATCATTGCCGGCTGCGCGGCGATCCTCGGACACATCTGGACAGCGTTTGGAGGTTTTCGCGGCGGAAAAGGAATCGCCACGGCTGGCGGCGTCCTTCTCGGGCTTGCGACCATAGAGGTATTAATGGCGCTCGGCGTTTTTGCAGTTGTCTTTGTTGTCTCACGGTATGTCTCGCTCGGATCGATCAGCGCGGCAATTTCGCTCCCGCTCGCGATGCTCGCGCGTCACAACATTTTCCATGCTGAACTTGAGGGATATCATACGCTGATATTCGTCACGATCGGCATTTCGCTGCTACTGCTGTTCACACATCGTACGAATATTAAACGGCTGCTCGCCGGCACAGAGCATCGTCTGACAGACGGCTCCGGCAATTCTCCGCGGAGATCGTAAGCACCCATAACTTTTTAGCAGTACGCCATGCGCGTGGCAGTTCTTGGCGCGGGGAGTTGGGGTACAACCCTCGCCATCCTCTTGAATTACAATTCTCACCAGGTTACGCTCTGGTCGCATCGCGCCGATCACGCGCAGGCGATGATTGAAACCCGTGAGAACGGTCAGCTGCTCCCCGGCATCAAAATTCCGCTCAGTGTCACGATCACGAACGACATTGGATCTGCCGTCGCCGGCACGGAGGTCATCGTCGCCGCCGTTCCCGCACAGTTTCTTCGCTCCGCGTTCAAGAGCCTGGCGAACCGTGATCTTGGCAACGTGAAGATCGTCAACGTCGCCAAGGGAATAGAAAACGATTCCCTCATGACAATGTCCGAAGTGCTCGTGAGCGTGGTTCCCTCGGTGAAGGCCGCGAATATCGCGACGTTATCCGGGCCAAGTTTTGCGGATGAGGTGAGCAGGCGAATTCCTACCGCCGTCGTCATGGCGTCGAGCAGCCTTGAAACGGCGAAGTACGCGCAGCAGCTGTTCATGACTCCGTATTTCCGCGTCTACTCGAGCGACGATATCCGGGGTGTTGAGCTTGCCGGCTCGGTGAAAAACGTCATCGCGATCGGCGCGGGTGTCGCGGACGGAGCGGGGTTCGGCGACAATACGAAAGCCGCGATAATGACGCGCGCCACCGCGGAGCTTTCACGGCTGGGCAATTGCCTCGGCGCAAATCCGAAGACCTTCGCGGGACTCTCGGGTATCGGCGATCTTATCGCTACGTGCATGAGCAAACACAGCCGCAACCGGCATGTCGGCGAAGAGATCGGGAAAGGACGGAAGTTGAAAGACGTTTTGGCGGAGATGGTCATGGTGGCTGAGGGGGTCGCGACGACCCGGTCGGTCCGCGACCTCGCCAAGAAATGCGACGTCGAGCTGCCGATCGTCAACGAGGTGTATGAAATTCTTTTTGAAGATAAAGACCCGATCGCTGCAACAGACGATTTAATGACAAGAGACGCTAAAGGAGAAGGATGAGATGAATTTTGTGCTATTTGTATTCATTATGATGATAGGGCTTGGATTTTATTTCGGGAAAAAGGCTTGCGCATTCCCCTCTCTCTATGCCGAACACAATGAACTCGCATTCTTCCTTCTCGGAGGATTTGCCGGAAGGGAGTACTTTACCGAAGCAGGCTGGAAATACCGCAACCTCGGCGGAGCCATTATCGTCGTTGCCTTCATCATGTTGTTTCTTTGCAGGATTACAGGCCTGGACGGCTTCTAGCCTGCACCGTTCGTTTTTCGGCCGATTTCCCTCTTAATTTCCCATTCTCCTGCCTCAATGGTAGGGTTTTCCCTCATTGACCTCTCCTGGAAAATACCATATATTACGTACGCTCTTTTCCCCGCACGCAACCGTATGGTGCCTTCACCATTTAAATCATACTTGATGAACCGTTGAGAAAGCTTTTCCATATTTTCCTTTCCTGCCTCTCGGTAATAATCTCCTGTTTTTCCGGAGCGGATGCTCAGGCCGAAAAGTACAGCGAAGAATGGCGATGGGCGCACTTTACCACCGAGTCAGGCCTCCCTTCGAACCAGGTTTACGAAGTCCTCGAAACCTCTGACAGCGTGAGCTGGGCTATAACACCGGCCGGCCTGGCATGGTACGATGGATTCGAATGGCAGCCGGTGGCTGACACTTCCATCAGGTTCCAACACAAGCCCGATTGGGTGGTGCCGGATCACCAGGGAAACCTCCTCGCCATTTATTCAGGTCGCCTGTTCAGAGTCTCAAAGAATACCGTTGCGCAGGTTGAGATCAACGCTCATAAGAATCAGTTGCTTGTTGAAGGTGTCTATGTTGATGCTGAGGAACATGTCTTTCTCTATTCGTCTCTTAAAATCTATCAGCTTCGGAATGGCACCGTGTCCGAACTGGATGATCCGGTAAAGATCTCGACTTTCGGAGATCTTATCCGTACGCCCCTGGGCGACGCCTGGGTCTTTGGACTCTCGCAGGTCTACAAGTGGTCGGGGGAAAAATGGATTCCTAAAATGAACCACAAGATTGAGGGATTTAAGGTTCAGTGCCTCTGCGAGAATGAAAAAGGGGCGGCTGTCGCCTCAATCGTAGCGCCGCTGGATGTGAGGGGAGTTTGGGAGTGCGAAGGACCGGGTGACGTGCTGAAACATAATACGCAAGAGGGCCAGGCGCTGATCGTTTCGGCGTCTATCTCTCCATCCGGGGATGTCGTCGCGCTTTTTGAGTCGGGAGAGGTGCAAGTAAGAAAAAACAATACGTGGTCCCCGCTTGCGTTACCCCCTTCGCAATTATCCCACGCGACGTTTCTCCGGTTCACCAGACGGGGGGACCTCTGGGTCGGGTCCGAAACCGGGGTCTTCTTCTGTAATCTATCGTCGCAGCGGTGGACGTATTGGAAGCATTCTTCCCCGGTGCTCCTGAACGTCGTCCTTGGAATCGCCGGAGCGAAAGATGGCTCCACCCTCCTTGCCACGGCGGGGGGATTGGAGATCCGTCATCCGGATGGGACATCGAAGATCGTCGAGTCGATCGACGGCAGGAGAATTGCCGGCCTCACCGGAGTGTGTGAGGACGATGATGGAAATATCTGGATCTCGAGCGGGGGAGTGTTCGAGGGCGCATACCGGTGGAACGGTTCCCAATGGAAGCACTTCGGGCGTGAGGAGGGGCTGGATGCTCCGCGCATTCATAAGATCAAAAAAGATTTGGAGGGAAGGCTTTGGTTTCTTGGGCTGGGAATAGGGAATGCCGCGGATCCGGGGGCGTTCGAATACAAGAACGGTAAATTTACCCGATGGAGCCCCTCCGAAGGCCTGCCGAACGGGAGGGTGTATTCATTCGTCGAAACCCGCGACAGCGCCCTGTGGTTCGGGACGATCAAGGGGATGTACCGGTTCAAAAATGACACCTGGAAAGGCTGGGTGAATTTTCTTCCAGAGCGGCGCGAGTCGACGAGAGTTTTCACAATGATGGCAGACAATGGCGGCAGGGTTTGGTTTTCCGGGAGTGGAATGTTAGGCAGGGTCGATACGGATGACCGCCTTCAATCATTCCGCCTTGGAGACGAGCATTTTACCGCGGAGATGATGGAAGTTATTCTCGATAAGGATGATCGCGTTTGGATGTCGACACGAAGCCCTGCAAGAATTTTATCCTACTACCACGGAAATTGGCTCACGCTGAATCAACACAACGGCCTGAACAATCTCAATCCATGGCCCCTCTACGCGCACGATGATAAGCTGTATATCGGAACAGACGGAAGCGGCGTCGCCATTTTAAATTACAACGAAGAAAACAATCCCCCTCCCAGAATACTCCTGGATAATCCTTCTATTGAAGGGAAGCAATCAGTTTTCCGGGTGCGCGCATTTCCGTATTGGGGAGAAGAGCCGCTGCAGGACGTCAAGATACGGTACCGAGTCGATGACGGAGCATGGTCCGATTGGACGACCCAAAGGGAAATCCGGCTGATCAACCTGTCTATCGGCAATCACGAATTCCAGGCGCAATCCAAAAGCCTTTTTGGCAGGTTCGACCCGGCCGGCCGGAAGATCGCTTTTGTCATCGCTCCTCCATTCTACCGGCGGCCCGAGTTCGCGGTGCCGATTACCTCCCTTTCGGTCGCGGTTCTCTATCTTGGAATCGTCTCCGTAATTCGCAAGCGTCGGCACGACCGGATGCTCAGGGATAGTGAGGCCAAATTCCGGCGGCTGACGGAGGCAGCGTTTGAGGGAATAGCCATCTACGATGATAACGGAATTGTCCTGGATGCGAACAAGAGCATGCTGAATATGTTCGGATACCCGCACTCCGAATTCATCGGCAGGTCCGTCAACGATTTTGTCGGTTCCGATCTTCGGGAGATATTCCGGGGCGTCGCGGTCCCGGAGAGCGAGCAGCCGCACCAATCGGTCGGATTCCGGAAGGACGGGACCACAATAACGATCGAGATCATCGGGAAAATGATTTCGTATGAGAACCGCTCGACCCGGGTTATCGCCGTTCGCGACATTACCGAGCGAAAACAGGTCGAAGAACAGCTGCTTGCGTACCAGTCAAAATTGCAATCCCTCGCCACGGAGCTCTCTCTTATGGAAGAGCGCGAGCGGCGAAGGATGGCGACGTATCTCCACGACTATATCGGCCAGGCGCTGGCGATGTGCAGGATGAAGCTGGGATCTGCCGGCGGAGCTCTTTCGGTGAGCGACCTTGATGAGATTCGAAAGTATGTCGAACAGGCGACACAGCACACGCAATCGCTGACGTTCGATCTCAGCCCCCCGATTCTCTATGAGCTAAGTTTTGAGGAGGCGATTGAATGGCTGACGGAGCAGATGTTTCACGAACATCATCTTCCGATCTATTTCCACAATGATAAGCTTGAGAAGCCACTCGACCGCAACCTCAAGATTACGATGTATAATTCGATCCGGGAACTCCTTATCAACGTCATCAAGCACGCGCAGGCGGCGAGCGCAAAGATCTCTTTGAAGCGTACAGGGGCAACGATGATTGCCGTCGTGCAGGATGACGGCAAAGGCTTCGATGTCGCCAAGATCAATACCCATATGCTTTCGAACGGGAGCTTTGGGCTCTTTAATGTCCGCGAACGGTTATCGTATCTTGGCGGGAGTTTACAAATTCAATCCGAGCCGGGCCAGGGAACAAAGATCACGCTGGTGGCACCGCTTCAATCCGGTGAAAAATCAACAATATAGGAAATCATATGAGTATTGGTGTAATTCTGGCAGACGATCATAAAGTCGTTCGGGAAGGGCTTCGCGCGTTGCTCGAGAACCAACCCGATATGGATGTTATCGGCGAAGCGGATAACGGCCGCATCGCGGTACAGCTTGCCATGCAGCTCAAGCCCCAGGTTGTTATCATGGATATCGCGATGCCTGATCTCAACGGTATCGAGGCAACCGAGGATCTCATTGCGGATTATCCGGACGTAAAAGTGATCGGCCTTTCGATGCATTTTGACAAGCGCTACGTCGCGAGGATGCTCAACGCGGGAGCCGTTGGCTACCTTCGGAAGGCCTGCGCGTCGGAAGAGGTCATCCAGGCAATTCGCACCGTCCTGAAAGGAAAATACTACATCAGCGACGGAATTTCCAATGTTACGGTGAAAACAAAGGAGCAGTACCTTCAGAAAACGGAATACGTCGATTTAACGACACTTACTCCAAAGGAGAAGGAAGTACTCCAATTAATCGCCGAAGGAAAACTTACCAAGGAAATAGCCTTCGATTTAAACCTCAGTGTAAAGACCGTGGAGAAGCACCGGTACAATATTATGGATAAGTTGAAGATCCACTCAGTGGCCGAATTGACCAAGTTTGCCATCATTGAAGGCATCACCTCGCTCGAAAAGTAGTAGTTTTACTACCGTTGGCCCGACATAGCTGCTCCCGATTCTACTCCAATCCCTCCCTCGCTCTAGTTCGAAGCTCACGACAAATAGGGATATACCTAATATCCGGGCGTGATATTTTGATATATCTTTGAACCAATCATCTATAGTCAAGAGCTTGAAATCAGAGCCCAATACCCTCACAATCTCTCAAGGTGTTGTCATGAAATACTCAATATTATGTGTATTAATAATTGCACTCTTCATCCCTTCCTTCGCTGTGTCCCAGAACTGGTCCCAGGCTTGGATTAATGGAGGTGGTGGAGTCTACATAGGAAGCTGGTGGATGCGCCAGAACGATAAGTACGTCACAGGAGATTTCCTTGGATGGGGATTCCAACAGATGTTATTTACCAACTCAGATTGGGCATCGGCAAGGGTTCAATACTATTACACCACACCCTCGGCCGACTGGTATTCGCAGTGGTACAATGGGCAAAATGGTCTGGTTGGGGACTGGGTGATTACCGGCAGCTCCAGGTATGTGTCAGGTAAGTTTGAAGGGACGTACTCTGAGTTACTTGCAACCGATCCGACCTCCGGATTCGGTCCGGCAAAATTAATGTACCTTGCGTATAATAATAATACCGGAAGCTTAACATGGTTTACAGCCTGGTCCAATGGCAGTATCGGTTATATCGGATCGTGGAGAATGAAACCGGGCGATTCACTGTTAGTGGGGAATCTAAATAGTGGGACCGCGTATGAAGAATTACTATGCATTAATAAGACCGAGCACACTGCGGCGCTTATGCGATATGATGGAACGGGGTGGGCTCAACTTTGGTCGAACAACGGAGTGAATACGATCGGACCCTGGACGATGGGACTTGATGACCAATATCGTGTTGGTGACTTTGACGGAGACGGAAACGATGAATTACTTTGCATTGCCTCGAACTCAGCGAAAATCCTAAAATTTGACGGATGGCTTTGGAACAGTGTCTGGTCTTCGACCTCCCTTGGACCGTGGACAATCAACGCTACTTCAGATATTTATCGCACCGGGAATATCGATTCCGATTCAAAGATTGAGTTATTGGCGATGAATCCCGGCAACGGGAATGCATCAACGCTCAAACTCAACGGAACAACGATGACTCAGATATGGAGTAACGGGGGGACAGGAAATATCGGCGGGTGCGCGATATCCGCAAATTACCGCTACTTCTTGAATCGTTTTGTCAGCGGACAGTTCGACCAATTGACATGCCTCCTGAATTCGTTCCCGTATTCAGCAAGTCTCCAAAGATATTATTTGCCGCCTGTTATCACGTACGTTACGCCCTCTCCAGCTTCGATTTATTGGGGCCAATCCTCCGTCGTAACTTGTCTTGCGTCCGATCCGAACGGAGATCAACTCAGTTATTCATGGAGCAACACCGGAAATGGTGTCGGGTATACGGTCTCTTCAAATGCCGAACGATACACTGTGAGTAACGTCAGTGTAAATCCTCAAACTAATCTTCCTGTCAGGGTCAATGTATCCAATGCACATGGTGGGACGACTACCGGCACTGCTACGGTAACGATGTACGCAGCCAACCCTCCCGGCGGTGGCGGTGGATGTCCGTATGTTTCAACATGGAAAGAAAATGGATTTCACGAGGAGAATAATATCCTGCCGCAAAGCGAGTATGCGGGGAACGAAGGGAACGATGTCGTAGACCGCTATCAGCTGCAACAGTCTCCACAGCTCAGGGACGGCCGGTATGTTTTGAAAATCAGTGAGTTTGAGCATGAGATATCGAATCTTGACCAATTGCAGCTTATTGCTGTTGATCATTCAGCAGCGACGAAGATTGCACTGCTCCAGGATGCCAGCATTGTTGAGTTCGTTACTCCTTATCAACTCACCGAAAACAATGACGACGAGGTCAAAAAACTGAACCGTCAGGATGGATCGGTGATGACGCCCGGGCCGGGTCAGAAATATACACTGAATTTCCAGACGACTGACCCCGGTGATCCTTCGGCATCGGGGGGACTAATCATGAGCGGATGGACCCGTCACGGGAGAGGGATCTTTCAAAAATGTTGCATTGACGAACTAACGATAGCCAATGGGCAACAGGCTTCAAATGTTGCCAGAATATTCGGAGAGTTTCGTGAGCGGAGATCCTCGGTCTATTTGCCCGTAGCGAAGATCTCTCCACAAATGACAATTCAATTTGGAAAAGACGAACTTGCCATCGATTACGCGAATATCGCGGTCAAGGTTCAACCTAATTACATTCAGAATAAATTGGAGCTGGTCTCTGCCAAACATAGTAAGGCTGGTGATGTTACAACCAGGCTTTCGACAGACGACAAGGAATACGCCGTGTTGTCGAAAGGGGAGGAAATCGAACTTCAGTATAGCGCCCCCTCAATTCCCGATGGCGTGAAGAGGGACTTCATTTTAGTCAGCCTGGGAAGGTACGTACACATCGCGGAGCCGGCAGCGATGCCGCAAAGCTTTGAGCTAAACCAAAACTACCCCAACCCCTTTAACCCGACGACCCGCTTCGACTACGCGCTTCCGAGCGATGAGCATGTAAGTCTGAAGGTCTATAGTACGCT
>DATJGD010000086.1:0-8217 GCA_035495255.1 Bacteroidota bacterium | reverse complement strand
TACCAGGTGCAGGATGTACTGGCAAACGGAGCAGGATATTGGGTGAAGTTTCCGACGGAGGACTTCCCTACTCCCTCTTCGGGAGGAACTCTCGGATCGGCGACGCGCCATGTGATGCAAGGCTGGAACCTTCTCGGTTCGATATCTCAGCAGATCGACGCTTCACAAATCACTTCGCAGCCCCCTGGAATGATCACCTCTCAGTTCTTCCAATATGACGGATCGTATCAGACGAGCGCTACGATCGATCCGGGAAGAGGTTACTGGGTGAAAGTAAATCAGGAGGGAGATCTCACAATCTCCACTTCGCAAGTTGAAAACTCTGCAGGTAGAATTCAGATCGTGCCGACGAATGAACTTCCTCCTTCGCCACCCCCCGGCGGCCACTCTTTTGCGCGCCCGTTGACGTATAATCTGGTCCAAAACTATCCGAATCCTTTTAATCCTTCCACGCTGATTAGCTACCGTCTCGCCGACGCGGGATTCGTCTCTTTGAAGATCTATGATGTACTGGGACAGGAAGTACAAACACTGGTCAATTCTGTTCAACCGGCGGGTGACAATTCAGTGCGATTCGATGCGGGCAGATTGCCGAGCGGCGTTTATTACTATCAATTGCGTGCGGGAAAATTTTCTGAGGTCAAGAAAATGGTCTTTATTCGATAATTCGAATAGTGCTCAAATCAATCCAAATTCGAGGCCAATGGTAGGGTTTTTCCCCATTGACACTTATATCCGAAACTCCTACATTGGATTGGAGAACAGTGACTTCCGGGGGAGTTTAGCTCTTTAAGGAAGGCATTAGAGAACAATGATCAACAAAAGAACCGGTCTATTGGGATGAAGATCGGCTCTTTTTGCGAAGCCGAACCTAGGGTGGATTAGGGGTTCGGCTTTTGCTTTTCACCCATTTTTTCCTCAAATTTCTAGCGTTTCCCTCTCATTTTCAGCACTCGATAACCCTTAACCGTATTCATGTCCACACCGTTGATGAAGCAGTACGCCTCCCTGAAGGCAAAGTATCCCGATACGATACTGTTGTTTCGTCTTGGTGATTTTTATGAAACGTTCGAGGAGGACGCAAAGACTACTTCCAGGGTGCTTGGAATTACCCTGACAAAACGGGGAAACGGCGCCGCGACCCAGACCCCTCTCGCAGGTTTTCCCCATCACGCGCTCGAATCCTATATGCCGAAGCTCTTAAAGGCGGGATACCGCGTCGCGGTGTGCGAACAGCTTGAAGATCCGAAGTTCGCGAAAGGGATCGTGAAGCGGGATGTCATCGAAGTCGTCACTCCGGGGGTCGCGTTCTCCGATACGGTGCTGGATCAGAAGCAGAACAACTACCTTGCAGCCATTGCCCTTCCCTCTGCGATCGCCGCCGGAGACGATCGCATCGGAGTCTCCTACATCGACGTCACGACAGCCGAATTTTTTGTGAGCGAGTTTCCGCTCCGGCAACTGCCAGAGCAGTTCTCTTCGCTCATGCCGTCCGAGATTCTTGTACAGAAGCGGGACGCCGACACGATCCGCCAGATTCTCGGGGAGCGCGCGGGCGTCGTGTATACAAAACTCGACGACTGGATATTTAATTTTGATTACGGGTACGAGCTCCTCACCAATCATTTCAAGACCCAGACGCTCAAGGGATTCGGAATTGAATCGGGCGGATTGAACGGTAAGGATCAACAGGCGGAGTGGCGCATGGGAATACTCGCCGCGGGAGCCGTCATGAACTACCTGCAGGAAACGCAGAAAGCAAATCTCCTGCATCTCCGCAAGATTGCGCCGCTGAACGTCGGCGAGTATATCACGCTCGACCAATCAACCAAACGAAATCTCGAAATCACCACGTCGCTTGAAGGCGGGGTCGACGGCACACTCTTCTGGGTCCTCGACCGGACGCAAACTCCGATGGGTGGCAGGCTCCTGAAGCAATGGATCAATAAGCCTCTCAGACGTCTCGACGCGATCAGCCCCCGGCTCGAGGCTGTCGAGGAGTTCTTCAATAACGGCGATGTACGCAAAAAGGTCATGGCGACGCTCGCCGGCATCGGAGACCTCGAACGCCTCATCGCCAAAATCTGCACCAACCGGGCGAACCCGCGCGAAGTGGCTTCGATGCGCTCAATGCTGACCGAAACCGCCACCCTGAAATCGGAGCTGACAACAACTCGCTCTTCTACCCTTTCGAAAATTCAAAGAGAGCTGCAGCCGTTAGATGATTTGATTCAGAGGATTCAGACCGCCCTCTCCGACGATCCTCCCCTTTCACTCAGCGACGGCAACGTGTTCAACAAAGGATACAACAAGGAATTGGACGAGCTGAGAGATATCGGGTTCAGCGGTAAGACATGGATCGCGAACCTGCAGAAAACCGAGCGCGAACGGACGGGAATTTCCTCACTCAAGGTGAATTTCAACAACGTCTTCGGCTATTACATCGAGGTCACGCACACCCATAAGGATAAGATTCCGGATGACTACATCCGGAAGCAGACGATGGTGAACGCCGAACGGTTCATTACACCGGGGCTCAAAGAATACGAAGAAAAGATTCTTCACGCAGAAGAAAAGACCCTGGCGCTGGAGACTCAACTCTTCAGCGAACTCCGCATGTCCATCGCGGAGAAGGCCGGGATTATCCAGGAGAACGCGCGGCTCATCGCCACGCTTGATTGCTTCTGCTCGCTGGCCGATATCGCGGTCGAATACGGATACTCGAAGCCCCTGCTCGACGAGGGCTCAAGAATAGATATTGCCGAAGGGCGCCATCCTGTCATTGAGCGGCTCCTTCCTCCCGGCGAACCGTATGCGGCGAACGACGTGCTGATCGACAGCGAAGACGCGCAAATTTTGATTATTACGGGACCGAACATGAGCGGGAAGTCGAGCTACCTGCGGCAGGCCGGGCTCATCGTACTGCTCGCGCAGATGGGAAGTTTTGTGCCCGCAAAGAAAGCTCATATCGGAATCGTCGATAGGATTTACACCCGCGTGGGAGCGAGCGACAACATCGCCTCGGGCGAAAGCACGTTTATGGTGGAGATGCACGAAGCAGCGAATATCGTTAATACCGCCTCAAAGAAGAGTCTGATTTTATTAGACGAAGTCGGCAGAGGTACGAGCACGTTCGACGGCATCAGCATCGCCTGGGCGCTCACAGAGTATCTTCATAATCATATCGGCGCGAAAACCTTGTTCGCGACACATTATCATGAACTCAACGAACTTGCAGAACTTTTCCCCCGCATTCGGAATCTTAAAGTAGAGGTGCGGGAATACGGCGATAAAGTCATCTTCCTGCATAAAGTGACCCCCGGTTTCGCCGATCATTCCTACGGAATCCAGGTCGCGCAGATGGCCGGATTGCCCGAGGAGGTCACCGAACGGGCAAAGGCTATCCTGAAGAATTTGGAGGGATCGGAACTCACCGTGCATGGAGACGGCGCCGGGAGGCCGGATGCTAAAGGATCAAACGGAACGAAGCGTACGAAAGGGCGGATAGCGCCGGAAGTACAAATGACGTTCTTTGATGCCCAAGCCGGACCGGGTTCTGACCGGAAAGCCGACAAATTAAAAGAAGAGTTGAAGAAGATCGATGTCGATAAGCTTACGCCCCTGGAAGCGCTGCAGATGCTGGCGGAGCTTAAGCGAAAATTGTAGAGCCAGTGTCTCACCATGTCCCAATAAACTGTATCGCCAATTAATCAAAACTACCTATGTTCCGCCGTCAATTCATAAAATCCGCAGCTGCTGCTGGAGCGATAACCACACTCTCTGCCTCCACTCTTTACGCTCAGCAACAAAAAGGCAGGATCCCAAAAGAGACGCTTGATCCCATTAAATCCCGCATCAAACCCATCAGCGCGGATGAACGGCTGGAGCGGGTCGAGCGGGCGAAGGAGTTGATGGCAGAACAACACATCGACGCTCTCTTCATGGAGGGCGGGACAACGCTCGGATATTTCACAGGCGCCGGTTGGGGGCGCAGCGAACGCCTTTTCGCAATGATTATTCCGAGGAAAGGCGATCCTCAGTACATCGCTCCTAAATTCGAAGAGGCCCGGGCGCAGGAACAGGTGGGAACATCAAGACTATTGACCTGGGAAGAACACGAGAGCCCGTATGCCCTGGTCCATCAGATACTGACGGATGCAGGCGCGCTCACAGGCACCATCGCCATCGAGGAAACGACCCGTCAGTTCGTCACCGAAGGGATCGCGCAATCGCTCAGCTCTGTCCGGCTTGTCAGCGGAACTTCTGTCACTGCAGGCTGCCGCAGCGTCAAATCCGCGCACGAGATCGAGCTTATGCAGATCGCAAACGACATGACGATGGAAGTATACAAGGCCGCGGTGCCGCAGCTGAAAGAAGGAATGAAGGAGCAGGAATTCGGCGGCATTATCTCCGGATTGTTTCGGGAGTTCGGAGTCGGCGGCGGGGCGCTGGTGTTATTCGGTGAAGCCGCGGCATATCCGCATGGAACAGTCAAGGAACATACGCTCAAGGAAGGCCAGCCCGTGCTCATCGACGGCGGCTGCTCGGTCGAAGGATACGCGTCCGATATCACCCGCATGGCCGCCTTCGGCACTCCATCTGAAAAAATGGTGAAAGTCTTTTCCATCGTCCGCGACGCGCAGTCGGCCGCGCTTGCCGCGGCAAAACCCGGCGCTGCGGCCGAGGATATCGACGCGGCGGCGCGAAAGGTCATCGTCGACGCCGGCTACGGCCCCGATTACAAGTATTTCACGCACCGTCTCGGGCACGGAATCGGTCTTGAAGGTCACGAATGGTACTATCTCGTTCGCGGCAACAAGCGGAAGGAAGAGCCCGGCAACACGCACAGCAACGAACCGGGCATTTATATTCCCGGCGAGTTCGGCGTTCGCCTCGAAGACGAGATGCTCATAACGGATTCAGGGGCGAAGTTGCTTCTCCCACAGTCTCAAAGCTTCGACAAGATGTTCTAGGCACTTTCCACCACTCATATTCCATACGCATCATATGCAACTCTCCGACATTCATAATTTGTACGAGTATAACTACTGGGCCAACCATCGCCTCCTGGATATCGTGGAGGCACTCACCCCCGATCAATTCACAAAGGAGCTCGGTTCAAGCCACGGCGGAGTTCAGGGGACGCTGGTCCACGCGATGGGAGCCGAAGAGATATGGCTCAGGCGGTGGAAAGGCGAAAGCCCGAGTACGTTTTATTCGACAGAGGACTTCCCCACCCAGGAATCACTCATCAATAACTGGGAAAAAGTCGAAATGGAGATGATGGGATTTTGCCACATGTTAAAAGAGGACAAGGATCTCGAACGAGTTGTCGCGTACAAAAATCTCAAGGGCGATCAGTTCAGCCAGCCGCTCTGGCAGCTCATGCAGCACCTCGTAAACCATTCGTCATACCATCGGGGGCAGCTCGTCACGATGCTCCGGCAGCTTGGCGTACAACCTGTGAGTACGGATATGGTGGCGTTCTTTCGCGAACGGACAGCCGGGTAGGCGACTCACACTCTGCCGCCAGGCGGCTGAGGTAACCTCCCTGCTCCACCCCAAAACCGATACCCGTAAATTATTTCAGCTTCTACCGTTACAACCCGCTGCACCCCTATGATTATATCTAAGAAATGGATGTCACTTCTAATAGAATTTTTGTATTTTGGACTATTACCTCCCTTTTTCTGATTTCGACATTTTGAAAGAGCCCCTGTTATGACATCTCGAGCCCGATTTTTATTCTTTGCATCCCTGGTCGCCGGAACCGCATTTTGGACACTCGTCCTTCCAACGCACACCACGATCATCCAGCGAGAGTCTGGCCAGGAAGAACGTGAAGAGCGTTCAGGCGCCCTTCAGGCGCTCGATTACTGGAGCCGGTCCCGCGCGTACCCCGATAACGATATCCCTTCCGCGAAATATTACAGCGAAGTACAGCGCGCCAAAGCGCGCATCAAGAAATTCGATCGGTCTCCCGACGCCCTCAGCCAGTGGACATTCATGGGGCCCAATAATCTCTCCGGCCGCACGATAAGCCTCGCGATCAATCCCCAGGACCATAACACCGTTTTCGCCGGCTCGGCGAGCGGAGGTTTGTGGCGGAGCAGAACGGGCGGAGTATCAGGCGACTGGCAGCGGATCAAAATAGGGTATCCGGTTCTTGGTGTCGGCTCGATCGCCATCGCTCCGAACGATTCGAATACGATGTACATTGGTACCGGCGAGGTCTACAGCTACAGCGGGTCATTTGGAGGCCTGGTCGCGAGAACGACGCGCGGAAGTTATGGATATGGCATTTTTAAATCCACTGACGCTGGCGCGACATGGATGAAAAGCCTTGACTGGACGAACGACCAGCAAACTGGCGTTGAGGCGATCAAGATCAATCCCCTGAACCCGAATACGATTTGGGCGGCAACGACAAACGGCATTTACAAATCGACCGATGCAGGCGCCTCGTGGGAAGGCCTGGGCATCGTGCTCATGTGCATCGACCTGGTAATTCAGCCATCGGATACCAACAAGATAATGGTGTCAGCCGGCAATTTTGGGTCCGGATCGATTTACCGCACGACCGATAACGGGGCGAATTGGAATGACATCAAGCCGATTTCGTTTACCGGAAAAACACTTCTCACGCAATATCCTCCCAACCCGGACGACGTCTACGCGAGCATCGGAACATACGACGGAGAGAACGCGACAAATAACGGTTCGGTCTGGAAATCAACCGATTTCGGCGCAAGCTGGCTTCAGCTTGCCGTCGTCAATAACAGCGTTCAGGGATGGTATTCTCACTTTATTGCCGTTCATCCAACCGATTCATCCCAAGTGGTGTGGGCGGGTGTCGGTATCGGAAAATCGACGAACGGCGGCGCTTCGTACGTGGGTAGTTCCGGAGGATATTCCGATCATCATGCGTTCGCTATTGATCCTGCCAATCCGAATATTCTCTATGTCGCGAATGATGACGGCGTGTACCGCTCCACAGATTTTGGCGCCTCGTTTAGTTATGTAAGCAACAACCTGAACACCGGCCAGCTCTACAGCGGTTTTTCGAGTTCCGCGACCGACTCTCTCCTGGCGCTGGTCCAGTCACAGGACCACATTCCGGGATATCTTTACCAGGGATCGATGACATGGAATCACAATATTGGCGGCGACGAAGCGGGCCAGACGGCTATTGACCAGACGAACGACAATAATTTGTATGATATTACCCGAAACGGGGGATCAGTCGTCCGGTCGACAAACCGCGGGGTGAACTGGTCGTCCGCCGGCTTATCCGGCTTCGGCGCCTGGAATTCTCCCATCGCAGTATCAAAATCAAACCCGGCCATCTTATATGCGGGAAAGGACAAGATCTGGAAATCCATCAACGCGGGAGTAAACTGGACTGCAATGAACGGCAACGCGTTGATTGACGGCGGAAATCCGGCCCTTTCTCTTGCCGTCGCGGAGACAAACCCCGACACGGTACTGCTTGGAACGGCAGCATATACCGGCGGCCGCGGACACATCTTTCGATCAACGAATGGCGGATTATCGTTCACTGATGTCACCCATTCTCTCGCCGACAGGTATCCGACGGATGTCGCCATTGACCCCCACAATTCCCAGATCATGTACGTTGTTCTGAGCGGATTTGGCGCCGGACATATTTTCAGATCGACCGACGCAGGCGGAAGCTGGACCGATCTTACGGGTACGCTTCCCGATGTGCCGACCCAGGCGATCCTCGTCGACCCGCTGAACTCGAATTATCTTTACGTAGGAGATGACATTGGGGTCTTCGTATCTACGAACGGCGGATCCGCTTGGCAGTCGTTGAGCGAGGGGCTTCCAGATGCAGTCCTTGTTTCCGACCTCACCTACTCCCCGTCGAACAGGTCGTTGCGGTGCGGGACGCATGGCAGCGGAGCGTTCGAGTTGAAACTTCCCGCGACACTGCCGGGCCTGACCCTGCAATCGCCGAACGGCGGCGGAACATTCTTCTCGGGATCGCTCCAGCCGATCACCTGGACTGGCGCTCTCGTCGGCAAGGTAAAGCTAGAGTACTCGACCAACACCGGGGGAAGCTGGAGTACGATTGCCGACAGCGTCGATGCCGGCCTTCCGAGTTATTCCTGGAGTGTGCCTGCGGCCAATACGTCATCCGCCCTCGTACGCGTCTCCTCTGATGCAAATCCGGGAGTTCAGGACGCGAGCGAC
>DATJGD010000085.1:0-10609 GCA_035495255.1 Bacteroidota bacterium | reverse complement strand
GCGCCATTCGCCCCCTGGAGCACGATCTGATCGTGGAGATTGTTGATGCTTTTGACGACCTGTCCGCTTCCGATTTTGGCCTGCGTCAGCGACGTGTCCGGAACCGTTTTCGCCACATCGGCCTGAATCGCGCTGAAGCTTGATCCTACAGAAGTCAGCTGGATGCGGGGTGTTAACTCCGGATCAGCGCCCACCTGAATGCTCATCCAGTACTGTTTTCCGAAATCGACAAAAGCGGGGAACGGAGTTGTGCTTCCCAGAATCGCCGAGAAGAGTCCTCGCTTCGCAGCGACGGATTGTGTTTCGGCCCAGATCGAACCGCCGCCGGATGCGACGGTATACAGCCGAAACGTGAAGTTGTAAGCTCCGTCAGGCTTTGGATTGCCGGAAGGATCGGCGAGTACTCCCTGGTACGAAAGCGTGCGGGGAATTTGACCTGGAGCGATTTGAATGAAGAGAAACGACGCGCAACAAAGGAAGATAACATTTCTGAGTTTCATAAATGGTCCAATTACTTGATTAATAAGAATTTTCTGACACTCGTGAATGAGCCTGCTGTGAGTTTGTAAAAGTAGACTCCGCTTCCGGTATTTGCGGCGTTCCACACTCGCCTGTATGTCCCCGGCTCAAGCCTTTCGTTCGTCAATGTGGCCACTTCCACTCCCAGTATGTCGTAGATTCTCAGGGAAGTAATGACCGGGTTCGCAATATCGAACTCAATTGTTGTTGTCGGGTTGAATGGATTGGGATAGTTCTGTTTGAGTGCAAATTCAGCCGGGATTACTCTATCCTTAATTTCCGCATCAGGCGGAGAAGGAGGGTTTTCTGCCGTCGGAATAATCCTGATTCTGGCTGAGGGTTCCGCCAACCCCGATGCGGATAAGATAAGCTTGCCGTCCTGATTGACCTTTACCCAGTATCCTTTCCCGGGCTCGATCTGAGTCGCAGCGATATAAGATCCGTTGTATCCGAAAAACGAAGAAGTTGTTATCCCTGGCGGAATCGAAACGATGCCTGCCATCCCGATTGTGTCGGAGATCGAGCCGATCATGTTCCAACCGGTCATAACAACAATCGTGTCCCTTTCACGCCGGGCACCTGCAATCGTTGCACTCTGATCGCCTTCAAATTTCAACCAGTAACCGATCCCATTCGCGAGCGTTGAGCTGGCGACATAGCTGTTGTTATATTTGAACGCATCGGAAACCGCCGTGGCAAATACTACGGATTTTTGGTAGTCGCTTACTGTCACCGGAACGGAGACGAGATTCCAACCTGAAACGAGTGAAAGGGAAACAACAGCGTTTGCCGAATTAAATCCGGCAATGAATCCTCCCCCGACGGAAAAACTATCGCTTCCCGCCCCGCCGATGAACATTTGCCCCGCGGTCGCCTGGGAGCTCGCAGTGGCCCCCGACATTTCCGCGTATCCGGTTGAAAAGGTGGACAAAACGATTTGACTTTGTTGAGCGGCTGCCGGGACAACCAGGGCATGCCCCAGGAGGAGCGCCAATCCCAAGTTGCGAACGAACACTGTCATTGTTTCCTCTCCTCCCTCAGTACACAATTACATGGATATCCGAATGTTGGGCGGACGACCCGTCTGACTTTCTTACAGACACAAACAGCCTATTTGAACTAGCGATCGAATAGGTGTAAAATACGCTAACGGGTGAGAAGTCTCCGCTCGACGCTGTTATGGAGAGGAAGCGATCGTTAATAGAAAATGGAAAATCAAGTTGAAAGTCGCGATCACTCCCCGTTACAACGATCGAGGCCGCAAAGCCGTTACAGTTTGAGACGCCATCGACGCCATTGTAACACTGGATCAACGAGCCATCGTAACTGACCCGAACCATCGCCTTTACCAATCCACCTTTGTCCCGGGACTGCGCCGCGTTGTTTTCAGCTTTTACCACGCCATTGGTGTTAATCGTCAGGGCTGCGCGTCCCGCTGTTCGGTCGTAAATGCCGAATAGACCGGCTATACCGAAGAGTCCGTTTTCCAGTGTCCAGACTCGATTCTGGCCGCTCATTGTGCTGTTCAAACTGAGTATCGCTCGTTCGTCTATGCTCTGTAGTGAAGACTCGAGCACTCCTGAGCCTGCCACGTTCAGCTTCACAGTTGGGTTTGTCGTTCCAATGCCAACGTTGCCATTGGGCATGATCGCCATGTCTATGGCACCCCCACTCTCATTGCTGAAGTAGAGCTGGTTGCCGTTGAAGTTCTGCGAGCTGCCAATGGACCACTGTTGGCTGGCAGTTTTCACATAGTACTTGGCCCAGGAATTCGTCCCGCCGATAGTTTCGACAATAAAGTTCGCAGCCCCATCTGAAAAGGTCCTTGTTCCTCCACCAAAGGTCCCGCCATTGATATCGAGGGTTACCGTCGGATTTACTGTCCCAATGCCGACGGCGCCACCGGACGTAATTCGCATCCGTTCAACGTTGTTCGTAAGTACACCAAGAGGATGGTTCGTGTACGTCCCCAGATATCCGGAGGGTGTTGCAAGCGGGCCCGACCCCAGGCCATCGGCAGCAATTTGGTTCACGACCGCGCCGTTATTCGATTCGAGGGAGAACGCCGCGAACGAATTTGCCGTGGTCGACGTGTTGGTCACGCGCGCCTGCAAGCCGGAGCCGGTCGACTCCGACTTCTTAAGATGGAATGGCCAGGATGGTGTTCCGCCAATCCCAAAATTTCCGGGAACAACCAGGGGCGACTTTAAATTTATAGTTGCGGTCGGCCCCGCAGGGTTGGTAATAGAGAGTGTGTTGTCGGTGTTCTGGATCGTTCCGATCCCGCCACCGCCGCCTCCCGATGCAGTAATTGTAAGAGTGTCTCCTGTTGTCGTGACAGAAGCGCCGTTCGCTCCCTGAAAGACGATCTGGTCGTGGAGATTATTGATGCTCTTAACGACCTGGCCGCTTCCGATCTTGGCCTGGGTCAGCGAAGTGTCCGGCACCGTTGTCGCGACGTCTGCCCTGATCGCACTGAAGCTCGATCCGACCGACGACAATTGAATGCGCGGCATCATCTCCGGATCGGGGGATACCTGAATGCCCAGCCAGTATTGTTTCCCAAAATCAATAACACCGGAGAACGGAGTCGTGCTTCCCAGAATCGCGGAGAAGAGACCTCGCTTTACCGTCAGCGGTTGTGCTTCGACCCAGATCGGCCCGCCGCCGGAGGCGACGGTATACAGCCGAAACGTGAAATTGTAAGATCCATCAGGCTTTGGATTGCCGGTAGGATCGGCCAGTACTCCCTGGTACGAAAGCGTACGGGGAATTTGACCGACAGCAACCTGAACCAGGAGCAGTGCCAGACAGCAAAGGAAAATAACTTGTTTGAGTTTCATACATGACCCCGGGTACGGTAATTATTTTACCAGCAAGAGTTTCTTTGTGCTTGTGAATGACTCCGTTGTGAACTTATAAAAATATAAACCGCTTTCGACATGTGTAGCATCCCACGATCGCGTGTACCTGCCCGGTTCAAGCCGCTCATTGACCAACGTTGCGGCCTCCCTTCCCAGCACATCGTAAATCTTCAGAGAGACGAGTGCCGGCTTCGCAACGTCAAACTCTATCGTTGTGGCCGGATTGAATGGGTTGGGATAATTCTGTCCGAGCGAAAATTCCGTCGGGATGATGGAAGTATTGGCAGCAGCTTCCGCGTCAGGCGGAGAAGGAGGCAGTTCTGAGGTCGGAACTATGTTGATTCTTGCTGCAGGTTCGGCGGCCGATGAGGCAAGAATGAGCTTGCCATCCTGCTGTACCTTAACCCAATATGCTTTGCCGGGATCGATGGCAGCACTTGTAACGTAGGAGCCGGTATATCCGAAGAACTGTGAAGTCACGATGCCGGCAGGTTCCGATGAAATGCTCGAAGTAGCTACGCTGGAGGAAAGGGAGCCGATCATGTTCCAGCCGGTCGACACGATAACGGTATCAAGGTTTCTTAAATAGCCGGTCATCGGCACGCTCTGAGCACCTGAGAACTTTACCCAATAACCTGCATTGTTTGCAAGCGTTGATTTGATCGAATAGCCTCCTTCATACGCGAACGCATTTGAAACGGCTGTAGGAAAGAGAGTGGTCTTGCTATAATCGACTACGGAGAGAGGTACCGAGACCATGTTCCATTTGTCGGAGATGTCGTAATTCTGCGTTGTCGTCAGCATTGCCGCAGCTTGCGGAGATGGCCCGCTCAGATTACCGTGGACATCAACGGTGACGATGCGGTAATAATTTGTTTGGCCGTTCACGGGTGCGGCATCCACAAGCAACGTGTCGGATGTCGTACCAATTTTAGTTGACGGCCCGGGAGTGAAGCCGCTCGTCGTCGAGCGGTGGACTTCATAATGGCCGACATCGGAATCGATACCGTCGGGTTTCCAGTGGATGCTCACTGTCGGGCCTGCCTGCACGGTTGCGCTCACAGGTGCGACACTCGCCGGCGAGAGATTATCGACCGAGTAGCCGCTGTCGACATTCGAATCCCAGAAGATAAATTGATTTGAGGTGTGTGCCGATACAAAGTACGTAAGAGACCCTGTTCCGCCGGATGTCGAATCAGCCAAGGTAGGTGCCGAGAAACTGTAGCTGGAAAGGTAATGGCTTGTCTGCGTCCCCACAAGCTCCCAGTTTGTCGTCACCCCCGCGTTGATGACTCTTCGATATACGTTGCCCTGAAAGCCTTCGCTGAGCTCCTGAGGCTCGACAAATCTTGCTTGTGGTGGTATAGCGCTAAGATCGATCCCGCGCCACAGAGAATAATAGGTAATTGTCTGGGCGGGATAAGCATCGAGATCCGCGCGGTTCCAGGCAACGGTGACTTTGCCTCCCTGATCTGCCGCAACATCTTTCACATCAGTAAGCCGGGGGGTATTCGTGGCGAAGTATCCAAATTTGTCGACTTTCTGCGCATAGATATCGTAAGATAAACCGCCGCGATAATCCTGCCACGCCATAATTGCGCCTCCTGCACCATCACTTATGAGGGCAGAATTTGTTTGATCGCCTGTCGCCGTGCTGATAGCGACGCCGTTGGCAGTCCATTGCGCCAGGCCTGCGTAATTCACTCGCTGGGCATATACATCGGAGGTGCCCAGGATACGCTGATCAGTCCAGGCAATGGTTGCGCCGCCTGAGCCATCGCCGATGATGCATGGGGTTGATTGATGGTATGCCGCGACGCAAATCCCTACACCGTCGCTTGTCCATAGCACGTTGCCGGAGCCATTGATGCGCTGCGCGTAGATGTCGTTGTAAGCGCCGCTGCGGGAGTCGGTCCATGTGATGATTGCCCCGCCGGAGCCGTCGCTGACGATGAATGGGTATTGTTGATAATTGGCTGCGCCGCAAATAAGGTAACCGTTGACTCCCCACTGCACGACGCCGGCACTATTGATGTGCTGGGCGAAGATGTCGTCGTTTGTTCCATTGCGGTGGTCATACCATGTGATGATTGCGCCGCCCGAACCGTCACCCACAATGGTAGGGCTAAGCTGAGCATCGGACGCAAGGCAAATCGCGACACCGTTGGCAGTCCATTGCACCAATCCGCTGCCAATGACGCGTTGCGCATAAATATCGAAGTTCGAACCATTCCGATAGTCATACCAGGTGATGATAGCCCCGCCGGAGCCGTCGCTTGCAATTGCCGGAGCGTATTGATCGCCTGCTGCAGTTGTGATCACGACACCATTCAGCGTCCACTGTGCCACGCCATCGCCATCAATGCGCTGGGCGTAGATGTCAATGTTGCCGCTGCGAGCGTCTTGCCACGTGATAATCGCGCCACCCGAACCATCAGTGAGGATCGCGGGATATATCTGATTGGCGGCTGCTATGCTGATTGCGACGCCGTTTGCAGCCCATTGTACGCCGCCAGCCCCATTGATGCGTTGAGCGTAGATATCATAGTTTGCGCCGCCCCGGGAATCCGCCCATGCAATGATCGCTCCTCCTGCACCGTCAGACACCATGCATGGAAACGTCTGCTCGTTTGCCGCAGTACTAATGGCAACGCCGTCGGCAGTCCATTGAGGCACGCCTGCGGCGTCAATTCGCTGCGCGAAGAGGTCTGTGGCGCCGTTACGACTGTCGCGCCAGGTGATGATGGCGCCGCCTGCGCCATCACTGATCATGACGGGAAAACTCTGGACGCTGGTTGCCGTGGAGATTGGATTATTGATAAAAGGGTCAATTGACCATTGAGCGTTCATCGGACCCGCTGCGATTAGCAGAAGACAGAAAAGCGTGCAAATGCGTTTCATGCATCACCCCAAGAACAATGTCTATGGTTGGAAAACCTGATGGTAGGTTTAAAATACGGACTGAGGCAGGCATCCGTAAGTACGTGATCACGCTATATTAGAAGAGGCGCTCCTTGAAGGCTTTTGCTACCGCGGCACTGCGTGTTTTTACCTGGAGTTTGCCATAAATGTTGCGAAGATGCTTGTCGATCGTATGATAACTGACGAATAACCGATCGGCAATTTGCTGTTTCGTAAGGCTATCGACAAGGAGCGATAAGACTTCCCGTTCGCGGGCCGTGAGCCGGTAATCCCCCGAATTTGCGGTCGTTCCTGCGAAAAGAGCCAGCACTTTCTTGGCGACCTGGGGACTCACGGGAGCGCCGCCGGAGAGAATCGATTTTAATGATTCCACAACCGCTTCGAGGGTCGCACCCTTTAATAAATACCCCGAAGCCCCTGCGGCGATTGCATTTACGATATTATCGCCATCCTCGAACACGGTCAGCATAACTACCTGTGTCGCAGGAGAAAGTTGTTTCACCCTATGGACACCCTCGATGCCGTTGATGCCGGGCAGGCCTATATCCATGAGAAGTATATCGGGAGGAATCTCATCATCAAGGGCATCCAATGCGGACTCGCAATCGCGATACACGGAATCACAGTGGAATGCGTCGGATGTATTGATCAGCTCGGAAAGGTGATGCCCGAACTTCGTATCGTCTTCGACGATCCAGATTGATGGTGTGGATGTTATTGTCTTCACGCTACCCGGAGACTCCATGCTGTAATTTACTCAACTTCACCCAATCGGCAATTACGTGATCGCGTGATTTTCTATGGTGAGCCTGACTGTTGTTCCGTTTCCCGGGCTCGATTCTACGGTTACCAATCCCTTCAGCTGCGCCGCACGCCGCTGCATGTTCGACAAGCCGTTTCCCCGTTTCACGACTGAAGGGTCGAAGCCATTGCCATTGTCGCGCACCTGCAGCGTGAACGAGCCATTTTCTGTGTGCAGGTCGACGATGACCTGTGTTGCCGATGAGTGGCGGACGGTGTTGTGGAGAGCTTCTTTGAAGACCAGGAACACGTTGCGCTTGAAGTCGATGCTGGTTTGACGTGAAAGCTTCGCCGCAGAAACGTTGAACTCACACGGCTGACCGGGAAGCAAACGGGCGGCAACCTCCTTCATCTTGAGGACCAGGTCCTCGATGTGATCGTTCGAAGGATTTAACATCCACACGATATCGCGCATCATTTCCTGCGTGTTTTGGGCAACGGCGCCGATTTCCCGAATTTGTTCCCGGTCGTTTCCGGAGAGGGAAGTTGCGGTACGACGTTCAAGGAGCTGGCTCGTGACGATAATGCTGCCCAGATTTGTCCCAACATCATCGTGGAGATCACTGGCGATCCGCGTGCGCAGGCGCTCCAGTTCCAGCAGGCGGTTCACGCGATAACGATAGAGCATCCACAGAACTACGGCGGCAACGGCTGCCGCGAGCGTCAAGAACCACCACCGTTGATACACGGGCGGCGTTATCCAGAAATGGAGACGCGCGGGCGCAGCGCTTGGCACGCCGTCAGCCGTGATCGCAACAACTTCGAACGCATACTCACCGGGATCGAGAGCTGCGTAGGTTATTGCACGCTGTGAGACAGGAGCGCCCCATGCGCTGTCGAGGCCGAGTAAGCGGTAGCGGAACCTGAGATTGTGTTCGTCGCGCAGGCCCAGCCCGGAATATGTGATCGTGCAATGGTTCTCATCGTACGTGAGATGCTCAATGCCGTTCATCGGACGGGGTGCATCATTAACGCGCACCGATGAGATGTGGACCAGCGGGGGAGGAAGCGCTGTTGCCGGCCGGTTGAATTCAAAGATGGAAATACCTTCCGGCGCAACAAGCCACAAAAACTCATTCCGATACACGCCCATGCTCAGCGGTTCCTGGCCGGTGAGCTTGTTCTGCACTGCGAGCGGTTTCAGTGTCGCGGATTCCACGCACTCCACCCCGGCGTCAGTGATGAGCCAAATGCGCCCCTGCTGATCGGAGGTGATCTTCCAAACAGTGTTGCTGCGCAATCCGTTTGTCATAGAGACCGTCGCAATGCGGCCATTTGCGTCGAGCCGGGCTAAGCCTCCATGGCGCGTGCCGATCCACAACGTGCCCCGGGAATCTTCGTGAAGCGCGCGGATTCCTTCATACGGCAGTCCGTCTTTTGAAGTGAATGAGCGAAAATTTACCGTCCCGTGAACATCCGGGGTAAGACTGCATCGTACCAATCCGTTATTCCAAAGACCGATCCATACGACGCCGCTGTGATCCTGAAAAAAAACTTTTGCACCGCCGTGAGCCAGTCCATCGTTTGGGCGGAGTGTTCGCAGCCGCGATTTGGAGGCAACGTCAATGATCTCAAGAGCAGAATCGCCGACCGGTACCCAGTAATGATTGTCCCGGTCAACAAACCATGCAGCAATATCATGCGGCAGAACCATGCTTGTTGAGAACATGAGACGGGTATTCTGTTCCGTGCGATTGACCGCGTTGAACGCCGAATACTCTTTCTTTCCGTTTTGATTCGCCACGAGCCAGATTCTTCCCCGGGCATCGATAGCCGGTTCTCCTTCCCAGCTCAGGTTCGGGCGAGGTGAGTGGATAGTTTTCCGCCAGATGCCGTTGTCAGTCCTGGTGAGCTGTACAATCGTCGAGTCGGTCGTGACCCAGAAGTTTCCGGAGGAATCGACCACCCCGCCATGAGAACCGTGTATGGGATATACTATGACCCGCCGGTCGGAAGCTTTGAGCAGCCCTTTTATCCATGTGCCAACCCATAAATTATCCTCTCTGTCGAACAGGAACGGGGAGATCCAATGACCGGGAAGCACGTCCTCGACCGAAAATGGCTTCGCATTGGGATCAAAGAGCGAAGGGTCGGATGGGATGGGGAGAAGGCCTTCAACCGTGCGCAGCCAGAGGACGCCCATATTGTCGGCGGCAAGCGTCGACGGCTCCCGGTTGGGCAGAGTATACATTTGAAGGAGGTTTCCCGAGGCATCCGCCCGACAAATTTTTCCATCGGCGCTTGTCATCCAGAGAGTTCCATCAGCCGGGGACGCCTCGATGGCGTAGATGTCTCCGAATGACTTATAGGAGACTGACGAAAGGCGGGTTCCATCCGATCTGAACCTCATCAATTCCGCGCCGAACGCGATAACCAGTTCCGCCGTGCCTGAGGATCCGGTGCGCTCAATGATCCCGCCATGATCCGGATAGACCGATGCGACGGCCAGTGAGCGCAGAACATCGTGCCGCAGGAGAAAGAGCGTGTCATTCATAATGAACCACGCTGAGCCCGCCCGGTCGACGTGGATATGATTGACATTCCCGTCGTGCGTGAGCTGCCGGAACCGGCCCTCACGGTATTCGCACAAGCCGCCGGCTATGGTTCCGACGAGCATTGTACCCGGATCTTCGGTGCGCTCAGCGAGCGCAGTTACCCAGTTGTTCGGCAATCCGTGAATGACAGAGTAGGAGGTGAATTCTGCGCCATCGTATAACGTGAGGCCGGACTTTGTGCCGATCCAAAGGTAGCCGCGGGAGTCCTGACAGATTGCGGAAACAAGATTTGACGGAAGCCCCTCCCGCTCTGTATAATATTGAAAGTTAAATGTTTGACCGCGGCATTGTTGTTGCGCGAAGAGCAGGGCAACGAACATACTGAGGAAATACCAATTCCGGAGGGCCGGTTGAAGCAATATCTTCTTCAATGGATGCATCGAAGACAAGATACCGATTCGAGGAGGGAATTTCAAAAGCCCATAATATTCAACGCCTCATGTCCCCCTTGGAAATGAGGCGTTGCCCTTCGCCTACAGCTGCTTCACTTCATTTTTGATTCCGGAGGTAACGGAGGCAACCCGATCTCCCGCACCGCCTGAGGCCGGTGCGCCGGCTGGTTATCCGCGGAGGCGGAGAGAATGAGCGTCCCCGGAGCCAGGAGTTTCACCCAGTACGCTATCCCGGGCCGTATCGTGTCAGCCGCCTGATACGAAATATTATACTCGTAGAAGGGGCTCGCGATAAGCCCTCCGGGGATAGTCGTGATTTGTGAGGTAGGAACCGGCCACGTTATTGAGCCGATGAGATTCCACCCTAACGTGCATTGCATCGTATCCGGTGAAATTGGATCCCCCGTCATCGTGACGACAGCCGGCCCGCTATATTTCACCCAATACCCCAGCCTGTTCGCAAGGATGCTTTGCGCTGCATACGAACCCGCAAGGTACGCAAACACGCTCGTCGGGGTGGCGGGGAAGAGAGTTGATGTGTGGAAATCGGGAACGA
>DATJGD010000084.1:0-9433 GCA_035495255.1 Bacteroidota bacterium | reverse complement strand
AGGGGGTCATTATTAAGTTTGCAGGAATGAAGCTTCAGCGAGATGCTTTCTACGGGAGTACGCCGTTCAATGCTACACAGGAAATCTTCTATGCCGATGCTCAATATTCGTTCAACATAGCTTCACACGGTGTTCTATTTGGGGCTGTCTTTAATTTTGATGAATTCACCGATCGAACGCCTATAGTTGGCTCGGAGCGGAGCTATCGTTATAGGGTGCCTGCGTTTCTTGCGCAGGATGAATTCGCCCTTTCAAGATATTTGACTGTTCTTGTAAGCGGGCGAATGGATTTTCATAACACGCTAGGTAATTTCTTCACACCAAGAGCATCGTTAATGTATCGCCCCTCGCCAATGCTGACGATGAGAATGGGCGGCGGGAGTGGTTTTAAGTCGCCAACTATTTTTGTCGAAGAGGCTGAGGAAGCTGGATTTCGCAACGTTCGCCCCTTACGAAACATTAACGCTGAAAAAGCCACGAGCGGGTCATTTGATTTGAACTGGAGAGGCATCTTCGGTCAGGTGGGAGCAAGCTTCAATTTGGCATTCTATGTTTCCGGCGTATCAAGTGCTCTGCTAGCCGATCAAGATTCCCTTGCGCACAACGTTGTATCTCTTCGGAGCGCCACCGGTGCGACGGTTACCCGCGGCGGCGAGTTCTCAGCAAAGTTTACTTACCATGACTTTAAATGTTCTCTTGGATATACCTATGTTTACGCTTCGCAGAACGACAACGGAACATCGTATGAACTCGAACTCAATCCGCGCCATTCACTTGGTGCAGTCCTTGTCTGGGAAAGTCAGGAAATGGCAACCAAGGTCGGCATTGAAAATTATTGGACCGGTTCACAGCGGCTTGAGCGGAATCCATTTCGCGATCGATCTCCTGAATATTGGATTACAGGGATGATCGCAGAGAAAGGGTTTGGCAACTTCCGTTGTTTTGTGAATCTTGAAAACATCTTTGATACCCGACAAACACGGTTCGAGCCAATTTTTGTCGGCGACCTAACGGCGGGCACGATCCGGACGATCCCAATTTACGCTCCTCTGGAGGGTAGAGTCATTAATGGTGGAATTCGATTTGTTCTGTAGCCTTACTGTTGAAGATGTGCATAGTTCAAAACTATATTTCTATCATGACTCCGGTGCCGTATCGCCTGAGGGGTTCAAGTTCCGGCAGTCAGGATGTCCCAGAAAAGCATGTTTCCCACTCGTCGCAAGAGGCCGGCAAGGATCTCGGGTCCGGTTCCAATGAGCGTGAGTGGCATTAAATACTTGCGCTCACACGACGTGTGATGCCCGAAGCTTCCGGAGTTCTTTTGCGGAGTATCCTATCCGTCGTAAGATTTCGTCTGTGTGCTCTCCCAGTCCTGGGGGCGGGGCGGCCTGGGAAGTTGTCGAAAGGTTTATCGGGTTTCCCACGGTGTGAACCCTCCCCGCGGAGCGGTGCGTTATCGGAATCACCAACTTTCTCTCGCGCACTGTTTCAAGGGCTTCCCGGAGCGTATTGATTTTTCCGGCGGGGACGTCATTCTTTCCAAATGCCAGGAGCCAGTCCCTGCTTCGCTTGCGGCGGAGAACGGGGATGAGGATGCGCTCGAGCGCATTTCTGTTCGTTACGCGGAGGGCATTCGAATTGAACCGCGTGTCGGCTGCCAGCTCCGCGCGTCCGATCGTCGAGCAGAAACTCCTCCACACCGGCTCGCTTGCCACCGCGATGTTAATGAATCCGTCTTTTGTTCTGTACGTTTCGTACGGAGTAATCGTCGGGTGGCGGTTGCCTTTCCGGGTCACCGGGTTGTTTGATGAAAGGGCGATTTGTGATTGGTACGCGAATAGCGAGAGGAGCGCCTCAAGAAGGCTGATGTCAACGTGCCCTCCTTTTCCCGTACGCTGCCGCCGGAGAAGCGCAAGAAGGATGCCTTCGAAGGCAAGGTTCCCGGCGTTAACGTCGGCCAGCGAGATTCCGGCCTTTGTCGGCGATTCTCCAGGAAATCCCGTGATATCCATAAGGCCCGATTCCCCCTGTACAATGAGATCGTAACTCGGTTTATGGCTGCGGCTGCTGGATTGCCCATAGCCGGAGATCGAGCAGTAGACGATGTTCGGATTCAGCGTTCGTACTTTCGCATAGCCGAATCCCAGATTCTGCATCACCCCTGCGCGAAAATTCTCTACGAGCACATCGGAGTTTCTGATAAGCTTTGTCAGGATCTTTTTACCGGCTGCCGACTTCAGATCGATCGTGACGCTTTTCTTGTTGCGATTGACACTGAGGAAATAGGCACTTTCACCTTTAACGAACGGAGGTCCCCATCTGCGTGTCTCATCCCCCGTCCCCGGCTGCTCGATCTTAATGACTTCAGCTCCCATGTCTCCCAGCTTCATCGTGCAGAAAGGCCCGGAGAGGATGCGGGTGAGGTCGAGAACTGTAATCCCGTGAAGGGGCAACGCCGCGGTGGATTTGTTCATCGACTTCATCCGTTTGATACCCGGGTTCTGTTTTTCATCATCAATCCATACACCGCGAATGCCAATCCAAACCCTACGAACCACGCGTAATTATAGAGCGACATCAGGAACGGGCCGACCGAGGCGGGATCGAGAACCTTGATGGTGCCGAGAAACCCGGGAACGTTCGGCAGCACGCCGACGAGGAGAGCGATAATTGCGGCCGGGTTAAAGCCGTTACGGTAGCTATATGCCCCGTCAGACCGGTAAAGATCCTTCGGTTCCAGCTTCATGCCCCGGATGACGAAGTAATCGCAGATGAGAATTCCGCCGATGGGTCCGAGGAGCGCTGAATATCCGACGAGCCAGGTGAAAATGTACCCGCTGGGATCTGAAACAAGTTTCCACGGCTGGATGAGGATGCCGATAATCCCGGTGATGAGGCCGCCAATGCGGAATGTAATCTTCGAGGGCCAGAGATTCGAAAAATCGTTCGCAGGGCTGACGACATTTGCCGCGAGATTTGTCGCCAGCGTCGCGAGGCAGAGAGCAAATAGTGAAATCGCGAGGACAATCGGGTTCGTGAATCGTGTAATGAGGACAACCGGATCCCAGATCGGAAATCCACCGTAGATGACGATCGTCGCCGACGTCACGGCGACGCCGATAAAAGCGTAGAGCGCCATCGTTGTCGGCAGGCCGATGGCCTGGCCCAGCATCTGCTCGCGCTGCGAGCGGGAGTACCGGGTGAAGTCCGGAATGTTGAGCGACAATGTTGCCCAGAACCCGATCATCCCTGTGAGCGACGGGAAAAAGACAGCCCAGAACTGCCCGGCTTTCGGTCCGCCGGGGACGAACTGCGAAGGCTGTGAAAGCATCGGCCCGAACCCCCCGGCTTGTTTGTACGCCCACCCCAGGAGGATGAGGCCGAGTGCGATAAGCAGCGGCGCTTTGATGTCGAGGAGGAACCGGATTGATTCGATGCCCTTGTAAATGACAAGCATGTTGATTCCCCAGAAAAACATGAAGCACGCGAACTGTGCTATGTTGATGCCGGCAAGCCATGTCGGCAGCGCGTCCCATGAAGGAACGTAAATGGTGATGATTTTATAGATCGCCCACCCGCCGATCCACGATTGTATGCCGAACCAGCCGCATGCGACGAATGCCCGCAACAATGCAGGAATGTTTGCGCCCCGGACGCCGAATGAAGCGCGGCAGTAGACCGGGAAGGGGATCCCGTACTTTGTCCCGGCATGGGCATTTAAAATCATCGGAATCAATACGATTGCGTTGCCAAAGAAGATCGTCAGGACCGCCTGGTACCAGTTCATCCCTTCAGAGATAAGGGATGACGCAAGCATATACGTCGGGATGCACGCGGACATCGATATCCACAGCGCGGCAATGTTGTAGGTACCCCATCGTCGCTGGGAGAGCTTTGTGGGCGCAATGTCCTCGTTGATGAGCGGGCTGTGGGTCAGTTCCCCGAGGTCTACTTCAACGAGTTCTGTCTGCGGCGTGTTCATAGTTAACGTTCCTTTTCGTCAAGAAGAAGCAACGTGGTTTTTGTGAACGTGTATGACATCGTGAGCGCGTCGGGAGTCACGTAGGTCGACGAGTCACGCGGCGAGTGCATCACGTTGAGCACTTCGGGCACATCCTCAGGTTTTTCGAACGGCTTAAATCCCGATTTCGTCCAGCGGGAAAGCTTATCGGAGTCTCCTTTCGGGACAACCGATATTGAAATGTTCTCCAAATGAGAATTCGCGAAGGATTCGTTGTCCGATTCGGGATAGTATGCCGATTCGTTGTACGCATACTTCGTTTTATCCCGTGCTTCATGAATGAATTTCATGATCACGTCGTCGTCGCCGCCGCCAACCGGGCCGACGTAGAGCTCATTTCCTGTACCCTCGACGTCGAGATTAATCATCGCAAGATGTTTGTATGATCTGTCCCGGGTGCGGGCATAGACTGCAGAACCGACAAGGCCATTTTCCTCTCTGTCGAAGAAACAGAAATCGACGGTGTTACGAAACGAAGAGTCTTTCAGGCTGCGGATGATCTCAAGTACAACCGCGACCCCGCCGCCGTTGTCGTTGGCTCCGGGTGCGCCTGGGACTGCGTCATAGTGGGCGCCAAGAACGATCTTCTCATGACCGTACCCGCGCGTAACCACGATATTTTCTCCATGAAGCGTATCGACAGTCCCGTTCCCACGATGCCGGACGGTATCGAACGGCATCAGAGAGTAGGGAATGCCAAATTCTTTGAGCTTCGTTGTGATGTATTGTTGACGGCCCTCGTGGGATTTTCCTTCGATACCTTTGACATAGCTCAGGAGCGTCTCGCCTACCGTATGTGTCGCAGGTTCTCCCTGCGTTGGGCGCGTGCGCATGGATACCAGAAGCAGATAAATTGAACAAACGAGGATAATTGCGACAATGATTTTGGTTGCGTTCATACGCATCTAAAATTTGACAAGGCTGAATATAATGATAAATATGGTTGGGTTCACCACCCGGCTCCGCGCTGGCGGAGGAAGGTCTGCGCGTCGGCATCCCCGAGCTGCGCAGCCTTGCGAAGAGATTCCATTGCGTTCGCGGCGTCTCCGGCGTGATCGTAGGCGATGCCAAGGTTAAAATATGCCTGAGGTGAATTCGGCTGGAGGCTGATCGCCCGTTTGTACCAGGCTATTGCCTCGCGGGTATTTCCCATATCGTCGGCGAGATTACCGAGGTTCGTGCATGCGTAGACGCTGGTGGAATCGAGCAGCAGGGTTTTCTCGTAATAGTATCGGGCGCTATCGTTCTGGCCGAGCTTGCGATACGAAATGCCGAGGCCGTTGTAGGGGTCTGGAATCCCGGGAGAGAGCCGGGCGGCATTCTTATAATAACCGATCGCTTCATTGAACGAGCCATCGCGATACGACCGGTTGCCGATGTCGAGATAAAAATTCGCGAATTGTTCATGGGCGTCGGGATTGGATGGGTCGAGCGCGAGCCACCGGTCAAAGATCCCGATGATCTTTCCGTCCATCTGCTTCCCGAACTGCTGAAGATACAGGGTGTAGTTGGTATAACCGCGCTTGTCCGTCGGATACATGGAGACGAACTGCGCCAAAATTTCTTCGAGATTTTGTGTGTCGTGCGCACGTACGAAATATTCACTGAGGTGGTATGTTGACTGATAGATGCCGTCGTGAGAAGAAATACGCTTATCGATAAACATTCTCAGGCGCGCAATATTCGGCTCGACCGTCGAATTGAGATACCACCAGGAGAGCGAGTTTAAGAGTGTCACCACGACGAGCACAGCGACGGCGTTACTTCGGGAATCTCCTTCTCCTTCCGCAAACAAAAGCCCGCAGAGTACAAGAAGAAACGGATAGGATGCTGAGACGTCCCAGTCCTGTGCCATCGGAATATCAAACCGCGCACCCATGATAAACAGAACAATCGGAGCTGCGGCGATGACAAAAAATTGTATACCTGGGGAAGAAAGAAAACGGGACTTCATTTCTTTCAACGAGAAGAGTATGAGGAACACCGCTGCCGGGCAGAGTAATATCGCCAGGTTGAGGAGATCTGAAAAATGATATGGAGAAAAGAGCGTGTATGCCTGAAAGGCATTGTCGCTTGAAAAAACTGAGAGAATAGGAGTCCCGCGGTTCGGAGGTATGAGCTTCTCGATATTGAAATCCAACGCGATGAGTCCGAGGAGAGCGCACACCGCAAGTACTCCTGCGCCTGTCAAAAGCTGTTTGAACTTGCTTCGTTTGTATTCGACGAGTACGAGAAATACGAGGGATGGGAATAGCAGCGCATTCAGATAGTGGGACAACAGGAGAAGGGCATACGCGACGGGAACGGCCGCAAAATGGATTTTCTGACGCAGATGAAGCACGCTCACGAGAACGTAAACTCCCAGTAACGCAAGCGTCACTCCGTAAATCTCAACGTACCCGTAGAAGATTTGCATGTACGGCAGAATCAGCAGAAGCAGGAATGAGAGGAACTGGTATTTCGGGTTCTGAAAAAGATTTCTCACCGTGAAGAATACCGCTGCGATAAAAATTACTCCGAGCAGGAGTTCACCGGCAAGGAATGCATTCATCAACCCGGGATACTCGAACGTGCCGAGTAATTTCAGGAAGAGATAGAAATACACCAGGGAGAGCGGCTGATGGGAATTCGGCAGAATTTGTATTCCCTGGACCGTCTTGGAAAAAATCTTCACGGCGATAAAGCTGTCGCCGAGGAGCGGGACGTTTATCCGGAATGTGAAAGCAGTAAAGGCGAAGAGGGCGATCGCAATGGCGAGCGTGCCGAGCGGATTACGCGACATGAAATCCGCCATTCGCCCGATGGCGCGATCTGCCGTACCGCGCGCGATCGCGAGCATTGCGACGATCGCGGCGATGATATATCCGAGGAGAAGCCCTTTCGGCAAATACGCGAAGAAATGAAATCCCCACGTGAATATACCGGGGGTGAAGGCGCCGATAACATGCAACGCAATGAGAACGACAGCAAAGAGTATCGCCGCCCGGAGCGCGGTAGTATTCAGATGTTTACTTCCTTTTTCCTGAGACGGAAAGTATTTTCTTCAATCCGGCATCATCGGTCTTCAGGAGATTCACCTTGGGAAGGCGCGGCGTGAGTTCCCGCCAGTTCGGATCGGCATCAAAAATAACTTTGAACAGGGGTAGTGATTCGTCGAGCTTTCCCACGTTGACAAGAGCAACGGCGTGCCAGAACTTCATTTCGAGGTTATCCGGCATCATCTGTTCCGCGGCGCCATACTCACGCAATGCGCCGTCAACGTCATTTTTCTCGACCGCGAGGTCCCCCGCGTTCTCGCGTTGATACGCGCGGTGAACGTTCACGAGCCGGCGCAGCTCTTTCAACGGGTCCGGGGAGTCTTCTACGCGCAGGTCCATAATGCGGTCTGCCCACGGCCTGCCTGTCGACTTGGCGCCGACAATAACGATCGCCGCAGACTGCTTTCCGCGGATGTCTCCCCCGACTCCCTGCGCGGCATCGAGCGCCGCGAGCATCCGGTCGACGAGATCGCCTTTAGTCTCGCGATACGCCTTCGCCATCGCGGGCCAGACCTTATCGTTGAGCATAAGATTTGCCTCGACCGTGAACTGTTCTCCCTCAACGTGACCCGCTGCCGGAATGCACTTCGCCCCGGTGTGGGCTGCGATGTTCCCTTTCGCGTCGATCATCGCCACCTGGCGGACATCTTTCGCCGCGTCGGCGGCAAGCAACCCATCAAGAGCCTGGCGCGCGGTTTTACCGGAGCGCATAAGCTCAAGCCCGAGAGGCCCATAGGCAGGATCAACGAACGATTGAGTTGCGACCGCCCCTACTCCCGCTTCCGCCCATGGCACGAGCGGTCCTACCGAAAACCAGTGCGATTGGACTGCCACTCCCATCTCGCCGGTTACAGAATCTCTCGCCACAATAGAGAACGTATGCATCGGCCGCACCTGGGCCGTCAGCGATCCGGCAAGCCCAACCAGCATTACAATGATGGAGTATTTCATATCATATCCTTTCATTTCGATTTATTCTCGAGCTCGCCGATCTTCTTCTCTATTTCCCGAACGCTCTCGTCGTCGGCCTGCATGTCCTTGATCGCGGCAAGATAAAGTCTAAGCTCTGCAACAGATTCTTTGTAGTTACCCGAGTTCTCGAAACATCGCGCGGCGTCCTGATGTACCATGTACACCCAGACGTCCATATCCTCCGGCAGCTGCCCGATACGAAGGACTTCACGGTATTCCAGCGCCGCTTCGTTCCAGCGTTTTAATTGCTCATACGACTGAGCGAGATCGTGGTGGGCATCGCGGTCATTGGGGTCGATCTCAAGAAGTTTCCGGAGGTGGGGCATTGCTTCGTTGATCTCACCTTCAGTGACATCGGAATTTGCGTGATGGAGGAGCTCAGTCGTCAACTCCCGTAGCGCGAATACGCTTCCCGGCGCAAGTTCTACTGCACGACGGATTTCCTCAAGGCCTGCCTGATGCATGCCTCTTCGGCGTAACCAGAGCGCGCGGCCCACGCGGGCCTCCGGACAGGTCGAATCTGAAGCGAGCGAGAGCGCGAATAATGAATCCGCGGTGCGTAATCCGTTCGACTCGAGGGCTATCAGTCCGAGATATGCGAGCGACGGCGCATGCTTGGGATTCCGCGAGAGCACACTCGCAAATCCGCTCTTTGCTTCTTCGAGTGCTTCACCGGAATCATCGTGTTCATTGAAATTCCGTACGGCCGCGAGATAGGTCGAGTCCTCAGCCGGTGTGTTTCGGGGCGCAGGATGGTCCTGTCCGTAGACTACCACTGAAAGAAGGAGAAGCGGCAAGAATTTTAATACCATGCGTTTTGCAATGCGGATTCTGCATCAAAATAGAAAAAAACTACGGGAAGGTCAATAGGAGGTTATTCGGGAGAAGTGCGCTGTTTCTTCTCCAGTGCTTCCTCAAGCGAGCTTTCGACGTCGGTGGACGAAACCGAAATGGGAGCCGGTAGGGCGTACGGGGGATGAGGAAACGACCGGGCTGCGAGGATGGTTCCGCCAACGATCGCGGCCAGACATATGATGATTCCGCAATAGTAAAAAATATCCGCGAACAATCCGGCGTCGTCCATCATGTTCCACATCGAAAAAAGAGTGAACCAATCGTGGCCCGCCGTATGGCCCCCGAGGAGGGGAAGCTGTCGGACCGGGGCGTCGCGCATATACAGGCTCACATCCATCATATTTTCGCCGACCCAGAAGAGCGGGAACGGCGCAACGTGCGAGCGCTGCCGGACCGCAATGATAAACCACAGCAAGGGAAACATGATTTGCCAGAATGAGCCGCCAAGATAATGAAGCGACTTGCCGAAAAAAATGAAGATGAGATGGCCGGCTTCGTGAATCGGAAGAAATGTAAACGTCCGGAGGACGCTCAACATCGCGGGCCA
>DATJGD010000083.1:0-19912 GCA_035495255.1 Bacteroidota bacterium | reverse complement strand
GAGGGCGCCAAGGTCATGCCGATGAGCAATCAGCCCAAGCCTCAGGGCCAATGAGAATTACTTACGAGACGATGATATTTAAAGGATAGATAACATGAAACTCAGCGATTCTTCTATACGGCGGCCTGTACTGGCCACCGTGATGAGCCTGACGATACTCCTGTTTGGAATCATTTCGTTCATACGATTACCGGTCCGTGAATACCCCGACATCGATCCACCAATAGTGTCGGTGGTGACATTGTACCGCGGAGCAAGCCCGAGCGTCGTTGAAACCGAAATTACGAATATTCTTGAGGAGCAGTTCGCAACTCTCGAGGGGGTAAAGACAATGACCTCTTCGAGCCGCGAACAGGGCTCGGTCATCACGATTGAATTCGAACTTAACCGAAACGTCGACGAGGCCGCGAACGACGTGCGCGACCGCGTCTCCCGTGTGCGGGGAACCCTGCCGCGGGAAGTTGACGATCCGATCGTGTCCAAGGTTGATGCAAACGCGCAGGCAATCGTGTGGCTGGCGCTGTTCAGTGAGCACCATACAGGCCTGGAATTAACGGACGTCGGGGACCGCGTTCTCAAAGAGCGCATCCAGCGTCTTCCCGGCGTTGGATCCGTGATCATCGGCGGAGAACGGCGATACGCCATGCGCGTATGGCTGGACCCGCTCAGACTCGCAAGCCACGGCTTGACGACGGCGGACGTCGAAAATGCGATCAGGACAGAAAACGCGGAAATCCCTGCAGGGAGAGTCGAAGGTTCAGGCAGAGAGTTCGCGGTGCGCACCCGCGGAGAGCTTTCGAAGCCGGAAGAGTTTGGAGCCATCATCATATCCCAAAAGGATAATGATGTCGTGCGGCTGCGTGACGTAGCAGAGGTCTCGGTCGGTGCCGAGGACGAACGTACAGTTGCCCGATATAACGGCCAGCCTGCCGTAGGACTCGGAATCGTTAAGCAAGCCAAAGCCAGTACTGTCGACGTTGCCGCGGCAATCAGAGCGAGTCTCCCTGATCTGGAGAAGCTCGTACCCGAGGGCATGAAACTGGATGTCGCCTATGACGCCTCTGCATTCATCAACGAATCGATTTCGGAGGTGCAGGAAACGCTGGTGATTTCCATTTTTCTCGTCGTCCTCGTGGTATGGGCCTTCCTCAAGAGTTACCGCGCGACGATTATCCCTACTGTCGCCATCCCTATCTCGATTATCGGAGCACTTGCCGCGGCATATTTCGCCGGGTTTACGATTAATATTCTCACGCTTCTCGCCTTTGTACTCGCGATCGGCCTCGTCGTCGACGACGCTATCGTGGTGCTGGAAAACGTCTACCGCCACATGGAGATGGGAAAGAGCAAATGGCAGGCAGCGCTTGACGGAAGCAAAGAAATCGGCTTCGCGGTTATCGCGACGACGGTGGCCCTGGTGGCGGTGTTCGTTCCCCTCGCGTTCCTCACCGGTTCCGTCGGCAGGTTGTTCAACGAGTTCGGCGTCTCGCTGGCGGTTGCCGTGCTTATCTCCGGCTTCGTCGCACTGACGCTCACACCGATGCTGTGTTCGAAGATTCTCAAACCGCTGCATCATACGGGCTCAAATTGGGCCTCACGTTCGTTTGATACATTTTTTGAATGGCTCGACCGGACGTACCACCGGATTCTCGGCGGCGCCTTGCGCCGGCGGGGCATCATGCTCATCGGCGGCGTTATTGCCATCGCATTGAGCCTCGTCATCTTCAAGTTCCTGCCGAGCGAACTGGTCCCGGTGGAAGACCGGAGCATCGGGTTCGGCATCGTCATCGCTCCCGAAGGCTCCACGCTCGACTATACCGATAAGTACATGAAGCAGATTGAGCAGCGGCTTCTTGCCCTTCCCGAGCGCCGCGGCCTCTTCACGGCAATCGGCCTGGGGTTTGGCGGACCCGGAAGCGTCACGAATGGATTCATGTTCCTTGCGCTCAAGCCCCGTCATGAACGCGATAAGTCCCAGCAGCAGATCGTGCAGGAACTCTTTCCCCAGCTTATCACAATCCCCGGGGTTCTGGCGTTCGTCATTAACCCTCCAAGTCTCGGAGGAGGTTTCAGCTCCAGCCCCGTCGACTACGTCCTCCAGGCGGACAGTTATGAAGAGCTCAACCAGGCAACCGGCATCATGATGGGTGAAGCGTCAAAACTTGGTTACCTTGTCAATATGGATACGGATTTGCGTCTGAATAAACCCCAGCTCGATATTAATATCGATCGCGAACGGGCTGCCGGACTAGGCGTTTCCGTTACGGATATCGGATCAACTCTGGAAACATTGCTCGGCGGACGCGCGGTGACAAACTTCAAGCGCGGCACCAAACAGTATGACGTTATTTTGCAAATGAAGTCGCAGGAGCGGGCGACGCCGGATGCGATCCACGATATTTACGTCCGCGGGACGGGCGGACTCGTTCAGCTGACAAACGTCGTAAAAGTCGATGAGACCGTCGCCCCGAAGGAGCTTAACCACTACAACCGCGTTCGCTCCTCTTCGATCACGGCAAGTCTGGTTCCGGGAGTCAGCCTCGGAACCGCCCTCGACGATCTCGACCGGATTGCAGCGCAGAAACTTCAGGGAACCATGAAACGCGATTACGCCGGACAGTCACTGGAATATAAGTCATCCAGCTCGAGCCTCTATTTCATGTTCCTGCTGGCGATCATTTTTATTTACCTCGTGCTTTCGGCGCAGTTCGAAAGCTTCGTTCATCCGCTCACGATTCTGCTATCGGTGCCGCTTGCGGTGTTCGGCGCACTGTTGACCCTCTTTATCTTCCGTCAGAGCTTAAACATTTACTCGCAGATCGGGCTCATCATGTTGATTGGGCTTGTCACCAAAAATTCGATTCTTATCGTCGAATTTGCCAATCAGCTGCGCGAACGGGGGAAGAATCTCGTTGAAGCCATTACTGAGGCGGCTACGATCCGTCTTCGCCCTATTCTCATGACGTCGTTCGCGACGGTCTTTGGCGTCCTCCCTATCGCGATTGGCCTGGGTGCCGGTTCGGAATCGCGCCGTCCGCTGGGACTCGCGGTTGTCGGCGGTTTGATCTTTTCGACATTCCTCACGCTTGTTCTCGTGCCGGTTGTCTACACCCTGCTCGCCCGATTTACGAAAGGAAGGAAGCTCAGCGAAGAGCAGGAAGAACCCAACAAACCTCAGTCAATGCCCGAGGGAGTTTTAATTGCCGGAAAATAATATTCCGGGCAAGAGGTCACGCTAAGTCATGAAGACGATCCTGATTGTCGACGATGAGAAGGATATCGTCGATCTTCTGAAATACAATATTCAGAAAGAAGGCTACGGCGTTCTCACTGCCCGGAACGGTAAGCAGGCGTTAGAGCTGGCGCAGCAGCAGCCGCATTTGATCCTGCTCGATGTGATGATGCCTGAGCTTGACGGCTGGCAGGTGGTAAAAAAGCTTAAAGGCAGCCCGAAGACCGGCGATATCCCTATCGTCTTCCTTACGGCGAAGGGCTCCGATGTGGACGAGGTTCTCGGACTCGAGCTGGGTGCGGACGACTACATCGTCAAACCGGTGAGTATTCCCAAGCTGCTTGCACGCATCCGAACCATTTTCCGGAAACAGGAACTTAAGACGGCCGGAGAGACATCTCTTTCGATCGGCAGCATCGAAATCCTCCCCACCCAGCATATCGTCCGCATCGATTCAAAAGAAGTATTCTTTCCCAAAAAGGAATTCGAAGTACTGGCACATTTGGCCAAGTATGCTGGGCAGGTAGTAAAGCGGGAATCATTGCTCAACGCCGTTTGGGGAAGCGACGTGCTGGTCGTCGACAGGACCATCGACGTCCACATCAGGAAAATCAGGGAAAAGCTCGGCCGCCACGCCGGCTATATCGAAACGATCAAGGGAGTGGGGTACAGGTTTCGAGAACCAGAGGACTAAGTGAACAACGAAGTGATAAAGTAACAGACGGCGCCCACGAGCGCCGATGCCGGAATCGTCAGGATCCAGGCGATGATGATGTTTCCGGCAATACCCCACCGCACCCCCGAAAGCCTCTTTGTCGCGCCGACACCCATAATCGCACCCGTAATGGTGTGTGTGGTACTCACCGGAATACCCGCCCATGCAGTAATAAGCAGTGTTATTCCGCCGGCAGTCTCTGCGGAAAATCCGCCTGTCGGTTTAAGCTTCGTGATCTTTTGACCCATTGTTTTTACGATTCTCCAGCCTCCGAAGAGCGTCCCGAGCGCGATCGCAAAATGCGACATCAGGATGACCCAGTATGGTACCTCAAAGGTTGTAAGGACACCCGCCGTGAGGAGAAGCCCGGTAATGACCCCCATGGTTTTCTGTGCATCGTTGGTTCCGTGGCCGAGGCTGTAAAGAGCCGCGGAAAAAAGCTGGAGCTTTCTGAATACACCGTTAATCTTTGCCGAAGAGCGATCGTGAAAAATCCACATGAGCGCCGCCATGAGAATAAAACCCATGAGCATCCCCATGAGAGGCGCGAGAAAAATAAAAATAATGGTTTTTAACCAGCCGCCGTAAAGGATCGCGCCGAATCCCGCTTTCGCAATCGCCGCTCCGGCGTATCCTCCCATCAACGCATGCGACGAGCTTGTCGGCAATCCAAAATACCATGTGATAATGTTCCACACGATAGCACCCAGCAGCCCGCACATAATGACATACTCATTCACCGCCTGGAGATCGACGAGACCCTTTCCGAGAGTCTTCGCAACATGGACATCGAAGAGAAACGCAGCGACAAGATTAAAGAAGGCCGCCCAGAGAACAGCCTTGCGGGGCGTAAGGACGCGCGTCGAGACGACCGTGGCTATCGAATTTGCTGAATCGTGAAACCCGTTCAGAAAATCGAAGATCAGTGCTATAAAAATGATAACTACAATGAGGGGAAGCATCCGGAAAGCGCTTAGCCGTGCTTGATAAGGAGGGTTTCCATGACGTTTGCTGCGTCCTCGCACTTGTCCGTAGCAGTTTCCAATCCTACGTAGATTTCTTTCAGCTTGATGACCTGAATGGGATCTTTCTCGAACTCAAACAAGTCCGCGATAGCGCGCTCGAACACGGCATCCGCCTCATTTTCGTATTCGTTGATCTTTTCGAGGATCTTCTGGAGTTGTTCGGCATTCCGGAAATCGCGCAGGAGCGTAACGCCACGTTGCAGCTCGCTCACGGAGAGCTTGAGAATATTCATTAAGGTTAATAGTTCCCTGGGGCACTCCTGGAGCTTGTAGAGGACAAATCGGGCGGCCGCGCCATCGATATAGTCTGTGACGTCATCGAGCGCAGAGGCGAGCAGATGGATGTCTTCCCTGTCGAACGGAGTGACGAATGTCGCGCTGAGCTCGGCAAAAATCTTGTGCGCGATGTTATCCCCCAGGTGCTCGCAATCATGGATTTTGCTTACGAGGTTCGCACGCTCCGCAGGCGAGCTTTCTCCCAATTTCTGCAACAGCTCCGCCGCTGTCACAAGGTTGCTGGCGGATTCTTCAAAGAACGTATAGAACTTTTCGTCGTGGGGAAGCAGTACCTGTATTAACCTGTCGAGCCTCATAGTACGTGACCTCAAATGGAATATTCGATGGAATGGGCGAATGAATGTACATAATTGTATTAACTTTATCAACGTCCGGAATCAATTACCAGCGCAGGAATCGTTGCATTGTTTTTCATAGCGGGAATTGCTACAATGACACCATTCAGTCATGAAAATTCGCTCTAAACTCTCGCTCTTATTTCTTCTACTCTCGGCCGGGATCATCCTTTTTGCCGCTATTTTTTCGACCTTCGTCCTGGAGGATTACTTCCGCTCCCATACGCTCCAGACGCTTCTCGGACAAACGAATCAGGTGGAATTTGTCATCAGGGATCTTGGAAGTCTCGACTCTCTCAGCTATGACCACCTCCAGCGTTTCGTCCACTCATCAGGCATTCGGCTCACCTTAATCGATACATCCGGGAACGTGATTTTCGAATCCGATCTCCCCTATGGCCGGTTGTCGACCGTGGAAAATCATTCTCACAGACCCGAGGTGGAGGAAGCGAAGCGGCAAGGGACCGGTTCGAGCCTTCGCCACAGCGCGACCCTCAACACCGACATGCTCTACCTGGCCAAGAGGCTCGATCATCCTTTTCCCCGACAAGCCGGATTTGAACGAACTGAGTTTTTACGGCTCGGCATCCCGCTACTCCGGATAGACCAAACCATGGCCGACATCAGGTCGAAGATCATGATCACGGGCGTTATTTGCCTGATTGTGGCGATACTCCTCTCGGTCCTTGTATCTGGTTGGATTTCCAGGCCTGCAAATGAAATGGTAGCAATCGCAAAGGAGATTCAGGAGGGTAACCTTGAGCGGCGAATTCCGATTCGTTCCAAGGATGAGCTTGGGATTCTCGGAGAGACCTTGAATAGCATGGTCGAAAAGCTCAACGAGGACATCAAGAAATTAAGAACTCTTGAGCGCGTAAGGAGCGAGTTCCTGGGGAACGTGTCCCACGAACTGCGCACCCCCATCTTCGCCGTTCAGGGCATGCTCGAAACGTTATTGAACGGCGCGATTGACGACAAGGAAGTAAACAAAGATTTTGTCGAGAGGGCGCTGAAAAACACGCAAAACCTCAACGCCCTGCTGGGCGACCTCATTGAAATTTCCAGGATCGAATCGGGCGAGATGAAAATGAGCTTTCGCTATTTCGATCTTGGGGATTTTCTGCGACAAGCCGCGCTTGAGCTGCAGCCAATCGCAGAACAGCAGCATGTCACGCTACATGCGCTCCCGTCGCAGGAACCGTACCAGGTCTATGGTGATAAGGAACGACTGAATCAGGTATTGACAAATCTTATCGGTAATGCAATCAAATACAACAAGCCTGGCGGCACGGTGCATCTGTCCGCCGAGGCGCTCGACGGAAGCGTCAGGATTTCCGTCACGGATACAGGCATTGGAGTAGCTGCCGAGCATCTATCAAGAATTTTCGAGCGATTTTATCGGGTTGATAAAGAGAGGTCCAGAGAAACCGGCGGTACCGGCTTAGGACTTGCCATTGTAAAGCATATCATCGAAGCACACGGGGGAAAAGTGGAAGTTGAAAGCGCGGTAGGCCGGGGGAGTGTGTTCAGCTTTACGTTAAAATCGATTTCGTAAACGATAGAAGCTCTCACGGATTTACAATATTCCAGGCTGCTCCCACATTTAACCCGCGCTTCGTTCCATAAAATGCATTGACGCTGACGCGGTCAATTGCGTTTATCGTTACGGTGCCGGTCCATCCGCCCAGCGTCATGTCTTCACGGAGCTGTACTCTGCTGTTCTCGATCGGGTTACGGTAAAAATCAATGTGCCTGTCGAGAACGACATCGAACATCCCTCCTATTGCCACCGGTCTGAAAACGTATCTCACGCCAACGCCGAATCCGAACGTAACATCCTTCGTCTCTTCAATGTATGCGCCCTCATAGAAATCGTTCGCCTCCGCAGCGGGGGTATGATCATTGAGAATGGGAAGCCGATACTCCGGAGTCCAAACCGAGGCGGCAAGATCCCATCCACGGTCATGCCCATCTGTCGCTTGCTCACGTCTTCCAAAGCTAAGATCAACAGCGTATCCCTTCCCCGCAGAAACACCGATCGATACGTTACGGTATTCATTCTGGCTTTCGGCTGAACCTGGGAACAGCAAGAGGATACTTGCCAGAATACAACCCGCGCTGAAATATTTCAATGCAAACAACTCTGCTTCATGTGTTGAAGGTGACAACATAAACTGTCCAAAAAAGTTTCCACCCCTCATTGTGCTCCCATCCTTTACAATAAATTAACCTCATCGTTATCCTCTCATAATATGTAGTTGGTATGTTTGTACTGAACAACTTCAAGGAAACCACCATGCTCGAACTCGAAAACAACGGATTTTATCCGCTCACCGATGAACATCTTAACGCATATGTTCCGATGAGGCCGGGCGTCTACATGCTTGCGGTGAGGCTTGCGAACGGCGTCCACGAGAATTTCTTCACAAGCCAATCTGATAATTTGCACGAGAGCCTGAAAAGAATTCTGGAGGGAGATTATTCACACCTTCCCCCTGCCGCGCAGGCATGCCTGGGCAACTTTCAGCCCTACTTCAATTATTTCATCATTATGGACAGGGTGTATCAGCAGGAAGTGGAGAAAATGCTTGCTCATACGTCCGATCCAGTTCTGAAACTGAACGTAGTCAACGCAAACTGAATAGAGTCAACATCCGCGGGCGGTATGCGGGACCGCTTGACGGATGCGCGAACACTCAGGAAGGGGCTCCTGGGTGTTTCATTTTGACGCAGGTGCTTCTCCGTGTCGGTTGGAGATTGAGATATAATCATCACGCGACTTGTTTAATCCTCTGTAGCTCATGATTTCGACAGAGATACCTAGGGAGAATGACAATGAAACGATTCTTATTGATCTCAATATTGCTCATTGTTGCACTAAGTAATTATGCAATCGCGCAAAGCGAATCTGAAGCGATCATAACGGCAACGGTCGAGAACGCACTTGCGCTGGTGAACGTCGACGGTGATTGGGGAGTCCTCTCTCCCGGCGTCACCTATACCATCACTCCGGGCGGCTACAAGCAACCCCCTGGCCCCGGTGAAGGCGCAGGCATCATCGTCGGGCCCGTCGGATTTGAAGTCGACGGAAATGCGGGATCAGAAGTATTCATTACCCTGGTCTTGCCGTCAGGCCTTCAATCTGACGATGAGAACGGCAACTTGCCCTGCGCGAACTGGACTTACGGCTGGAACTATGACAACGATCCGACTGCGATCTTAGGACTTAACAATTACTTAATATTTCCCTCACGGAGGGGTAATATTCAGTTTGCATATTAGCTTACCTAGTTAAGAGAAACCCCTCATCTCATTGGAGCAACTATGAAACAACTACTTTTCTCCGCGATATTGGCCTTGTTCCTCTTCGCGCTTCCGGCTATCGGACAGGATAGCACAGCCACGCCGCCTCCGCCAAAAGGTAAATTCAACGGTTATATGTTTGGCGATTATTACTACAACGTTCAGCAGCGCGACACGACGAAAAAAGATCTCAACGGATTTCAGTTCCGGAGGATCTACTTCACGTATGATTACGCCATATCTCCCAGATTCGACAGCAGGTTCCGGCTTGAGGCAGATCAGGCCGCGCTAAGCTCAAACGGCAAGATTGGCGTTTTTGTCAAAGATGCCTGGTTAAAATGGAAAAATGTTTTCGAGGGAAGCGACTTCCTTTTTGGTATGTCGCCCACCCCGGCCTATGACGCTTCAGAAGAAGCATGGGGCTATCGTTCGCTGGAAAAGACGATCATGGATCTTCGCGGAATCGTCCCTTCACGGGATCTCGGTGTGGATCTAAAAGGAAAGCTCACGAGCGATGGCACCGCAAATTATTGGTTAAAGATCGGCAACAATTCGGGAAATACGCCTGAAGGCGACAAGTTCAAGCGCTTTTACGGCCAGTTGCTTTTCAAGCCTTCACCCGGTCTTCAGATTATCGCCTCGGCAGATTACGATGCGGAAGCTAAGGTAACCGACACGTTTGACGGGGCGACCAAGGATAACAACCGGGTCGTTTTGTCAGGATTTGCCGGCTATCAGGAAAAAGGAAAATGCTCCTTCGGCGTGGAAGGCTTCTACCGTACCGCGCAAAACAGTTACCGCCCGTCTGCCGGCGTAGGACTTGAGAGCCAGAATACGTTTGGCCTGACAGCATTCGTATGGGATCAGGTGTCGGAGGACATTCGCCTTGTCGGAAGAGTCGATTTTTATGATCCCAACTCCTCAGTTGATAAGGACGGTAACTTCCTGTTCATCGGAGCCTTGGATTACCTCGCAACGAGCGATGTGCACATTATGCCGAACATCTACGTGCAATCGTATCAAGCTGAAAACGTTCAGGCCGACGTCGTCGCCAGGATGACCTTCTTTTACAATTTCAAGTAGGACTTAACAATTTCTTAACATTGAATTAACGCTACGATAACCTCTGTTTTGCATTTTAGAAAGGAATCAACATGAAACACATCCTCCTCGCTGCACTTTGTATCGTCACGATCACCACCGCTGTCGCTTGCCAAACCCAGCTCAACGGCGCGGGCGCGACGTTTCCCTATCCGATGTATTCGAAGTGGTTCAGCGAATACAACAAGATTCATTCGGATATCCAGATCAATTATCAATCGATCGGATCCGGCGGCGGTATCAAGCAAATAACGGAAGGGACGGTAGATTTCGGCGCAAGTGACGGGCCGATGAACGATCAGCAGCTGAAGGATTTCCAGGACAAGCGCGGGGGCGGAGTGTTGCATTTCCCCACTGTGCTTGGAGCCGTCGTGGCAACATACAGCGTGCCCGATGTTACTGCAGAGCTTAACTTCACACCCGAAGCATTGGCCGGCATCTTTCTTGGCAAGATCACAAAGTGGAACGATGCAGAAATTGCAAAAGCGAATCCCGGAGTGAAACTTCCCGGCAACGACATCGTCGTTGTCCATCGCTCCGACGGCTCAGGAACGACCTACATTTGGGTCGACTATTTATCAAAAGTCAGCCCGGAATGGAAAGAGAAAGTCGGCGTCGGCGGATCGGTGAACTGGCCCGTCGGTTTGGGCGGAAAAGGAAACGAGGGGGTTTCAGGACTTATCAAACAGACAAAGTATTCAATCGGATACGTCGAGCTCATCTATGCGATTCACAATAGTTTGCCGTTCGGAAAAGTGAAAAATTCCTCAGGCAGTTTCGTGAAAGCGGAACTCAGCAGCGTCACCGCCGCGGCGGCAGCGGCTGCGAAGAACATGCCCGATGATTTCCGGGTTTCTATCACCAATGCCTCCGGCAAGGACGCCTACCCTATTTCGAGTTTTACCTGGCTTCTCATTCCGGCAAAGATTACGGATGAAGGCAAGAAGAAGGTGCTCACCGGATTTCTTCAATGGATGCTTTCAGACGGGCAAAATTTGACTGAGGCGCTCTCCTACGCCAGGCTCCCGAAGCCCGTTGTAGAAAAAGAGCTGAAGGCACTCTCAAAAATTCAATAGCGGATGACAGAATCTGAGCAGACAATGAAACAGCGAGCCTTACCGTCGACCGGTAAGGCTCGTTCATTTCTCCGGAGGCTCAGGAACGGCGACCAAATCGCCCACCTCATTACCCTCACCGCGGCCGGTACAATCTTCATCATCACGGCGTTGATTTTGTACGAGTTGTTCGTACAGTCCGCGTTACCCCGCCACAAGTTCGGATGGGATTTTTTAATTACGACAACATGGGATCCCGTTGCCGGGCAGTTCGGCGCGCTTCCATTTATCTATGGCACCGTTGTCGCTTCGTTTCTTGCGCTTATTTTTGCAATACCGCTCGGGCTCGGGTCCGCAATATTCCTTGCGGAGATGGCGCCTCCCCGGTTATCAGATGTCTTTACATTTCTTATTGAGCTGCTCGCAGCGGTACCGAGCGTCATCTATGGCCTGCTCGGCATTTTCGTCCTCGTCCCGATACTTCAGGAGTATGTCGTTCCTTCAATCAAATCTGTCTTTGGCTTTTTGCCGATTTTTCAGGGGGCATTTTACGGCGTGAGTTATTTTTCGGCAGGCGTGGTCCTTTCTATCATGATCGTTCCATTCATCGTTTCCGTCTCACGCGAAGTACTCATGTCGGTTCCGCGCGAGCAGAGGGAAGCGTCGCTCGGACTGGGGGGAACACGGTGGCAAACGACTTGGCGCGTCGTCATACCGTTCGCGTTTAAGGGAATCATGGGTTCCGTATTCCTGGCCCTCGCCCGCGCGCTCGGCGAGACAATGGCTGTGACAATGGTTATCGGCAATACTCCTCAGATCAAAGCTTCACTCCTGGCCCCCGGCTACTCCATTGCGGCGGTCATTGCGAATGAATTCACCGAGGCGGTGGGAGATCTCTATCTGGGCGCTCTCATTGAGCTGGGGCTCGTGCTTTTCGCGCTAACGTTTCTTATCAACGGACTGGCGAGGCTTCTCATCGTCGCGACCACCAGGCGGGGTGCGAACGCATGATAGCGCTTGCCCTCAGAAAAAGAGCCACGAATTTTATCATGTTCGGCCTCACTGCTCTCTGCACGATAATTACCACGGGCATCCTGTTTTTCATTCTTGGGTACCTCGTCTGGAACGGAGCCACCGCGCTCAACTGGTCGTTCTTCACAAACCTCCCGGCTCCGGTCGGTGAAATCGGGGGAGGCATGGCGAACGCGATCGTCGGAAGCGCCAAAGTCCTCCTCCTCGGCAGCCTCATCGGGGTGCCGATTGGATTCCTGGGAGGGGTCTACCTGAATGAGTACGGCGGATCAGTCATGGCGTTCATTATACGCTATGCGACCGATCTTCTGAACGGCGTCCCCTCCATCGTCATCGGTATTGTCGTCTATGCGCTGGTCGTTCTTCCGATGAAGCATTTCTCCGCCCTCGCCGGGGGGGTCGCATTGGGGATCATGATGATTCCGATCGCCGTCCGAAGCACGGAAGAGTTCCTCCACGCCGTTCCCTCCTCCCTTCGTGAGGCGGCGGTGGCCCTGGGGGCGCCAAAATGGAAAGCGGTCGTCACCGTAGTTATTCCCGCGGCCATGCGCGGTATCATTACGGGCATCATGCTCAATTTTGCCCGCGTCGCCGGAGAGACGGCCCCGTTATTGTTTACCGCTCTCAACAACCAGTTCTGGAGCAACGGCTGGAGTCAGCCGACGGCTTCTCTCCCCGTGATGATTTTCGCGTACGCAATTTCGCCCTACGACGATTGGCACAGGCAGGCCTGGGCGGCCGGGTTTATCCTGCTGGCGCTCGTGCTGGTGATAAACGTGTTGGCAAAATTCATATTTGGCAGAAACAAGTTTGGACCAAGAGGAAATTAGTTGATGACTCCGATGACGGAAGGTAATGTGAATGAACGGCCGGTAGCCGGCCTCTACAGGCAGCGACGGGGCTCAGGAACATCGGCGGTTCCATCCCCGGTAAAGCTTGCCGCATCGAATATCAATTTTTACTACGGTTCGGTTCAGGCGCTGCACGACATTACGATTGATTTTGTCGAAAAAAAGATCACGGCGCTCATCGGCCCGTCGGGGTGCGGCAAATCGACTTTCATCCGAACGCTGAATCGCCTCCATGAAACGATGAAGGAAGCCAGGCTGGAGGGGGAAATCCGGCTCGACGGTGAGAATATCCTCGACCAGGACGTCAGCGTTATTCGCAGGAGGATCGGCATGGTCTTCCAGAAATCAAATCCGTTCCCGAAGAGCATTTTCCAGAACGTCGCCTACGGCCTCCGCATCAACAAGATGGCCAAGGGGACCGAGATCGAAGCAATCGTTGAAGAGAGCCTGAAGAAGGCCGCCTTGTGGACGGAAGTTAAGGATAAGCTGCACCGGTCGGCATACGGACTTTCCGGCGGACAACAGCAGAGGCTCTGCATCGCCAGGGCGCTCGCGGTCAATCCGGAAGTACTGCTCCTGGATGAACCATGCTCAGCCCTGGATCCTATCGCCACCGCCAAAATCGAAGAACTGCTCCACGAACTCAAGTATCAATGCACGATCGTTATCGTAACCCACAATATGCAGCAGGCCGCGCGCGTGAGCGACAGTACGGCGTTTCTCTACCTCGGGAAACTTATCGAATTCGATGAGACGAAGCGGTTATTTACGACGCCATCAAAGAAACAGACAGAAGATTATATCACAGGAAGGTTCGGCTAATTATGCAACGGCACTTCGAAAAAGAGCTCGAAAGTCTCAAGACCAGCCTCATTAAAATGGGGAGCATCGTGGAAGATGCTGTCGGCATCGCGATTAAAGCAATGACCGGCCACGACGCGGAAACGGCGCAAAAGATCATCGACGGCGATGAACGGGTGAATATCCTGGAAATGGAGATCGACAACGCGATTGTGGACCTCCTCGCGCTGCAGCAACCGGTGGCCTCGGACTTACGGCTCATCCTCGCCGCTCAGAAGATTAACAATGACCTCGAGCGAATCGGGGACCATGCCGTCAACATCGCCGAGTCGGCGAGAAGCCTGGCGCGCATGACCGGGAACGACCCGCTGCTCGAGTTGCCAAAGATGTCGGAGATTGCGCAGTCAATGCTGCGGAACGCCCTCGACGCCTTCATTCATCGCGATCCTTCTCTTGGTAAATCGGTCCTCGCGGAGGACAATACGATCGATGACCTGAACCGGGAAATGACTCAGGAAGTCATCCAGCTTATGAAGAAAAACAGGGAGACGATCGACGGAGGGCTGGAGCTGATCCGGGTGAGCAGGAATCTTGAGCGCATCGCCGACCTCGCGACGAACATCGCTGAAGAAGTCATTTTCATCACTGAGGCAAGGATCGTGAAGCATCACGCCGGGGAGTAATGACAGATATCACTTTTCTATCTTTTGGGAAATCTCAACGAGCACCCCGTTCGTCGACTTCGGGTGCAGAAACGCAATCCAATATCCTCCCGCGCCTTTCCGGGGCTCCTCGTCGATGAGCTGAAAACCTTCCGACTTCAGGCGCTTGAGCTCGGCGTTAATATCGTCTACCTCAAACGATAAATGATGAACCCCCTCTCCTCTCTTTTCAAGGAATCTGGCAATCGGTGAACCGGGCGCGCTCGCCCCGGTGACCTCAATCGAAGCTCCTCCCACGTGAAAGAACGCCACCTTGACATTCTGGTCTGTTACCTCTTCAGTCGTGACGCTTTCCGTGTTGAACAATTTTGAGAACAGCTTCACTGATGAATCGAGGTCGGAAACTGCAATTCCCACGTGCGATAGTTTCTTTATCATCACATTTCCTTTATTTGTGTATTCCTGCGGCTGACCGCCGCTGCAATATCCCTTCCGTTTGCGACGAGAATCCCCAGCAATATGAGCGTCGCCCCGGTGAACACCCTCGACTCCAGGCGTTCATCCAGAACGATCGCCCCAAGAATGACGGCCAGCACAGGCGTGACCAGCGTGACCAGAGAGAGATAGACAGCCTCGACTCGCTTCAGGAGCCAATAATACGTTAGGAACGTTACCACCGTTCCGAGCGATCCCAGGTAAATAATGGAGCCGATTCCCCTGGCATCCAAATGTACATCGGAGACACGTTCGAGGGCAAACGCGAGTATGAAAAGGACGATGACAGCCCCGATCATTCCCCCCAGGCTGAGTGAGAGGGGTGAGATATGCGTCGCCCGCTTCTTGATGAGTACCAGCGAAGTACCCTGAAGCAGTGTGCTCACCAGGATCGCGATCATCCCCGCCGTATTCATCGTACCGATCTGGATATCGGACCAGAAAATGACGACGACACCGATAAAGCCCATGAGAATCCCAACCGTCTTAAACGGATGGAGCTTCTCCGCAGAAAGCAGAAAATGCGACTCAACCGCCACGATCAAAGGATACATCGCAAAGAGGATCGACGCCAGCCCCGAAGAGATGTATTGTTCGCCCCAATAGACGAGCGCAAAAGGGAAGCTAAACGAAAGAAATGTGAGGATCAGGTAAGATGTAATTGCGGAGCGATCCCGGGGCAGCCGCTCGCCCCGAACGGCCATGATGACGGCCAGAATTATCAGCGCCAGGGTGAAACGAAGCGCGACCGCAAAGAGAGGCGGCACGCTGTCCAGGCCGATCTTTATGACAAGCCAGGTTGATCCCCAGATAAGAGAGATCGTAATTAACCCGAGCGCAACGAGCCCCTTCTCCCCCTTCATTGTTATCCCTGGAACGAGTAATTAACGAGGCCTGAGAGGAGCTTGGGGTAAAAAAACGTCGACTTCTGAGGCATTACTTTGCCTGCCAGCGAAATTGTGCGCACCTGATCAATTGTTGTCGGATTCATAATAAATGCGGCCTGCGCCTTCTTGTCCCGAACCGTTTCGATGGCCTGCTGCGCGTCTTTGACGTACTCCAGGTACACCTTCTTCTCCTGGTCTTTGGGTGATATGCCGAGAAGTTTTTCGAACACGATGCTGTGAAGGATCGTCACGTCAAGCTCGTCAATCATCTTTTCAGCAGGTGATTGCCCGCGGGCCGTTTTGTTTCTTTTCGCCTGAAGTATTCTGCAGCCGTCTTCACCGGCGAGCAGCATTCCATAGGCGTTGCTTCCCCATGAGGGGAGCTTCTGGAGCATATCCTGTGTGTTATTGAATGAATCGATTTCAAAATAGTGCGAAAGCTGTTCAAGCAGCCTCCCTGGATTGAAATCCGGTAAACTATGAACCAGCCGGTGAGTCGGCAGGATGACCAGCCCCGGGTCCTGCATGTTCGTGAGAAACATCGGAACAAAATTGTAGGCTTCCCGGCCGGTGTGGTTCGGATTCCGCAGCCGGCACGAGTCCCGGTACGCCAGTGCAGTCTCGTAGCGGTGATGGCCGTCGGCGATGAATACCTTTTGAGAATGAATGAATTCCGATATCGCGCTGGCTGCCGGGCCGTCTTCCATTTTCCAGAGGGAGTTGCGCACACCCTCGAACGTAAGATCGATCGCAGGCTGCAGCTTCGTAATTGCCGAGAGATACCGGTTCAGCGTCCCGGCGGAGTCATTATAGAGGCCGAATATCTGGCTGTACATCGTGCCGGTAGCCTGGAAGAGCTTAAACCGGTCCTCCTTCGGGCCTGAGTGAGTTTTCTCGTGAGGATAGACGGAGCCTTTCCCGAACTCTTCTATTTTGCATGCAGCAACAAACCCGGTTCGGACTACTTTTTTCCCGCCCGGCAGCGTGAAGGCCTGGGAGACCACGTACAGAAACGGTGAATCGTCCTGCCTGAGAACGCCCTCTTTTTTCCAAGCGTCGAGGACTCGCCCGGCAGATGAGTATGGATCAGCATCGTTATTAAGGATCAGGCGAATGATGTTATGATCATCCAGCTTGTAGAATCCCGATTGCTGCTCGGGGGTGATGACATCGTACGGCGGGGCGATGACCTTTGCGATGTCGACTTTCTGTGTATCGTAGAGGTATCCGCGAAATGGTTTGATTTCAGGCATCTATGCGTTTTCTTCTTCTAATGGTTAAATGAACGTGCTTTCTGCTACCCTATTTGTATCCGAGCCTTTTGAGCATTGCGTCCTGTTCCCTCCAGTTTCCTTTCACGCGTACGTGAAGATTGAGAAACACCGGGCGCTGGAGAAATTCCTCGATGGCTTTCCGGGCGGTTTCCCCGATCTGCTTCAGCGCTATGCCTTTCTTGCCGATCAGTATCCCCTTCTGCGAATCGCGCTCGACATATATTTCGGCTTCAATAAGATCTTTTTTCCCGGGGCGCTCTTTGAAATCGATGATATCTACCGTCGTGGAATACGGTATCTCCTCGCGAAACACTTCAAAGATCTTTTCCCGGATGAGCTCCCCGACGAAAAATCGTTCAGGATGCTCTGTTACGGCATCAGTCGGATAATACGGCTCATGCTCTGGCAAGTCCCTGACGATCTCTTGAACAAGTGCTTCAATCCCATCGTTGGTCAAAGCCGAAAGAGGAAATACCTCTTTAAACTTGTATGACGCTGAATGCACAGCGATCATGTCGGCAACTTGCTGCTTCTTGACGGCGTCGGTCTTATTAACGACCAGGTACACCGGTTTTTTGAGAGTCCTGAGGATATCCATCTCCGGCTGCTGGCCCGCCTGTTCGGGATCGCGTGTGCAATCGATCATATAAAGGACGAGATCGGCGTCGGCGATAGCAGCCTGAGCCGCGTGCATCATCGTGCGATGCAGTTGGTATTTCGGCTGCAGAAGTCCGGGGGTATCGAGGAAAACAATCTGATATTCCTCACCCGACAAAATACCGATGATCTTATGCCTCGTCGTTTGAGGCTTGTTGGTGACAATGGAAAGCTTCTGGCCGACGAGGGCGTTCATGAGCGTCGATTTACCGACGTTGGGCACGCCAACGATGGCGACGTAGCCGGCTTTGAATGGGTTCTTTTCCATTTAATCCATCTTCGGATGCTTCAACTGAAATCCCGTGGCATCCTGATATTTCTTAGCAACCGCCAACAACGTCGCTTCGTCGAACAGTCGCCCCATAAACGTAATACTTGTTGGGGTCCCGTCCTTGGTAAACCCCATCGGGACGACGACGCAAGGGTGTCCTGTCAGATTGGTCATGAGAGAATTGTCCCCTTCAAATGGCGGAGCAATATATAGATCAACGTTCTGCATGATCTTCGCCATCTCCTGGATCACCATGTAGCGTACCCGGTTCGCCTGGATGTATTCTACAGCGGGAATGAAACGCGAGGCGCGAAAGACATTAGGCCAGGCGTCCTTGATTTGCCGTACAAGCATGTCGTCCTTCCCGCTCCTTGTCAACTCATCGAATGCGGCACCTGCTTCCGCATTAAGAATAAAGCTCAGATCTCCAATCGGATATCTGGGAAGCTCGATGGGAACAAGCTTTGCACCCAACTTTGAAAGCGTAGCGAACACCGCTTCATTCAGGTCTCTGTACTTTTTGACGCTGTCAAATTCAGATTTTACGTACCCGATTCTGAGTTTTCCGAAATCGATGTTCGGGTCGTAATTAAAAGGAAGGTCATACAAGGTCTGATCGACGCCGTCAGGACCATATATCGCGTTGAAGACGAGTGCGCAATCCTCCACAGACCGGCATATGGGCCCGATCTTATCCATCGACCAGCTGAGCGCCATTGCGCCTGTCCGGCTTACTCTTCCATATGTGGGCCGAAGTCCCGTCGTTCCACACACAGTCGACGGAGAGACGATCGATCCCCAGGTTTCTGTGCCGATCGCGAAGCCAACAAGGCCGCCAGCTGTGGCAGATGCCGAACCGGCAGAAGAGCCGCTCGACCCTTCCTTGGTGTTCCAGGGATTCCTTGTTTTGCCCCCATACCACACATCTCCCCAGGCGAGCTCACCCATTGTCAGTTTAGCTACGAGGACTGCTCCGGCGTCCCGGAGGCGTGAAATTACCGTGGCGTCCTCATCGATCATCTGATCCTTGAAAGGCACGGATCCCCAGGTCGTCCTGATCCCTTTTGTGGCAAGCAGATCCTTGGCGCCATATGGGATGCCATGGAGCGGGCCTCGGTACTTCCCTGCCGCTATCTCTTCGTCGGCTTGACGCGCCTGGTTTATGGCAAGATCTTCCGTCAGGGTAATGACGCACTCCAGTTTCGGGCCGTATTTTTTCAGCCTGCCGAGGTACATTTTAGTCAAATCAACCGAGGTAAGCTTGCGTGTCTTAATGAGTTCGCCGAGTTGGCTCACAGAATAAAATGCGACGTCCTCGATGCTCTTCGGCTTTTCCACAACGGGTGCCGGGCTCGCAACGAAGCTTCTCCGTTCGGTATCGAACTTCATCCCTTGTGGGACGGGATTAAAGATTATGGCCGGAGGTATGCTGTTTGGAATGGAAATCTTTCGGAGCTTTTCGTAATTCCCCAGCTGATCCCTGAGCCCATCAAGCATAGAATCCCGTTTAGAGTCAGAAAAGGTCAGACCCATGACGTGCTCCGCGCCAATGACCTGCTCCCGGGTGATCGGGTTCACCGTGGATTCGAACATTGTTCCGAGGAGGAGACACAGAGCAGCGAGGATAATGCCAAAACCTGATATCTTGGTACGCATGTTTGCCTTTTCGCTTGCTGGTTGCGGTTTAATCACGCGACAAACAACACATTGGTTGTTTCCCGGAGCGAAGTAACGTCTATTTCAGCCCCCGAATTGACCGCATATGCACGGTAGGAAAGGCCCGACATATACTCCTTAAGCTGAGCAAGAGAAACACCGAGCAGTGGATATGCCGATGGGGCTACTTCAACCATAAATACCGGCTTGTTAGTCGTAAGATAACTCGAGAGGCCCTTCAGGACTGGAAACTCGAAGCCTTC
>DATJGD010000082.1:0-5229 GCA_035495255.1 Bacteroidota bacterium | reverse complement strand
GTTCGTATAGTTTCCCGGCGCGATTTCGGGGCCTTTGCCGATCGTAAAAAGCTCCTGGAGCTCGCGGCCATAATTTTCATTCGGCGTCGATTTCGAGTTTGTATTGCCGTTGAGATAGGCGAGCATCGCCGGATCGATCGTTACCGCTCTGGTAAGATTCTTAAAATTTAACAGCGCGTTCTGTCTCAGCAATGCCAGATATTTGTACGAATACCGGGCATCTCCGACATCCCCCGTTTCAGTGACAAAGTGATTGTGCCAGAAGAGGGTCATCTTTTCCAATATCGAGATTGGCTGATTGACCATCAGTCCGATCCACCACGCCTTGAGGCCCTGGTTACGTGCGCTGGTAGGATTTGTACCGTCGGCATTAAGTTTCGGGGCGGTCACCCATGTTTGTCCCAATGCTACTGTGGTATCTGAGGTGCTGACATTCACCGGCGGATTAGGAGCAGGCTGGCTCGAGAGAAGCATGGAGACGACATCGTCAAGCGTATGGGACATCATCGAAGTGATGTTCGCCTTCGTGGCGCCGAACATCGTCCGGCGCAAAAGGTGCGCGACCTGGTCGTATCCCCAGGGGCCCGTGTAGGCTTCGATCCCTGAATTTGTCCGTTCTACAACAGGAAGCTTTTTGTTCGCAAAAGGGTTATCAACCGGATTGGCCTGTGAATCACCTTCGGGGAGCGCGGCCTCTGCGGTATCAGAAAGAAATTTGCGCCTGTTCATCTATGCTATGACCATGCAATAGGATATAATCGCCCAGCAAAATACATCAGTCTGAGAATGCTCTGGGGGTGGGGTGAAGCAGGTGTGCGGGCGAAACATGAACAGCAAAGAAGAAGGCCCCATAAATTCTCTTTGTTGACTTTTTCAACAATACTAAGGTAGAGAGAATTCAGCCAAGTGTCAAGGGCATTCGCCGGGTGTGCCTTCCATCTGTGAGAACGGTCAATACTCCTGAGACGGGATGGCGATTGGGCTATGATTTCCCGGATTTACTGCCCTGCATCAGCCTTTGTCTGCTTCTTCAGGAGATTTGTGATCTTCCCGATCCCGTCGGCATAGCGCAGGAGCACTTTCGAAACCGTGACGATCTGCTCGTCGGCTTCCTTCCAATTTCTCAGCTCGATAGCTTCGCGGACTGCCGGAAGGGTTTTCACCCCGTAGCCGGTGTAGGCGCCGGGTGCATAGATCTGGTGTACAAACCAGGGCCTTCGCGGAAGCCCATCCTTTTCCGTGAGAAGCTGCTCGACGTGCATGTATGAATTGTCCAGCTCCTGCTGCTCCGCGCGGGAGAAATTTTTGTAATCGACTCCGCGGGCCGCCTGCTGGTACTCTTTCGTCCGGTCCTGAAGCGTGGACAGCGCGTTTTGCAGCGAGGAGAAGTTCAAAAATGGGACCGGATCTTTCGGACGCGGAACGACGTATGTTTGCGTCGGATCGGCGGCAAGCGTAAACGCATTATCACGGATCATGCGATTCTGATCTTCCGTGGATTCGCGCATGTCGTCGGCGAGCTTGACGACCTCTTTCACGTACTTGCCCACCGTCTCGGTGAAATCCGAAAATTCAAACGGCAATACATCCGCGTTCGCCAGGCGTAATGTCATTCGTCCCGCCGTTTGGGCGAGAGCAACACCGTATTGAAATCCCGGATCACCGAACCGCGTGTAATGGGTATAGGAATCGTAAATCGAGTGGTACGATCCGCCGCCGTCTTCCCCGCCATATCCAACGCTTAGCGCCGCAATCCCCAGGTGCTGGAGAAACGGTGTATAGTCGGAGCCTGACCCAAGCGCACCGATCCGCATATCGGGGCGGTCAAGAGCTTCTTTCTTTGCATCTCCGCTCGAATTTACCACTCTCTGAGCCCTCGCCCGCTTCGCGACGCTGACGTGTGTTTCGGGATCGGTGACATCCTGCGAAACAGTATTGACGAACTGTTCGAGGGTGTGCGATCCGGACATGCCGAGAAATCCGCGGCCATTCCCGTCGGTGTTGATGTACACCGCGCCATGTTTCAAAAGCTCGTCCGCGTGAGTTTCCACCCATTCGGTAGAGCCAAGGAGCCCCGGCTCTTCGCCGTCCCATGCGCAGTAGATCATTGTTCGTTTCGGTTTCCACCCTGACGCGGCAAGCTTGCTGACCGCCTTTGCCTCGGCCAGCATCGCAACCTGCCCCGCGAGAGGATCCCCGGCGCCATTCACCCAGCCGTCATGATGGTTGCCCCGGATGATCCACTGATCGGGACGTTCCGCTCCCTGTAACCGGGCGACGACGTCATACGCCGGAGTAAGATTCCAATTAAACTCCAGGTTCAAATGAATGTTAGCCGGGCCGGGGCCGATATGATACGTTATCGGCAGCGAGCCTTTCCATTCGTCGGGAACTACGGGGCCGTTCAGCGCGCGAAGCATCGGCAGGGCGTCGCCATACGAAATAGGCAGTACCGGAATTTTCGTGATCGTCTTAGAGTCTTTTACCGATAAGTGTTTCGCTCCTTTGACAGCGCCCACAAACGGCGTTGAGGGGTCGCCCGAGTACAGCGGCATATCGCCGACGGATCCACGCTGAACACCCCACTCGTTACGGTACGCGCCTTTGGGATAGACGTCCCCTTCGGCGTAACCGTCGTCTTTCGGATCGGAGTAAATGATGCAGCCGACCGCGCCATGTTCTGCGGCGACCTTAGGCTTGATTCCGCGCCACGATCCGCCGTACCGCGCGATGACGATCTTTCCCCTGACATCGATGCCGCGCTGCTCCAGCTGCTCGTAATCCGACGGAATACCGTAATTGACATACACAAGTTCGCCGGTCACGTCGCCGTCGATCGAGTAGGCGTTGTATGTCGGAAGCTGTTCTTCCGTTTGTCCCGAGGTGGAGTCTTCATTGAGCGGAGGTTCTGAGAGCTTTGCGGTGTAATGTTCAGGTCCGGTCATTTCAAGGAGACGCTTCTTCGGTGTCGGAAAGAGGACGTCGAATTCTTCAATCTCCGTCGCATAACCCCACGACCTGAAGAGTCCGGCCAGAAATTCCGCGTTGGATTTCCCGTAGGCCGATCCGATGTGATGCGGACGAGCCGAGAGCCGCTTCAGCCATTCAGCGAGATCCTTCGAATCAAGCTGCGCATCAAAGCGCTTCTCGATCGCGCGCTCGTCTTGTGTGCCCGATACCGAAAAACCGGGAAATGTTCCTGCGGAAGAAGTTGACTCCTGGCCGATGCATGGGAGAACCGTGCAGAAAAGAAACAACGCGGACAACGGCACAACAACGTGAAAAGGTCTCATAAAATTCAGCCTGAAAATGGAGAATGACGTACGAGATATGACGATTCTAAAGTAGGGATTATTTACTGAAGTGTCAATTCAGCGAAATATTGAATATCGGGGGCCGGAAACGTGTCGGAACAATTGGTAACTACGCCTGCGTTATTACAAGTATATGAGAAAACATAAGAGATACGATTACAGTATAACGACCCACCCCCCCCCAAAAAAAAAAAATTCGCTCCATATGAATTCACTCACTGACGATCTGGCGAGCTCGGATATGGCGACGCGCAGCCGCGCGCACCGGGCGCTGGTACGGCAGGGCTCCAACGCCGTTTATGCGCTTACCGAATTACTCAAATCACCATATGAACGGATACGCTGGGAAGCCGTTCGAACGCTCTCGGAAATACATGAGCCTTCCGCCACTGCGGCTCTCGTAACGGTGCTCGACGATGAAGTGAGAGATGTACGCTGGCTGGCGGCTGACGGACTTATCGCACGCGGGGAAGAAGCAATTAAACCGGTAGTACTAAGTCTTATTGGCCGGCCTGCCTCCGTTCGCGTCCGGCTTGCGGCAGCTCACGTCTTACGCGCCTTTCTCACCGGAAGCTATGCAGAAATACTGCGTCCGGTGGTTGCGGCGCTCGGGCTGACGTCTCCTGCGGTGGATGTGCCCGTCGCTGCCTACGACGCCATCGAGAAACTTCGGGCTCTGCAGCATGAAGAGAAAGAGTAAAAGGTTGTACCAACGATAACGATTGAAGAGAAGATCGGCCCGTTAGGCCCGTTAGGCCCTTTAGGATAGCGTCCCGGCCTGATGTGAGTCGTTCTGATTCGGGGTGTTTCCCTTCTTGCGCATGATCTTGTCTTTGGTCTGCATCGCCTTTTCCTTGACCTTGTGAAGCAGGTTTCTGGCCCAGACAAATTCCGTCGCGAGGATCGCGAGCCCCGCGGGAATGACCACGACGGCCGGCCCGGGAAGGACGATCATGGCAACTCCGACGAGCAATACCGTTCCGCCGATGACGAAAATGACGGCACGTTTGGCATGCCGGAATAAGGCAGTGCCTGCATTTTGAATGGAATTGCGCATGTGCTAATTTAGCCTATCAAAATCTCAGATACAAATAAAGGGATTAAACCCGGGAACGGTGCGGTTGTCGAACATATACAGCAAGCACCCTCATGCCCGAAGGACACCGTGGAGCTTCAGATCCGCATAAATAAATTTTAACGTAAATCGTCCCCAAAAGAATCATTGAAGTATTGACTTTCGAACGTACAAAGCAGATATTATGAAGTCCTGCCGCCCACAGCAATGCAACCCGCGAATATCCACAACACTCTTCAAAAGGAGTATACGTATGATGAAACAATCCATAATCCTGGCATTGATGCTGGTGCTATTGCTCATTGCAGCCGGATGTCAGCGAAATGACAACCCTGTAGCACCCGGTCCCGGGAACGCGCCTTCAGCGCTGAATGACGCCGCAGCCTCTGTCTCGAACGCCTTATCCAGGAACAACGGCGGCGCATTCGACCAGGTCGGCGACATGGCGCTTATTACCTCCGCAGCAAACGTTCAGGGCGAAGTTGGGGTGATGTGGAACCGGTACTCGATGGATTCCGTGATTACCAACATTACAAAGACCTACGATTCGACGAGCGGCTGGTGGACTCTGACGATCTACCGGCAGCGCATCGGCCTTCTCCGGACCTCGGATTTCACGCGGGAATATCAGTACCAGTTCCTCAACAAGTCGAACGTCTACCAGAAGTTCTGGTTGACCGCCGGGGACACCGCATATTCGATACATTTCAAAATCGTCAGCGGCACCGGAAATTCGGTTGGGCCGCGCGTGCATCATCACCTGACTTCGTTATCGGGTGAATGGATGGTTACCGGAACAAACACGCGCAAGATTACCATCAACACCTTTAACAACGGCGC
>DATJGD010000081.1:0-34434 GCA_035495255.1 Bacteroidota bacterium | reverse complement strand
CTGTTACGATTACCCGCGACGAAAACCCGACAACGGCGAATGCTGGTTCTGATGAGACAGTGTGCGCCACAACGACAACGCTAGCAGGCAATACGCCTTCCGTTGGTACCGGCATCTGGACGGTCATTGCAGGAGGAGCTTCTGTCACAACTCCAGGCGACCCGACATCGGGCGTAACCGAGCTGACAGTCGGGGCCAACACGTTTGTGTGGACGATCAGCAATCTTACATGTCCATCCTCGAAGGACACGGTTACGATTACCAGAGACGCTAATCCAACCAGCGCAAACGCAGGGCCGGATGCAACAGTCTGTGTCACAACTGCGACCCTCGCTGGAAATACGCCGTCCCTGGGCTCCGGTTTGTGGACAGTCATTGCAGGAGGTGCAACAGTCACGTTCCCCGTCGATCCGACCTCAGGCGTTACCGGATTGAGCGTGGGCGCAAATATCTTTGTGTGGACCATCAGCAACGGCACCTGCCCTTCTTCGAAAGATACAGTCACGATTACCCGAGACGAAGCGCCGACGACAGCGAATGCCGGACCCGACGAGGAAGTATGTTCAACTACCACGACCCTTGCCGGAAATACCGCGACCGTAGGAACCGGGCTTTGGGTGGTCGTCAGTGGAAGCGGATCCGTTACTACTCCGGGCGATCCTGCATCGGGAGTTACAGGTTTGAGCGTCGGTCTTAACGCGTTCGAGTGGATGATCAGCAGCGGCACATGCCCGACGACCAGAGATACCGTCATGATCACCCGGTTCGCACCGCCGACAACGGCGGACGCTGGTTCCGATCAGCAGCTTTGTTCGACTACTTCCACGCTTGCCGGAAATACGCCCTCGACAGGGGCGGGCGTATGGACGGTTATCGCAGGATCTGCGACGGTGACGACACCGTCTGATCCTGCCTCAGGCGTGACCGGTCTGAGTTTGGGTGTTAATTCCTTTGTATGGACGATTTCAAACGGTGTTTGCACGCCCTCGAAAGACACCGTCACGATTACCAGAGACGAGGGTGCGACAGCATCGAACGCCGGCTCTGACCAGCAGGTGTGTTCGACTACTGCGATCCTCGCCGGAAATGCTCCTTCAGTCGGTACAGGGCTCTGGACCGTCATCGCCGGGGGAGCAACGATAACTACTCCGGTCGACTCAGTCTCAGGCGTCACTGGATTATCGGTTGGAGCGAACACGTTTGTTTGGACGATTACAAGCGGCACATGCCCGCCTTCGAAGGACACTGTGACAATTGTCCGCGACGAGCCGCCGACGACGGCGAACGCGGGATCCGATCAGACAGTCTGTGCTCCCACAACCACTCTTGCCGGCAATATCCCGACGGTTGGGACAGGCTCATGGTTAGTGTTGTCCGGCGGAGCGACTGTGACGGTTCCGGGTGATCCGGCATCAGGTGTGACCGGCCTTTTGTTTGGTTCGAATATGTTCGAGTGGATGATCAGTAACGGAGTTTGCCCCGTCACGAGAGATACGGTGACGATAACGCGCGATCAGGGTCCGACAGCCGCTAATGCAGGCTCCGACCAACAGGTGTGCGCGACGACCACGACACTCGCAGGTAATGCGCCTGCTGTCGGTACGGGATTATGGACTGTCATCGCGGGAAGTGCGTCCGTAACGACTCCGGCAGACTCAGCATCAGGCGTGACAGGCTTATCCGTCGGTGCGAATACCTTTGTCTGGACGATAAGTAACGGCATCTGTCCGGCTACGAAAGACACGGTGACGATTACCAGGTTCGCGCCGCCGACTGCGGCGAATGCAGGACCTGATCAATCAGTATGTTCCCCGGCTGCAACGCTTGCCGGTAATACTCTCACAGTGGGGACAGGTACGTGGACTGTGTTGTCCGGCGGAGCTTCGGTGACCGTTCCCAGTGACCCGGCATCCGGCGTAACGGGATTAAGCGTCGGTGTGAATATGTTTGAGTGGATGACAAGTAACGGAGTTTGTGCGGTAACGAAGGATACGGTCACCATTACACGCGACCAGGGTCCGACAGCAGCGAACGCCGGCACCGATCAACAGGTCTGCTCCACCACGGCGACACTGGCAGGCAACGCGCCTGTCGTCGGAACCGGTACCTGGACGGTTATTGCGGGGAGTGCGTCGGTGACGATCCCTGCTGACTCTGCTTCCGGAGTGACCGGATTATCAGTCGGTGCAAATACCTTCGTGTGGACAATCAGCAACGGCACATGCTCTCCGTCAAAAGATACGGTGACAATTACGAGATATGCGCCTCCGACGACCGCAAACGCCGGGCCAGATCAATCGGTTTGTTCTGCTGCGACAACTCTCGCCGGCAACACGGCGACAGTAGGCACAGGCGTTTGGACGGTGATCGCTGGAACCGCATCAGTGACTGTGACCGGCAACCCGACATCAGGTGTCACGGGATTATCGGTTGGAGTGAATAGCTTTGTCTGGACGGTCAGCAATGGGACATGCGCACCTTCGAAAGATACAGTTACTATTACGCGCGATCAGGGCCCGAGTGCAGCGAATGCAGGACCCGATCAGCAGGTTTGCTCAACGACAGCGGCCCTCGCGGGCAACGCACCGGGCGTCGGATCTGGTCTCTGGACAGTGATCGCGGGAAGTGCTACGGTCGCTACCCCAGCTGACTCGGCATCAGGTGTTACGGGCTTGTCAGTCGGAGCAAATACATTTGTTTGGACGATCAGTAATGGTACGTGTCCTGCAACGAAGGATACCGTCACGATTACGAGATTCGCGCCGCCGACTACGGCGAATGCGGGCCCGGATCAGACGATCAGCGGAACGGCTGCGACGTTGGCTGGTAATGCCCCGGTGGTTGGCTCCGGCGTGTGGACCGTCCTGAGCGGTACGGGAAGCGTCACGACTCCGTCAAATCCCACTTCAGGCGTGACTGGCTTGAGTGTAGGCGCCAATTTGTTCCGATGGACGATCAGTAACGGCACGTGTCAGTCTTCATCGGATACCGTGAATATTAAACGTAAAGATCCGACAACCAGTACATTGGCTTCATATGTCAATCCTTCGTCAGTGGGCCAGCCGGTTACGTTTAGGGATAGCGTCTCCGGATCAGCTCCGAATGGCGGTAAGGTACAGTTCAAGGTAGATAATGTGGCGTTCGGCGATTCAGTTGCCATCGACGGCAATGGAATAGCATTGTTGACGACCTCAACTCTTGCAGCCGGCAATCATTCGGTCCAGGCCTTTTATGGTGGGACCGCTGACTACGACCCGAGCACATCGAATATCGTTTCGCAGACAGTGAGCCAGCTTTCGATTACTGCGACTGCGGGCTCCAACGGGTCGATAACCCCGTCGGGGACAGTCTCAATTTCGTATGACAGTACTCAGAACTTCACGATAACGCCGAACGTGAACTATCATATCGATAGTGTCGTCGTGGATGGCGGGTTCGTGGGTACTTCCGCGAGCTACTCGTTCACTCATGTGATTGCAAATCATACGATCCGTGCAGTCTTCAAGTCGGATGCATTTGCAACACCGGTCGTGGATGGATGGAATCTGATCTCAGATCCCATGGTAGGACCCGATCAACGCAAATCTGTAGTATATCCGACGGCGATCTCAAGTGCGTTCTCCTACGCGGGTCGTTACGTCGAGAAGGATACCATTGAGGATGGCCTTGGCTACTGGCTTAAGTTCTCAGGAAGCCAGTCCGTCACGGTGTACGGCAATCCTCTTACGCAGGATACGATCGACGTTCGAAACCAGTGGCAGATGATCGGCTCCATCTCGACGCCTGTGAAGGTGGAACATGTGGTTGAAGTTCCGTTTGGATTGGTTGCGTCGTTCTTCTATGGTTACGACAGCGGCTATTATCCGGTAGATACAATTGTGCCGGGCAACGGGTACTGGGTCAGGACGAACGCCGTCGGTAAGCTTGTGCTCGATGCTTCAGGTGGCCCGAGTGCGAACAGCGTGCCCCGGTTCGTTGAGGAAGGCGCAGCCGAGCATCTCAACACGTTGACGTTTGATTTCTCGAACCGCCGTAAGCTTCAGCTTATGCTGGGCGCAAAATCGTTCGTGGGCGGATCGTTAAGCCGGTACGACCTGCCGCCTGTTCCCCCGACGGGTTCATTCGATGCGCGCTTTGCGTCGAACCGCTCGCTCGAAGTGCATGGCGATAACCTCGAACAACCTGTGGAATTTCCGCTGGCGGTTCAATCGCCGTTAGAAGAGATACGACTCGCATGGTCAATGAAGGATCAGAACAACCTGCGCTATTCGCTGGTTCAGAAGACGCAGCGTGGGACCTCACGTCAGAAAATGGACGGAAATGGTTCGACGGTTCTGAGCCTCGCGGAAGGTACAAGATACGCCATACGCGTAGAGCAGATACCGACCGTGTATACATTGGGCCAGAACTATCCGAACCCGTTCAATCCGACGACGAACATCCGGTTCGATTTGCCGGTGGCGTCGGTTGTCACGCTCAAAGTGTATAACCTTCTCGGCCAGGAGATCACCACGTTGCTCGATCACACCCAAATGGAGGAGGGAATGCAGGCCGCAAGCTTCGACGGTCAGCAGCTCACCTCCGGCGTGTACCTTTACCGGATCATTGCCGAACCGGTCAGCGGCGGCGCCGCATCGGGTAAATTCACGTCGGTCAGAAAAATGGTGCTTCTCAAGTAAAGTGTCCGCCCGATGATGATGTCCGAAGGGGTCCTGTGAAAACGGGACCCTTTTGTTTTTGCGATTGCCGCGCCAAGAAAACTGTGCCCCCGGTCGCGCGGTATCCGGTGTTTTCTTGCACTTCAGTCCCTCTTTCCGTACATTTATCAGGAAATTCAATCTTTTCTTCAACATTCGATAGGGTACAGGCGTGAGCTTATTGGTCGTTGGCTCGTTGGGCATTGATACGATTGAAACACCATTCGGGAAAGTTGAAAACGTCCTCGGCGGCTCTGCGACCTACATCTCGACCGCTGCGAGCTATTTTGTTACGCCCATACGCCTTGTGGGAGTTGTCGGCGGAGACTTCACCGAAGAGTATATTGATTTTCTCGAAAGCCGGGAAATTGACATGGAGGGGATGCAGATTGTCAAAGAAGGAAAGACGTTCCGGTGGGGAGGGAGATACCACTACGATCTGAACATCCGCGACACATTATTCACCGACCTGAACGTGTTCGAACATTTTAATCCGGTAATTCCGCCGGCGTACCGCAAGACCTCGTGCGTATGCCTGGGGAACATCGATCCTGTCTTGCAGCTCCGTGTGCTTGAACAAATCGAAAAACCGAAGCTTGTCGTCGGCGATACGATGAATTTTTGGATTAAAGGGAAAAATGCCGAGCTGAAGAAGACCCTGAAGTTTGTGGACGTGCTGGTATTGAACGAAACCGAGGCGCGTCAGCTTACCGAGGAGCCGAACCTTGTTAAGGCCGCAAGAGGGATCATGAAGCTCGGCCCGAGAATTGTCATCATCAAGAAGGGGGAACACGGGGCGCTCATGCTGACGGAGAACACCGTATTTTCCGCACCAGCGTATCCGCTTGAAAATATCTACGATCCCACCGGCGCGGGCGATTCATTCGCCGGCGGATTTATCGGCTATCTTGCAAAGACCGACGATTTTTCGGACGACTCGCTCAAGCGGGCCGTCATTTACGGAAGCACGATGGCGTCATTCTGCGTGGAACGTTTCAGCCTTGACCGGCTGAAGGACCTGACCTACCTTGAGATTCAGGACCGGTTCCGCGAATTCAAAGAGCTCTCAAAATTCGAGGAAGAAGTGAAGGTCTGAACCTTCATGCTTAAAACCATCGAGTGGCTGGATGACCGGGTCCGATTTATCGACCAGACTCAGCTGCCCTCCCACGAAACGTACACCGAAACATCAGACTACCGGATTATTGCCGAAGCGATTCGGTCGCTGAGCCTTCGCGGCGCTCCCCTCATCGGCGTTGCAGCTGCCTACGGCGTCGCACTCGCATCGCTCGCATATCGTGGGAACAGCGAGGCCGCATTCAAAAGCGAACTTCAAAAAGCCATCGCGGAACTAGGCGGAACAAGGCCGACGGCCGTGAACCTGTTTTACGCTCTTCGCAGGATGCAGCAATGCCTCGACCAATCCGCGTCGGGTATCGCCGACACGCAGCGAAAGCTTATCGATGAAGCGTTAAAAATCCATGTCGAGGATCAGGAGATGTGCCGGAACATCGGACGGCATGGTTCGGAGCTTGTCCCGGCGCGTGCCACAGTCTTAACTCATTGCAATGCAGGTGCCCTCGCGACAGGAGGCGATGGTACTGCCCTGAATGTCATCGCCACAGCTGCAAAGAACGGTAAGTCGGTAAAAGTGTTCGTCGACGAAACCAGGCCGCTATTTCAGGGGTCAAGATTGACAATGTGGGAACTCATGCGGCAAAAGATCGACGCTACGCTGATTACCGATAGCACAGCGCCATCGTTAATGCAGAAAGGGCTTATCGATCTTGTCGTCGTCGGAGCAGACCGGATTGCTTCAAACGGCGACACTGCAAACAAGATCGGATCGTATGGCCTCGCTGTTGCTGCGCAATACCACAATATTCCTTTCTACGTTGCCGCACCCCTCTCCACGATTGATGCATCCCTTTCCTCGGGCAGTGAAATACCTATTGAAGAGAGAGCACCGGAGGAGATTTCACAGACCGGTGGGCAGCGCATCGCGCCCCATGGCGCCAAAGTCTTCGCACCGGCGTTCGATGTGATTCCGGCATCATTGATTAGCGCGATAATTACGGAATCGGGAGTACATACGCCACCGTACTCGTTTAGCTAGAATGAAATCTCCCAAATACCTGCTGCTCATTCTACTACTCTTTTTGCTTACCTCCGGTGTTGCATTCTCGCAGGTCTCGGTAGGTTACGCCGAGTTTGCCGCGGGTGGAATTGATGCATTCCATACCTCTGGATTTGTTATTTACTCCAGTGTAGAAATTGGAGGCCAATTCTTTTTACCTTATCTGGAATGGTCTGGTTATTGGGGTCACTGGGCGGATAATATCGCTGAAAATCAGTTTATCGACCCTGCCATGGTCTCCTCGTACGGTCATAATTTGGGAACGCGTGTCACGTTTTACCCGGGAAAACTTATCGACCATTGGGTGCTTCCGATAGGTCTTTTCGGAGGCATTTCGCACCAGTTTATCGCGACAAACTACACGGACCCTCAGGGTTATTATCCTGACTACCAAATGCTGACTGCGACGAACTCGATCGAAACTGGAATCAACGCGCATGTCGATGTTGCCAGTTCGCTTCAGTTATGTTTGCAGGCAGAGCGATTTTTCGTCCTTCCGGGAATGCGCAATAGGCAGGCGTATACGGCAGGGCTGATGTATGTATTTTAAGAAGTCATGATCGAAAAAACTGAAGCCATCGTCCTCAAGACGATGAAATACCGCGGGACGAGCATGATCGTGACGTTGTACACGAAACAATTCGGGAAAATGTCCGGGATTGTGAAGGGGGCACGGCAGGCAAAAAGTAAATTTGGATCTGCTCTTCAGCCTATGTCCCATGTTCAAGTGGTCGTTTACAAAAAAGAGGGAAGAGACCTTCAAACAGTCACTCAGTGCGATGCCCTGACCACACATCGGGGACTCGGCGAAGATATCGAGAAAATGGCTGTCGGAATGTCGATGGTCGAGCTTATATCGAACATTGCCCACGAAGAGGAAGAGAATCCGGAGCTCTTCTCGCTCCTCCAGGAATCACTTGCGGCTGTCAATTCTGCAACCAAAAACCCTTCAAATGTGTTGTATTATTTTGAATTGCGGCTCTCGCATCTGCTCGGATTTCAGCCCCGGTTTGACGATTGTATCTCCTGCCGGGCGCCGATATTTCGGGGAGAAAATGCCGGCGAGCAAGTGACCTATCATCTTGGACGAGGAGGCCCCTTGTGCGCGGGATGTTCTTCAGTTCCCGGCCAGACCCGGAAGATCACTGTTCGCAATCTTCGTGTTTTGAAGAGCATTTCAGAATGTGATACATACGAAGCTGTCATTGAGATCGATATAGACTACAGGGCCAAAGAAGAAATCAACGGGTTTTTATGGGATTACCTTCGGCAACATATTTCAGGGATGCGGACGCTTAAATCGAGTAAAGTGTTTTCAAGGATTTTTGACGTTTCTTAAACCATCTCTATGTAAAAAAGGTCAAAAAGATGTTAAATAGTGTAAAAAGGCCGGTTTTATTGTAACTATTTTTTAGAATTATTGTATACTATTAGTAAGTAATCCACGGATGTACAACAAGGAGTACGTATGAATAAGAAATCAATTTTTGCTGCATTGTTCTTGATGTTTATAGGAGTAGTTTTCGGTGCGATACTGGTCTCGAGTTTTCATGGAGGCATCCAGGCCGGATTTGCCGGAGATCCTCAGGTAAAGTTAGGAGCGCCAAGTCAGCTTAAGGGCGGGACGGTTGACGCCAAAGGGCTCAGCCATGCATTTATCGAAGTCAGCAAAGCGGTCACCCCCACCGTTGTCGCTATTACCGTGACTACGAAGGGGAAAAAAGGTTCGTCTGAGGATATGGGAGATTTCTTCCGCTTCTTCGGACCGAACTTCAAAGCTCCTGATCCCGAACCCCAACAGGGAGCCGGTTCCGGATTTATTATCAGCCCTGAGGGCTACATCATGACGAATAACCACGTCGTTGATGAAGCCGACGACAACGGGATCGAAGTTGTGACGTCGAGCGGCCACAAGATGAAGGGAAAAGTCATCGGCACGGATCCCACAACCGATCTCGCAGTCATCAAGGTGGATGGGAAGGATCTTCCGACCTCGGCATTCGGAAATTCCGATGAACTGCAGGTAGGAGAATGGGTTGTTGCGATCGGTAACCCGCTCGGCCTGCAATCGACTGTCACTGCCGGCATCGTCAGCGCCATTGGCAGGCAGATCGGTATCATTCAGGAGACGAAAGGGTACGGGATTGAAAATTTCATCCAGACCGATGCCGCGATCAACCCGGGAAACAGCGGCGGCCCGCTCGTCAACCTTAGCGGAGAGGTCATAGGCATCAACGCTGCTATTGCCACGACAAACGCGCGTTATCAAGGATACGGGTTTGCGATTCCCATTAACCTTGCCCGGTCGGTTGCTGAAGATATCATCAAGTTCGGCAAGGTACGCCGCGGCTATCTCGGCGTGCGTATCGGAGCGGTCGATGAGACGACAGCAAAGGCGCTAGGGATGAACAACTCTAACGGAGTCATTGTTCAGAGCCTCGAGCCTGATGGCGCAGCTCTTGAAGGGGGCGTTAAAGAACGCGACGTGATTCTCTCGATTGACGGCAAAGAAGTAAACGCTGCGAACGAGTTACAGACGATCATTGCGCGGAAGCATCCCGGGGATCAGGTTACCCTCAAGATCTTCCGTGATGGAAACGTCATCGATAAGAAACTTAACCTGCGATCGCGCAAAGAGGAAAAGCTCACTGCGAGCGACAGGAACCAGGATTCCGATGAGGGCGAACGTGAAGTTGAGCCCTCGAAATCTGTCAACATCGAAAGCCTGGGCCTGAGCCTTCGTCCGCTAACGGCGGCAGAGAAGAAGGAGAACAACGTTGAAAGCGGTGTCGTCATCACTGACGTCAAGCGTTTCAGTGAAGCGTACAATCGTCAGCTCCGCACCGGCAATGTTATCCTCGATGCCGATAAACGATCGCTTTCTTCGCCGAACGATTTTAAGTCGGTCATCGACAAGCACAAACCGGGAGATGCGCTGTTGCTGCGCGTCAAAACCGATAACGGGACGGCGTTTGTCGCTATTCAGATCCCGAAAGAATAGCTGGCACCAATAGGTATTTGAACAGAAGGTCGGCTTTAATAAAGCCGGCCTTTTTTATTGTTTTTGGGTTCTTTTGATTAATCTTGCCTGCAGGAAAAAATAGGATATTTTCCTATTGACAATACCCTAAAAAAGCACTACCATGCTTTTAGCTCCTTCCTTACCTCCAACAAACGGGAATTGCACCAGAAATCTTTGCTACTGAGTAGTTAAAGATCTTTTGATTTTGGTCCGCCAGCTACCCCAATTGACATTCGGGTCCCGTTAATTCACTATAACAACAACGTTTGGTTTCAAGAGAGGAGTCTTTCTATGAAAACCGTCTCGTTTCTTATTCTGATCTGTGCTCTCGTGCTGATCGGCGCCATCCCGGTGCAGGCGCAATCAGTCAAATCTACCATTTACATTGCTGTGACAGATAGCGGATCGCGGATTCAGAGCACAAGACTGATCTTTGCGCTTCATCCGAGCGCCAGCCGCTGCCTCGATACTGCGACGCTTCATGGATTTACAACCCGCTGGTCCGAGACGGACGCCGACAGCCTCCGCGAACTTGAGGCGCCGCCGTCACCACCGCCTGAGGTTGCAGACTTCGGATTCACTGCTTCCGGATGTCCGATAACGCGTTTGTACACTGTTATGACGAGGCCGTATGTCAGCCCTGTTCAAATCGACACGTTTACGCTTCGAGTCATCCTGGGAACAAATAACGATGGCGTCCACGGTGCAAAGTTCTCATGGCCCTCAGTGCTTTCCGAATATGCTGACTCGGTCTTCCTGACGAAGAGCGGCATTGGGGCATTTAAAGTTGATATGCGGACGCAATCATCATATACATATTATCAGGATGTTGTCGCGATCGGCGCTTCGGTTTCCGGGCTCAGGATCATCATGAAAAATCCAAAAGTGCCGCCGCCACTTCCCTCAGTTTCAGTTATTGCTCCGCTGATTAATGCGGTCAATGTTTCCCTGACGCCTACATTTCAATGGAGTACCATCCCGAATGCAGCCTACTACCGGTTCCAACTTGCGAAAGATACCAGTTTCACCGGTCCGGGCCTGGTGAGGACTGATTCGCTTGCCGGTGTTGCCACTTCGCTCGTACAGTCCTCCGCATTAGTTGCGAACACTGATTATTACTGGAGGATCCTCGTCTCGAATCCCTATGGGGTGAGTTATTGGCAGGATCCCCCGCTGCATTTTACAACGGCAGGAGCTGTCGGAGTCGAACCCGATAAAGAGGGGATTCCGTCCTCGTTCGCACTCGGGCAAAATTATCCGAATCCGTTCAATCCCACAACGGAAATCAAATACCAACTAGCAGAGAAGAGTTATATCGAGCTCAAAGTGTTCGACATGCTAGGGAGGGAAGTGAGAACGCTGGTCAAAGGGGTGGAGGAGGCCGGATTCAAATCCGTAAGATTTGATGCGAAGAATCTACCAAGCGGGGAGTATACCTACCGCCTCACTGCCGGCGCCTTCGTCAGCACGCGGAAGATGATGCTGGTGAAATGAATCGGTGAGGCCCCAGTCGAATAACGACGTATGGTCACGGAGACTTGTCCGTTGCAGCGGGCAAGTCCCCGTTGTGTTCTGACTCTAATCTACTTTTCTAATCCAAAAGCTTCCCTGAGCCTGTTGTCCCCGCCTGTAGGAGCTAAACGCTTTTTCCATCAAGTCCGGGTACGCGAGACCCATGTAATTTGCTCCCAGGAGTACCTCATATTTTGAATTGAACGCAAGGAAGGCCTGCAGCAGGTATTGCTCGTTCCAGAACGTATGGTTGTTCAGAATCCATTCCTTCGGATATTCCGCGGGAAGAAAGATATCATGGATGTGAACGATCACGCCCTTATTCAATCGTGGCAGGATCTCGAGGTATTCGAAACTCACGTCGCTTCCGGTCTTGAGGACGTGGCTTGAGTCAATGAACAATATGTCATTTTCTCCGAGCTTGCTGAACTCGGAGAGCGGTACATCCTGGATCTTTTTCTGAACAAGTGTTGTCATCCCTGGAAAGCCCGCCCTCAGGACGGCGTTCGGGTATGGCTCCATCGCCACGAGCTCGCACGTGTACGAAGGATCCTCCGAAGAGTTCTTGAGACTGGCCTGTGCCGAAAGATACGTGGAATTTCCCGATCCGATTTCAAAGATCCGCTTTGGTTTGAAGTGACGGACCATGCAATAGAGTATCCCGGCGTCGATTGCCAAAAAGGCCCCGTTGTTCGAATAATACTGATGGGGGACAGGGGTTTTCTCTCGCGGTAATACGTCATACTCTTTCTTGTAGCGCGATGCAAACGATTCCAGCAGCTCGCACTGCGCCACACCGCGCAGGTCTATCCCTTTCATCTCCGAAGGCTTCTCCCATACCTTGTGGCTCAGGGAACGCGTATCCGGGACAGGCTGGTAGAAGTGGTTGAGCGTAATGTGAAACCCCAATTTCTCCCAGAACGAGAATGTCGTCCGGATGAAGTATTTCAGGGGGCCGGTATACAGCTGCGAGAATTTCAATTGTAATAACTCCAGCCGATCGACTGAAACAACTTTTTGGGTGAATACTGGAATCCGTTCTTGACGACGAGCTCCACCCGGCGGATGTCTCCGATGGATGCCCCGGGATTACCGTCGATGAGAATCAGATCTGCAGTCTTACCGGCCGATATTGTCCCGTACCGGTCGAGAAGCCCGCAATCTTTCGCCGCATTGTATGTCGCGCATTGCAGCGCGTTGAGGACGGGAATTCCGGCCTGCACGTACAATTCCAGCTCATGCTCGAGGGCGAATGCTTCTCCGCCATCGGTTCCGGCGACGATCAGGGTGCCATTGTCATAAAGTTTTTTGAGCATCTGGAGCATCTTATCGAATGAGGCGATGTACATTGATTTCTGCTCGGCCGGCGCGAAACTGCTCCTGGCTGCGAGGTTGTCGCGTTGATCCGCCGGGATCCAATTGGCGATCGGCTTGATATAGCCGTCGGTATCTCCGGGGAACACCGTCATCATTCCCGCGAAGACATTCATTGTGGGATCCAACGAAATGTGTTTTTGCTCAAGCGTCCGGACAAATGAATTGACCTCCGCGCTATTGAGATCCAAATCCTTTCCGCGCTCTCCCAGGACGCTGAACCGCCGCATGGTTCTGGTGTCAATCGTATCCCCCTGAAAGTTCAGCATGATCATATTCATGTGCGTGATCTCGTCGTATCCGGCTTCGACTGCTTTGGCCGCCGTCGTGAACGCCGGAATATGGCCGCATACGCGCAGACCAAGGCTATGGGCTCTCGCTGCCATAGGAGCGATCCACGTTGGGTCTATCGAACTGTAAAGCTTGATCTGTTTGTATCCTTGCTGTGCAAATCGTTCAACCGTTCGCAGCCCTTCATCAAGACTGTGAATGATTACTCCTGTCGGTCCCTGGAACGGGCCTGCCTGGTCGATAAAGCCCGACATATAGCTGATGTCTGGACCCAGGAGTTCGTTGCTTCTGATCGCGTCGCAGATCGAAGGGAGGCGGCTGCTGTTTCCCATGTCGCGAATGTGCGTGACACCGCCCGCCAGGTATTTTAATCCTTCCCCTTCGCCGTAATGGCCGTGCATATCCCACAGGCCGGGAAGCAGAGTTTTATTCCTGCCGTCGATGACGTTATATCCCGATGGAACCTGTGCTGAAACAGATTTTCCGATCGATTCGATTTTGCTGTCGCGGATCCTAACGGTCATATCTTCGAGCATCGTGGCATGCTCGGCATCGAACAGGCGGACATGCTGAATCGCCATCCCGGCAGGAAGCGCCTCAGCGAGCGACGTCATTTGTTTCTTGTAATAGTCTTTCGACTGCAGCAGCTGCAGAATATTCAGCGAATCGACCAGTGGCTCGAAGCCGGCTCTGATCGTACTGAACCAATCGCTCACTGAGGCGAAAAAATGATTGTCCTCTCCGAACCAGACGAAGTTGGGCGGGTTGTTGTCGTTGTAGTAAAACTCACAGAGTTGAAGATTCAGCGTTTTTCCTGCGAAGCGTACGTGCTTTGCGTGGGGGGACATCATCATCATCGTCCCGCCGGTCAGGAGGGGGAGTCTCTTGTTCGTGTTCCGGAGCAGATAGAGCGTGACAGGCTCTATATCAGTTGGCTCCTGGCTTTGAAACAGTTCGTCGTTGAAAAGCTTTGCCTTTCTGTCAGAGTTGGTTATCGTGATCGCCGAATCTTTGTCGATCGACAAGGATTCATGGAACGGGGTCTTGAAATAATCCTTGCCATTTGTCTCGACACGAACCACGAGACCTGCGGCATTCGTTGTTATTTCCGCCACAACGCTGTCGCCGCGACCCCGGTCGGTAAATTGATATGCCGAATGATAGGTATGTTCCCCTGTCTTCCATATTTTCTGATAACCGGTCTTTTCGCCCCCCTTGACGACGGAATAGTCGAGCGTATCCTGAGCCTGGAGATGGAGCGATAACAACATCAAGAAACATAACGTCAGAGCAGGTTTCATAAAGTGCCTAAAGGTAACTAATTGGGGCGGATTAACGTATAATCTTTTTGTAATTCCGGATGAATTTAAAAAATATCCTCAGCCTTCGCAAACGTACCCGCTCGCGCTGATTCTGTAAATAGCCTGTTTTGGCTGTTCAGAGATTCGAAGGGGGGAATCCCGTGGTTCAAAACGAAACACCGGGTAAACTAAAAAGCTTCCGTATGAGTCGAATGTTCATCGATGAAATTGCATATCAAACCTTAAATCCGTAGATTTTTCAATTACAATTCCCAACAACGTTTCATCCCAACAGAAGGAGACAGTTATGAAACTTTGCCTCATGCTTCTCGTCTTCGGGCTTGCCGCCGCCGGCTCTGCAATCGGGCAGGTCAGCATCAAGTTCGAACAATATAAACTGCCGAACGGGCTGACGGTCATTCTCCATGAAGACCACTCCGCTCCCGTCGCCGCCGTCGTCGTGATGTATCACGTCGGCTCGAAAAACGAAGTAGTGAAACGCACCGGCTTCGCGCACCTTTTCGAGCATATGATGTTCCAGGGCTCGGAGCATGTTGCTGACGAAGAGCACTTCAGACTGCTCCAGGAGATCGGCGCCAATATCAACGGCTCGACGAATGAAGATGTCACGAATTACTTCGAGGTAGTTCCCAGCAATTCCGTTGAACTTGCTCTCTACCTTGAGTCCGACCGGATGGGATTCCTCTTGCCGGCGATGACGCAGGAGAAGCTCGACAATCAGCGCGACGTTGTGAAGAACGAACGCCGCCAGAGTGTCGACAATGTTCCTTATGGGACAGCCGACGAGAAGATCGCCGTTGCGATGTATCCGCCGACCCATCCCTACAGCTGGCCGGTAATCGGCTACATGGAAGACCTTACCGCGGCAAAAATGGAAGATGTGCAGAATTTCTTCCGGACGTACTATGCGCCGAATAACGCCGTACTCTCCATTGCCGGCGACATCAATCCATCCGAGGTAAAAGGGCTCGTAGAAAAATATTTCGGTCCCATTCCCAAAGGAAAAGATTTTGAACGCCCCAAGGCCGTACCGGTCTCCATTTCGCAAAACATTTCCCAGACATTTGAAGACAAGGTTCAGTTGCCCCGTATCTATCTGTCATGGCACAGCCCCGCGAACTTCACGCGAGAAGACGCCGTGCTCACGGTGCTTGCCAACATCATGAGCTCCGGGAAGAGCTCACGCCTCTACAGGACGCTGGTGTACGACAAGCAGATCGCTCAAACCGCAACCGCATCTGCCGGTTCATCAGAGATCGCCGGATTATTTCAAGTAACCGTTACTGCAAAACCGGGGAAGAACCTCACGGATATCAAAGCTGTCGTTGACTCCCTGATGGCGGACATTCTGAAGAACGGCGTCACCGACAAGGAAATCGAAAACAGCCTCACCTCGATCGAGGCGGGAATCGTGAACCGTGCCGCGACGGTCTTCTTCAAGGCCAATTCGATGGCAAACTACTACTGCCAGACGGGCGACCCGAATAACATCAACAAGCAGTGGGATCTTTACAAAGGTATCACCGCGAAAGAGATTTCGGAAGTCGCCAACAGGTATCTGTCGCAGCATTATATGACGCTGAGCGTCGTCCCGCTCGGAAAAACCGAACTTGCAGTACAGAAAGGTGAGTGATTACTATGAGAACTCTTATCATCGGTATTACGCTTATGGCACTTATGACGATTGCAGCAACCGGCGGGGAAGAGCTCGACAGGACAAAACGTCCCGTGAGCAAACCTGCGCCAAAAGTAACGATGCCGGAAATTCAGAAGGCGACGCTTCAGAACGGGCTCAAAATCGAACTCGTAGAACATCATGAGCTTCCGACAGTCGCATTCAATCTCGTAATCCAGGCAGGCTCCGATCATGATCCGGTCACCCAGCCGGGGATCGCTTCGATGACGGCGGACCTGCTCGATGAAGGGACGAAGAGCCGTGATGCCCTCCAGATCTCGGAAGGAATCACCTCCATCGGAGCGGCGTTCGCGACAAACTCGAGCCCCGACGGTTCGTTTGTGACACTGTCGACGCTGACGAAACACATGGACAAGGCGCTTGATATTTTTGCCGACGTTCTGGTAAATCCGGTCTTTTCAGAAAAGGACTTCGAGCGCATAAAGAAGATCAGGCTCACGGCCCTCATGCAGCAGCGGGACCAGCCGGTGACGATCGCCAACAACGCCTATGCGTACCTGCTCTACGGCCCGAATCATCCCTACGGCAACAACCCCAACGGTTCGGAAGCTTCGGTGAAAGGAATGACGACGGAAGATCTGAAGAAGTTTTATTCCACGTATTACCGTCCCAACAACGCGACGCTCATTGTGGTGGGCGACGTGAAGCTCAAGGACATAACATCAAAACTGGAAACGATCCTCAGCGGTTGGAAGCCGGCGGATGTCCCGCCGTATTCACTGCCGGATCCGAAACCGGCCGATAAAATGCGCGTCTACCTCGTCGACAAACCGGGGGCGCCTCAGTCGGAAGTTCGCATCGGGTATCCCGCGCTTGCGCGCAGCACGCCCGATTTCTTCCCGGTAGAATTGATGAACCGGATGCTCGGCGGACAGTTTTCCAGCCGGATCAATCTTAACCTGCGCGAGAAGCACGGATATACCTACGGCGCCCGCTCGGGATTTGGGTACCGGAAAGGGGTGGGCCCGTTCACCGCTCAGGGCGGAATCGTTACGGAGAAGACGGACTCCGCGATGCGCGAGTTCCTCAATGAAATCCATCTCATGAAAGACAAAGGCCTTTCAAAAGAGGAGCTCGATTTCGTGAAAAAGGGGTTTGTCGGGAATTTTGCCCTTTCATTTGAAACACCGGCGCAAATCGCAGGCGCGCTTCAAAATATCGTCCTGTATGGGCTCCCCGACAACTATTACAGTAGTTACCTGCAGAACATGGATGCGGTATCGCTTGATGATGTCAACCGCGTCGCCACGCGGTATCTGGATGCCTCGCAAATGACCATGGTTGTTGTGGGAGATTTGTCCAAAATCAAGGCCGGGATCACCTCAGCGAACTTCGGTGACGTCATCCTCTGCGACCTGGACGGAAAGCCTTTGCCGTTCATCCAGAATGAGACCAAGTAGAGAGGTTTTCCGAGGCTAGAGTGTTCTTATGGTGGGAGGATTAACCCCTCCCACCATGCGTCTTGACAAAGATTTTAATTTATTATATATTTTTGATAGGTAATTAACGGTTTCCTGAACAAGCTAGGAATGTAAGGAGGGATAGGTCTTCAGTTCTCATTATGTCGCAGGCTCCAGCGGAAAGCTAAGCAGTAAGGTGCTCATCCTCAACCAGAACTATGAACCGATGAGCGTCTGCAATGTAAAAAAGGCAATCATACTTCTGTATCTTGGCAAAGCTGAACTTATCGATACCTACACAGGGAAACAGCTGCATTCGGTTTCCGTAACGATGCCCTTCCCGAGCATCGTCCGCCTCAGTGTCTACATTCATATCCCCTACAAAAAAATCATCCTTTCGCGCAAGAACATTCTGCGCCGTGACGGCCATCGCTGCCAATACTGCGCGCGTACGGATATCTCCCTCACCGTCGATCATTTGATGCCGAAATCCAGGCTCGGTGAAGACACCTGGGAAAATCTTGTGACGGCATGCGTGGAGTGCAACAACAGGAAAGGGGACAGGACGCCCGAAGAGGCGCATATGAAGCTCATCCGGAGGCCCATGAAGCCGAACCATGTAACGTTTATCCGGCACTTCGTCGGCACGATCGACGAAAGCTGGAAGCCCTACTTATTTATGAATTAAGGAAATCTACTTATTGCAGAAAAAGAAACGAATTCTTAGCGGCATGCGCCCGACGGGGAAGCTGCACCTCGGCCATCTCGTCGGTGCTCTTGAAAACTGGGTGGCACTTCAATCTGACTACGAAAATTATCATCTCATCGCCGACTACCACGCTCTCACGACGAACCTCGATACGTCTGAACTCTACCAGAACTCAGTCGACATGCTGATCGACTGGCTCTCTGTCGGCCTCGATCCGCAGAAGAGTCCAATGTTCCGCCAATCTCAGATCAAGGAACATACAGAGCTTCACCTTCTCTTTTCCATGCTTATTACGACCGCACGGCTTGAACGCAATCCGACCGTCAAGGAACAGGTACGCGATCTCAACATCGATAGCGTCATCTACGGGCATCTCGGATACCCGGTGCTGCAGGCGGCAGACATTCTCTTGTACAAGGGCGAAGTCGTCCCCGTCGGCGAAGACCAGGTGCCGCACGTCGAGATCACGCGCGAGATCGCCCGGAAGTTCAACACGACGTACGGTGATGTGTTCGCTGAGCCCGAAGCAAAGCTCACGAAGTTTGCGCGTCTTCCCGGGCTGGACGGAAACATGAAAATGAGCAAGTCGGCAGGCAACACGATACTCCTTTCCGATTCGCCGGACGAGATCAAGAAGAAAATTCGCACGGCAGTCACAGATCCGCTAAAGGTGCGAAAAGGGGACCCCGGCCGTCCGGAGGTCTGCCTCATCTTTACGTATCATACGAAGTTTAATCCACCTGAAGTACCCGAAGTCGAGAGCGGCTGCCGCAGTGGAGCTCTCGGCTGCTTCGACTGCAAAATGAATGCGGCGAATCATATTATCGACACGCTTGCTCCGTTCCGGGAGAAGCGCGCGCACTTTGAAGCGCACCCGCAGGAAGTGAACGACATATTACACGATGGCGAGGCGAAAGCGCAGGCTGTAGCAAAACAAACGATGAGCGAGGTTCATCAAGCTATGAAGCTGGGGTAAGAGGAATTCTTGTCCTATAAAGTTAAACTTAACGAATTCGAAGGCCCGCTCGACCTGCTTCTGTTCTTTATCAAGCGGGACGAGCTGGATATCTACAATATCCCGATTTCCAGGATCACGAAGGAGTTTCTGGAGTACCTTCATTATATGCAGGAACTCGATCTGGAGGTCGCAGGCGACTTTATCGTCATGGCTGCCGAACTCATGCAGATCAAGGTCAGGATGCTCCTGCCGAAGGCGCCCGGTGAGGAGGAGGAAGAGGATCCCCGCGCCGAGCTGGTGCGCAGGCTGCTGGAATACAAGCGGTACAAGGAGGCCAGCGCCGTCCTTCAGCGCCTCGAGGAAGAGCAGCTGAAACTGCATTACCGGCAGGGATTTCACTCGGATCCGAAGAAAGTGACGCTCGAAGATCAGGAAGAGAGCCTCAAGAATATCACGATGTTCAACCTGATTTCGGCATTTAAGCGGGTTCTGGACAGCGCTCCGAAGAAGATCTACCACGATATAGAGCTCCTGAACGTTACGATAGATGAGCAGATGAGCTACATCGCCGATCTTATGAGATTACGGGAGGAAGTGGGCTTTTTTGAGATGGTCTCGCATATGACCGAAAAAGTTCGTATTATTGTTACAGTTATTGCGATGCTGGAAATGGTTAAAAACAGGATTATTGCTTTACGTCCGGCGACGCATGAAGACGATTTTATTATTTACAAAGTGCATCCCGAGTCGATGAATGAGCCAGGACAAGGGTTGCAAGATGAATGATTCAGTTATTCCAAATAATTAACTACTTGAAAAGTGTTAGACCCGACTCCCATATCTGAAAGCAAGCGCCACATTATCGAGGCGTTGATCTTCGGTTCCGACGAACCGCTGACATCGCGACAGATCCAGGAGATTCTCTGGTCGGCAGAAAACGGTGCGCCGCGGTACCGGATGCGCGAAGAAGAGATTCTCGGCCACATACGCGAGCTCAATGCCGAGTATGTGCATGCCGGCAGGTCATTCCGGATCATCCAGGTAGCAGGCGGATACCAATACGCTACCATGCCCGACTTTGCCGAATGGCTGGGGCGCATGGTGAAAGAAAAGGCCAAGCGCAAGCTCTCTCAGGCAACACTTGAAACGCTCTCCGTAATCGCGTATAAACAGCCTGTCACGAAACCCGAGATCGAAGCTATCCGGGGCGTGAACGCTGATTACGCAATTCAGAAACTCATGGAACGCGGGCTCGTAACGATCGTAGGCCGCGCGGTATCAGCCGGACGCCCGCTTCTCTATGGCACCACCGCCGATTTTCTTAAACATTTCGGACTCAATGACCTTTCAGAGCTTCCCAAGCCGCGCGAGATCGAAGAGATTATGGCGGAGCAGGGCTCGGAAATGGAACGCGAGCTTCTCAAACGCATGGGGAAGACCGACGAAGAGATCGAGGAGCAGCTTGGCAAGACGGTCGTGAATGCCAGCGGCACACTCCAGGAAGTTTCTGCCGATACCGCCACTCAACCTGATCCCCAGGTTCCGGAGCAGCCTTTACCCGAGGCGTAAAAGGTTCGTTCTTTCTCCGGCGTACGTTACGCCATGCCGGGCAGCAACAGGAACATCTCACAACCCGCATCCTGACTCTTACATCCTGCATTCAAAATTGAATATTTACATGACTTCGCGCGCAAGCACTTCCTCGTTCATTCGGCTTAACAAATACCTTTCTACTGCCGGAATTTCATCGCGCCGCAAGGCGGATGAACTCATCCAGGAGGGGAAAGTAAATGTCAACGGAACGATCGTAACGAGTCTTGGCGTGAAGATCAATCCGGCGCGCGACAAGGTCTTTGTCAACGGCAAACAGGTGCTCCAACTGGACGAGCCGGTGTATATCGTTCTTAACAAACCAAAAGATTGCATCACGACAGCGAGCGATGAGCGCGGGCGGACGACGATCATGGATTACGTCAAGGTGAAGCAGCGGGTCTATCCGATCGGCAGGCTCGACCGGAATACGACCGGCGTCCTGCTCCTGACGAATGACGGAGAGTTTGCCCAGAAGATGATGCACCCGAAGTTTGAGGTAAAGAAAGCATACAAGGTCACGCTCGAAAAGGCGCTCTTGCGACAAGATGGAGAAAAGCTGGCGAAGGGCATCCGGCTTTCCGACGGGAAAACTGAACCCGCAGAGGTTGTGACGATCCCCGGAGGGAAAGGGAAGGTCATTGGTGTTATTATTCATGAGGGAAAGAACCGGCAGGTGCACCGGATGTTCGGGGCACTTGGGTACGACATTGAGAAGCTTGACCGCGTGGCATATGCGGACATTACATACGAGGGGCTGCCCCGGGGCCGCTGGCGTTATCTTACGAAAGGGGAGACGCGGAAGTTACGAGGGATGGCCGGATTAACCGAGAGCGAGTTACTTGATTTCTAGATCGGCGACAGTTACGCTGCGCGCGATTCAGAATCTGCCGTTCGAAGCCGGACTCCTGTCTTTTTCAGGAACTCGGAAGGAAGTTCGCCACCGGCGAAAATAAATACGTGGTCATTCCCGAGGGTCCGCAGCACGTTGCCTCGCTCCCGAACGAGAACGTTCTCCCGCTGTATCTCAATGACCTCTGATTCGAACATCACACGTAGTTCGCCGCTCTTCATCATCTCTTCGATATTCCGGGTATTCTTTTCTTTTAGCCTGATGAACCCCTCTCTCCGGTACGACAGCACGACTTCGTTTCCCTTCTGACGCGCCAGTCCTACTGCCGCTTCGACAGCGCTGTCGCCTCCTCCCACGACCAGGATCCTCTGATCATGATACGACTCGCTTTCGATAAGCCGGTAAAGTACTTTCGGAAGATTCTCACCGGGAACATTGAGTTTTTTCGGGCTCCCGCGCCTTCCCGTAGCAAGGATGACCTTCGTTGCCCTGTAGGTGCTGCCGGCCGTACGTATGGAAAATTCAGCGTCCGGAATTACCTGCTCAACTTTTTCCTGCGTTATGACACGGAGTTTGAATTCACGCGCGATTCCTTCGAACAACAAGAGAAGCTCTTCTTTGCCGATCTCTGAGTGCCGGAGTTTGCCATAGAGCGGTAATTCCACCGGAGAGGTAAGAACAACTTTTTCGCGGGGGTAATGGAGAAGCGATCCCCCAAGTTCATACTGCTCCAGGACGATGTATCGCAGGCCGCGCGCCTGAGCCGCGAGTGCGGAGCCTATTCCGGCGGGCCCGCCCCCGATGATCGCAAGATCATATCTATCGGAGGATACCGGGAGTCGCTGTGCCGCAATATGCTCCACCGCGCGGATTCCCTGGTCGAACGCGTTTTTAATTAGGCCGATACCGCCGAGTTCCCCGACGATATAGAGGCCCGGAATGTTGGTCTGTAAGTCGTCATCATAGTACGGTATTTCCATCCCTTGCTTCGGCCTTCCGAACCCCAGCGTAATTGCGCCGACCGGGCATGCTTCGAGACATACTCCGTGGCTCACACAGCGGGCGCCGTTGACGATCGCGGCGCGTCCTTCGACGATGCCGAGGACGTCTTCAGGGCACGCTCTGACGCAGCTTCCGCAACCGATGCATGTCAGCAGGTCGATTCGAGGATGGAGCGTTGCCGGCTCGAGCAAATTCGCTCCGGCACTTTTCCGGTGAGTATCGGCGGCATGCTGCTGCCGGCGCCGGGCTTTCAGCCAGTAGGGAAGGGCAAGGAGTGCGATGAGCCCCAGAAAGATCGTGAATGTGATGGCCGTTTCCATTTAGAATGAGACGGAAAGTTCAGCCGACACCGTCGTGGCATTCGCATCGAGTCCGATGGAGCGTTCCACGCTTCCCCATAACGCGAGACGGGGAAGAATGGAAGTCATCACATCTATCGCGTAGGAATTGCTCGTCGTTGACTGATCGAGAGCGAGGAAGCTGTAACGGTACTGCTGATACCGGAGATTGAGATCGCCAAGGGCAGCAACAGTTTTTTGCAGGTTCAAGCCATATCCCATTGTACGGACTGCAGAAGTGATGTTCTGCGAAAATGTCCCCCGGATCGTTATTCCCTCCCCCAGAACATTGGAAGCTCCGAGCGAGCTGTAATGTGAATACTCGCTTCCAAATTTCTGCTCCGATGTGCGGGGAGTGTACCGGCTATAGAGCGAGATTCCCCCGGAAAAATAGAGATTGAGCGAGAGGGTAGGACTCGTTTGAAGCTTCATATCAAGCAATGAATCCGGAATGGATCGAATTGCCGCAAACGAATAATTTGGCCGGTAGCAAAGAACTCCAAGGCCAATGCTAAGGATGCCTGTAAACCTGTAATCAACGTTTGCCAGGAGATTTGTGAGCTTAGCCTTCCTGATCAGCTCGCTTTCTTTCTTCGTTCTCAAGTCCACCTCACTCTGGGCATACACATACATATTCCCTGAAGGAAACAATGCGAGCGATGCACTCATTACTTCCCGGTCGGGATCCGAGTGATAAAACGTCTTGGTATATGAAACTCCCGCAAGATACGCAGCCCTGGCTTCAGGCTGATAGCCGGCGAAGAGAGAGAACTTCTTATAGTCAGTCGAAAGATTCTGCTGATTGAACGAAGGTTCAAACCCGCCCGACACGCCGATGACAATCGGCCCAACCTTCCGCGATACGAGGGTACCATCGATGTATCCCGCAGAGCCTGAGACACTGCTGGTGAACCGCCCAACGCTTGCTCGGTTAACATCATCCTCGTAATCGAGTGATATCCTGTATAACCGGGTTTGATTCAATCCCCCCGATTCGAAGGGTGAAGTACTCCCGCGAATCAGCATTCGTACGTTTCCCATGAGGGTGAATTGAAGAGGCGTTTCCCTCACCTGACCGCGAATACTGAAGGAGATACCGGGCTGGGTGACAGTAATGGAAGACGAGGGAATGAACGTCAGATATCTGGCGCTGATCCTACCGTGAATGACAACGGACGGAGCTGATGGCAATCCCGACGGAGCCGATGGCTTTTCGGGAAGGGAATGAATCGTTGAATCGGGCGTTAGGGGTACCGTCAGCGTTTCCGGGTGTGCCGCGGTTGCTGTATCTGGCGCGCCGGCAGCTTCGGATGGCAGTTTGATCGGGACCACGACGACATCACCTACGGCAGGACGTTGCCGCCCGGAAACGAATCTACACGAAGCGGAAGTCGAACTTGTGGCGATAATCCTGAGTACCGCAACTGTGTCCTGATGTGCAACAAGAAAAGCATCGCTCGAGTCTTTCACGCCGGCGTGCTTTCCCGCGGACAGATAGATCGCATCTCCCGAAATGTAGGTCACCGTCGCATGAATCATTTTCTCCTGCGCGATCGACGCGATGGGGAAGATAGTGCAACAGACGATGATGAATCGTGCAAGTTTCATACGCCCCGATGGCAGCTGTAGCAGGCCGGGCTTGAATAGGTGTAGCCGCTCACCCCGGTGTGATGTGAGTTTGTTTCAGTCGGTGCGTGACACGTCAGGCATGTGAACGCGCTGTAGTTCGTATTGTCCTGATGGCAATTTCCACAACTCGTCCATAATCCCTGATGGCGGCCTGAATATATACGAAAATACTGCTGATCATGATTGAACGTCGATGGTATCCATGCTGTCGTCGTGTGGCACGTCTGGCAGTTATGGTCGAAATTCGCGGCGACATGGTTGGGGTCCGTCGGTCGCTGATAGTCTGCCTGATGGCATTGGTAGCAATTGGTAAACTGGATCTGATAATTCCCGTTCGTATGGCATGCAGAGCACTGCGTGGCCGTGTGTTTGCCGGTGAGCGGGAATGCCGTGATCGAATGATCGAATGCCGCCGGACTCCATGCTATCGTCGTATGGCACGTCTGGCAATCATGGCCGAAATTCCCGGAAACGTGGTTCGGATTTATCGTTGTCTCGAAATTGCCCTGATGACATTGGTAACAGCTCGAATACGTAAGCTGGTAATTGCCATTTGTGTGGCACCCGGCGCACTCCGTGGTCGCGTGTTTCCCCGTCAGCGGGAATGCAGTCGAGGCATGATTGAACGATGCCGGGGTCCATGCTGATGTCGTATGGCACGTCATGCAATCGTGACTGAAATTTCCGCTGACATGGTTTGGATTGACAGTCTGCTGGAAATTGCCCGAGTGACATTGGTAGCAGTCGGTGTAATGGAGCTGGTAATTTCCGTTCGCATGGCATTCCTGGCATTGTGCGGTGAGATGTTTCCCCGTCAGTGGAAATGCTGTCGCGCTGTGATCGAACGTTGAAGGCTGCCAGGCCGCGGTGGTATGACAGGTGATGCAATCGTGGCTGAACCCACCGGTTGAATGGTTCGGTGCCTGTGTCGAAGCAAAATCCGCAGAATGGCATGAATAGCAAATCGTTGGAAGTTTCGTAAACCGGTTGCCGGTATGGCAGTCCAGGCACACCGTCGCTTTATGAGCTCCCGTGAGCGGGAACGCGGTGAGCGCATGGTCAAAACCCCCGGGCCAATGCGGTGCATCGATCCTATGACAGGTATTGCAGTCTACCGGGAATCCCTGAACAGTATGGCTGGGAGCCGTGGTGGCCTGGAAGTCGCTCGTGTGACAGGCAATGCAGGTCAGCGGCGTCCCCGCGTAACGGTGCGACGATGCGCGGGTGTGACATTGGTCGCAGGAAACAAACGCATGCGCGCCAACCAGGGGAAAGCGTGTTTGCTGATGCCGCTGCTTCATGTCCGAGATGAGCCACGTCTCCGTCGTGTGACAACGGGCGCATGCCGTCCCCAGCTCCTGCTGGTGTGCGTCAGTGTGGCATGAAGCGCACTCCTGAGAAGTATTCGAAAACTGTAATTTTTGATGGCATGAGCTGCACAGGGTGAACCGGTGCTTTCCGGTGAGCGGGAAACCCGTCGAATTGTGGTTAAACTCCGCATCGGTGCGCACCTGCCAGGAGGAGGTCGAGTGGCATACTTCGCACGCTATTGAGATCGCTCCGTGCGGCGACTGCTGGCCCGAGGCGATCTGGATGAACAGGAACAATATGAGCAGAAGTTTTTTCATTTTTTGCGCTCCGCGTGGCACGATGCGCAGGCGACCGATAGGGGTTTGAACCGGACAAACGTGGTCTGCCCGCGGCTCTCTTGTTTATGACAATTCTCGCATGCAACTCTGACATGGGCTCCTGAGAGCGGGAATCTGCTCTGGGCTTCGTGGCTAAAGGTCAATTTCCGCCAGCCTTCGGGCTGGTGGCAGCGTTCACACTTCGTGGCGTTCTCCGTTTCAAACTGTCCTTCATGGACATCCCGGTGGCACGATTGACACTGAGCGGATACCGGCGGCAACGGCGCATCTGAACCCGGAATCACATTCTGGCGATGACAATCCTTGCAGGCTGCATCCGCATGTTTTCCGGCAAGCGGAAATTTAGTAGCCGAGTGGTCAAACGACGCGCTCTTCCACTCAGTTGTGGAATGACACGCCGAACAGCCCTGCACGGAGATTTGCGCAGCAAATCTCCCCTTATGAATATCCTCATGGCAGGCTTCACATCGCAGCGACGAGAAACGGAATTTCAGGCCGCGCGGCGTCTTGTGGCACGATGCACAGGGTATCGCTGCATGCGCCCCGGCGAGCTCAAAGCGGCTTCGTTGGTGCTGCGTCAGCCCAAACGTTGACGGGCCGTAGCCTGCGAGGTTGTGACAACGGCTGCAATCGTTCTTATAGGCCTCCGCAAATTCGCCGTTGTGCTTGTCCTGATGACAATCCTGGCATTTTCCAAATGGCAGGAGAAACGTTGCGCTAAAGTTCGCCTGCTTTTCAATATGATGGCACTGCTCACACCGCAACGCAGCGTGTTTGCCCGCGAGATTATACCGCGTCAACTGATGGCTGAACGGCCGGGCGAGCGCTTCGTTCCATCCACCGGGCGTATGGCATGAGGAACACGCGGCGCCGGCAAATGTCGATACGTGAGAGGAGGTGTGGCAGGGTGCGCAATCCGCCGGATTCTTTGTTGCAAAATCGACCGCTTTGGACTGCGATGTTTCATTCATCTCGGTATGGCATTTGACACAGGAGACCGAAGCATGCTTTCCGGCAAGAGGGTACCTCGTTTTCGAATGGTCGAACGACTGAACCTGCTTCCAGGCCGCAGAAGTATGGCATGACGAGCAATTGCCGTCGAATTTGTTCTTATGTGGGTCGTTGTGGCACGAATTACAGTCTGACGTAAGCCCCATATAGCTCGCGTGCGGATGCTCTTTGAATTTCTCCTTCATATGCACTTCTTTGACACGCTCCGGGGTGTGACACGATTTGCATGAAAGCTCCTGGTGTTTTCCCGACAATGCAAACCCGGAGAGCGCGTGATTGAATTGGTCCTCTTCAAACCGGAACGTCGACGCATTCCGCCCCAGATGTTCTTTATGACAATCGACACACGCTTTCCCTGAGTTCAAGGCATGAAATCCCTTGTTGTGGTCGAGAACATATTTGATTTCGTCGTGGCAACCCAGGCATTTGGTGCCGTTGATCGCGTTCCCGACTTCATGGCACTGTGTGCACTTCGTGATGCCATCCAGGTCCGCATGCGCCCGTGAGAGCTCTCCCGGGGAAAACTGTGCCGCCAGCGGAATATGATACGTCGCGATCGCTACGGTCATGATGACGAGGCTAATGAATGTTCGCATGCAGGGGTAACGTCAAAAACTCCATGTGTAGCCCAGCATGATCGCAGCGGTCACGTGCGCGGCAAGGGTCACGAACATGATAATACTGAACGGAAAATGTATGACGTGCCAGTAGTAAAACATTCGTTCAGCCTGGTGAAGAACGAGGGAACGCTGGACGAGGTTTGTTCTTCTCATCGCGGCGGACTGAAGCGCTGTCGCGGTTGCATGATCGACCCGGCTGCCCCGGATCATTTGACGGACGGTTCGGTTGGTAACGCGTTTGATGTGTTCCAATCGCACAAACAGGCGGATCGCCTCGCCGACGAATTGCGGACGCGGGATATGCTCAAACTCCTTGTCGATCATTCTGATGAGAGTAATCCCTAACGGGCTCGCGAGAAGCGCCGCAGCGAGCTGGTCCAGCTCGGCGCTGATTTCCTGCTCCGTTAATTCGGCCCCTTTCATGTTCCGCGGAATCTGGACATACAGGAAGCGGCCGATGATTCCGCTTGCGACGACGGAAAGCATGGTCCAAAGGCTGATCGCTGCAATACCCCCGGCTTTAAATGTCGTGTGGTAGACAACGAGAATGGGACCGACAAGGCAGAGGAAGATATGGAATTCAAGCCAGTTCGATAATTTTCCGGCCTTCCACAACCGCTTGACCCGTTTACGCGTCGAATATGTTGTCACACCGACAATGATCATGAGGGATCCGACGATACCGAGCCCATGGCTATACGTGCCGGAGGGCCGCATGGAAGCATAATCTTCGCGGAATGGGCGCTGCTCGAGAGGGGTAAGATAGTAATTCAAGCCTCGTGCCGTCAATGAAATAACTGCAAGCGTACCGACGAGGAAAAGAAAAACTATGTACATAACGTGCGACTGAATCTTCATCGACTCTACCGTATCGTGTGACTATGTTAGGGAGGGGCCGACGGACCTACTCCCGTAACCTAAAATAATCAAAAATGATGTATCGGATAAAGAACAGAGTGAGGTAGTTCACATTTCCTGTGAACCGGCACTGTTGAAAAAATCAACGCCCGTTTGTAGCAAGAACGGTTGAGGTGATCCTTATGATAGGAGGAAAAAGAGTGCTTATATATTTCGGCGAGAACTTTTGATTGAGTTCAGCGCTCCAGATTGAAGGTCGGAAAATGAGAAACAAAAATCAAGCGTTTTGAGGCGAAATCGTTTTCATGCTATGAATGTTTTTCTTCGCACTTCTTCTTTAAACCTTCCGCTTCATATCCGAGGTACCGGTCGTTGATGGAAGCGGTCAGCCGGGACACCATCCCTGCCAGGATTCCTTCGTATTGTACCGAGAGCATAACCCGCGATCCGCCGGTGATTGGTTCGATGGTATGATGAGCTGTAACGCGTATTCCGGGGCCTCGAGAAATCCAGGTGAAGCTGCGGCCTTCTTCGAATGCAGTAGCTTTCCAGAGAGCGGGGGGAAGCTTTGGTTGGTAAATCAGGACCTTTGAATCCAGCGTGAATGGCCCCCTGTCGAGCCGCCTGATCTTTCTGACCGACGGGGTCCAGGTATGCCAGTGTTCCACATCGCTCATGACTTCCCATATCCGCTCCTGAGGCGCGGCGATGTCAACTGTAATGCTGTAGAGTCGTTTCGCCTTCACGCTCACCACCTTCTTGGCGCATTCTTCACGGTACGAACAGTATCTCTTGCGATAAGCAATTCTTCATTCGTCGGGATAACGAACGCTTTCAGTTTAGATTTCGGAGAGGAGATCAACCCTTCTTTGCCGCGGACCAGTGCCGTATTCCGTTTCTTATCCAGGGTAAGCCCCATCCACTCCAGCCCTGAACAAATACGTTCGCGGATAACAGGACTATTTTCGCCGATGCCGCCGGTAAAGACGATCGCATCGGAACCGCCTGTTTCGGCGAGGTACGCCCCGATGTACTTTCTTGCCCTCATGCAGAATATATCGATGGCAAGAGTCGCCCTGCGATCCCGCTTCTCGGCTTCTTCGTCGAGAAGTTCCCGCATATCGTTTGTCAATCCTGAGATGCCGAGCAGCCCCGACTGTTTGCTGAGCATGGTTTCTATTTCCTGGAGCGTTGTCCCTTCTTTATGCTGAATGAACTCGATGATCGACGGATCAATATCTCCGCTGCGCGTCCCCATGACGAGTCCCTCGAGAGGGGTGAGTCCCATGGACGTATCCATGGAATCTCCGTTTTTTATCGCGCAGATGGAACAACCGTTTCCTAAATGCAGCGTGACGATGTTCGTTTCCTCCCGTTCAATCTTCATGATCTGCCGGTAGCGGTACGCGACATACCGGTGCGACGTTCCGTGAAATCCGTAGCGCCGGATACGGTGGCGCCGGTAAAGCTGGTACGGAATGGCGTAGAGATACGATGTCTCGGGCATCGTCGAATGAAATGCCGTGTCGAATACTGCGATCTGGGGAATGCCCGGGCCGAGCAATTCCTGAGCCGCGCGAATGCCCTTGAGATTTGCCGGATTGTGCAAAGGCGCGAGCTCGATATTGTCTTCGATCTCGTCGATGACGGTATCGGTAATTTTCACCGACCGGGTAAACTTCTCTCCTCCGTGCACTACGCGGTGGCCGACGGCATGGATATCGGCCAGCGAGTTGATATTCCGTATGTGTGAATCTTGTGAGATGATCCAACGTAAAATATGATCGAGGGCAGCCCTGTGATCGCGCAGTGCAACTGCCTGCCGGATTTTTGGCTTCCCTTCGGCTTGAAGGGTGATGAGCGCCTGGCTTCCGACACGCTCGATGACTCCTGAAGCGAGCCGCGTATCGGCGTTCTTTTTGATCAGATCGAGATCTGTTTGTACGATCTGAAATTTGACGGATGAAGAGCCGCAGTTCAGGACGAGGATGTTCATGGGTTGCTCAGCTGAGGTGATAAGTGATTGAGTATCCAAACAACAGGAATATAACGAGTCCAACGCTCAACTGCCATTTATTTTGACTATCCTTAATATCTTCATTATATTTCCTCAACTATTTCGGAAAGGCATACAAAATGAGACGACTTTTTCTTTCTGATTCAGATAAGAAGATCGCTGGTGTTTGCGGAGGCGTTGCCGAAATGATGGACATCGATCCCACGATTGTCCGGCTTATTACCGTGGTCCTTGCCGTCATTACCGGCATTATTCCCTTCGTCATCGGGTACCTCATCGCATGGTGGATTATTCCTCACCGTACGACGGGCGCACCGAACGCTCAATCATGATGCTCGCACTGCTCAAAATTCTTACATTTCCGATATGGTTTCCCATAAAGATCCTATGGGCAATCTCTAAATTTGTCGCCTTTGTTTTTGTAGTTTTTTTCATTGCGGCACTTTTGTATATTCTCCTGCACGTTTTCTAATCGTTCTGTTTACCATTCCATCGGAAAAGTCTTCTTATGAAGCTGATTCAATGTTTTGTCATTCTCGTCGTACTCTCTCTGCACATCCTGTCAACCGCATCAGCCTCCCCGGCCTTTGAAAATTTCTTTGTTGATAAAACTCTTCGCGTCGATTGCAGCCACACGGGCACAAAGGGGGCTGAAACCTTCAGCCTGTCAGCTGTTCTCGAAGAGGGGCCGTGGCCCGGAAGCCTCGTCAATCTCATCGACACGTTAAGCCTCGGCGAATACCAGGCGCGCGTCTATGACGTTCCGAGCGCGACACTTATTTACTCGCGGGGCTATTCATCGATGTTCAATGAATGGCAAAGCACCGATGAAGCTCTCTCAGGAATTTACAGGACATTCCATGAAACCCTCCGGCTCCCGTATCCAAAGCGAAAAGTTCAGGTCACGATCAGCCGGCGTGACAAACAAATGAACCTCCATGAAGTGTTTTCGACGATCATTGATCCGAATTCCCCCACTGAGGTAAATCATGAAAAGAAGATTTCACAGTTCAAGGTCACACCGATCTGGGAAAACGGCTCGCCGCACGAGAAGGTCGACATACTTATTCTCGGGGACGGTTACCGCAAGGAAGACATGGAGAAGTTCCGAAAAGATGCCAGACATTTCAATGACGTGATGTTTTCGACAAACCCGTTCAAAGAACGGAAGAACGAGTTCAACGTCCGGACCATAGAAATCGTCTCGCAGGATTCAGGCATTGATAAGCCGGATAAGAATGTCTGGAAGAACACTCCGCTTGGGACGATGTACAATACGTTCGGATCCGCGCGATACGTCTTGACGGAAGAAGACAAAACCCTTCACGATATTGCCGCAGCCGCTCCGTATGATTTTATTTTGATTTTGGTGAACGACAACCGCTATGGAGGCGGAGGCATCTACAATTTATACATGACGTGCTATTCGCGGACTGACATTGCAGGCATGGAATGGCAAATGGATTACGTCTGGGTTCACGAATTCGGGCACTCGTTCGGCGGGCTCGGTGATGAGTATTACAGCTCGCAGGTTTCGTACAACGATTTTTATCAGAAGGGGGTAGAACCCTGGGAGCCGAACCTGACGGCGCTGACCGACAAAGAACACTTGAAGTGGAAGAACTTTGTGAAGGAGGGAACCGCTCTCCCGACGTCGTGGGCGAAAGCCCAGTACGACAGCCTCGAGCGTTTGCGCGGCAAGCTTGACCGGCTCGCACCGGACTATTACAAGAAACGGGAGCCGATATACCAGGCTGAGCAGCAAATTCTCAAAGATGCATCGTACAAAGGGATTGTCGGAGCGTTTGAAGGAGCAGGGTACGTCTCGGAGGGCGTGTACCGGCCGTCGCTTGACTGCCGCATGTTCTCGCTAAGCCTCACCGATTTTGATCCGGTCTGTACTGCCGCAATTAACCGTGTGATAGATTTTTATTCGCATTAAACCCCGTCCATAGACGTACCATGAAACTTTCCTTTCTCTTATTGTTGTGTTGCGCGAATCTCTTCTCTCAGAGTGTGCCTGAAAAATGGCTTACCTACTATGAGCAAAGCGGGTACAAGAAAACTCCCCGCTACAAGGAAACGATGGAATATTGCCGCAAGCTGGAAAAAGCCTCCCCCTGGATCAAGGTAACGAACTTCGGGAAAAGCCCGGAAGGTCGGGATTTGCCGCTCGTCATCGTCTCGAAAGAACAGGCATTCGATCCTCAGAAGGCGGCAAAGAGCGGCAAAGTTATCATGTTGATCCAGAACGGCATTCACTCGGGAGAAATCGAAGGGAAAGATGCCAGTCTCATGCTCCTTCGCGACATTGCGATCACGAAAACCAAGGCGTCGCTGCTCGATCATGTCATTCTCCTTGTCATTCCCATTTATAATGTCGACGGCCATGAGCGGTTCGGGCCGTACAATCGCATCAATCAAAACGGGCCTGAAGAGATGGGCTGGCGCGTGACTTCTCAGAATCTGAATCTTAACCGCGATTACATGAAGGCTGACGCTCCGGAAACGCAATTCTGGCTGCGGCTTTTTAACGATTGGCTCCCCGATTTCTTCGTCGATTGTCACGTCACTGATGGCGCGGATTACCAATATGTCGTAACGTTTGGCATCGAAAACACTCCGAATGTTGCTCCGCCTGTGCGCGAATGGATCACGCAAAAGTTTTTGCCGCAGATATCTTCATTGAAAACGAACGGCAACATCCCTGTAGGCCAGCTTATCTTTTTACGGGACGACCTTGACCCGATGAAGGGGCTGGCGGGAGTATCAGGAACTGCCCCGCCGCGCTTTTCCACAGTCTATACGACTCTGCAAAACCGCCCGGGTGTGCTCATCGAAATGCACATGCTGAAAGATTACAAATCTCGCGTCGAGGGCAACTATGAGATGCTTGATGCGATAATTCAGAAGCTGAATGCTGAAAACGCTTCGCTCCGTTCTGCGGTAAGACGAGCTGATGAGCAGACAACTTCAGGGCTTCCGCACACCTATGCACTGACGTATCGAGGGGATACATTGCCCAATCATAATGTCACGTACGCGGGGTTTCGACAGAAGAACGAGGCGAGCGATATCTCAACAGGAACCAGAAGGAGTTACACGCGTGAGCCTTTCGAAGCAAGCGTGCCCGCCTATGACAGCGTTATCGTCGACAAAACCGTCGAGATGCCGTTCGCGTACCTGATTCCGCAGCAGTATCAAACGATCATCTATCGCCTGAAGCTCCATGGAATAAAATTCGACCGTCTCACGTCCCCTGTCGATATCGACGTGGAACGGTACCGGCTGACAAAACCGAAGTGGGCCACTGCTCCGTTTGAAGGTCACATCGGGGTGACCACTACGACGGAAAAATTTAGAGAAAAGACGTCGTTCCCGGCGGGAACGATCGTCGTCCCGATGCACCAGCGCACGGCGAAGGTTGCGGCACAACTCCTCGAGCCTGACGCTCCCGATTCGTTCGTTGGCTGGGGGTTCTTCGACGCGATCTTCGAGCAAAAGGAGTACGCTGAGGATTATGTGATGGAGAAGGTCTCCCGCGAGATGATGCAAAGAGATCCCAAGTTACGACAGGATTTCGACGATAAAGTTGCCTCAGATTCGGGCTTCGCAAAAAGCGCATCGGCCCGGCTGAATTTCTTTTACGAGCATTCACCCTATTGGGATAATCAAATTAATCTATATCCGGTCGCGCGACTGATGACGGAGACGTCGTTATCGACAGATCGGACGAAATAAGCACGTTA